>NZ_KB906983.1 GCF_000381745.1 Psychromonas ossibalaenae ATCC BAA-1528 | reverse complement strand
CCAGGGGCACTTTATAAAGCCCACCCGCCGGAAGAAGCGCGAAGAATACTTAACAAACTGGAATTTCATTACACTCCGAAGCATGCCAGCTGGCTGAATATGGCGGAAATAGAGATTGGAGTTATGAGTAAACAGTGTCTGGACAGGCGCATACCGGACATGGATACATTAAAACGGGAGTTATCCGCTTGGGCGCTTAAACGCAATGAGAAAAAAGAAACGATAAACTGGATGTTCGATGTAGATGCCGCACGTTCAAAACTTAACAAAGCGCACGGCAAACTTATAAAGTCAACTAATCAAAATTAATTGGAAAAGGCACTAGTTACATCAATTAATGCCTTGCTAGTATCAATTTTTCCTACGCCTAAAACTGACCATTTAGTTAATCAGTTTGGTATAATTTAAAGCACAACTTTCTTTGTTGTAATAAAAACTCATATCATTGTGCAATGCCGTTAGATTAAGCAGTTTCAGGTTAGCATGATACTAGAAGGGTAATTACGACACAAAAAACTTCAAACATCCCCTTTTTCACAACTCATCAAGATGATTGTTAAACATTATTGATCACACATTTATTTGATCTTTCTTTTAAAAATATAATCTATACCTAAAAACAACAAAACCTCATTATCAACAATACCTACTTATGGATACAATCCTGCCGTGAACATCACACTCACAAAGTAGTATTTTCTTTTTGATGAAATTTTAAGGAAATAAAATGAGTATAAATAAAACGAGTTTAAGATTAACAGTAGGGCTGGCAGCCATATTCTCTTTCGGACTATCAGCGGCTGATTGTACAGACGTGCCGGAATGGAGTGATCATTACCCAAATGCAGTATCAGGAGATCTTGTTCAACATGCTGACAACTTATATGAATGTCGAGAATGGCCTTATAGTCCTTGGTGTGTTGATCCAGCATACGTACCAGGAACATTTTATGGAGATGAAGCGTGGGATCACCTAGGAACCTGTGATGTGGCGACTATCCCTGAAGTTGATGTAACCTCGCCTCCATTTGTTCGCTCGGAAGAGGATTTTGAGGTTAGTGCAGAGGTTACAGATCCTAATGACGCCGGTATTGCTTTTGTTGATTTCTACATCGTTGATGCAGCCAATCAAGAAACTTTAATTGAACGAGTACTCGAAGCACCATACGAAACGACTTATTCGGGTCTCAACGCCGGAAAATATTCAATTTTAGTGTTTGCTGACGATAATGAATCAAATAGTTCGGTTGGTGAAAGTAACAATATTACCGTCGTTGAAACGGAGCTGCCGGCTATTAGAATGTTAGAGCCCTTGGATGGTGAACGCATAGAGTCTGGAGAGGATATTACGATTAGAGCGGTAACAACTACCTTTAATCCCGAGGATAGTATTGCACAGGTTGATTTTTTAATTGATGGAGAGATTGTTGGTCAAGCTCTTGAACAACCTTATGTTCTCGTGATCAAGGGAGGCCTGGCTGACGCTGATTATAAGGTGTCAACTCAAGTCACGACGAAGCTTGGCCATCAAGAAGTAAGTAATACTTCTAATATTTTAGTTTACACGCCATCAGAAGTGACAGATACCTTTAATCCTTATTGGACATCTTGGGGCACTAGCGACGCCGAGATGAGTTTATTGACTGATAAAACAAATACAATAAATTTGGCTTTTGCTCAAGTTATAGATGATTTTACAGTGATTGGCTCTGATTCTCTTCTTCAGTATCGAGGAGAAAACACACCTGAGGTAGTCGACTGGGTCGATGCATCCTATTTGAACTGGACCTCTAAAAAGTACCATTCTCCAGAGACAAATGTTGTCTTATCTTTTGGTGGAGCGACCTATAATGCCATGTGGGATCTATTGAAAGACACTAACAACGTAGAAAGTTTTTCCAATGCCCTCATTGATATAACCCATGAAAAATTCCCTGTTTATTTAAAAAATGATATTGGCAGTTATACAAAACAAGGTTATGTCACTCTAGATGGAGTAGATATAGATATAGAGCCTGCTGGTATGGAAAAGGACGAGGTGTGGTCTGAGAATATAGCTCAAACCATCAATCATTACTCTACAAATAACGGAGATAAAATAATAATGCTGACTGGGATGCACACTGCGGGTGATGACCCATCTTGCCAAAATGTAAGTTCTTTCGAACAAGGCTGCAGCTACCCAGCCGGAACACATTATGCGGGCGGATTGACAAAAGTTCTTAGCAGTATTAAAGATAATAATATAGACCTGACTAGCTATCAGGTTATGGCTTATGATGCTGGAATTCAAGGTGTTGATTATGACTGGAAAATAGCGTTAAGCAATCTAGAGCAATACCTTGATGCAGATAAAATTATTTTGGGTGTATCGATTGGCGAACAGTGGGGGCCTACCGGGCGTTTCATTGAATCAATGGAGACCATCAAAGCAAAAACTTTAGAGCAACAAGCTTTAGGGTATGGTGGTGTTATGGTTTGGGCGGTAGGAGCTGCTGAAGCTGAGACCGCACCTGTACAAGTTGAGCAAATGAATGAAATTGCTGATACTTTTATTGAAGATTAATAACCGATAGACAAACATTCTTACGAGCTATAGCAGCTTACCTATGGTGAGCTGCTTTTTATTTTTAGATGCACAGAATTATTTGGCTCTGTTCCAGTTAACTGTTGTCGCACCTATTAACGATTAAATTACAATGTGTTATGAAAACACAAAAATAACCGCAATTTTAATCTTTACAAAGAGTTAGGTGTAGATAAAAAAGCTAGCAACAATATTCTTGAAAAGAGCCAATTATTTACAGGACCCTTATGGCCTTTGTAGTTACTGAATATCCTCATTTTCATTATCAGCAGGCACTTTTGTTTTTGCTTTATATATATCGACCAGAAAAATAAAAATTAAACAAGGTATGTAAGTAATAAAGCCCATCCAAATCCCCATTGTTAAAGGACTAATCGCCAAAACTAAAAGTGATATTGATATAAACGATGCCAAAGCAGCCTTAATAGGTGACATAGTTCTACCAAACACTTTATTGGCAAGCCTAGTTGGCAAAAAAATAATAATAAGTGCGCTTAAATATTGTTCAATCATTTGCGAGACTCTTCCTAAATGCATAACGTCTTATTAGACGGAAAACTTCCATGCTTCCACAGGAAGGTGCCCATCAACCATAAATTAAACGCACTTTACATTCCTACCTTACTTTTATCAAATGATTATGTATTCACCATCAAAGCCTTTCGTACCAATACTCAAACACAACCCTACCTCTTCTGCACCCAGCTTAAATAGTTTCATGTGATCACCAATGTTCAGCACTTCTTTGATAGTTAACGGCTTTGTTTCAATCTCAAAAATCCATGTAAGCGCTGATAGTATCTTCGCTGCCGTAATCTTTGTTTTAACTGGCATTAGTTAAACCTCCATTAAATTTTCTCCATCATCGTTAACTAAAAATAAGAGATTCATATATTTAATTATTTACTTATGATTTAAAAACTATTGGATATCCTCAATTTATTGAGACGGCAAAATAACCTGATGAAAAGATAATGCAGACATGAGTATTTGGATAGAAAAAAAATGTAGATTCAGCTATTTGACCGTACGTGATCAGGAAAACGACTATTTACCATATTGGTATTAAGTGTATGAATTTTAAAGCTATGATATAAAATATTATATATTTTATATCTTGTATGTTTACAATCTAACTGTACTGCAGTATTTATGCCCCTTCGATAACACTAGCTCTTTATGAGTATAAGGAAACTACACCATGAAAAAACAAGTATTTATTCTTTGTGCCACGGCCGCACTATTACCAAACGTAGTAAATGCAGCAGACTCCCACTCAGAAAAATATGAGCAAGTATCTGATAAAGTAATTGAGAAGCAGCGTTCTGAATTAGCTGAAAATACTAAAGGTAAAGGTTTTGGCCCGCAATCACCACGTGATATCGATTCAATAAAAGGAAGTAATCAACGTGTTTTTGGAAACAGCCCCGCCTATACATCAATGAATCTATGTAACATACATTTTCATAAAAATGCTGAACATAAAGGTGGTGAATTTACTAAATATGCAGGTAACGGAGATGGTCAGGGTTACAATAGTGGTTATGTTTACTCAGGTAAGTTAAGCAAGGCTGAATTAGCACCACTTAAAAATGATATTGGTGCGAGCGAGCATGGTAATTTATATCCAGGCGATACTATTGAAGTCCACTATGTACACTCGACGGCACAGGTTGAACCAGGTCCAACATTAGGCGCTTGTTTAGATGAATCAACTGGTAATCCACAACTACGTGTAGAAACGCAGGTATACGTATTAGTTAATGATACCGATGCATTAAACTTTTCAGAATTAACAGCTCACGGATTAAAAGCTGGTTATCAACAAGCCCTTAACATTCCAAATAATACCGGTACTGCTGTGGAATATAGCGGCTCAACAACTGGCCCGAGCTACAATGAAAAAGGCTCACCTTTCCAAGTATCTTGGAGCGTTCGCCCTAAAGTTGCTAAAGTAAGTATTGAAAGTGTTGGCAAATGGCTTGAAGGTAATGTATTTGACGAAGATCATGCACATGGCGTGAGAAACCTAGTGACCAACCCAGATTTACTGTCTGGTAAATAATAGCAAGGTAATATAATTACCGACCTTTACTCTACTCTTAGGTATTTTCATATACCCACTTTGTACAAACTCTCTAAAGGCAGCCGAATCGGCGGCCTTTTTGTGTTTTTAATACCCTATAGAAGCAAAGTTCACCTGCTAATCAATAATAGACTTCGCCTAAACGATATTCTCTGCGCATTTTCTTTTCCTGCAGACTAAATTCTTCTATTTTATCTATCCACTTACTTAGTTTAAAAAAAACTCATCATTGAATACTCCTAAGTCGTTCTTACAATTAAGTGAAATTTCGGCCTAATTACAACAAAATAATAACCGCTCCAATGGAGCTTCCTTACTCAAGTGTACATCTTCGAACGCAGCAGCACTCAATAGTTCAAATACCTTTATTCATGTTTTTGTCACTTACATTAATACCAAATCCATTAATTATCTATTCATTTACGCTTGTTAAAATGAATACTGGCTTCGTTATTGATTTTGCAATTAGAACAACTAGTTACTGTAATCAATGTCTTGTTTTCATCCATTTTCCTTACGCCTAAATAGATCATCTACTTAGTGGAATTGGTATAAGCAGCAGATACCTAAGAAGACACCTTCGAACACTTGGGGTATTTCTCTTCTTTTAGGTAAATTTCAGGCATAAAAAAACCCGCGTTTTGCAGGTTTTCCTGTATGCAGAAAGCATTCTAATTTGTTATTTCACTAGTCATTGGTTAAGGCATCAAAACCTTTGTCTAAAACATTTGAATAATCCTGTACGGAGAATGGTTCAAGTCTGATACCAATACTGCCGATACGAACCCATATTTTAACAATCTGAAATGTTTCCCCCTCTTTATCGGCCACGGTTTCTACATTTTCGGCAAATAAAACATCTTCGGTTTTGAACTCAAGCAGCTCACCGTTACTTGATAAGGGACTCAGGCGCAAAAAAACCTTGCCGGGATCCGATGCGCTTTGCCTGGCTTCCCCAATATAGGGAACAGCTTCCCCCAATAAACGATTTCTATCTGAATACTTTTCAAGCGCATACCCACTGGTAATCTCTTCAAAGATATTGGCTACCATAACAATCCCCTTATTTTATCGCCCTAACAAAAAATAAACCGTTCCATTATTTTTATCAAATACTTACCTGTCAATAATGTCAGGGGCGAGGTCTTCATCACTATTTGCCCGTATATATCCATCACGAGTAGATCGCGTGGTTCTGCAAAATATACTTTCCTGCCTGAGTCTGCATTTTATCCTCAAACAATTCGTCTATCTGCTGCCGATATTCGCCCTACTTCCGCCCCCCCTCTAAAAGATGCTTACTGGCAGCCCACCCTTTTAATATATTTTTTTTTGATAAAACCACTCTAAATAGCCTCCTGATGGATTTTTATACTACATTCAATACAGGCTCTAGAGATTCTTAGTCAGGATTTATCTTTCAACATCAAGCACTGACAAGATTATTTCTAAACAGAAGGCATCCACCTAGCCGTTTTTATCTGTTTTCAAACAGCATAGATAGTCCCAAAAATAGGAAAACAATAATGACTAGATGGTATGACAAACACCCGAATTTAAGAAAACAACTGAATGAATTTAAAGAGATGCATCAGAAAGTTAGGGAGCCTATCGTAAAAGAGATAATAGATCTGGTGAAGAAACATGACCTAAGCCTGCTTTCTTATGAAAAAGCTTTTGAGTTCCCCTTCGACTGTAATCGCCGCCGCTGGTATGACAATGATCCGCACCTCTGGCTGATGTTTAACATTTTAAAAGTCGCCGATGAAACTCTGCTGCAGTCAGTCGAAGAATACCTTGAAAACAGAGAAAAAGTTGTCGCATAACCCGCAGCTTTTTCTAAGCACAGTTATAGCAATCAGACGAAGAATCGCAGTATTTCATACCATTAAAGTAGGAACGGTTAAGACAGGTAGTCAGACTGTTCATCAGCAGCACTAAGCTGACCGTACAGCAGTCTTATTAAGGGGTTGTAAAAAAGGCCGTTCAATTACATTTGAACGGCCTTTATATTACTCTTCAGTTTTCTTTTTGCGGCGCATCGGCGCAAAACCGACATCCTTCGCTTCATGGAAGGTTTTATTTGGAGCCGCTTTAACTTTCGGCTTTTTCTTAATCACTTTCTTTTTGCCGGCATTATCTGCTGCGGCACTCTTAACCGGTTTTGCGAGAACTTCTTTAATACCTTTAAATTTTGGTTTGATACCTTCAACACGATCAAAGCTGATATGCTGCTGTACAAACTCTTCAACTTTTTTGAAATTAACCCAGTCTTTAGGACCGATAATTGAAATCGCATCGCCCTTCTCACCAGCACGACCAGTACGGCCGATACGGTGGATATACTCTTCGGTATGCTTAGGTATGTCGAAGTTGATAACGTGGCTGACATTAAGCAGATCCAGGCCGCGAGAGGCAATATCCGTTGTTACCAGTATCTTCTCTTTACCGCGTGAAAATGAATCCATTATTTTATTGCGGTTGTTCTGCGTTAAGTCACCATGCAGCGCAAGTGTGCTGAAGCCTTTTTCAGTTAAGACTTCACTTAAACGTTCGGTATCTTTACGGGTCGCAGTGAAAATAATAATCTGTTTTGCACTTTCATTTTTAACAAAGTGAAACAGTAACTTTTCTTTCTGATTTAAATTATCGGCAAGATAAAAACGCTGTGATATCTCACTGTGCTGCTGATTTTCTTCACCAACGGCAATCCTCACCGGTGCTTTTAATAATTCGCCGGCAAATTCATTCACTTCAGCATGACCAAGCGTGGCAGAAAATAATAACGTCTGGCGTAATCTGTGGCTTGCTTCTTCGTTAATTGCTTTTAACTGCTCAGCAAAACCTAAATCCAGCATACGGTCCGCTTCATCTAAGATTAACAGCTCTAAGCCATGAAGGTGTAATAGGCCTTTTTTAAGATGATCAACAATTCGTCCGGGTGTACCGACAACAAAGTGCGGGTCTTTATCCAGCGCTTTAACCTGATCGTTAAAGTTTTCACCGCCTAGCACTAAGGTAGATTTCAAACTGGTATTAGCCACCAGTAAACGCAGTTGTGAATACACTTGTTTGGCCAGTTCTCGTGTCGGTGTGAGAATTAATACACGCGGATCGCGTTTAGTCAACGCACGCGTTTTTAAAACACGCTGCATAGCTGGAAGCAGAAATGCCAAAGTTTTACCCGAACCCGTCTTTGATGATGCCAGTAAATCTTTTCCTGCAACAGCAATTGGAATTGCATCCGCTTGAATTTGTGTCGTTTCAGTAAATCCCAAGTGAGATAGTGAAATAATTAAACGGCGGTCAACGGGTAAATCATCAATGAGCAAAGCATTCTCCAAAAAAAGGTAATTAAAGTTTCAAACGCGTAGTATAAACCCTTAAGCTGGAAAAGAAGAAATTAAGTTTAATAACAGGCAAAAAAAAGAGCCGGCAATGCAGGCTCTTTTGTAACAGCGGAGAATTGTTTCCCGCCGTATTCGATAAGGAAAACACTTAAATAGCGCTTAGACCCATTTCAAAAATCAATTTTTCAGCAGTACATTCAAACTGCAGTGAAACTTCACAGCTCACACCGCTTTCAGCCGTTGTTTCTTTTTTGCTTACCTGAACGGTTGCAAAACGCGCCGTTGCCGCATCAATATACTTTTTAGCAAGCAGGTCAACACTTTCCTGATCTGCACCGCTAAACGGTAATACCAGCACAGTATCATCTTCAGCAATAACACTGCCTAGTTCAACAATAGTTCCACACGCTTCACATACATCATCTGCATTTTTATCTTGAGACATAACAACCTCCCCGGTCGTATATAAATAAAATATGCCACTGATTATACTGCGCTTTAAGCAAAAAAAAAGGCGATAATTAATTATCGCCTTTTAACTTTAACTGTTTAAGAGAATATTAAGCTAACGGGTACTTTTCTAAGTCCCAGATAGTGTTTGCGTAATCTTCAATTGAACGGTCTGAGTTGAATTTACCCATCGCACCAGAGTTAAGAATTACTTTCTCAGCCCATAGTGACTTGTTACGGTAAGTCTCGTCAATGTCCTGATGCGCTTTACAGTATGATGCGTAATCAGCTAGACATAGGTACTCATCACCGCCTTCAAGCAGAGTGCGTTTGATGTCTGATAATGCACCTGGGTGTCCTGGTGTAAAGAAGTCAGAATCTAACCAGTCTAATACTGCTTTTAACTCAGGGTTAGCGTAGTAGTAGTCATAAGGTTTATAACCGCTTTCCTTCAGCTCTTTCACTTCTGCAACACTTAGACCGAAGATAAACATGTGCTCAGCACCAATCTCTTCTGCCATTTCGATATTCGCGCCGTCCATAGTACCAACAGTTAATGCACCGTTGATTGCGAATTTCATGTTACCAGTACCAGATGCTTCTAGACCCGCAGTTGAAATCTGCTCAGAGATATCAGCAGCCGGGAATAGTTTCTCAGCAAGTGATACACGGTAGTTTGGTAAGAATACAACTTTCAGTTTACCTTTCACGCGCTCATCATTATTTACTTTATCAGCAATTTTGTTTAGTGCGTAAATAATCTGTTTAGCCATATGGTAACCCGGTGCAGCTTTTGCGCCGAATACAAATACACGTGGAACCATATCGTAATCAGGGTTGTCTAGCAGACGTTTGTACAGCGTTAAAATATGAATCATATTCAGCTGCTGACGTTTGTACTCGTGCAGACGTTTGATTTGAATATCAAAGATAGCATCAGCAGAAACTTCAACACCAGTCAGATCTTTAATGATTTTAGCTAGTTCAAGTTTGTTGTCTTTCTTGATATCCATGAAGCGTTTCTGCAGCGCAACATCTTGTGCTTTAGGTAATACACCACGCAGTTTATCAAGATTTACAACCCAGTCAGCGCCGACTTCGTCATCGTATAGTGAAGCAAGTTTAGGGTTACATGCTTTTAACCAGCGGCGTGGTGTCACACCGTTTGTAACGTTAACCAGTTTAGTCGGGAACAGCTCATGGAACTCTGGGAACAGGTCAGTTTTAACCAGCTCAGAGTGCACGGCAGCAACACCGTTTACTTTAAAAGATGTAACAACACATAGGTTTGCCATGCGTACTTTACGCTCACCTTCTTCTTCAATGATAGAAAGCTTAACTTTTTTCTGGTCATCGCCAGGCCATTTCTCTTCAACTAAGTTTAAGAACTGACGGTTGATTTCATAAATGATCTCAAGGTGACGAGGTAATACTTTTTCAAACAGGCTTACAGACCATTTTTCTAGTGCTTCAGGCAATAGAGTGTGGTTTGTGTATGCGAAGACTTTTTGACAAAGTGACCATGCGAAATCCCAATCTAGACGCTCTTCATCAACCAAGATGCGCATTAGTTCAGGGATAGCGATTGTCGGATGCGTATCATTTAACTGAATCGCAACTTTCTCTGCCAGCTTAGTCCAGTCATTATTAGCACGTTTAAAGCGGCGTAGAATATCTTTAACAGAACAAGCACAGAAGAAGTACTGCTGAACTAAACGTAACTCTTTACCTTCTTGGGTTTCATCATTCGGGTATAGTACTTTTGAAACTGTTTCTGCTTGTGATTTTTCTGCCTGAGCATCAACATAACCACCGGCATTAAATACGTCCCAGTCGAACGCTTCATCGGCGCGGCTTTCCCATAGACGTAAAATATTAACTGTTTTAGCACCGTAACCAACAATCGGCACATCCCATGGCACACCTTTTAGTTTCTGACCGGCATGCCATACTTTGTGTGAACCACCTTCTTCATCAAAAACAGTTTCAACATAACCATATAACGGTACATGCTGAATAGATTCAGGACGGCAGATTTCCCAAGGGTTGCCGTATTCACGCCATGTATCAGGACGCTCAATCTGACGGCCGTCCTGGAATGACTGTGCGAATAAACCATGTTCATAATGGATACCGTAACCGATTGCAGGGTAACCAAGTGTTGCTAGAGAATCGATGAAACATGCAGCAAGACGACCCAGACCGCCATTACCCAGTGCCATATCCGGCTCTTCATCACAAATTTCGTATAAGTCTTTACCTAGGCCTTTTAATGCTTCTTCGGCTACTTTGAACAGCTCTAGGTTATGCAGGTTGTTTGAAAGTAAACGACCCATTAAGAATTCAAGAGATAAGTAGTTTACTGAACGTACATCTTTTCCTGCGTGATTCTGCTGAGTTTTTGTCAGCTTATCGAAAACGACTTCATTTACTGCGTAACAAGTTGCATTCCACCATGCTTTATTGTTCGCTTTATCGCTGTCCGTACCTAAACCTTTACGTAAACGCTCAACAATTGCCTTTTGCATTTCTTCACTAGTACAATCAATAAACACTGGAGCTTCATGCTCGGCTGCCTTTACGGCACTTGATTTCTTCGCAGCTGTTTTTTTCACTGCGGTTTTCTTTACAGTTGCTTTTGCTTGATTCGTTTTAGTCGCCATGAGACACCTACATTTCCATATATTTAATAAATAGCGCAATTTTCATCAACTTGATGATTTGCTGCTGATTAGAGTTGAATAATCAACTTAGTATAAAGATCATTCAATTACCACTATTTTGTGATTCTTTACATTTTCCTCAAGTCTTTGTTTATTAACTTTAAAAATGTAGCTAAACAATAGTACCCGCTGAATTAATCGTCACCCTCCTATTTTCTACGCCCCCCCTCCTTGAAATAATTATTAATCTAAAGAAATTACAGTGCTTTTATGATGCAGGAAAAAGCACAATAAAATACTGTAACTCTTTATATATAAAGTAAAAAAAATCACATGGGCGTAGCCCGGGGGTAGACGATGTTTATACTATAAGTAACCAGGCGCACTCTGAAATTTCCGACATAACTAATTACGACCAAGATCACACTAATTAACACAAAAAGCATTTTTTAAGCAGAGTACAACTGCTGAGACGGGCTAAAACAAGAGGGAAACTCATTTAAAAAAAGCATCATATATTGATGCAGATCAGTAGCTCATTAGGCTTGTTATCAACTTACACTGACTTAAAAAATATCGTAGATCAAAAATGGGAGAATAAAATCACACGGTTTACAGCACAAAAAAAAGCGAAGGTGAATAACCTTCGCTCTGTTTATTTATAACACTGTTTTAAAGTGTTTCTATAAACCGCCTTTAGCAAATGCCTGAGCAACAATTTCTTGCGCTTCTTTCTGGATTTCAGCGATATGCTCTGCACCGATAAATGACTCAGAGTAAATTTTATAGATATTTTCTGTACCAGACGGACGAGCAGCAAACCAGCCGTTTTCAGTTGTCACTTTTAAACCGCCGATAGCCGCACCATTACCCGATGCATGAGTCAGTTTTGCAGTGATTCTTTCGCCGGCTAGTGTTTCAGCTTCAACCATTTCAGGGCTTAAGTTTGCCAGTACCGCTTTCTGCTCCGGTGTTGCCGGCGCATCAAAACGCTGATAAATAGGGGAGCCGAATTTTTCAGTAAATTCAGCGTAGTGTTCACCTGGATCTTTACCTGTTACAGCAATAATCTCAGCAGCCAGCAGCGCTAAGATAATACCGTCTTTATCTGTGCTCCATACTGTTCCGTCTTTACGCAGGAATGATGCTCCGGCACTTTCTTCACCACCGAAACCAAGCTTACCTTCATAAAGTCCGTCAACAAACCATTTAAAACCAACCGGTACTTCTGACATTTCGCGCTCAAGCTCAACCACAACACGGTCGATCATCGAACTTGAAACCAGCGTTTTACCGACAATTGCATCTTGAGGCCAGTCTGTTCTGTGTTTAAACAAGTAGTTAATGGCAACAGCAAGGTAATGGTTAGGGTTCAGCAGGCCTGAACTTTTAGTAACAATACCATGGCGGTCGTAATCCGGATCGTTAGCAATAGCAACATCAAACTTGTCTTTAAGTTCGATTAAACCAGCCATTGCATAAGGAGAAGAACAATCCATACGGATTTTTCCATCTTTATCCAGGGTCATGAAAGAGAAAGTAGGATCAACGCGATCGTTAACCACTTCGATATCTAAACCGTAGGTTTTAGCAATCACAGGCCAGTACGCAACACCTGAACCGCCTAATGTATCAACGCCGATTTTGATACCCGCTTTTGCAATCGCTTCTACATTAAGTACGTTTTTAAGATCATCCACATAAGGCTGAATGTAGTCATACTCTTCAACAAACTCAGACTCCATTGCTTCAGAGAAGTCCCACTGCTTAATATCATCAAACTGGTCATCTAATATCTGATTAGCACGATCCTGGATGATTTTAGTAACATCGCTGTCTGCCGGACCGCCGTTTGGCGGGTTATATTTAAAGCCGCCGTCTTCCGGTGGATTATGAGAAGGCGTAATAACAATACCGTCAGCTAAATTATCAGGATTTTCATTGTTGTACTGCAGAATAGCATGAGAGATAACAGGAGTAGGAGTATAACCGCCGCCTGCCTGTACAATCACTTTAATGCCGTTAGCAACTAAAACCTGTACTGCAGAAGCAAATGCCGGCTCAGACAAAGCATGTGTGTCTTTGCCGATAAACATAGGCCCTGTATATCCTTGTTCGATACGGTATTCAGCTAATGCCTGGCTGATTGCTAAGATATGCAGTTCAGTGAAAGCGTTCTTAAATGAACAGCCTCGGTGCCCTGAAGTACCGAATGCAACCTGCTCGCTTGCAATGCTCACATCAGGAATATTGATATAATAAGCTGACACTAATTTCGGAATGTCTACTAAATCACTTGCTTGTGCAGTTTTACCCGCGCGTGGATGAATTGCCATAATTGTTACTACCTCAAAAATATAAATAAAAATGTTTCTATAAATATGCTTACTAGATAATCATGTAACTTGTTATGCCCAGTCCCCCAATATGCCTAAGTCAGCATATTGAAGTAGTTCAGGCGGTATTAAATTTCTTCTTTTATGCGCTCAATCAGATGATGCGGATATCCCATACAAGCCATCATCTGCGTTAAAATAATACGTTTTCTGCCGGTGTTGGCATTTGTAATCACCCAAAACGGGGTATTAGGAATTGCACGAGGTTTACTGGCTTTAAATAAAGCAAGCTCTTCCTGGTTGTCAGATGCTAATAATGCAGATAAATTTTGCCCTAAATAATCACGGGTGCGCCCTTTGGTTTT
This sequence comes from Psychromonas ossibalaenae ATCC BAA-1528, assembly GCF_000381745.1. GTDB lineage: Bacteria > Pseudomonadota > Gammaproteobacteria > Enterobacterales > Psychromonadaceae > Psychromonas > Psychromonas ossibalaenae. The sequence continues at coordinate 80,628 of NZ_KB906983.1, read as the reverse complement.
TTCAGCTGCTTCTACAAAGCGGTCTTTATTTTCATAATACATCGCGGTCAGCATCATCATAAATTTATTAGTCACAACGGATTCTAATTTAAAAGCCTCACTATCAAATAAAACTTCTACACCATGTGCAAGCGGTTCACTTAATGAAGGTGCAGAAGTGTGAGGTACAGCAGGCGGATTCGCTTTAATCTCACTTTCTGGAGAGGAATAAACCGGCTCCGAAACAGAAACAACAGGCTCAGGTTTTTCAGCAGCAAGCTGCGGCAGTGTATTTTCATCAGCAGCAGCCGGCAGAGAAAGTAATCGACGCAATATTTGTGAAGGCGTTTCACCAAAAGCCTCTATATTAGTCAGAATATATTTATAAAGGTCGTCTTCTATTTCAATTTGTTTCATTCTTTCACCATTCGCTTTTTACATAACCATTGACGTTTACTACGCAGCGCTAATCAGACAATCATATTATTTCGATAAGTCTCATTAACAGTGCTCGATATTGGGGAAACACTGCCAATGTAACAACTATGTTAAACTCAACAGAGATTATGCTTGAGTTATGACATCTGTAATTCGATAATCCCACATATTTTCACTTAAAATAGAATCTTATGCTACTTAATTACCAACAAAAACAAACAGCTTTAAATGAAAGTGAGCAAAAATGTGAGGTTGTTTTTATCATTCACGGATTATTCGGCAGTTTATCAAATCTATCTCTATTAGCAAAGGCTCTGCAGAAGACCCATAACACGGTTAATGTCGACTTACGTAACCACGGAAAAAGCCCTCATTGTGCAGACATGTCTTATCAGGAGATGGCTGAAGATATTTTTGAACTGGCAGATTTCCTCAATATTGAATCATTTTCAATTGTCGGACATTCAATGGGCGGTAAGGTGGCGATGACCTGTGCTTTACTTCATCCAGAGCGCATCAATAAAATCGTTGTCGCTGATATCGCCCCCATTAATTATCCAGATAAACACAGTGACGTTTTTGCGGGTCTGCGGGTTGTTGCAGATCAGCATATAGAAAGCAGACAAGCAGCGGAACAGCTGCTCAGTGAATATGTACAAACGCCGGAAATTCGCCAGTTTCTGCTTAAATCATTACAGAAGAAGCAGGATGGTTATCAGCTGCAGTTTAATTTAGCGGCTATGTACAAAAATTACCACTCAATAAGAGGCTGGCTGCCTTCTGAAAATATATTTAATAAACAAACGCTGTTTATTAAGGGCGCAAAATCAGATTACATTCTCCCGGAGAATCAGGCAGATATTTTACGCTACTTTCCTAAAGCAAAAGCAAAAGTAATTGATAATACAGGGCATTGGCTACACGCTGAAAAAGCAAAAACATTTAATCGCCTGGTCAGCCAGTTTTTTAATTAACCAGCTTTTATAGCAGAGAGGCTTAAAAAGTAGTGTTTCAACGCATTTTAACGACAAATAGTTATTAAACATTACCCTGAATCTGCATTTCAAGTTCTTTGGGGATATGCTATATTCCTCTTTTTTGAATGAAGCTGGTTTTATGTTGCAAGAATATACTGAACAAATTGAAACAATCGGCCTGTACGGTTTTTATCTGCTGCTTTTTCTGCTGATAGGACTCTCCATTCAAGATGTATTAAAACGCGGTAATGTGCCGAAATTTGGACGTAACGTCGTATGGGCAGTCCTGTTTTTCGGCTGCATCGGTTTTATATCCAAAGCAATTATCGAAATAGTCTGGATCAGCACAGAAACAATCTAGTGCATCTAACTACAAATTAAACAAATACTTTTAGGTAAAATAATGGCAAAAGAATCATTTGATCGTATTACCCACGATCTTTTTGCTGATGAGGTACGTCCCGGCAGGCCTAAAAGCAATCCGCATTCTCGTCAAGTACAGCTTAAAATCAACAAGCAGAAACAGATACAGCGAGATAAGCAGAAAGGTTTAAAACGTATTGAATTAAAAGTCGACAGCCAGTTGTTTGAAATACTCAACAAGCTGTCAAAAGAGCAGGACATCAGTCGCGGTGAGCTGATTACTCAGCTGCTTAACGCACAGTTAAATTAATTAATACAAGGTATACAAGTATGACAAGTGTAGGTATTTTTTTTGGTAGTGACACTGGCAACACTGAAGCTGTTGCTAAAATGCTGCAGAAAGAACTTGGTAAAAATTTAGTAGAAGTAAAAGACATCGCTAAAAGCAGCAAAGAAGAAATTGCTGAATACAGCCTGCTTTTATTCGGTATTCCTACCTGGTATTACGGTGAAGCGCAGTGTGACTGGGATGATTTTTTCCCTGATTTAGAAGATATTGATTTTACCGATAAGTTAGTGGCTATTTTCGGCTGCGGTGATCAAGAAGATTATGCAGAATACTTCCTTGATGCGATGGGCCAGCTTGGTGATATAGTAGAGAGTAAAGGTGCCGTTATTGTTGGAAACTGGTCAACTGAAGGTTACGAGTTTGAAGCATCAAAAGCACTGGTAGATGATAACAACTTTATCGGCCTTGGTATCGATGAAGATCGTCAGCCGGAATTAACAGCCTCACGTGTAAAAGCCTGGGCAGAACAGATTTACAATGAAATGTGCCTGGCAGAGCTTGCCGACTGAACCACTGACAGTTAAACCGTAGGGAACCATCATGTCTTTAGAAAACGATGCATTAAAAGAAGCCGGATTAAAAATAACTTCACCGCGTGTTAAAATTTTACGTCTGCTTCAACTGTCAGAGAACCAGCATATCAGTGCTGAAGATCTTTATAAGAAATTGCTCGAGCAGGGAGATGAAGTTGGTGTTGCAACGGTTTATCGCGTATTAAACCAGTTTGATGATGCCGGTATTGTTACCCGCCATCACTTTGAAGGCGGCAAATCAGTATTTGAACTTGCTAATCAGGAGCATCACGACCACCTGGTCTGCCTGAAGTGCGGTGAAGTAATCGAATTTAATGATGATTTAATTGAAAAACAACAAAAACTGATTGCTGATAAATATGGTATCCAACTTACTAACCACAGCCTTTACCTGTACGGTGAACCTGTTGATGGCATCTGTAAGCACAAATAAGTCATATACAGTCTAAATAAAAAGCCCCGTTTACAGTGTAAACGGGGCTTTTTTTATGCTTTATTAAACAGACAGCAGAAGAACACTCAGCAGTGCTCTCCTTAACAGAGTATTTAATCCATCGCTAATTTAAGTATCATCGCTTTACGACGGCGGATCTGTATCAGGGCAATTCCCCATAACATCAGCAGTGACGGAATATATAACCACTCTTTAGCCAGTGCGCCTTCGACAGGCATCTGCACCGATAATATTTTTTGATCCCAGTCAAGTCCCATAGCGGCGGCCGGACTGTCAAATGCTACATCATCAATTATCATGCTGCCGTCATTATCTATTAGGGTCAGTCCCATATTAGTTAAGCGTTGTTCACCCGATTCACCCTGTATCGGCAGGTGAACATAAAAGGTCACAGGTTCACCAATATCACTTAAACCGCTAACCTGCATTTTCATATCACGCGTACTGTGTGCATGCTGCAGTTCAGAAACAAGATTATAAGGTTCAATTTTCACGTAAGAGGGAGAAATCTTTTCCATAAAATAAGCCGGGCGGAACAGCGCAAATGCAATCAGCAGCATTGCCATCACTTCCAGCCAGCTGCAGTCATCGAAAAAGTATTTCTGCGTAGCTGCGGTAAAAATAAGAATAGCAACAGTGGCAATAATAAAGACACCAATGCCCTGCATCCAGCTCACATCAATTAGCAGCAGATCAGTATTGAAAATAAACAGGAAAGGTAAAATAGCAGTACGCAGACTGTAAAAGAATGCAATAACACTGGTTTTAATCGGCTTGCCGCCGGAAATAGCCGCAGCGGCAAAAGAAGCCAGCCCGACTGGAGGCGTTACATCGGCCATAATGCCGAAATAAAACACAAACAGATGCACTGCAATTAACGGTACAATCAGACCGTTCTGCTGTCCGACTTCAACAATAACCGAGGCTAACAGCGATGAAACAACAATATAGTTTGCAGTAGTCGGCAGTCCCATCCCTAAAATCAGGCTTAAAATACCAACAAAAATCAGCATTAATAAAATATTACCGCCTGATATGATCTCCACAATATCGGCCAGAGGCGCACCAACATTGGTTAACGCAACAACACCAACAATAATACCGGCAGTCGCGGTAGCAATACCTATGCTGACCATATTTTTAGCACCGATCTCCAAACCATCAAAAAGATCATTCACACCCGCTTTCAGCTGTGTGCCTAAATCACTTTCACCGCGAAAATAAGCAAACAGGGCTTTCTGGGTCAGCAGAATTGCCACTAATACCGCTGTTCCCCAAAAAGCTGATGTTCCGGGAGAAAGGCGCTCAATCATTAAACACCAGATTAAAACCACAACAGGTAATAAAAAGTGTAAACCTGAATTCACCGTTTCTTTTACCGGCGGCAGGTGCACGATCGGCTCGTTGGCATCTTCCAGTTCAAGCTCTGGAAATTTGGCACACCAGTAAGCAATAGCGATATATGCCAGTGTAATTAAGAATGCAATCACATAAAGCGAAGCTTCTCCGGCAAAGGCCTTAATCCAGCCCAGGCCGTAATAAACGATCAGTGACAGCAGACAGAAAGAGAAAACAATCAGCGCGCTGTTACGTAAACGTATCAGCAGAGCCGGCGGCTGCTTCGCTCTTTCTAAACCGTGCATTCCGGCTTTCATTGCTTCTAAATGAACAATATAAACCAGTGCAATATAGGAAATAAGTGCCGGTATTATTGCGTGTTTAACCACTTCAAAATAGGTGATGCCGACATATTCAACCATTAAGAAAGCAGCTGCGCCCATTACCGGCGGCATGATCTGCCCGTTAACCGAAGAAGCAACTTCAACAGCGCCGGCTTTTTCAGAAGTAAAACCGACTTTTTTCATCATAGGAATGGTAAAGGTACCGGTTGTAACAACATTAGCAATCGACGAGCCGGAAATTAACCCAGTCAGTCCCGATGCAATAACAGCAGCTTTAGCCGGACCGCCTCGTAAGTGCCCAAGTAAAGAAAAGGCCGTTTTAATAAAATAATTACCAGCGCCGGCTTTGTCTAAAAGTGCACCGAACAGTACAAACAAAAATACAAATTTGGTAGATACACCAAGTGCAATACCAAACACACCTTCAGTGGTGATCCACTGCTGGTTGACTATGGTAGTAATCTTATTGGCATTATGGGCAAGCAGCTGCGGTAAATTCGGCCCCATAAAGTTAAACGATAAGAAAATCAGTGCAATGACTGCTAATGGAGCACCAAGGCTTCTGCGCGTGGCTTCTAGTAGTATTAAGATACCTGCTACACCGGCAAAAATATCCATCTGACTAGGAATACCAACCCGCTGCACAATGCCGTCATAAAAAATAAAATAGTACGCGCCTAAAAATCCCCCTAACAAAGCTAAAATCCAGTCTCCGACAGGGACAACAGCTTTGTTAGAGTTTTTAAACGCAGGATAAGATAAAAAAGCCAGAAACAGTGCAAAAGCTAAATGAATTGATCGCGCTTTTGTATCATCAAATACAACTGTCAGGTCTAACCCGAGGTTATTGATAAACTGCTGGAAAATAAAAGGCACAGGCGAAGAAAAATAAAGCTGGAATAAAGACCAGGCAATCGCAGTCACTGTGATTAATTTCTTAACTCCACCGACCACATGACGCCCGCCGGTTTCTGTTTGTTCAACGAGCTCCTGCAGCTCATTTTCATCCATTATATGTATTGTTTCGCGCATAAAAACTTCTATATTTACTGAAAAGACAAAAGGCAGTGAATCATCAGCTGCCTTTGTTATTACTACGTCTGAACTAGGTCAGACAGATAAATTTGAGGAAGAATTACATCCAGCCGCGTTCTTTATAATATTTCACTGCACCGTCATGCAGCGGCGCAGATAATGCGTTGCTGATCATCTCTTTCTCAGTCAAGTGAGCAAATGCAGGGTGTAATTTTTTGAAACGTTTGAAATTATCAAATACCGCTTTAACAACCTGATAAACAGTTTCATCATCAGTGTTCGTTGAGCTGACAAATGTCGCTGCTACACCAAAAGTTTTAACATCCTGATCTGTCCCTTTGTACATGCCGCCCGGAATAACTGCCGGCGCATAAAAAGGGAAATCAGCAATCAGTTTATCAACTTCAGGGCCGGTAACCGGGGCAATTTTAGAGTCACAGGATACACTTGCTTCTTTAATGGCACCAGACGGGTGACCAGCTGTATAGGTAATTGCATCTAAGTTGTTATCACATAATGCGGCCGACATTTCAGCGGCTTTTAATTCAGATTTAAGGCTGAAGTCTTTCATTGCTAACTTCTTGGCAGCCATTACAACTTCCATTGTACCGCGTGTGCCTGAACCAGGGTTACCAACATTAACACGTTTGTTTTTTAAGTCATCAAAACTGTTGATGCCTGAGTCAGCACGTACAACTAAAGTGAACGGTTCTGGGTGAACTGAGAATAACGCGCGCAGTTCTTTATTACCTTTCCCTTCAAATTTGCTTGTACCGTTGTAGGCATGGAACTGCCAGTCAGACTGGGCAACACCCATATCCTGCTCGCCAGCACCGATTGCGTTAATGTTAGCAACCGAGCCGCCTGTAGAAGGTGCGTTACATTTGATATTGTGATCTTTAATACCGCGGTTAACCAGTTTACAAATCGACTGGCCGACAACGTAATACACACCGGTTTGTCCGCCAGTACCAATTGTCACAAATTTTTGCTCTGCAGCAGTTGCTATCGTAGTCGATAAAACTAGTGCGCCCAGGAGTGAGCTTTTAAAGATCTTATTCATCATTATTCCCTTTTATAAACAAGCCACTTATACAACGTGGATCCCTACATTTTTAGTTGACTATATGTGTATATGGTCAAAAGTAATCGCGCAGTATGGCGATTTTATCGGCTCTAGGCAAGTTTCTTTGCCTGAAACTGGGATCGCGGCAGTTTAATTAAGGGCAGATAATCACCTATAAAATGCAGGTGATTATTCATTTTAAGAAGTAGATTTACTTCATTAATCCGGCTTCTTTATAATACCGAACAGCGCCGGGATGCAGGGGAGCGGTTAAGGAATCACTAACCATACCTTTTTTATTTAGGTCCCGAAAAGCAGGGTGAAGCTGCACAAACAAAGCATGATTTTCAAAGACAGCTTTGACCAGGTTATAAGCAGTCTCTTCAGGCAGGTCTGTCGTAGCAACAATAGTCGCTCCTACACCAAAAGTAATAGTATTCTGATCACTGCCCCGGTACATCCCGCCAGGAATGACTGCATTACGATAATAGCTCTTGGTATTTATCAAAGAGGAAATTTTATCTCCGGAGACATTTACCAGTTTAGTCTGACAGGCACCCGAAGCTTCTTTGATCGAGCTGTTAGGATGACCAACAACATAAATAATCGCATCGACTTTATCATCGCATAAAGCCTTAGCCTGCTCACTGGGGTTCAGTTCAGAAACAGCAGCAAAATCCTGCAGTTTCCAGCCGTAAAGATCCAGAAGCATATCCATTGTCGCCCGCTGTCCGGAACGAGGCGAGCCGATATTGACACGTTTTCCAATTAAATCTTCAAAGTTATTAATCTTTGCATCAGCTCTGGCTAATACCGTAAAAGGCTCTGCATGTACTGAAAACAATGAGCGTAATGTGTCAAATGCTCCCTGCTCAGCATATCTACTGGTACCGCTGTAAGCATGATACTGCCAGTCAGACTGAACAACCCCCAGATCCAGTTCTCCCGAACGAATCCCGGCTAAATTGTAAATAGAGCCGGGGGTACTTTTTATTTCACAATGAATTTTTTCAGCACTTTGGATCTGATTAATTAAGTGGCAGACCGCCCCGCCGGTCGGATAATAAACGCCGGTTATGCTGCCGGTACCAATAGTCACATATTGTGTATCGGCCTGCGCATAAGGCAGCGATAAAGCAAATAAAAAGCAGCTTAAACTTACTGTTCTAAATAACTTTCTCAACAGCAGCATGATCATATGTTCCTTCATTAGTCTGGTGATAATCACAATTCAACGAATTTTACGCAGCAGTACTTTCGAATTACGCTTAAGGTTGTACATCTCTTTTTTAGCTGTCGGCAGATCATTCATATCAACAAAATCAAAGCCGCGTTCTCTAAACCAGTGAATACTCTGCGTAGTTAAAACAAACACCGCATCTAAGCCAAGTTCCCTGGCTTTACGCTCGACATGCTCAACTAAATTGTCAGCTCTTGCACTGCGCCGGTACTTAGGATGGCTGACTAAACATGCTAGTTCACCCATTTTTTCATCTTTGAAAGGATATAATGCGGCACAGCCGATGACCATACCGTCACGTTCAACAATCTGAAAATGCTCAATCTCATTTTCTAACAGTTCACGCGAGCGTTTAACTAAGATGCCCTGCTTTTCAAGCGGCTCAATAAGCTCTAACAAACCGCCGATATCATCAATAGTTGCGGTTCGAATACGCTCATAACTTTCTTTAACAATCTGCGAGCCGACCCCGTCGCGGGTAAACAACTCTTTAAGCAGCGCACCTTCCTGATAATAACTAATCAGATGACAGCGGGTAACATCAGCTTTACAGGCGGCAACTGCTGCACGTAAAAAGCGCAGTGTTCCGGATGCTTCTGCGTCCTCTGCTTCCAGCTTATCAATATGATACTGCGCCTGTTCCGGTAAAAGCTCAGAAATCACCTTGCCCTGAGCATCTAATACCCCGGTATTGGAACAGAAACCAATTAATTTATCGGCGTTTAAACCAATAGCGACCTGCGTCGCTACTTCTTCGGCTAACAAGTTAAAAACCTCACCCGTCACAGAAAAGCCAAGCGGAGAAATAACCGGAATGGCTCCGGACTCTAGCTGAGTCTTAATACCTTCCACGTCAATTTTTCTAACTTTACCCGCGTGACAGTAATCAATACCGTCTTTGACACCGATCGGCTGGGCTGTGACCACATTACTGATAACCGTACGGATACTGGCTCCCTGCATCGGCGAATTCGCCAAACCCATCGATAAGCGGGCTTGCAGTTCAATCTGTACTGCACCGACCGCCTGTTTAATCAGCATTAGACTCTGATCATCGGTAATACGCAGATCATGGTGAAACTGGCTGCTGTGCCCATGCCTGTCCAGCTGTTTCTGAATTTGCGGACGTACGCCGTGCACCAGAACAAGCTTCACGCCTAAACTGTTTAGGAGCGCAATATCGTTAATGATATGCTGAAAATTATCGGTTTCTAAGGCCTCACCGCCGACCATTAATACAAATGTCTTATGGCGGTGAGCATTGATATAAGGTGCCGAACTGCGGAACCAGTTAACTAACTGCGTAGAATCTTTGACAACTTGCATTTATTTTCCTGTATCAGACATACCTCTTTGTTTTACTTTATCAATAAGTTGTCACTTATCCAACCAAAATAACCACAGAGCGGGGCTGCACAATGTATTCACTATAGAACCACGTCTCCTTATCTCCCTCTATATGAATATCCAGTCCGTCAGTCAAAGAGGTATCAACAATACGCAGCCACTTGCCGCTTGGTGATTTGGGCAGGTTAAAAGTTAAAGGTTTCCAGTAGGCATTAAAAACCACATAGGTCACACCCGGTGAATGCGGATGACGGCTTTCCATGGCAATCGCATGAGATCCCTCACTCCAGTCCGGCTGATTAACAACCAGACCATGCCAGCGCAGTTCCGACTGCTGCACAATATCATGCAGAGAATATCGATAAACCGTATTGGTATTTTTCGCCTTAAGGGTCCGCTGCTCTATTAATGCCTTAGTAAAACGAAACAGTTCCTGATTTTGTTCAACTTTCTGCCAGTCAAACCAAAACTCCGGATTATCCTGGCAGTAACCATTGTTATTACCTTTCTGCGAATGTCCGACTTCGTCCCCCATTAAAATCATCGGCGTACCTAATGACATCAAAGTAATTGCGAGCATATTCTTCATCTGCTGCAGGCGTAAGCGTATTATTTCCGGATCATCCGTCGGCCCTTCAATACCATGATTCCAACTGAAATTATGATCGCAGCCGTCACGGTTATCTTCACCATTAGCCAGATTGTGCTTGTTGTTGTAACTTACTAAGTCATTAAGGGTAAAACCATCATGGCAGGTAATAAAGTTGACCGACTTTTCCGGTTCATAGTTATGCTCGCCATAAATATCCGGGCTGCCGATCAAACGGGAAACAAATTTACTGACCATACCTTTATCGCCGCGCACAAAACGTCTGACATCATCACGAAAATGTCCGTTCCACTCCCGCCAGCGCTGCCCGGCTAAACTGCCCACCTGGTACAAACCGCCGGCATCCCATGCTTCAGCAATCAGTTTAACCGGCGAAAGGGTCGGATCGGTATCGATACTCCACAATGTCGGCGGGCTTATCATAGGTTTACCCAGCTCATCGCGGGATAAAATTGATGCTAAATCGAAACGGAAACCGTCGACATGCATTTTTTCCACCCAAAAGTGCAGGCTGTCAATAATCATGCGTCTGACCACCGAATGCGTTCCATTAAGGGTATTTCCGCAGCCGCTGAAATTCATATAATGCTGCTTATCTTGCGATAAAATATAATAAACACTGCTGTCAAAACCGCGATGTGAAAAGCTCGGCCCCCCTTCCCCGCCTTCTGCTGTATGGTTGTAAACCACATCTAAAATCACTTCAATATCGGCTTTATGCAGGGCTTTGACCATATCACGAAATTCATTCACCGGGCCGAGCACAGATTTATCCGAACTGTACTCCCTATGCACAGAGAAAAATGACAACGGACTGTAGCCCCAGTAATTAACCAGTCCGGCATGATGCTCACTGGGATCAAACTGATGCACCGGCATTAATTCAACCGCAGTAACACCAAGTTCTTTCAGGTAAGGTATTTTTTCTATAATCGCGGCATAGGTACCACGTTTATTTTCAGCAAGGCCGGAACTTTCATGGCGGGTAAAACCGCCGACATGCATTTCATAGATAACACTCGTCGCAAAAGCGTGACGAGGGTGAATATCGTCCTGCCAGTCATAATCATCAATATCCACAACAACACTTTTTAAACACTTATCAACATTTGAGCCGCTTCCGATGGCGGCACTGCGGGAAAAGTTATCACCTCGCTCAACTAATAAGCCATAGGGATCCAGTAATACTTTCTCGGGCGCAAATTTTGAGCCCAAATGTGGACGATACGGACCGTTCACCCGAAAACCATAGAGTTGACCAGGTTTTACATCACTAATAAAAATATGCCAGTAATACGCAGTGCGGTTATCAACATCTGAAAGCTTAAAAGTATAACTGGGCTTCAAGGCATCTTTATGATCAAAGAAGAGAAGCTCAATTGATTCGGCGAGTCGGGCATAAATACAAAAATTTGCCCCCTGTTCAGTATAGGTTACACCTAATTTATCAGGACGTCCGTGTGAAGTAGAAAACATAATTTACTCCGAATATTCGTGATAATCGGGCCCTGCTCATACAACAGAGCCGTTAACATATAATTTATGAAACACAGCAGCTAATATTGCGCATAAATTTAGATACAGCTATAAGCCTATTACTATTTAATAAATTTGCCCGGATATTAGGGCGTCAGATCATAATTAACAGCAAATACAGCTAACATTTTTTAATTATTATTTAAATGAGGGGCATCATGAGACTTAGCGACACAATTAAAATTATTCCTTTATTGCTGTGCAGTCTGTTTGTACAGTCAAAAGTAATCCAGGTTGAGCCCGACACACTGCTCGAACAGATAAATAAGCAGCAGGCGCCTATTCTTCTTGATGTGCGTACGGAAAATGAATTTGCACAAGGTCATATCCAGGGAGCAGTGAATATTCCCTATGATCAGCTGGTTAATCAAATAAAAAAACTAAAAAGCTATAAAGAGCAGGAAATAGTTATTTACTGCCGATCCGGAAGACGGGCACAGGTAGCAGCAGAGGTTCTAAAAAATAAAGGATTTAAACATTTGAGTGATTTAAACGGTCATATACTGTTGTGGCAGAAACTAAACTACCCGCTGATCAGCATTGCCCAATAACGATCTTTAGACTTGTTCATCCCGATATGTGCGGCCGCATCTGAAACAGGTACCAGTGCAGCCCATATATAGATAAGAAACGTGGTGAGCTTTTCTGTACGAAGTGAAACCAACCGAGGCAAATACCAGTGCATTGCTTTATGAAAACAGGCGCTGTGAGTTTAATATCTGCCTTTATGTATTTCTGTCTGGAGTGAATACCGGCAGAGACAGATGCCAGTACATTGCGGAAAGGCGCAGTGATAAAGTCCCCAGTATCGCTAAACTCATTGCCGTAATGGTATCGGCCTGTAGATAATCGCAGACTACATATAAAACCGCCCCTAAAATTGAAGCCGTTGCATAAATTTCTTTCTGCAGTACAAAAGGGATCCGTCCGCCTAATATATCTCGAATCATACCGCCGACAACACCGGTAATGCAGCCCATAACAATAACAACCGGCCAGGAGAAGCCGAGACCGAGTGCTTTTTCTGCCCCGACAACAGTAAACACAGCTAAACCAAATGCATCAAAAACCGGTAATAAAAAAGGGGGAAAACGATGAATTCGGTGCTGCCATAAAACCGCCAGTAATGCGGTAATTAAAATGACATAGATATAGTTATTGTCTACAATCCAGAAAACCGGTGTAGCCCCCATCAACATGTCGCGAACACTTCCGCCGCCGATAGCGGTTACCCCGGCAAGTACAAGTATGCCAAAAGGATCCATACGTAAGCGAGTGGCCACTAACACGCCTGATACTGCACATGAAATAGTACCGATCATATCGGAAATATAGATAAATTTATTCAGCATTAATATTCACCAGCTCACTACATTGAAGAAAAAATAGTACAGTAGAGTGCCGGAAATAATGATCAGATTCAAGCGGCCCGGCCTCTGTCAGCCGGGTTTATCAGTATCAACTTCACAGCATGACTTTCTCTACATTCCAGCACCTTGGCAGCGTACGAAACCAGATGCTTGTATTTATTTAGACTCCGTTTAGCCGGGCAATTCTATTAACAGTTCTTCGTCTTCGCATCGCACGAAACCAGACATTTGTATTGGCCCCGATCATTAACAGACAAGGTGTTAAAATCAGGGTCAGCAGGGTCGCAAATGTTAACCCACCAGCAACGGCAGTAGCAAGCTGTGCCCACCATTGCGTCGACGGCGCGCCGAACTCAACGGTGCGAGCAAAGAAATCCAGGTTAACTTTTAATACCATCGGCATTAATCCTAGAATGGTTGTGACTGTGGTCATTAGTACCGGACGAATACGCTGTGCCCCGGTTCTTAATATCGCATCTTTAGTATTTGTGCCTTTGCCTTTTAATACATTATAAGTATCAATTAAGACGATATTGTTATTAACCACTATGCCGGCAAGGGTGATAACCCCAATACCGGACATCACAATGCCAAAAGCACTTTGTGTTAAAAACAGTCCGATAAAAACACCGGCAGTTGAAAAAATAACCGCGCTTAAAATCAGGAATGACTGATAAAAAGAGTTAAACTGCAGTACCAGAATCAACGCCATGACAGCTAACGCCACTACAAATGCTTTTTTTAAGAAGGCGGCGGCTTCCTGCTCATCTTCATTCTGCCCTCTTATATTTAAACTAACCCGAGGATCTAAACCTAAATCCGGAAACTCTTTTTCAAGCTCAGGCAGGATCTTGCTTAAGTTATACTCTGGAGCCAGATCCGCACTAACCGTCATAACAATGCGCCCGTCTACTTTTTTAATGGTCGCCTTTTTCGGAGATGCTGATAATTCAACAAAATTACTGACCGGCACCTGACCGGCAGGTGTCTGTAAGCGCAGTTCTGCCAGTTTACTTAAACTACGCTCACTTTCCGGATAACGAACTCGAATATCTAATTCATCATCAACATCATCGGGACGATAAGTACCTAACATCAGTCCATTAGTCAAAAACTGCACGCTGCTGCCTAACAGAGTTGCATCTGCGCCGTAACGCGCAGCATCAGCGCGGTTAATTTTAAACTGCCATTCTACGCCCGGCTTTGCTCCGTCATCTTCAATATTTATAAAATAAGGTTTCTGCTGCAGAGCGTGATGCAGCTTGTCTGCAGCCGCCTGAAGCAGTTCTGGATAGCGCGAGCCAATTTCAATCTGCAGCGCTTTACCTGTCGGCGGACCGGCTTGATCTTTTTTCAGTTCAACCTCTACGCCGGGCATATTTTCGGTACGCGCCTGAATGTCGGCAATAATCTGATCGGCACTGCGCCTATCCTGCCAGTCTCGTAAATTAATACGCATACTGCCGACTATCTCGCCGGACGAGTCTCCCGTTTTCACATACAGGGTATCTATTTCTTCACTTAGCGGTAATATTTTCTGTTCAATGGAGGACATAATATCGTCCTGTTCATAAACAGAAAAATCGCCGTAAGAACGCACTTTAACATTGATACCAGTCGGTTCAACTTCGGGAAAAAACTCCACACCTAAGTTAGATTTACTAAACAGCGTCACACCTGAAACGGCAATCAAAGAAGCTATCAGCAAAACTAACCATGGGCTTTTAAGGGCACTGTTAAGGGTTTTTACATATAAACCGCTAAACCCGGTCAGAGTTAATAAGTCCCCCTTTTCAGCAGCCACCGCGTTATTTTTTTCTTTTTTACTCAATGCTCGAGGTTTACCAAAAACACTGCCTAATACCGGAATAAAAACCAGCGCCATCAGTAGAGATGCTGTTAAAGTCGCAATCAAGGTCAGCGGCAGGTATTTCATAAATTCACCGGTAATGCCCGGCCAGAATAATAATGGTGCAAAGGCGGCCAGCGTCGTTGCCGTAGAGGCAATAATCGGCCACGCCATACGTTTTGCCGCATCTAAATACGCCTTATGCCGTTTTACGCCTGCGCTCATTTCCCGGTCAGCAAACTCAGTCACCACAATAGCACCGTCAACTAACATACCGACAGCCATAATCAAAGCAAATAAAACCACGATGTTGACCGTTATGCCGAATATCCATAACACCAGAATACCGGTTAAAAAAGAGCCGGGTATTGCGATTCCGACTAAGGCGGCACTGCGCATGCCTAAAATAGCAATAATCACAATCACCACTAACAGAACAGCACTTAACACATTGTTCTGCAGGTCATTAAGCATGGTTTTTACATCTTTAGAACTGTCTCCGGCATAACTGACCTGGATATTATTAGGCCAGAATTCCTGATTTTCGGCGATCAGAGCCTTCACCTTGTCCACCGTATGGATGATATTCTCACCCGGGCGTTTAACCACTTCTAATGAAACTGTCGGCAGACCGTTTACCCGCACAAAACTAGATGGATCTTTGAAAGTACGGCGGATTTTTGCCACATCAGCAAAAGTGATCACTTTATCGCCCGAGACTTTAATCGGCATAGACATCACATCTTTCACACTTGAAAATACCGAAGGTACCTTAATAGGAAAACGTCCTTTGCCGGTATCCATAGTCCCGGCGGCAACAAGACGGTTATTACGCGAAATAAGATTATAAATATCAGTCATATTGAGCTGATAACTTTCCATCAACAGCGGATCAACTAAAATCTCTACCATATCTTCACGGTCGCCGCCGATATTGACCTCTAAAACCTCCGCCAAACCTTCAAGTTTATCCTGCATGCTCCGGGCAAGAGTAATCAAAGCGCGCTCCGGTGCACTGCCCGACAGTAAAATAGTAACGGCAGGGTTTTCGCTGGCCAGGGTGACCTGTTTAACAATCGGATCATCACTCTCCTGCGGCAGCTCGCCTTTAGCCTGATTTACCTGCTCACGTACATCTATCAGGGCATTTTTTATATCAATATCAATATAAAACTCAATAACAACCGACGCATGCCCGGAACTGGCGGTTGATTTCATCTCTTTAATACCTTCAAGACCGCGCAGTTTCTGCTCCAGCGGACGAAGTAATAAACGCTCAGCATCTTCAGGTGAAATACCTTCATGGCTGACGGAAACATAAATAACCGGAATGGGAACATCCGGATCCGCTTCTTTAGGAATATTGATATAAGCGGCCAGTCCGGCCGTTAATAAAAAGATCAGCAGCATGAGTACCGCACGTTTGCGCGTTAATGAGCCTTCAATAATCGTCCTCATAACGATTCTCCACTGTAATATTTTGTACGGAACGGACCCGTTTGAACAACCATTATCATGATTATTTCTCCGCAGCGACTGCTTGTACAGAATCACCAGGTTTAACAAATCCCTGTCCGAGGGTAATAATATCGACCTCCCCTGTAAATCCAGATAACCAGGCGCCGTTATTATCAGCTTCAACAAGCTTTATTGCTTTAAAGACAACTCTGCCCTGTTCAACTAACTTGACTCCCAGATTCCCTTGATTGTCCATTGCTAATGCTGACGGTGAGATATAAATTGCTTCAACAGGATAAAGCGGAATTGATAATTTTGCGCTGATACCGGAGAAAATTTTAAGTTCCGGGTTTGCAAACTCAGCTTCAATGCGAAAAGTACTGCTTTGACTGTCAGCCATCGATGCAATGTAAGTTATTTTCCCAGAGATCACTTCGCCGGACAGCAGCGTTGCCGAAATGCTTTGCCCGAGAGTAAGCTGGCTAACGTAATGCTCGGTAGCATCACCACGAATAACAATAGGATCAATATTTTCCAGACTGAAAACAGGATCACCGATCTGCACATAATCACCTTGTTCAGCAAACTGTTCCTGTAAAATCCCGGAAAACGGCGCAGTAATATTTGTACGCGCCAGCTTCAACTGAAGCTGTTCTACATCGGTTCGGGCAGCCAGTAACAGACTATTCATTTCTGCTAAGCGCGCCCTTCCCTGCAGGCCTTTATCATTTAACGATTTAACCGCTTTATAATTTAATAAACGCTCATCTAATAATGCCTGCGCCTGCGCCAGGCGAAATGGTAATTCATTTTTTTCAATATTAAGTAAAGCCTGATGCGTTTTCACCCGCAGGCCTTTTTTAGTGGTGACTGCAGCGATTTTACCGGCAACTTCGGCGCGGATAACTGCACGACTGTTAGCTTCGCTTTTACCATACAAGGTTAAAGATTTAGTCATTTTTTCTGGTATAAAACGGGTAGTCTGCACCTTAGGCAGGATCTGTTCTTTTACGGAAGCAGATTCTTCCTGCAGCGTCACAGCTTTCGGAGAGGAAAGCATCCACAATATCAGCAGCAGACTGATGAAAATAGCGATCCAGTAAGGACGTAAAATAAAATAGTTGGAGATACGAGCAGGCATGAACAGACCTCAACAAATGATAAAATAAATAATATCTTATTTTATAAGAAAGTAAGTTCGATGCGAATTAAAATGATAGTAAGTGTTATTTGGGTGGGGTTTTTACGAAAAGAATTTTGTGAAGTTCGATCTAATAACAAAACTTCACAAAATTAAGGACGGCAGTTAGATAGAAAATGATGAACCACAGCCGCAGGTTGCTGTCGCATTAGGATTATTAACAAAAAAACGCGATCCTTCCAGACCGTCAACATAATCCACGGTACCGCCGATTAGATACTGCAGACTCATTGAGTCAACTAATAAAGTCACACCACTGTTTTCGATCAGGGTATCACCTTCATTAACCTTTTCATCAAAAGTGAAACCGTACTGGAATCCAGAACAACCACCGCCGGTTACGTAAACTCGTAATTTTAAGGCTGGGTTTTCTTCTTCGGCTATCAGCCCTTTTACTTTATCTGCAGCGGTGTCGCTAAAATAAATTGGCAATGCCATTTCGACTTCGGATGTCATGGTAACCTCTAAAAATATATGAACAGTGTAATATTATCCAATACCTGACTAATTAGTTCAAGTATTAGATAAATCATTCTCAAAATATGTGCTGTTGTAACTAATTATTTTCAGCATCAGATACAGGCATGTCAAACTCAGTTAAGTCGTCAGTATTTTTTTCTGTTAATGCCCGCCAGTCATAACGTTGTTCTAACTGCTGTGCTTTATACCAGCGATCACCTTTAACCTTAAGATTGACGATAACTTCATCAACCGTTATATCCGCAGGCAGTGTGAATCTGCCCTTTATTGTCTGAAAATACTTAAACTTAAAACCAGATGGACTATTGTCACTGAGTTCTTTTAACGAAATACGCTTAAGTTTTTGCTGATCTGAAACAGAAAAAGAGATCTCCAGCTGACCTTTTAAAAAACGTCGTTCTTTCTGCGCCTGCATTAATACCAGTTCGTAGTCCCAGCGTCCAGCTTCAAAACTTTCTGTAAGCGTAAATGAATAAACCTTTACTCCCGACTTTTCCAGCTCAGGAGCAAGTACCCGTTCATAAAAATATAATTTATTTGAAGCTGCATTTAATGCTTCATTAAGTTTTTTATTTTCCAGATCTAAATAAGTAATAGTCTGCTGATCAGTCAGGCGCAGTGCTTGTAAATGTGCGACCTGTTTAACTTGTTCTACTTTTTCAAGCTGCATACTGTGCAGTTCTGTCTGCGCATCCGTTAAAGTATCACGGAGAATATCCTGCTTAAACTTACCCAGTAAAAAACCCAGTAGTAAACACAGCATGGAAACAACCAGCCATTTTATAAAACTATTTTTTAAGCGCTTCATTAAACACCTTAAGCAATGAAAATACTATTTATCTTTCTACAGTATACCGTACATCGTTCTGCCGGTTTGCAGTCTGCCTTTCTGCGGCTCGCTGTACGAGCTTACTATTTATCTTTCTGTGACATACGGAACATCGCTTTACGCGTTTGTTCCTGACGTTTCTGACGCATCGACAGCCTCATTGTCCGCTCTAATAACTGCGTATATATCGGACGTCCACCAAGAGACTGAGCAACCATAGTCGCACCTAAACAGGTTACAATTAACGGCAGAATCATTTCATAATTACTGGTCATCTCAATAACCAGCAGGATCCCGGTGATCGGCGCACGCACCGTGGCGGCAAATAACCCGCCCATACCGGCAATAGCAAAGGTGCCTGCTTCCGTGACAATCTCAGGAAACAGCGCATGAGCGGCCAGACCAAACAACATGCCGAATAATGTTCCCAAAGCCAAAGTGGGTGCAAATACGCCGCCGGGAGCACCGGAGCCGAAACTCAGCAGTGTGGTCAGGATTCGAAACAGGAAGATAACCAGTAAGCCGCCGGCAAGGTAGTGCCCGCCTTCAACGTTAGGAATAAGTGAAAGACCGCTGAAAGCCAGATCAGGTTCAATCACAGATAAAGCACCAAAAGCGGCCCCCAAAAACAAACCGATAGCAACAAAACGCCAGCGCTGGTTTTTGTGGACAAGTAAAAACATATCCTGGGTAGCCAGGATCATTTTATTAAATAAAATACCGATCACCCCGAAGCAGAACCCCAGCAGCAGATATAGCCATAAGGATAATAAATCCGGGTGTGAGTAATAGGTAACTTTAACCACAGCATCCTGATCAGTAATCAGACGCATCACTATGGTTGCCATCACGGCACTCATAAACACGCTTTTAGTCGACGTTAAGCTGTAGTTAAACTGTGAACGCATCTCTTCTATAACAAACATAATGCCAGCCAGCGGCGCATTAAAAGCAGCCGCCAGACCACCAGCAGCGCCGGCAGCTAATAAAGCCTGACTGTCAACTTTGTCTACTTTAAAAATATCAGAAATCATACGCCCGACATTCGCCCCTAACTGCACCGACGGCCCTTCTCTTCCGAGCGCCATACCGCTGCCGAGGGCTAACAGACCACCAAAGAATTTAACCGGGATCACCCGCTTCCAGCGTACCGGACGCATGCCCTCCATCGCCCCTTCAATTTCAGGGATACCGCTGCCGCCGGCTTCAGGTGCAAATTTATGAGTAATATAAAAAGCCAGTCCTGCCATCAGCGATGAAACAGGAACTGCAATCAACCACAGGGGAAGCTGCGAATCACTGTAGCTGCTGATAAACTCCAGGCGAATTTCGCTGACCCAGACAATACCATGATCAAACAGTGCCGACATTATCCCGGCTAAGATACCGATAAATACTGATAACCAGATAAGCAGCGCACTGCTCTTACGGGTAAAAAAACGGTCGATAAAACGTTTAAAATTACTCAGAAAAAATATAGGGATACTTCTATTCATACAAATAAAAACAACTTTTAATGTCAGTCAGAGGGAGGCAGTTTGTCAGTAGGCAACAAAAAACCATGATTATACAAAAACTACAAGTCAAATTAACATGATACAGTTCAAAAAACATTGATAAAAAATATAATTAGCAATGTTTCTCAGACAATAGAGTCTGTTATATTAGCTTTTTACCTCAAACTGTTAATTAATAGGACTTCCATGAGCAGATCTAACGAGCTATTCGCTCAAGCACAAGCAATCATTCCCGGTGGTGTTAACTCTCCCGTTCGTGCGTTTAACGGTGTCGGCGGCGGTCCGCTGTTTATTGAAAGAGCGCAGGACGCTTATATTTATGATGCTGATAAGAAGCAGTATATCGATTATGTCGGTTCCTGGGGACCAATGATTCTTGGTCATAATCATCCGGATATTAAAGCGGCTGTAATAGCGGCTGCTGAAAATGGTTTAAGTTTCGGCGCGCCCACTGAAATTGAAATTGTGATGGCTGAGAAAGTAAAAAGCCTAGTTCCGTCAATGGAGCAGCTGCGCATGGTCAGCTCAGGTACAGAAGCCACCATGAGTGCTATTCGCCTTGCACGCGGTTACACTAACCGTGACAAAATATTAAAATTTGAAGGCTGTTACCACGGTCATGCAGACTCGCTGCTGGTAAAAGCAGGTTCAGGCGCATTAACCTTAGGCCAGCCAAGCTCTCCCGGTATCCCTGCCGACTTTGCAAAACATACCTTAACAGCAGATTACAATGATCTTGAATCGGTAGAAAAGCTTTTTGCTGAATATAAAGACCAGATTGCCTGCATTATTGTTGAACCCGTTGCCGGTAATATGAACTGCATTCCACCAGCACCAGGTTTTTTACAAGGGTTACGACAGATTTGTGATGATCACGCTTCATTGCTGATTTTAGATGAAGTAATGACCGGCTTCCGTGTCGCACTCGGCGGTGC
Source organism: Psychromonas ossibalaenae ATCC BAA-1528 (assembly GCF_000381745.1). GTDB lineage: Bacteria > Pseudomonadota > Gammaproteobacteria > Enterobacterales > Psychromonadaceae > Psychromonas > Psychromonas ossibalaenae. The sequence continues at coordinate 59,380 of NZ_KB906983.1, read as the reverse complement.
ACAAGCCTATTATGATGTAAAACCGGATCTGACCACGCTCGGCAAAGTGATCGGCGGCGGTATGCCGGTCGGGGCTTTCGGCGGATCTGCACAAGTAATGCGGCATATAGCACCAACAGGCCCGGTTTATCAGGCCGGTACTCTTTCAGGTAACCCGATTGCAATGTATGCTGGTTTAGCAGCCTTAACTGCTCTGGATACACCAGAATATGCTTTACTTGCACAGAAAACTGAAAAACTTGCACTTGGTCTGAAAAAAGCAGCAGAAGAAGAAGGCGTCGCATTAACAGTTAACTATGCGGGCGGCATGTTCGGCTTCTTCTTTACTGAAGAAAGTCAGGTTACTAACTTTGCACAAGTCTGTGCCTGTGATGTAGATAAATTCAAAAAATTCTTCCACTTAATGTTAAACCAGGGTATTTATCTTGCACCGTCTGCGTTTGAAGCTGGTTTTTTATCATTAGCTCATACTGATCAGGATATTGAAGATACACTGACGGCGGCTAAAAAAGCATTTGCAGCTCTGTAAAATCTAAGCATTATACAACCACTGCTGCAGATATATTTCCGACGCAGTGGTTTTTTATGCCGGCGCTCTAACATCAGTCTCCCTATCCCCCCCGATAACCGTTGTTTTGGATTCACATCAATAAAAAAACGAATACTCAGCCTCTTCCTTTTAATTCAAATCGCTCCTGATCTTGGTTTTTATCTTCCATTGAGATCTATCTATCATTTTTAACAAGCATTTGACTTTTTGACAACATTATATGCAACTATGCTGTATTAAGAACAGTCGATAACCCTTTACATCTCAATTAGTAAAGACACATAGGCAGGCAATGAAAAGCCTTTACGCGGAAAGGAATTCGCCGAAGCAGCTGCAAGATTCTATTTCAATTAATACAGCCTGCTATTAAGAAGTAAAAACCTAATTAAAAGAAACAGTATTATTTTTCTCTCTAACGGAGTTAACTATGCCCCTGAATAAAACCGCACCTCTACCTACCAATACAACCGAATGGCTGGTTAATAGAAACAGCATTATCATTCTCTTCGATATTATTTTATTTGCTCTTTTATATCGTTATTTACCTTTTGAAAAAGACGTGGTGATGGGCCTGTGTATACTTTTATTCATTGCCATCTTATGGCTGACAGAAGCGATGCACGTCAGCATTACTGCTCTTTTTATTCCCATCCTAGCCGTTGTATCCGGCGTCTTTGATACCCAGGCGGCCCTTTCCAGCTTTTCTAACCCGATTATATTTTTATTTTTAGGCGGTTTTGCACTGGCGGCGGCTCTGCACCGCCAGGAGCTGGATAAGGTAATAGCCGACCAGGTGCTGGTATTAGCCAAGGGACGGATGAGTGCGGCGGTATTTATGCTGTTCGGCGTGACGGCCGGCCTTTCCATGTGGATCAGTAATACGGCAACAACCGCAATGATGCTGCCGCTGATCCTGGGGATTTTAAGCAAGGTCAACGCCAAAACCGGTCACAATACCTATGTATTTGTATTATTAGGCATCGCCTACTGCGCCAGTATCGGCGGTATCGCAACTATCGTCGGCAGTCCGCCGAATGCAATTGCAGCCGCGGAATCAAACTTAAGCTTTACCGAATGGATGGCTTTCGGTGTACCGGTTACTTTAATACTACTGCCGATGGCTGTCGGCATACTTTACCTGTTATTAAAACCAAACCTAAATGAAGTCTTTGAATTAACCCATGAGCCGATTAAATGGGATAAGGGTAAAGTTGTCACACTGGCTATTTTCGCATTAACTGTATTTTTATGGATATTCAGTGTACCGATTAATAAAATGCTCGGCGGATTAGCCAAGTTTGATACGTTAGTGGCTCTGCTGGCGATTGTGCTGGTGAGCTTTGCTCGAGTCGTACACTGGAAAGATATTGAAAAAACCACTGACTGGGGTGTGCTGCTGCTGTTCGGCGGCGGCATCTGTTTAAGTAATATTTTAAAAGTAACAGGTACCAGTATCTTCCTGGCTGAAAGTCTCAGCATAGTTTTATCACATGTCGGCATACTGCTGACTATTCTGGCTGTGGTTGCTTTTGTGGTGTTTTTAACTGAATTTGCCAGTAATACAGCAAGTGCGGCTCTGCTTATTCCTGTATTTGCCAGTGTGGCTGAAGTACTCGGTGTCTCGCCGATTGTTTTATCCGTTGTTATCGGTATCAGTGCATCATGCGCCTTTATGCTGCCCGTTGCGACGCCGCCGAATGCGATTGTCTTTGCCAGCGGTCATATAAAACAGTCAGAGATGATGCGCATAGGTATATACCTGAATCTTTCCTGTATTGCAGTGTTAACTCTGTTTTCCTGGTTATTCTGGGCCTAAATACAGCTTCTTCAGACGACTCAGCCGCACGCCGAAAATGCTGAGATTTTGATAAAACAGTCGGAATATAAAGATTTCAGCATATTCCGGCTGTATCCCCCTCAAAATTGATTTCGCAATTTTTCGTAACCCGTTAATTACGTTATACTCCTCCCCTTTTCTATCACAAGATAAACAAGGTCATTAAACATGAGTGATGTACTAGATTTAAGCTTAGAGGGCATAGAACAACTGCCCCTGGCTAAATTTACCGAAGACGCTTACCTCAACTATTCCATGTATGTCATCATGGACCGCGCGCTGCCGCATATTAGTGATGGTCTGAAACCCGTACAGCGCCGTATTGTTTATGCGATGTCAGAACTTGGTTTATCTGCATTATCCAAACACAAAAAATCAGCCCGTACCGTCGGTGACGTATTAGGTAAATATCACCCACACGGTGACAGCGCCTGTTATGAAGCGATGGTATTAATGGCGCAGCCGTTCTCCTACCGCTACCCGTTAATTGACGGTCAGGGTAACTGGGGCGCACCGGACGATCCAAAGTCATTCGCGGCGATGCGTTATACAGAATCCCGCTTATCAGCCTTTTCAGAAGTATTGCTTTCAGAAATCGGTCAAGGAACCATTGACTGGAAACCCAACTTTGACGGTACCATGAAAGAGCCTGAGTTATTACCGGCACGGTTACCGCATATTCTATTAAACGGTATCACCGGTATTGCTGTTGGTATGGCCACGGATATTCCGCCGCACAATGCCCGCGAAGTTGCTAATGCCTGTATCCACCTGCTGGACCATCCAAAAGCAGAGCTTAAGGATTTAATGGAATTTGTACAGGGACCGGACTACCCAACAGAGGCTGAAATCATCACACCGAATCGTGAGATTAAAAAGATTTATGAAACTGGACGCGGCAGTTTTAAGAGCCGTGCGGTATACCAGGTTGAAAACGGCGAAATAGTGATTAATGCCCTGCCTCACCGTGTTTCCGGCGGTAAAATATTAAAAGAAATCGCCAAACAGATGCAGGATAAAAAACTGCCGATGGTTGCGGATCTGCGCGATGAATCAGATCGAGACAATCCAACCCGTCTGGTTATTATTCCACGTTCCAACCGCATTGATATTGAAGCACTAATGCATCACCTGTTTGCTTCAACCGATTTAGAAGTAAATCATAAAGTTAACCTCAATATGCTCGGCCTTGATAAACGTCCGCAGGTAAAAGGGTTAGTTAAAATATTAAATGAATGGTTAATTTATCGTACTGAAACCGTACGCCGTCGTCTGCAGTTCCGCCTGGATAAAATTTTAGCACGCCTGCATATCTTAGAGGGTCTATTAGCCGCTTACCTGAACATCGATGAAGTCATTGAGATAATCCGTACCTATGACAATGCTAAAGCCGAGCTTATGTCGCGTTTTGAGCTTTCAGATACACAAGCGCATGCCATTTTAGAAATTAAACTGCGTCAGTTAGCCAAATTAGAAGAAATTCAAATCCGTGGCGAAATGGATGAATTAAGTGCCGAACAAAAGAAACTGGAACAGTTATTAGGCTCAGAGCGGCGTTTAAAAACACTGGTGAAAAAAGAACTTAAAGCGGATGCAGAAAAATATGGTGATGACAGGCGTTCACCGCTGATCGAACGTATTGAAGCAAAAGCCTTAACAGAAAAAGAGCTGATGCCCAGTGAAGCCGTCACTATTGTATTATCAAGTCAGGGCTGGGTGCGATCAGCCAAAGGCCATGATATTGACGCGCAGACGTTAAGTTACAAAGCGGGAGATGAATTCCTCACCAGTACACAGGGCAGAAGCAATCAAAGCTGTATCTTTATCGACAGTTCAGGGCGCGCTTATTCATTAGATGCGCATTCACTGCCGTCAGCCCGTTCTCAAGGAGAGCCTTTAACCGGACGGTTTAATCAAAATGAAAACGTGCCTTTTGTGTGCACACTGATGGGTGAGGACAATGACCAGTATATTATCAGCAGCGACCATGGTTACGGCTTTATCGCCAAATTCAGTGACATCAACAGCCGTAATAAAAACGGTAAGGCCCTGATCAACCTGACTGAAAATGCACTGTTAATGGCACCGCAAAAAGTCAGTGAAAATGATGATGACTTATGTTTAACCATCAGCAATGAAGGCCGCATGCTGCTGTTCCCGGTGAACAGTCTACCCAACCTGAGCAAAGGTAAAGGTAATAAAATGATCAACATAATGACGGCAAAAGCGACTAAACGTGAAGAGTTTGTTACTATGCTGCGCATTGTACCGGCAGCAGCCTCTGTAACACTGCATGCAGGTAAGCGAAAATTAACTTTAAAATCGAGTGATTTAGCACATTATCAGGCTGAACGGGGCCGCCGCGGTAACAAACTGCCGCGTGGACTGCAGCGGGTTGATAAAGTTGAAGTAATCATTCCAGAACAAGAAAACTAAAGAGAACTTAACATTATGTTATTTATTATTCGTGCAGTCTTAGTGATTGCCTGCGTTATCCTGATGAGTGTGTATTCTATTTTTTACTGCCTGCTCAGTCCGCGCAACCCGAAGAACACCTACCACTTTGCTATGCTGTTCAGCAAGATGTCGCGTATTTTGGGTTTAAAGGTCACCCTGCGTGTTCCAGAAAGTGCTAAAAATAACGGTTCAGTTGTGTATATTGCCAACCATCAGAATAATTACGACATGGTTACAACAACGGCTTCAGTGCAGCCTGGCTCAGTAACGATCGGTAAAAAAAGCCTGGTATGGATACCGTTTTTCGGCATTATTTACTGGTTAACCGGTAACATTCTGATCGACCGCGATAATAAAAGTAAGTCCAAAAATACTATTACTGATGTTGTTGAACAGATGCGCGCTAAAAATATCGGTGTATGGATATTTCCAGAAGGCACTCGCAGCCGCGGACGCGGGTTAATGCCTTTTAAAATGGGCGCATTTCATACCGCATTACAAGCCGGTGTTAATGTCGTACCTGTAGTTGTTTCTGATACCCATGGCCAGATAAAACTAAACCGCTGGGATAACGGCGAAGTCATTGTTGAGATGTTAGAGCCGATTGATATCACCTTATATAAAAAACGTGAAATCCGTCGTTTAATGAATGACTCACGTGCGATTATGCTGGAAAAATTTGAACAACTGAATAAAGAAGCAAAACGTCCTGATAACAATACTGACTGCTGCGGTTAACACTGCTTTACGAAATAGGAATATATAATGGAACAAACAGTAGATTTAAAAGAATTATTAGAAGAGTTTCGTGAAGAAACAGAAGAAATCGTTGAAGCTATTTTAGAAGACGGCAGTAATCCGGATGCTGTTTATATGATTGAGCATCACCTTTCCTGCACCGATTTTGATGTCTTAGAAAAAGCAGCGGTAGCCTGTTTTAAAAAGGGCTATGAAGTAACAGACCCTGAAGAATTAGAGCTGGAAGACGGGGAAATTATTTTAAGTTTTGATGTGGTTATCGAAATGAACTTAGATGAAGAAGCGATTATGGAAGATGTTGAAAAACTGCTTACTTTAGCGCAGTCTTTTTCTATCGATTATGACGGCTGGGGAACTTACCCGGAAGAGTAAATACTCATATTGATTATTTATATCAAACAAAAAAGCCCGCTAGGTATACTTAGCGGGCTTTTTTGTAGCGCTAATTACAGACTCAATAAAATTATTCAGAATCTTGTTTACTTAATTCCAGATCTTTTTCAATTAAAGAGTTCTTTAATACCATCGCTTCAATTTCTAAACCGTATAGATTCTCATCCCAGTTAACACCGGCAAAAACCTGTTCTTTCTGCATACCGTCTAACCAGGATTCTAAAAATACAGAAAGCGAAATCGCTTCAACTTTATAATCAGCCCACTCTTCATTCTGCAGTTTTTTTGCCAGCGCAGGCTCAGACCAGAAAAGATAGACTGCGGCTGCATCTTTATTATCGTGGGCATGGCAGTTTGCCCAGCCTTCATTCTCATCAAATAAACCAAACAGCTCATCTTGCTTGGTTACCTGATCAACAAACATTTCTGCATTTTTTAAATACTGTTCTTTCATACTATTTCTCAATACTCTTTTGATCTAATTTCTTTTCCAGTTCAGCGAACTTAGCTTCCATTTCAGCTAGCTTTTCACGTGTACGCAGCAGCACATGTGTCTGTACATCAAACTCTTCACGGCTGACCATATCTAGTTTACCCAGTTGCGCCTGTAATATTTGTTTGATTTTACGATCTGCTTCTTCACCGAAACTTTTAACACCAGGCGGCATCGCATCACTGATCTGTTTGGCGATCTCTTCTAATTTTTGAGGGTTAAACATGATTAGGCTCCTTAAATTTGAGGGCGTATTGTAAACCTGCCATCGGTTAATTTCTATGTTAAATAAAAGTTATTAGCGATAAAGATAACATTAAACTTATATACCCGTTATCATTCAAGATGCAAAAATCAGCAAGTCGTGAGGTGAACAGGTTCTAGGCGTGAAGGTGAAGATCTAACGGGTTAAATCGAGACTTCACAACAACGAAAATGTTTGCCTTACGGCTTGCCCTGCGGGTCGCTAGCTCGAAAACCAATACTGCGTTGCAACATTTGATAAGGACTAGCCATTTAAAGATTAAAGTCTTTATTTTAATCTTACCGACAGAGGATTAACGTAGTTAATCGCTCGAAAGGTCACCATGTTGCGCCTTGTCTTAGTGTCCGAGCTAGCGACTGATAAATGCATTTTGATTGGTAACGGGTATTAACCGCCGGCTGGCAGATATCACTCAACAATAACCGGCTGCAGCTGCGTTAAGAAATCAGCCAGATTTTCCGCTAAAACAGCTTCCTGCCCCTTACCTAAGGTTTCTAACTGTACCTGCCCCGTGTCATTTAATATAGAAATAATCTGCATCTCATCGCTGCAGCTGGCAATAAACATAGAAGCAGGTTTATTTAAGCGTTTCTGCATCATAAAGTGTGCAATCATATTTTCCTGCAGCAGTTTAAAGTCATCTTCATTCCACACCTGGATCAGCTCAATCGGGTGTTCCTGAAACATACAGGGTAAACAGTCGCTGTAAGCAGAGCAGAACAAGTCAACAATACTCGGATGAAGCTTTATTTCTAATGCCAGTTCAATATTATTAAGATCAGCAGCGCCCGAATGTTTTAATGCACTCCATGCAATTTTATCTCCGTGCACTTCGCCTACCTGACATGGAGAAATCCACTGCGGATCATAGTCCAGCTGCGGTAATGACTGTTTTTTTTCCTGCCAGAGCGCCTGATGTCGTTCAAAAAGATCGAATAATTGTGTTTGCGTAGTATGATTCATTGCTCGAATATTTCTATAGTTTGGTTACAATACATCCATGATACTCTTATTGTACTGACTCAAAAACACTTGTCTTGTTTAAATAAAATGAAAAGTTAAAAATATGAATAATAAACCACTCTACGATCAGCATGATGCACTTAAAAACCTTTCTCTTGGTCAAAAAACTGAATACAAAAGTTTATACGACGGCACATTACTTCAAGGTGTTCCGCGCAGTTTAAACCGCAATGAATTACAGCTTAGTGCCGATAATCTGCCTTTTGTCGGTTTTGATTTATGGAATATTTACGAACTTTCCTGGTTAAACAGCAAAGGAAAACCGGTTGTTGCTGTCGGTGTAGTGAAAGTTCCGCACGACAGCGATAACTTAATCGAATCAAAGTCATTTAAATTATATTTAAACAGCTTTAATCAGACTAAGTTTGCCTCGATAGATGAAGTACAGAAAGTATTAGCAGCAGACCTTTCTAAATGTGCGAACAAACCGGTTTGTGTTGAGCTGAACGGTAATTTAGATCAGTTTGCCGATAAACTTGGTACTTTTAACGGCAGCTGTATTGATGATCTGGATATTGAAATCGATAACTATCAGTTTACCACCAGTTATCTACAGGATATCAGCTCAGCAGAAACGGTTAGCGAGACATTATATTCACACCTGCTAAAGTCTAACTGCTTGATTACCAGTCAGCCGGACTGGGGAAGTGTTGAAATCACCTACACAGGTAAAAAATTAGACAGAGAAAAACTGCTGCGCTATCTCATTTCCTTCCGCCAGCATAATGAATTTCATGAGCAGTGTGTAGAACGGATCTATTGTGACCTCATGAAATTCGCACAAATAGATTCGCTTTCTGTATACGCGCGTTATACTCGCCGAGGCGGTTTGGATATCAACCCGCTGCGCGCAACACAAGAAAGTAACACGATTAATAATGTTCGCCTGCTTCGACAGTAACAATCGGATTTTATGAAATATATTGGTTTATACATTCGCGCGGCGCTAATCTCTGCAGCCGTGCTGTTCAGCCATGCTGGTTTAGCACAGCAGCTGAGTAATGCAAAAGTTCCCGTATCATTGAAAGATGCTTTTCAGGCGCGTTTCAGCGCACCAAATTATTGTATTGAAAAAACCAGTCTCTACCTCAAAGTAAAGAACCCTGATAATAAACCGACCGACGCACTGAATTTACTTGAAGGACAGACAGAAGCGGCTTCGCAGAAAAGCAGCGGTCTGCAGATAAACTACGTTTTCCCTACTCAATTAATGGCATACTGTTATGCCCAAATTGAAGAGTATCCGCAGGTTCTGCAGTTATTGACCCCTCTGCTCAGCAGTTCGAATCTGTTCACTGCGCGGATAAGAACATTAAATATCCTTGCACTTGAAATCCCTGAAGAGGAACGGCCGCAGTTTAGTAATCAATTTTTACTGTCTGCACTGCACGAAGCACTGCAGAAAATTCAGCAGTCACCTTTTAACGGCTCTACAGATCTGTCTATCAACCTGCTGTTTACCATTAGTAAATTATCTATAGAAAGCAATCAGTATCGTGATGCTAATATTGCGCTGGAACAAGCCAAGGAATTATTAAAAAATAATCCGAACAGCAGACTGCAGGCCTGGCTGGCATATTATTACGGTATTTATTATGAACAGATCAATCAGCAGCGTCTGGCAATTTCATCTTTAATGTCTGCGAACAAACTCTCCGACAAACAAGGCTTTACAAAGTTAAGCGGAGAGGTAAAAACCCGCATTGCGGATATGTATCAGCAAAAACACCGCTTCAGCAGAGCCATAGATTTTGCCAGTCAGCGTGTTGAACTGTATATGAACACCAAAAACACCATCAAACAGGCAGACAGCTTAATTCAAATAGCGATTTTAAAACGTAAAAACAAAGAAAATAATCAGGCTTTAATCTACCTCTTTAATGCCCTGGAATTAGTTCAAAACAAAAGTAAAAGTGATTTACTCGCGCATGTCTTTCTTGAATTAGGGCAGACTTATGCCACTAATAATAATGAACAGACAAAACAGAAAGACTTAGAGTTAGCACAAAAATATTTACAAAATGCCCGTTACCACTTTACCCAGCTTAATAAACCCCGCCAGCAGATAGAAAGCCTGCTTATGCTTGCGCAGTTAAATATAGTTAATGATGATCCTGCATTAGCTATTTTACAGCTGGAAAAGGTATTATATCTGTCAACTGAAAAGTATCACTCTCTACGCGTAAAAGCCTTTGAAAAGCTGGCATTAAGTTATGAAATAACCGGCAATCATGAACAAGCTATTCTGCACTTTAAAAATTTCCATTCACTGCAGAACCGCATAAAAGAACGTTTATTTAGATTGCAGCAGCTGCAGATCACCGAGCAGCTGCAGCTGTTTGAACAAACGCAGCAGCAGAAGCAGTTAGAAAATGAAAATACAGAATTACAAAAAAACAGCAACCGTTTTCGGGCCTTTACTTACAGTTTGTTTGCATTATTTATCCTGGCCGCATGTGCTCTTTTTTATACTTTAATTAATAATAAAAAGCTTCAGAAGCAGAATGAATTGTCCCGACAAAAACTGGCATCTCATATTCGTACCAAACTTCCGTCACAACAAACTGATACTAATCATTTTAATTACTTTTACCGTGGCAATCCGCTCTTTTATGCTTTAGTAAATGTACCTTTTTTAAACAGCTTGAACGAACTGTTTGGTATCCTGGCGGCTGATAAAATTGAACAGAAACTCGGTGAAGCACTGCAGATATATTTCGGCAGCAGTGTAGGGATTTTTCAAATTAGAGATAATCAGATACTCTTTATCAGTGAACAGAAAGTACATCAGAACGCGGCCCTGTTTGCACAGAAAATAGAACAGTTTTTTAACTCTTTTGCCGAAAGGCATAATCTGCAGAAATCTATTTCAATCGGACTGGTGGCTTTCCCGTTCTTAAATAATGCGAGCCGTGCCATCAACCCGACCCGCATTTTAAATTTAAGCAGCCTGGCGCTTTTCGGAGCAAGTCAGATTCGTGAGTCTAAAAAGCAAAGCAGCTGGGTTGAGCTGTTCGCCATCGATAATTTACAGCCGGCATTTTTTGATGGAGATTTATGGGTATTAGGTCAGACCGCTATCAAGAAAGGTATAGTCAAAATTAACAGCAGCCATAATGATCATCTAATAAAATGGCCAGAACTCGATAAATAACCCATTTTTGTGATCTTTTCAAAGGCAGGCTTGCACTCCTGACTAAAGTTAATGATAATTCAGAACATAAAAATTAAAATGGAATAACAATATGACCGCCCCGATAGCTGTTTTAAAGCTGCTGCAACAGTTATTAAAAAGAACTGCCAGACAAGATAAAGCATTTGACAAGTATCAGTTAAGCTTCTTAAAAAAACTGCACAATACTCCTTCCGATAAAGCTGTCAGTGAGTTGTATGAAGAGTGTCTGGATCAGTTACAGGAAAGTGATCCTTTTATTGAAGAGAGTCTGCCTGAAGGCCGTTTAATTGTGACTCAATCGCAGCTGCAGCTGCAGAAGCTGTCTACTTTATCAGACTCAATTAATGATAAAATTGAACAGTCAAAACATATTCAGCAGCCTTATACAATATCTGAGCACCACGCTGAACTCACCAATATCATTAAGATATACCAGCGGGTTGTTATTGAGTTAGATAAGAATAAAAACACTAACAGTACTGGTGTTCCCCCGGAATTTGAAGATGTTTGTGATGAATTACAGCAGCTGATTCTTGATCTAGATATTGCACAGCCCCATGTTAAACAACTCGATGTCATTCGTAGAAAAATAGCCGATGAAACGAACCCCCTTGAACTACCGCAGTACTGTTTAACGATTATTGCGATTATTATCGACAGCACACGAGAAGAACGACGCTCGTCCCGTCACTTTCTATACACGCTGAATGACAGCCTTACCCAGTTTTATCTAAATTTCTCCAACAATATCAAACAGGCTGAAATAACCTTTGCCGAGCAGGATAACTGTGTTAAATCGATTCAGAAAAAGTCTGCCCAGCTTAAAAAAGAAACTGAAAACGCAACAGATCTGGATGCACTAAGAAAGCATATTTTCTCATATGTCGAGAATGTCGAGCAGATGATTAATGCTAAAGAAGAGCAGAAAGAAACACAGGTCAGACAGCGTTTTCAAGGAATGGTAAGAGAGATAAAAGAGCTGCAGAGCGAAACTAAAAATTATCAGCAGACCCTTAAGCAGCAGAGCAAGCAGCTGCATGTGGATTTCTTAACAAAAATTCCTAACCGAGCAGCTTGGAGCGAACGCATTCAGATTGAGTTTACCCGCTACCAGCGTTATCAGCACCCGCTTAATATTGCCATTATTGATATTGATAAATTTAAATCAATCAATGACAGTTTCGGGCATTTAGCTGGAGACAAAGTCTTGAATGTGATTGCCCAGACATTACAAAAATCACTGCGCAATACCGACTTTATAGCCCGCTACGGCGGCGAAGAGTTTGCGCTTCTACTGCCGGAAATAAACAAAGAACAAGCACAAATCACTCTTGAAAAACTGTGTAAAATAATAAAAACGATTCCGTTTAAATTTAAAAAGAACAATATCAGTATTTCTATTTCTGTCGGCTGCACGACTTTTACTCCTGCAGATGATATAGACAGTGCATTTGAACGAGCAGACCAGGCGCTATACCACGCCAAGAGCAGCGGCCGCAATCAAGTTGTCTGTTTTGAAAAACAATAGCCCTGCAGCCATAAAATAAAATGGCAACTCTGTATATCTATATTATGCTTATATATACCCATAATACTTCAAGATGCAAAGTCAGCAAGGGAAACTGTGCCGAGATGCTAGGCATAAAATTGAAGTATAGTTATTCTACATAGAAATTTTATAACAACGCAGACTGGTGCAGTTTGTCTTGCCCTACGGGGCGCTAGCTCGAAAACCAGATCTGCGTTGCAACAATCAAAAAGGGAATACCATTATCTCATGCTGCTCCTTGTTCTGCTGTCCGAGCTAGTGCCTGACAAAGCATATTGAAGTAATATGGGTATACTAATAAGTTAGAAATGCTGTGTTGCTATTTACCTCTCTATAAGCCACTTTCCAGGCTGTAAAGCTTTTAAACACTCAATTCGGCATCTTTTTATTTCAAACTCACGGCAAGGAGAGCCTATGATAACCAGCATTAATCCGGTCGGTAGTATGGCTTTATTATCTCAACTCGAAGTCAATCAGTTAAAAGAAAGCGCAACCTCCGATATTTACCACCTGTTTCGTAACTGCTCACTGGCTGTGCTTAACTGCGGCAGCCATACCGACAGCAGTAAAGAGATTCTAGAAAAATACAAAACATTTGACATTAATGTATTACATCAGGAAAGAGGTGTAAAAATTGAGCTGCATAACCCCCCGGAGGAAGCATTTATTGACGGAGAGCTGATCACAGGCATTCAAGAGCATCTTTTTTCCGTTTTACGCGATCTGCTTTATGTAAACTCGCAGCTGCGTATTCCAGAGTATAATGAGAATGACAGCGACCAGATCACCAGTTTAGTTTTTTCAATTCTGCGCAATGCTAATATTCTCAAACCAGGCGGAGAGCCTAATGTGGTGGTCTGCTGGGGCGGACACTCAATTGATAATGAGGAATTTTACTATACACGTGAAGTCGGCAGCCAGCTAGGGCTCAGGGCACTCAATATATGTACAGGCTGTGGCCCGGGAGCCATGGAAGGGCCGATGAAAGGAGCGACAATCGGACACGCTAAACAGCGGGTAAGCGGCGGGCGTTATATCGGCCTTACCGAGCCAGGCATCATAGCAGCCGAACCGCCGAATCCTATTGTTAATGAATTAGTTATCTTACCCGATATTGAAAAACGTCTTGAAGGTTTTGTACGTATTGCACACAGTGTGGTTATTTTTCCAGGCGGTCCGGGAACTGCGGAAGAACTGCTTTATATTCTGGGAATCATGATGCACCCAGAAAATAAACGTCAGCCGTTACCTATTATTTTAACCGGCCCGGAAAACAGCAGAGCCTATTTCCAGGCAATCGATCAGTTTATCAGCGATACCCTTGGTGAAGAGGCGCGCCAGCACTATCAAATTATTATTGCGAATGCCCCTTTAGTGGCGCAGACCGTTAAAAAATCAATGACAAAAGTGACTGAATACCGGCGGGCAATCGGTGATGCTTTTTCATATAACTGGTCTTTGAAAATTGATGAGCCCTTTCAGCAGCCGTTCATTCCTAACCATGAAAACATGTCTAACTTAGTACTGCACAGTGAGCAGCCGACTGAGGAACTCGCTTCTAATTTGCGCCGTGTTTTTTCCGGTATTGTCGGCGGTAATGTAAAAGATGACGGTATCAAGTCCATTGAAGAATTCGGCCCCTTTGAGATAAAAGGAGAGAAAGTACTAATGGAAAAAGTTGACCGTTTATTAGAAAGCTTTATTGAACAGGGGCGCATGAAACTTCCCGGCACCGTTTATACCCCCTGCTATAAAATTATCAGTTAAAACAAACTATATACGGTCTGAACATAACACTTCAGACCGTTTAGGCATATAATACTTTCTTTTCTTTATTAATAATATTATCTGCTGACATGACATCTACCCTCTTAATTATCGATGCGATGAACCTTATCCGCCGTATCTATGCTGTGCAGGAAAAACAGCTTGGCCAGACACAGGCGGCAGTGATTGCCGCGCAGACAACAGCATGTAATGCACTGAAAAAATTACTGCAGATACATCAGCCCAGCCATGTTATCTGTGTTTTTGATAATCATGCCCCAAGCTGGCGCCATCAGATTTACCCTGAATATAAACAGGGACGAAAACCCGTTCCAGAACTGTTAAAACAAAGCTTAAATCAGATTCAAGATCTGTTTTTTGAATTAGGCGTAGATTCCTTAGTAACAGAAACTGACGAAGCAGATGATTTAATCGCCACCCTTGCTGATAAAGTCGCTCAGAAAAAACAACGCTGTATTATCGTTTCTACTGACAAAGGTTTCTATCAGCTGCTTAATTCACAAATTATTATTTATGACTACTTTACCAACAGTTATACGGATCAGCACAGAGTATTAAATAAAATGGGCTTATCTGCCGGGCAGCTATGCGACTACTGGGCTATTACCGGAATTTCCAGCAGTGCTATCAAAGGCGTAGAAGGAATAGGGGCCAAAGGAGCATTAACACTACTGCAGCAGTTTAACTGCTTAGACAATATGTTCAAACAGCCGGAGAATCTGCAGGATAAGCGTTTAACTAAGCTGCTGACATCACAAAAACCAGCATTACTAGCCAAACAGCTGGTGACATTAAAAAAACATATCCAACTGGGGTTTAATCTTAAGGATCTGCGTTATACTCCCAAAAAGCCTTAAACAGTGACGGCACAACATTAAATCATAAAAACATAACTTTTAAATGGCCATTACCTGCCTTTTAGGTAAAATAATTCTGCAGCAGTGTAATAAAGCCCTGCTCGCAGAGAGGCTAATAAAAAATAAGGCCGGCATTATATTACCTACTGGAGGGAATCACTTGAAAAAAGTACTAATCATCGCAGCCGTAGCGGCAGCCGGAGCAGCCGGAGCCTATTTTATCAATCAGCAAAGTGCATCTACAGCGTATAACGTACTCGACTACGTTCCTGCTGATACACCGATTTTTACCGGCCAGCTTGAACCTTTTCCGCTCAAAGACTACCTTGCATCCGCTCCCGTTATGTCCACTCCGAACAGTGATGAAATGTTCGATGAGCTATATGCAGAAAGCACAGAAAAAGTTAACTTTTTCCTGAATATTTTTAAAACCTATCAAAACAGTATTAAAGATGCTGACCTGCTGATAAAAACATTCGGTTTTCCTGAAGAACTGCGCGCCTATTTTTATACTTTAGGTTTAATGCCGGTCATGAAGATTGAGGTAGAAAATCCGCAGGCTGTCTGGGATTTACTGGACAAAAGTGAATTAGAATCAGGTTTCACTCACACTAAAGGTACACTGCAGACAGTAAATTACCGCGCATATCAGCTAAGTGATGATTCAGATGAGCAGAAAGTTGAACTGATCATTGCTCAGGATAGAGGACTGCTGACCCTAACTCTGAACACTTCTTTCAACAACCAAGCATTATTGAGCACTGCACTGGGATTAACACCAGTTGAAGATTCGCTGGCAAAATCAGGTGTTATTGAACAAACAATTAAAAAATATAACTTTGACAGCGCAAGTGTCGGTTTTATCAATCATATTGAAATCATCAAAGCCTTAACCACCAGTGACGGTAACCAGCTGGCTCGTCAGCTTGACTCTCTAGCAGCTTACTTCGGTGAAGAAAGACCGCTGGCAGCAATTCAGACGGCGGAATGCGCCAGTGACTTCAACTCTATAGCAGAAAACTGGCCGCGCACGGTGTTTGGTTATACTAACTTAGATATTAATAAGAAAGAATCAACCCTGGAAATGGATACCATAATTGAAAGTAAAAACCAGGCAGTCTTAGATGCATTAAAAACAATTCGTGGTTATATTCCAGAATACACTGCAGATGTTGAAAACAATGTATTTGCTATGGGACTGGGAATCGATGTCAGCCTGTTAGCCGGCTCTCTGACCGATATCTGGAGCGATCTGCAGACCCCGACTTATACCTGTGCACCTTTAGCTGAGCTGCAGGCAGAAATAAGCCAGTCCGGCGAGTCAATCGGTATGCTCAGTATGGGGGCTAATGTAGCTAACGGCGTTAAAGGGATTAGTACAGCAGTGCTTGATTACACCATAAGTCAGATCAATGGTGACCCCATGATTGAAAACTTAGATGCCCTGTTTAGCGTCTCCTCGGACAACCCTGAACTGTTGTTTAATTCAATGAAGATGTTCAGTCCTGAATTCCAGCATATTCAATTAAGCAGCACCAGCCAGCCGATCGAACTTGGCGGCATATTCCCTATTCCTGCACAGTTAAATATTGCACCGAAACTAGCCATAAAAGGTAATCATTTAGTTATCTATAATGGAGAGAAAGGCCAAAAAGCAGTAGAAAACCTAAGCTCTGAGAAATTGAGTAAGAATGGTGTTTATAACTTTTCATTTGATTTTAAGAAAATGTTTGCACCAATTGTCACGGCAGCTGAATTAACCGGTGAACCTTTACCGGAAGAAGCGATGTTCCTAATGGATTACGATGCTCGAATGAAAATGGGCTTTGATATAAGCGATCAGGGCTTAGTGTTTGATTACTATATAAATAGTAAAGTATCTGAAAAATAACAAACTGATTTTTCGGCTTAATGCTGAGTAGAGTAAAAAAGCCCTTCAGCTTACTGAAGGGCTTTTTTACTTCTTTATCACGAAATATTAAAACTGTTTATATTATTAACAATGGCATTCACAAGTGTCTGCCGTGCTTGAGAGCTAGCCCAGGCTGTATGCGGTGTTATTAATAAACGTGACTGCTGCTTAACTGAGAAATAGGGATGACTGCTCTCCATCGGCTCGACAGCTAATACATCCGTACCATGGTAAACCTCATACTCATCAATCGCTTTTGCCATAGCGGTCTCATCAATAATACCACCGCGTCCTAAATTAAGAATAACAGCGCCCTGCCTGACAGACTTTAAGACCTGCTGATCAATTAAGTTTTCTGTTTGTCCATTAAGCGGAGCGTGGATGGTAATAATATCGCAGCTTGTTATTAATTCAGATAAACTAACCTGCTGATAGGCCTGCTGACTGTTTTTGCCGGATGTTGAATAATAACAAAGCTCACAGCCGAACACAGCGGCGATTTCAGCAACCCGCTGACCAATTGCTCCCATACCGATAATGCCCCAGCGTTTTCCTTTTATTTCTGAAAATGGACTGCTGATATGGGTAAAAACAGGACTTTCACACCAGGCTTTGGACTGTGTGTAATTATCATAATAACGGCTTTGGTGTATCAACTGAAAAAGCATTGCAAAAGTTGACTGCGCCACACTCTCTGTGGAATAACCCGATACATTTTTCACAGCCACTCCCGCATCGACAGCAGCACTCAGATCAACATTATTCGTCCCGGTAGCAGCAATACAGATTAATTTAAGCTGCGGACTTGCCTGTATAACAGCTTTATCGATTAAAACTTTGTTAGTAATAATCACATCACTGTCTGCAATATGGGCTAACCTTTGTTCACTGGATGTCGTTGCGTACGTTGTCAGTTGGCCAAGATGATCCAAAGCAGATAAATCTGTATCCCCAAGAGTCAGTGCATCTAGTAATACAATTTTCATATTTATTCCTAAATTAAAATTAAAAAGAATAGAGTGTTAGCTAACCGCCGTTTTTAGCATGATCTTCCCTTTGTGTATTTTACAAAAATTATACAAGCAACTACTTTTAATACTTATACCAGTCTAATTAAACATCATGTCTGCATATCTCTTATATATATTAAACGGGTATACCATAAAGGGATTTTCATGAATATATTATCTCGTCATATTACTCTCAAATTAATTAGTTTTCTGCTTATTTCACTAATCCTGATAATGACGTTGATTCAGGTGGCAAGCATGCAGACAATTAGTGATAAGGTATTTAAAATTCAGATTTTATGGGATGAAGTACAAGTTGAGCAATCAGAAAAAATTAATTTAGAAAATTCCATTCGCTCTTTTCTCGGTTATGGAGGAATGATCCATAAATTAAAAAATTCCATTATTAATAATAATCCAGAACAGCTCTCGAGCATTAAAGAAGATATTCATCAGGTCGAAGCCATTATCAAACTCTACCTTTCTTTTCAGCTAAGCAATGCAGAACGTTATGCACTTAACGATATCCAGGCTGTAATAAAAAACTATCAGACTAAAGTAAACCAGCTTCCGCATTTATTTCAGGGGAGCAGCTCAATAAAAAAAATAGACTCCTTTCTACAAACTAATGATCAGCCCGCACTGCGCGGCTTAACTGTGCTTGAGCAGAACAACCGGAAATTTAACCATCAGGAGGAAAAAAATCTTTCTATTCGAACTGATAAGTTTAGCTTGTATACAGAAATAGTTGCTCAGTTAGGTTACGGGGGCATGATCCATCATATAAAAAATTTACAAATACGAGGCGATAGCGCTTATGCAGTTAAAGCTCAAGAGAAGATTAATTTACTGCTTATTAACATTGAAAAATATTTTAAAATGGACCTTGCTGCCGAAGAAAAACTGGCATTAAGGACTTTTCAGCAGACCATTAACCATTATCAGGGGCTGTTAAACAACCTCAAGAGACCTCTTACTACACGTAAAACAATTGATCTTAGTCACTCCCAAAGCTTAGATAATAAAGCGTTAAAAGCGCTAGGGATATTGGATCAGCACATTGAAATAGAGCTGAAAAGCAAAATTTTTAATGTCGGTGAACAAATTCATTTAATACAGGACGGTATCAAAGAGCGAATCCAGGCCGTTATGCTTTTATGCATTATTACCTTATTGTTTTTCAGTTATATCATGTTTAAAAAAGTGATCCTGCCGATACAGAAAGTTACCCAGTCCATGGTTTCACAGGCCCGCTATCACCACAGTAAGCAGATTGTATTTCACCCAGATCAGATTTTTGAAATTAAACAGATGATCCGCTCAATCCGTATTTTTAAACACTATGAAAGAAAACGCCGCAGCAGCCAGAAATCACTAACAGAAATGAACTTAACAACATTAAGGCAGCTTGAAGAGATTAAAGAGCTGCAGGCTAAAAGTGAACAAAAAACCGATCAGGCTTTAACACTGGCGAATCATTTAATTGAATTACAAAAAAATGCCGATAATGATAGAAAAAGTGCATTAGAAAGCCAGCGCAGAATTAATACCATTTTGAATACAGTGCATGATGCCATCATCACTACCAGCCGCTATGGTTATATTGAAAGCATTAATACCGCGGCTGAAATGATGCTCGGTTACAGTGAAGATGAACTGTTTAATCAAAGTATTACAATGTTGATGCAGGAAGCTCATGACCCTCAAGGTAAACATATCATCAGCGAACATTTTGCAAAAAGCCGGGACTCAGTAGAGGTCGGCGGACGTGAACAGGTGCTTAAACGTGCCAACGGCACAACATTCCCGGTTGAAATATTTTTAGGTCAGTCTGAGTTTCAAGGTGAAATAAAATACACCGCCGTTATCCGCGATATAACTCAACGTAAAAAAGATGAAGAAGCAATCCAGCACTTAGTACTCACCGACCCGCTGACGGATCTTGCTAACCGGCGTCATTTTAACCGGGAGCTGCAGCATGCATTAGCTGTGAAGCAGAGGCTGCAGTTAAGTGTTGGTTTGTTACTGCTGGATTTAGATAACTTTAAACCGGTCAACGATACTTTTGGTCATAATATGGGTGATAAAGTACTGCAGAAAGTGGCTCAACGTCTGCGCAGTACGGTACGTAGTTCTGACTTGACAGCACGTTTAGGAGGTGATGAATTTGCCGTCATCGTTAACAGTGTGAACGGTAAGTTTGATGCACTGACTCCGGCACAAAAAATAATTGATACAATAGCAAAACCTATGTTTATTGACGGAGAACGGATCAATATTAGTGTAACAATCGGTATTTCAATCTCGCCGCAGGATGCGCTGAGTTTAGAAGACTTTATTCACCATGCAGATACCGCCCTCTATAAAGCGAAAAATTTAGGCAAAGGCCGCTTTTTCTCTTATCAGGATCTAACCACTGAAGAAAAAACAGGGGTGAAGAGTAAGTAATAAAAAAGCCGAAATTCTTTTCGGATTTTTTATTAATGAAGGCTGTTATACCAATCTGAATAAGCCTCTGATCTTTTATGCTGGTTAAAATAAATTCTATCTTCGTTATTAATTTCGTAATTAGAATGACTAGTTACATCAATTAATGCCTTGCTAGTATTGATTTTTCCTGCGCCTAAAAATGACCATTTACTTAATCAGTTTGGTATTAACTGTTTTATTGAGCTTTAAGCATATCCAGTGCAACTGCTTCAGCAATTTTAATACCGTCGATTCCGGCAGATAAAATACCACCCGCATAGCCGGCACCTTCTCCGCCCGGGTATAAACCTTTGGTATTGATGCTCTGGTAATCCTGACCGCGCTTTATCTGTACGGGTGACGAGGTACGCGTTTCTACGCCGGTAAGCATTGCATCGGCAGTCGTAAAACCACGGATCTTTTTATCAAAAGCCGGCAGCGCTTCGCGGATCGCATCAATGGCAAAATCAGGCAGACTGGTGCTTAAATCGGTCATTTTAACATTCGGTTTATAGGAAGGTTCAATAGGACCGAACGGTTTAGCGTCTTGAGCTGCTAAGAAATCACCTACACGCTGCGCAGGAGCATCGTAGTTACTACCGCCTAAAATATAAGCATTACGCTCTAACTGACGCTGCAGCGCAATGCCCTGGAGCGGATCGTTATCAAAATCACTTGGCGAGATGCCCACTACAATCGCACTGTTAGCATTACGTTCGCTGCGCGAATACTGGCTCATACCGTTAGTTACCACCGCCTCTTTTTCCGAGGTAGCAGCCACCACTACACCACCCGGACACATACAGAAGCTATAAACACTGCGCCCGTTTTTACAGTGATGCACAAGTTTATAATCAGCAGCACCTAAAATAGGATGCCCGGCATTAATGCCAAAGCGGCATTTATCAATCATTTCCTGTTTATGTTCAATTCTGAAACCGACAGAGAAAGACTGCGCCTGCAGATGAACACCTTTATCGTGAAGCATCTGCACGGTATCACGTGCGCTATGACCAATCGCTAATGTAACGTACTTAGAGTCAATCACTTCTCCGTCGCTTAAGGTCACGCCGGTCACCTGATTATCTTCTATATTGATCTCATCAACCCGCGTTTCAAAACGAATCTCGCCGCCTAGCTCGATGATTTTACTGCGCATGCGTTCAACCATAGTGACCAGTTTATAAGTACCGATATGTGGTTTACTAACGTAGATTATTTCCGCAGGTGCGCCGGCAGCAACAAATTCCTGTTTAACTTTCAGGCCTAAGAAACCCGGATCTTTCACCTGACTGTATAATTTACCATCGGAAAAAGTACCCGCGCCGCCTTCTCCGAACTGTACGTTGGATTCAGTGTTTAATTCACCTGTACGCCAGAAACGGAAGGTATCTTTGGCACGTTCATGAACCGATTTACCACGCTCTAAAATAATCGGTTTAAAGCCCATCTGCGCAAGAATCAAACCGGTAAATAAACCGCACGGTCCCATGCCGATCACAACTGGACGCTCACTTAAATCCGCAGGTGCCTGAGTTACATATTTATACTCAGTGTCGGGAGAAACCCGCACATTCTGATCTTTTTCAAAACGCTTTAATATCTGCTGCTCATCTACATTTTCAAGTGTGATATCCAGCGTATAAATCAAAGTAATAACATTACGTTTACGCGCATCATAACCACGTTTAAATACATGGATATCCACTAACTGCTGCTCAGAAACGGATAATTTATCTAAGACAAATTTCTGTAATGCATCATCGCTGTGATCTAGTGGTAATTTAACTTGGTTAAGACGTATCATGGTTCACCTGAAAAATAAGGGGTCAAAAATTAAGCGCGTAGTTTACGTGATCTGAAGTGAAATTGATATTAGCTATTTAATACCTTTTATACTGCTCACTTAGTTATCCAGAATGCTGCCAGGCATAAAAAAACCAGCACAAGGCTGGTTTTTTGAAAAGATAGTTTTATCCGAATTATCTTTTGGACAGCATCTTCATAATAGCAATCACCATACTAAATACGGCGAAAGAAGCAGCTAATGACATAAGCACAGAAGCAGTAAAGCCTAACACTATAAAACCAACACTAGAAACTGCGGCCATAGATAATGCATACGGAAGCTGCGTGGCAACGTGATCAATATGCTTACAGCGTGCGCCCGTTGATGACAGAATAGTTGTATCTGAAATTGGTGAACAGTGATCGCCGAATACTGAACCTGCTAATACCGCACTTAATACAGGCAGCATTAAACTGATATCAGAAGCAGCCGCCATATCACCTGCAATCGGAAGCATAATACCGAATGTACCCCATGAGGTACCCGTTGAAAACGCCATTAAACCAGACAATATAAATAATATTACCGGCAGCCAGTGTAAGCCGATATTACCCTGTACTAGTGAAGACAGATATGCGCCGGTTTTCATATCGCCGATAACACTACCGATTGACCATGCAAAGAACAGGATAATGATCGCACCGAACATAGAGCGGGCACCAATCCATAACGCTTTGCCGATTAACTTCGGCGCCAGTTTCTGCTTGAATACAGTGATTAAAGAAAACATCAGTCCGACCAGAGCGCCGTAACAAAGCGATGCACCTACATCAGTATTTTCAAAAGCACCTAGCACAGAAAACGGCAGTTCGCTGCTGCTCAGCGCCTGGTTACCCGTATACAGCATGAAAAACAGCGTAGCCAGAATCAGAGTGGTAATCGGAAAAATAAGATCACTTACTTTACCGTGCTCACTTTCTTCAACACCAAACTCATCATGTAAATCAACATGATCTTCATCTTCTTTGTGAGACTCATTAAGGCGTGCTTCAGCATTTATTTCGTGCTCTTTCATCAGACCGATATCTAACTTAAACCAGATAACCGCAAATACCATTAACAAAGTAAACAGCGCATAAAAGTTCATCGGGATAAGACGCACATAAGCACCCAGCGCAGAGTAATCTGCAATACCATGACTAAGCAGAATACCGCCGATAATAGTCATGATGTATGCGCCCCAGCTTGAAACCGGCATTAAAATACACATAGGTGCGGCCGTAGAATCTAGAATATAGGCAAGTTTTGAACGAGACACACCGAACCTGTCAGTCACAGGACGGGAAATAGAGCCGACAGCTAAACTGTTAAAGTAATCATCAATAAAGATAAATACACCTAAAAATGCAGCCAGGTAAGACGCGCCGCGTTTATCTTTAATATGCTCCAGCGCCCAGTTAGCAAATGCACGTGTACCGCCGGAAAGTGTCAGCAGTGCAGTCATCATTCCCAGTAACACTAAGAATGCAACAATACTCATATTCCAGGTGTTAATGCCCCCATCTTCAATAACAACACCTTTCACCGTATTGAAGATATATTTACCTGACTCTAACAGAGAGAAATCCGTTAACAGCAGCGCACCGAAGATAATACCTAAACCCAACGAGATTAATACTCGACGGGTAATAATGGCTAAACCCAGTGCAATTATTGCCGGTAATACCGACAGCGAGGAAGTTGCGAAATCAACTAACGTCATTTATTTTTACCTTTCTCAATCATAGAAAAACCCTGACTCTTTACACAAGAGAGGGGATTGTTTTCAACGTAATGCTGTAAAACAAAAAAATTTATTATATGAAACTAAATAACCAATATTGATCAAAATATTGAATGTTATATAGATAAATGAGGCATTCAAAGGGAAGCAAGTTAAGGTGATATAAATAATTTCATTATTTATATTCAACGTATTGTAGCTCTCCACCCAGACATGGTCTGGCATGACAATATCGCCTTTATTAAAAACGACACCAATAGCTAGGTTGACAGCCTAATACTACTTCGGCATTAACTCCTTTCACTTAGGATCACAGATTGTCGATCTTCTCTAAGTTACTGATAGGTAATGCGCCTCTACTTCAAGAAAAATGGTTGCCCATCTTCTTGCGGCGCAGTATATCACGCAATTTTCAAATCGAGTAATCTAATCTTTATCTGTAAAGCATCAAATAAATTAGGGTGGGAAGGCCTAAAAATAAGGCGGGAAAGTGTTTTTTATTTGCTAGCTTAGCCTCACGATATTTTTAAAAAAATTGCCTTGAGGTGAACCTTTAGGAAAACATTTTGGCGTTTTATACTTATTATTTTAATCTTAAAATATTTGAAAAGTAACTTAGAGTGGAGTTTATACAGGGGAGTTTATACAAGGGAGTTAATTAAAATAGTCTCGACCGAAAAAGATATTTCGGCCGAGACTTAAGCGTAAATTAAGCGGTTAGTCAGCTAACATTAAAGAGTCAGCCATTGCTTCAAGATTCGAGCTTCCCATCAAGTACGCATCAATAGCACGAGACGCTTCACGACCTTCATTAATACAACGAACAATCAGAGACTGCCCGGTACGCATATCACCAGCGGCAAATACACCTTTCTGGCTGGTCTGGAAATCATCTGTTTCCACGTTGCCGCGCTCATCTAAAGCAATTTCAAGCTGTGCTAATACACCGGTTGGTTCCGGGTGTAAAAAGCCCATTGCTAAAAATGCTTTTGTACAAGGCACAGTACGTACACTGCCTTCAATCTCTTTAAAACCAGGACGCTGTCCAGGCTGCGCTTTTTCCCATTCGATATCAGCAATCACTAACTCTTTAACACAGCCGTTTTCATCACCGATGAACTCTTTAGTTAAAATAGACCAGTGACGATCTACGCCTTCTTCATGGGAAGTGGTCGTTTTTAAGATCATCGGATATGAAGGCCAAGGCATATTCACTGTACGCTGCTCTGGTGGAATCGGCATGATTTCCACCTGGGTCACGCTGGCTGCGCCATGACGGTTTGAAGTGCCTACACAGTCAGAACCGGTATCACCGCCGCCGATAACAATAACATGGTCATCTTGAGCATGAATTTCTTCAGTTTTAAGATCCATATCATTAGCACGGCGGTTATTCTGACTCAGGAACTCCATCGCAAAATGAACACCTTTAAGATCCCGCCCGGGAATAGGCAGATCACGCGGCACAGTAGAGCCGCCGGTCAGCAGCACAACATCAAACTGCTTGCGCAGTTCTTTTGCATCAAAATCAACACCGATATGCGCATTCACAACCATCTTAATACCGGCGGCTTCCATTACCGCAACTTTACGATCGATAACGTCCATACCCAGTTTAAAATCAGGAATACCAAAGCGTAATAAGCCGCCGATTTTTTCATCCCGCTCGTAAACAGTGACCGTATGACCGGCACTGTTCAGCTGCTCAGCAGCCGCTAGACCAGCAGGACCACTGCCGATAACGGCAATGGTTTTACCGGTACGTGCAGTTGGTATTTTAGGCTGTACATAACCCAGCTCATAAGCTTTTTCGACGATAGTTTTTTCAATATTACATATCGTAATCGGATCCTGATTAATACCCAGCACACATGAGCTTTCACAGGGAGCCGGACAAACACGCCCGGTGAACTCTGGAAAGTTATTAGTAGAGCTTAGTATTTCCCAGGCTTCTAACCAGCTTTCACGGTAAACCGCATCATTAAATTCAGGAATGATATTACCAATCGGACAACCGTTGTGACAGAAAGGTACACCACAGTCCATACAGCGTGAAGCCTGGTCACTAATTTTCTGACCAAACTCATCGTTTTGTACAAACTCTTTGTTATTTTTCAGACGCTCACTTACCGGAAGTTTACCCGGCAGTTCACGACCTAACTCTAAAAATCCCGTTGGCTTACCCATTAGATATCTCCTTTCTTACGCGCAGCTAATACCGCTTTGTAATCACGCGGCATGACTTTAACCATTTGCGCCAGGCTTGTTTCAACATCCGCTAAGAATGCAGCAGCAACGTTTGACTCGGTTAAGGCTAAATGTTTGTTCACCTTAGCAACAAGAAAATCTTTATCTTCCTGCTCAAGCGGATCCAGGTCAACCAGTTCCATATTACAATTACTTTCGAATGAGCCGTCTCTGTTCCATACATAAGCAGTACCGCCGCTCATGCCGGCAGCAAAGTTACGCCCCGTTGTACCTAAGACAATAGTAATACCGCCGGTCATATATTCACAACCGTGGTCACCAACACCTTCAACAACTACTTCTGCACCGGAGTTACGTACACAGAAACGTTCACCCGCCATGCCGTTAATATATGACTGACCGGATGTTGCCCCGTAGAAACATACGTTACCTACGATGATATTGTCTTTAGCAACGATATCTGAGTTTCTATGCGGATAAACAACAATCTGACCACCGGATAAACCTTTACCCCAGTAATCGTTTGCATCACCTTCAACGGTAAATTCAACACCTTTTGCAAGGAAACAGCCGAATGACTGACCCGCGCTGCCGTTAAATTTAACCTGCATCGGCAGAGGCAAACCTTGATCGTTATAAACCTTAGAAATTTCATTGGACAGCATAGTACCGCAGCTTCGGTCGGTATTAACAATGTCAAACTCAGCAGAAACCGTTTCACCCTTTTCAAGAGCAGGTTTAGCAATTTCAATCAGTTTTCTGTCTAATACAGCTTCCAGGTTATGGTTCTGGCCGGTCTGATTAAACAATCCGTCTTCAGCTTTAGGCGCTTCTTTGAATAATACTGTACTCAAGTCTAAGTTTTTGTATTTCCAATGTTTGATATCTTCACGCACTTTCAGACTTTGTGTCTGCCCCACCATTTCTGTAATTGTCTTGTAACCCAGCATCGCCATATTTTCACGCATGCCTTCTACCAAGTACTGGAATAATGTCACAACATCTTCAACACGACCGTCAAAACGTTCACGTAATGTTTTGTTTTGTGTTGCGATACCAACAGGACAAGTATTTAAATGACACTTACGCATCATGATACAGCCCTCAACAACCAGCGCGGCCGTTGCAACGCCCCACTCTTCAGCACCTAATAATGCGGCTACTGTTAAGTCACGCGGCGTTTTCATCTGACCGTCTGCCTGAACAACGATACGGTTACGTAAACCATTTTTCAGCAGTGTCTGATGCGTCTCAGCCAAACCTAGTTCCCAAGGTAAACCTGCATGACGAATTGAAGAGATTGGTGATGCACCTGTACCGCCGTCAAAACCGGCGATTAATACAACGTCTGCTTTTGCTTTACAAACACCAGAGGCGATTGTACCGACACCTGCTTCAGATACTAACTTAACGTTAACACGGCCTTGACGGTTGGCGTTTTTCAGATCGTAGATCAGCTGCGCTAAATCTTCGATTGAATAGATATCGTGGTGCGGCGGCGGTGAAATTAGACCTACGCCCGGAGTCGAGTGACGAGTACGACCGATCCAGTCATCAACTTTATGACCAGGTAACTGACCACCTTCACCAGGTTTAGCACCCTGAGCCATTTTTATCTGAATTTCAGCAGCATTGGTCAGGTAGTAAGAGGTAACACCGAAACGACCCGATGCAACCTGCTTGATTGCCGAGCGTTCCCAGTCACCGTTATCTTTTGGTAAGAAACGTGCAGGATCTTCACCACCTTCTCCGGAGTTAGATTTCGCACCGATACGGTTCATGGCGATAGCTAACGTAGAGTGCGCTTCATGCGAAATAGAACCAAAGCTCATCGCACCTGTAGCAAAACGTTTTAAAATATTTTCAGCAGATTCAACCTCATCAATGGAGATAGGTCCTTCAGCACTCGGCACAAATTCAAACTGACTACGCAGTGTTGCCGCATCATCACCTTGTGCATCAACTGTAGCCGCATATTCTTTGAACTGCTGGTAATTTTTATTACGCGTAGATTCCTGCAGTAAGGAAATTGTTGTCGGGTTAAACAGATGTTTTTCGCCGCGTTGTTTCCACTGGTAAACACCACCGACATCTAAACGCGTAACCGGCACTTCCCGTAACGGGTAAGCAAAGCGATGACGTACTAGAATCTCAGTGGCGATATCATCAATGGTTAAACCTTGAATACGTGTCACAGTACCTTTGAAGTACTTATCAACAACGGCTTTACTAATACCCAGCGCTTCAAAAATCTGTGCGCCCTGATATGACTGAATCGTTGATATCCCCATTTTTGAGAATATTTTTAACAGACCCGCATCGATTGCGGCTTTGTAAGAAGCAAAAACATCAGCGACTGATTTTTCAGCCGGCAGACGGTTTTTCGCTTTTAAGTCAACAATCATCTCTTCGATTAAATAAGCGTTAACAGCAGATGCGCCGTAACCGATTACCGTTGCAAAGTGATGTGTTTCCCGTACGTCACCTGTTTCTACCACTAAATCACACATAGCACGAAGGCCGCGTTTAATTAAGTAATGGTGAACCGCGCCCGTTACCAGCATAGCCGGGATCGGAGCATGATCTGAAGTTGCGTTACGGTCAGAAAGAATAATGATCGAGTAACCGTCATGAATTGCATCTTCAGCATAGCGACAGATACGATCCAGTGATTTGGCTAATTTGCCTTTTTCACCCGTCCCCAGGAACATGGTATCTAATGTTTTAGCCTGCAGGTGTTTATCATCTAAAGCATTGATTTTCTCCAGTTCCGCATTACTTAATACCGGAGACTCAAGTTCTACTTTATGACAGTGCTCAGGCGTTTCAGATAATAAATTCTGATCTTTACCTAAATAAGTCTTCAGCGACATAACCATACGTTCACGAATCGGATCGATCGGCGGATTAGTTACCTGCGCAAACAACTGTTTAAAGTAATGAGAAAGATGCTGCGACTGATGAGAAAGTACAGCAAGCGGCCAGTCGGCCCCCATTGCGCCTAACGGCTCTTTCGCGTCTCTAAACATCGGCAGTAAAATTTCACTCACTTCTTCCGAGCTCACGCCGAATGCCTGCAGACGTCTTAAAAAGTGACCGTCATTAGGCTGCAGATTACGCTCTAAGGCAGCCGGCTGATCTTCCAGCTTAACTAAGTTATCAGCTAACCAGGTTTCGTACGGCTGCTGTGCTGCAATAGAGTCTTTGACTTCATCATCAGAAATGATGCGGCCCTGTTCCAGATCCGCAACAAAGATACGTCCCGGCTGCAGACGGCCGCGAAGTTTAATATTTTCCGGCTCGATTTTAACCACGCCGCTTTCTGATGCCATGATCAGGAAGTCATCTTTGGTTACACAGTAACGAGAAGGACGCAGACCGTTACGGTCAAGCGTTGCACCAACCTGTACACCATCAGTGAAACAGACAGAAGCCGGGCCGTCCCAAGGTTCCATAAGGTTTGCATGATATTGATAAAAAGCACGACGGGTTTTATCCATGTTGTGATTTTCCTGCCAGGCTTCAGGAATCATCATCATTAATGCATGCGGCAGACTACGGCCGGAAAGAACCAGCAGTTCCAGTGCCATATCAAAGCTTGCTGAATCAGACATACCTTCAGTACAGATAGGCATCAACATATCAAGTTCGCCGCGGGTAAAGAACTCAGCTTCCAGAAGCGCTTCACGCGCCTTCATCCAGTTGATATTACCGCGAACAGTATTGATTTCGCCGTTATGCGCAATGTAGCGGAAAGGCTGTGCTAAACGCCAGCGCGGGAAAGTATTGGTAGAGAAGCGCGAATGCACAAGTGCAAGTGCCGTTACCATACTCGGATTTTGTAAATCGAGGAAATACTGCGGCACTTGTTCAGTAGTCAGTTGACCTTTGTATACAATAGTTTTGTACGAAAAGGTATTGATATAGAAGTTGTCTTCGATACCAGAAACAGACTGTAGACAGATACGCGTAGAGTAGTTACGTAATATAAATAATTTACGCTCTAATACAGCCGGGTCCATATCCGGACCGCCGGTTACAAACATATGTTCAAACTGCGGTTCGCTGCTTAACGGATCTGCACCGATCATTGAATTGTCGGTAGGAAGAACACGGTAACCAATAACTTCAAGACCTAAACGATCAGCTGTACGCGCTAAAATATCACGACATTCTTTACGCTGATTCGAATCTTTAGGAAAAAGGACGGTACCTACACCATATTGATCAAATTTTGGTAAGGTTATCCCTACTTTTAATGCTTCGGTCACTAAAAACTCATGCGGTTTCTGCAGCAGAATACCAGCACCGTCACCACTGCACGGATCGCAGCCTTGACCGCCTCGGTGTTCCATTCGAGCAAGCATATCTAATGCCTGGGTCACAATTTGATGTGACTTGCTGTTCTTTAAGTGTGCCACGAAGCCGATACCACAGGCATCATGTTCCATCTCTGGCACATATAGGCCGTGAGCGTTTTGCTCTTTATTAGTCATAAACATGTCCTTCAAGATAAAACAGTAAAAAAGGGTTACTGCTTTAGATCTACGTTTTCGAAGTGCTATACACGACCTGTAAATTTGCATAAACAAAAAAACAGGCAATTAAGTTTTACTTTTTTTGTAAAGGAAACTACCTTTTGGGGCAAAAATGCACTTTTAGAAAACTTCCTTAGCAAGAAATGACGCGCATAGCATCCTTATAAGCACGAGGCTTATACACTATTTCTTCCAGATAACAGGCGTAATTTTATGCGTATTCTACCGCCTAAGGCGCATAAAATCCAATTTTCTTAATTTGACCGGCTGCTGATAGTTGTTAATAGCTTGTAACACCCGAAGAACCTGCTACTCATATGTTTTAACATCACTTTTCTGTTCAAAAAACAGACACAGATTGATGTGTATGAAACGAATAATGACGCAAAAAGAGATAAATTTGATACAAAAGAAGGGATATTAGGGGTATTAACCATTGAAAATATGAATATTAATTCGTTTTATCCGAGGTTTTATTCTCTTTGATATAGGCTTTTAATAACACACTTTCCCATTCCGGCAGCCATAACCAAAGCAGCATAGAAAGCATGACTAAAACATCGGATAACCAGCCTTCACTTAAGATACTTAATAACCCTATGGCGGCAATCACCACACGATCAATCTGATGCACTTTATGATTTCTTAACATAGCTACCTCCGCTAACGATTAAAAAACGGCGGTTTTCTGCCGTTTTTAAGTCACAATTTATAAGTTGCATAATTAATACCAAGTTCAGGAAATAATGAGCTAAAAAACGCCGCAAAATAGCGCGCAAGAGCTAAAAAAAAGCCCCGTTTGGCTAATAGCAGCAAAAAACATATCCCCACTCTCCTCTACCAGCACTATTGATATAGTTTATAATGCCCAGCCCCCCCCTAGGAAAATCTGAAAAACACAGCCAAAAACCACATTAAAAATTCAAATAACAATCAAAAGTAAGCATTTATTGCTTAACAAATAATCACTTGCAAATTATTTCTATGAGATATGCAGATAAAATGCATACAATAGCAGCTGAAATTAATACAACATAAGAGACTCATCTCACAGCAGATAGAGATATAATAATATGGAAAATATAATAGAAGTCGGGGCTATCGAATCTTTAATAATAGCCATCCTGGTGCTTTTTATAGGGCGCTTAATCAATGCCTGCTCACCAAAACTAGCCCAGTTTAATATCCCGGAACCCATTCTGGGCGGATTAGTTGTAGCCGTACTAATAACGATCCTTCATCAGCAGGGCACAACAATTGCCTTTCATCTGCCCTTACAAAATACCTTTATGCTGTTATTTTTCAGCACCATCGGCTTAGCCGCCAGCTTCAAGTTATTAGCTCAAGGCGGTACAAAAGTTTTTCTATTTTTAGGCATCGCCTCGCTGTACATCATTATTCAGAACGGTGTCGGTGTTACTCTGGCCAGTAGTTTAGGGCTGGATCCTCTAATGGGATTAATTGCCGGCTCGATTACTTTGTCCGGCGGTCACGGAACGGGGGTGGCCTGGTCGCAGACTTTTTCCGAAGACTACGGTTTACAAACCTTAGAATTTGCAATGGCTGCGGCAACCTTTGGTTTAGTAATGGGCGGCATTATCGGCGGCCCGGTCGCACAGCGTTTAATTAATAAAAAAGGCTTAGAGTCTGAGTTTGGTAAAGGAGCAAATCACCATGAAACGCACCCTGAACTGGTTACCTATAATCAGTTAGAAGAAGATAAAGTCTGTGCGAAAAAAATCACAGAGACACTGTTTATTATGTTGATTTGTATCGTTGGAGCACAATATTTCAAAGAACTTGTTGATAGCTTTGATATTAAATTCCTGAAGATCCCTGACTTTGTTTATGCTTTATTTATCGGGGTCATTATTACCAATCTTACCGAAACCACTAAAACCTATAAAGTAAATGCAGAAACCGTGGATATTTTAGGTACTGTTTCATTATCGCTATTTTTATCAATGGCTTTAATGAGCTTAAAACTCTGGGAGATATTTGAACTAGCACTGCCGCTGCTGGCCATTTTAATCTGTCAGACAATTGTCCTTGGGGCTTTCACTTATTTTATTACCTTTAAAGTAATGGGCAGTAACTACAATTCAGCAGTTATTGCCGGCGGCCATTGCGGTTTTGGTATGGGGGCAACACCTACAGCAGTAATGAATATGGGCGCATTAGTCTCACGAAATGGTCCTTCACCACAGGCCTTTATGGTGGTTCCTATTGTCGGGGCGTTCTTTATTGATATGACAAACTTAATTATCCTGCAGGGTTATATCGCTTTTATTGCTTAATACAGTTTTTCTCAACTAAAAAGGTGCTTAATACACCTTTTTAGTTTCTCTAAACTCACTTTAAAACGACCTCTATTTTCTCCACCCGGCATCAAAATAAAACCTATGTTCTATAATCAGTAATACATTTCAAGTATCGCGGAGAAATAACCATGAAACACAGATTCTGTACATTACAGCTGGTTATTTTCATATTCTGCTCCTGCTTAGCAACGCTTCACGCTAAAGAACTGAGAATGGTAACCGTTGACTGGGCCCCCTATTACGGCTCAGAAATGACCAATAACGGTGTTATTACCGTCATAGTAAAAGCCGCATTTCAACGTTCGGGTATTCAGTCATCAGTAAAATTTATTCCCTGGAAACGCGCGTTGAAAGAGGTTGAAAGCGGCAAGTCCGACATATTAATGGGCGCTTATTACACCGACGAACGGAGCAAAACTTATTTATACAGCGAACCTATTTATGATATCCGTGTCGGGCTAGTCGCCCTTAAATCATTAGGGTTAGGGCACTACACAAAACTCCAGGATTTAACCCCTTACACAATAGGGGTAGGCCGGGGCTGGGCTAATAGTGATGAATTTGACCAGGCTGATTACCTCAATAAAAAAGGCGCAACCAACCAGATATTAAATGTACGTAAACTGTTTAAGAAACGGGTTGATATGATATCAATTTCTTATGATGTTTTTCGTTACGAAGTTGCCGCCATGGCGACACATACACTTGATGAAGTTGTATTTATTGAACCGCCCCTGCAGATTGCAGCGCTTCATCTGATGACCTCCAGGCAGAATCCAGACAAAGAAAAGGTAATTAATGCATTTAACCGAGGGCTGGCAGCGATTAAACAAGACGGCACCTATGATAAAATATTAAAAGAGTACGGTTTTTAATTCTTACAATGGTTGGAAATTCAAATGAATGAATTTGAACAAAGTATATTTACTATTCTTTATTACGTCCCTGCGGGAAAGTTAACCACCTACGGCCGCCTTTCTAAAGCGGCCGGTTACCCCAATCATTCCCGCCACGTTGGTAAAGTACTTGCCCGTCTGCCTAAAGATACTAAGCTGCCCTGGTTTAGGGTCGTTAACTCGCAGGGGCAGATCTCACTCACTGGAGAGGCGTTTCTTCGTCAGAAAAACCTGCTGGAAAATGAAGGGATCTGCGTTTCCGTAGAAGGAAAAATTCAGCAGTTTCGCACCTTACTGATCGAATAGTTGAAATCCACTATAACTACCGAAAATGAACAGCGATGCTTTTTAGGCGCTTCGATGTATAATATGCGTGATTTTATTGAATAAATGGTATAAAAAGTGATCCAGCTAACCCCAGAACAGATTCAGCAGCAGCTGACAGATTTAAATTTTAAAGCACAGAACATTCGCATTGTGACAGTTAGTGCAATGGAAAATGAAGCATTAGAAAAGAGTACCAGTAAAGAAGGTGAAAGCTTCTACAACAGTTATATGAACGTAATCTTTCGCCACGGAGAAAGATATGTGCTGGGGTACCGCTGTGAAGATCCTCTGGTAGATCATGCAATTATCAAAAAAGGGGATTTATATTTTGATCCTACTCTACAGGCTAACGGTGATTTTAAAAGCTATCAGTTTGCCGTATTAACCGAATTTAAAATATTCGATATGATGAAACATGCCAAGTCCAACAAAGATTTCCCGCCCGATGTGGATTTTCTGCTGACTAAGAAAAAGCACTTTAAAAATATTATTAATATCGATAAGTAAGCCCTAGGCTTTGTTTTCATTTGTCAGCATTTTTTAGCATCAGAAACAAAAAGGCGCTAAAAAGCGCCTTATGAAGTAAGTTAACAGCAGCTTGCATCTGTTTGATCAAGCTCTGCTGATAAATGTCCCTTCTCTGCTTAACTGCCAGTTACTAACACTGCCCTCATCTCTGCTTAACTGCCCCTCATTATTACTGTCCTGCAGTGTAAAATTACCACCTTTATGATGTTTACCGCCTTTGCCTTTACGCTCTGACTTAAAGGCTTCAAATTCAGCTTGGGAAATCATACCACTGCCGTCTGTATCAATGTTATCAAAGTCCGCTAATAAACGCCCCTGCAGATCATCTTTACTTAACTGACCGTCACTGTTGCTGTCCAGCTGCGCAAAAGTCTGACGTTTATGGTGTTTACCGCCTTTGCCTTTGCACTCTGATTTGAAGGCTTCAAATTCAGCTTGGGAAATCATACCGCTGCCGTCTGTATCAATTTGATCAAAGTTCGCGAGTAGACGTCCCTGCAGATCATCTTTACTTAACTGACCGTCATTATTGCTGTCCAGCTGTGCGAAAGTCTGACGTTTGTGGTGTTTACCGCCTTTGCCTTTACGCTCTGATTTGAAGGTCTCAAATTCAGCCTGCGAAATCATACCGCTGCCGTCTGTATCAATTTGATCAAAGTTCGCAAGTAGACGTCCCTGCACATCATCTCTGCTTAACTGCCCGTCATTATTGCTGTCAAGCTGTGCAAAAGTTTGACGCTTATGGTGTTTACCGCTTTTGCCTTTACGCTCTGATTTGAAGGCCTCAAATTCAGCCTGCGAAATCATACCGCTGCCGTCTGTATCTATTTTATCAAAGTCCGCTAATAAACGTCCCTGCAGATCATCTCTGCTTAACTGGCCGTCATCATTACTGTCAAGCTGTGCAAAGGTAGGACGCTGCTTGTGCTGCTTACTGCTTTTTCCTGTGTAATTCATTTTAAAGGCATCAAACTCAGCGGCTGAAAGCGTACCGCTGCCGCTTGTGTCAGCGTCATCGAAATGTACCAATAAACGGCCACGCGCTTCGCTTTTACTTATCTCGCCGTCACCGTCCTTATCAAGCTGTGCAAATGTCGGGCCTTTATGCTGTTTATCAGACTGGAAAGAACTGTTATTTTCCTGAGAAAAAACCACGTTTTCATTTACCAGATTAGCAAAGGTATAAGTTGCGGTGCCCATTAATATTGCGGCTGTAATCAATGTGTATTTTTTCATAATTATCTCACTTATTTCATATAACGTGCTGTTCATATCATTCGTTTTAACTAAGGCGAATGTGCTTGATGCTATGCAGTGCCGGTCTAAGCCAGGCATCTCTACAAAGCGTCCTATTAACTTGATGAATACACTATAAGATGCAAATGAGCAGGAAATGTGGAGAAAATAAGGAGATTTATAATGCTAATTTATAACCCACGCCATAAATTGACTTTATATATTCACTATCAGCCGAAATATCCTGCAGTTTACGGCGTAAGTTTTTGATATGACTATCAATGGTGCGATCCGTCACAATGCGGTTATCGTCATAAATCTGGGTCATCAGCTGCTCACGGCTGAATACCTGTTCAGGATGTTTATTAAAAAAAGAAAGCAGACGAAACTCTGCAGGGGTTAGCGGTACAGGCTGTTCATTAATCACGGCCTGCATTTTTTTGTCATCTATGCAGAGCCCTGAACTTTGCTGCTGAGCAGTATTTTCGTCACCGGAACGGCGTAATATATTTTTTACCCGCACCACCACTTCTCTTGGACTGTAAGGCTTGCAGATGTAATCATCAGCTCCCAGCTCAAGTCCGACTAAACGGTCTATCTCATCGATTCTAGCGGTCGCCATCACCACTGGAACCTGACTAAAAGTACGCAGTTCGCGAAAAATATCAAGGCCGTTACGCTGCGGCAGCATTAAATCCAGGATCAACAGATCCGGCTGGTGCAGCTTCACCCAGTCGATAACTTCTAAACCGTTATCGATAATATGAGTCTGAAATCCAGACTGAGAAAAATATTCACATAAAACAGCAGCCAGTGAGGGTTCATCTTCAACCACAAGAATCGTTTTTTTCTGATAATTCATAACTTAAATTTCCTTAATCGGCAGTGATATTTTTATCTGCAGCCCGCCCAAAGATGAATGTTCGGCACAAATACTGCCGCCGTGTGCGTTAACAATATTGCGACAGATAGATAAACCAAGCCCGGAACCACCGCTGGCTCTGCTGCGGGACTTGTCAACACGATATAAACGGTTAAACAGCTTTTCTAATGAGTCATTCGGCACCGCAGGGGCACTGTCTTCGATAATCAGGTCAATACTCTGTTCGTTGTGCAGTAAAGTTATCTGCATCTGCCCGCCGGGATCTGTATAGCGGTAGCTGTTTTCAAAAATATTTAAAATCAGCTGTATTAATGATTTCTGATCGGCCTTTAAGATCAGCACGCGGCTGTTTTCATAATTACGTTTCAGCTGTATATTTTTTTCAGCTAAGCGGGCTTCATTCTGGTCCGCAACCCTCTGCAGGAGCTGCGTTAAATTAACCTGCTGGGACCGGTCAATATTTACACCTGCATCAGAAAGTGATAACTGGTAAAGGTCATCAACCAGGCAGCGAAGATTCATGACTTGATCATGCAGTGATTTTATATATTTAGGCTCTGCTTTACGAATACCGTCCTGTATTGCTTCTATTTCACTGAGTAAAACAGCAATCGGTGTCCGCAGCTCATGAGAGATATCCGCCAGCCACTGCTCTCGAGTCTGCTTCTGCTCTTTTAGTGTATTAGTTAAACTGTTAAAGGTTACTGACAGCTCAGCTAACTCATCATTTCCATGAACCGGAATCTGCTGCTGAAAATCACCATTTTCCAGTGCTTCGGCACTGCGATGCAGATCTTTAAGGGGCTTAAGAAAATGCCGCACCAGCAGAGCGGCCACAACAAATGAAAACAAAGCAGCCCAGGCGGCAATCAGATAAAAGTTGTTTAACTGCTGCTCAAAAAAGCTCTCGGCAAGCGGACCAGAAATCTGATTTTTCTGAATAATAGAGATCCAGCCGACGGTTTTATCATTCACCAGAATAGGCACTTTAATAAACTGCAGCTCTACTTTTTGATGTTTATGTTGTTTAGGACCGTAAAGAACCGGATTTTCCTGTTCATCAAGCAGAAAAACTCGGTTATGCAGCAGCGACACCTCCTCAGCAGAACGATGCCCCCGCGCCCGTTTATCTCTAGATGAGTGTTTATCTCTTTTTGGACGCTCAGCAATATGTTTCAGTAAATTATTCCATAACTGCGGCTTAGCTTTGATTTTATTCCAGCCGTACTGCGTTGAATAATACTGGCTTATCTGCACTGCAATCACTTCAAGTTTTTCCACCTCGCGTTGATTAAGGTAGGTCTGCAGCCCGCTTTGAAAACTATTATTAATCAGCAGTGCCATACCAGCCATCATTATTGCGCTGATAAGCAGCAGAGAAACAAACAGTTTATGAAAAATAGTTAAGCGCATTCGGGTGACCTTGCAATGACAGATTAAATGACTAGCTTTAAATTAAACAAAGCACTTTATGCTGTCTACAATTATTTACAGAAGCATTCACAATTGAGGCGTGCATTTATCAGCAGATCGTTCAGTAGAAAATACTATTCTGATTGTAAAAAGCTATGCAGGTTAGCCTTTTGTCAAAACTGTGCATTGTGATAGCGCGTAATAAAATGAATAGATTATTATTGCTGTAAATGAATTAAAATTTTTCTAGCGTTAATTTCAACTATCAGAATGATATACAAAAATATTTAACAGGGACTTCCATGGCTAAAATTAAAACAATAACAACAGATGATATTCTTCTGGTCTTATGTAATTCAGTAAAATCAGTACTCAGTACTGCTACCGATCATCCGATTAACTACTCTTCGATGGTGCAGAAGATCAATAAAACCTGCCTCAAACCGGATCTCGGCTGTTTTGTACTATTTGACGGTGGTTTCTCCGGATTAGTTATTATCAACTTTACAGCTGAAGCCGCCATCGAAATCTATCAAAACTACATGACTCATATGGGAATTCCAAAAAATGAACTGGCACAGTCGCATACCGCTGATGATGTTGGTGATGTGATGGGCGAACTGATGAATCAGATTGTCGGGGATTTTACCGGCGTGATCGGTCATGAACTGCATACTTCAATTACGCAAAATCAGCCTAAAATGTTAACCATTAATAAGCAGGTGAATCTATCAATTGATACAAACCTGGACCGCCCGCAGGCAAGGCGAGTGACTTTCACAACCCAAAAAAACAGCATATTCTATTTAGAATTAGCAATGGATAAAACTGAGTTTATCAAGCTGGCTAATTTTGAAGAAAGAGAAGCCTTTGATGCTGATTCAATTCTTGAGCAGGAAAACGGCAAAAAAGACAATAAGCCTGAGCCTAAAGATGAAATCACCAACCTCGTTGATCAAGACTTGCTCGATCAGCTGGGTTTCTAACAACTATTTTTCCAGCCATCACAATAAGAAACGTTTAACTGCCTGCCGCAGTTAAGCGTTTTTTTATTCCCGCAGTGAATAACCGTTTGCAGCTGAAATAATACTTCAAAAAAACTGAACAAATTGCGCTGTATAATCCTCTGTTTTAATCATTTCTAATCCGTATACTTTGTAACAAGCCAACAGAAAAGGATAAAGTCATGACTAATGTATTAGCGTTAAAATCGAGCATTTTAGGAGATTACTCCAGCTCATCAAAATTAATTGATGAATTACTAGCTCAGTATGAAAAGCAGCAGGCGTCAGTTACACTGCACGACCTTGCGGAGCGGCCTCTGCCTGTTTTAGATGGCGAAATTGCATCAGCAATGAGATCAGCCGAACAGCTGAATGATAAACAGCAGCACGCATTAAACCTTTCAGACCAGCTGATCAATGAACTGGAATCTGCCGACCTATTAGTGATTGGCGCTCCTATGTATAACTTTATGATCCCGACACAGTTAAAAATCTGGATAGACCTGGTTGCACGTGCAGGTAAAACATTTACTTATACCGAACAGGGGCCCGAGGGGTTAATCACAGGTACCCGCGCTATTATCGTCACTACCCGCGGCGGCATGCATAAAGATCAGGCCAGTGACCAGATGATCCCCTATTTAAAAAATGTGCTTGCCTTTATCGGCATAACAGATGTTGAAGTTGTTTATGCAGAATCATTAGCGATGGGACCTGAAGCCGCTGTACTTAACCTTGATCAGGCACGAGAACGACTCGCTGTTGTGGCCTAATTCCTTCTTCCTTTTATAAGAGATCAGCTGGGATTTTTTAATGTCCCTTAAAAGCCCTTTTCCCTGCTGATCTCATCTGCACATCTGTATATAAATAAGTGCTTTGAACTATACTTTAGTATATACCCATGTTACTTCAAGATGCTTTGTCAGGCGCTAGCTCGGACTCCAGAGCAAGGCGCAACATGAGGTAATTGTTATTCACTTTTCGATTGTTGCAACGCAGGGCTGGTTTTCGAGCTAATGCCCCGCAGGGCAAGACAACTTGCACCAACCTGCGTTGTTATAAAATCTCTATGTAGAATAACTATAAAAGAATTAAAGTGTTTATTTTAATTCTACCGAAAGAGAATTAACGCAGTTAATTGCTCGAAAGGTTCAATTTTATGCCTAGCATCTCGGCACAATTTGTCCTGCTGACTTTGCATCTTGAAATATCATGGGTATAACAATCACTAAAGGAGATCTACTTATGAGCATTGTAGAAAGAGTGAGCACATACCTTGATAAAACGTCTGTCCACTATCGGTTAGTCGAGCATGCACCAAGTAAAAATTCTCTCAGCTCAGCTATTCGTTCGAATGTTCCTGCATCTCAAGTTGCTAAAGCAGTAATGCTGGAAGATCATGCGGGAAACAAGCTGATGGCAATTTTACCGGCCAGCCATAAAATCAGCTTAACCGCACTCAACGAACAGTTAAATCGAAAATTTCATCTGATTAAAGAATCTGCTGTTTATGATCTGTTTGATGACTGCAGTCTCGGCGCAGTGCCACCTCTGGTACAGGCGTCCGACATAGATAAAGTCTACGACGATAATTTACTGCTGCAGGAACAGTTATATCTGGAAGGCGGCGATCATACTTCCTTAATACAACTGACTCAGAATGAATTCAGCCGCCTGATGCACAATACAAAACATCTACACTTCAGCCATAGAGTCTTTCATTAATAACAGGTGCACTCAAGAAGCGAATTAATGCTCAACATACACAATTAATATGTATGTTGAGTATTCTTAGTTCCCCCCTTCCAGCAGCTCTTGCCTAGCCTTTCAAAAAAGCATGGCAACATAAAAACAAAATCACCAAAAAACACAGGACACAAGACTAAAAAAATACCGGCGCAGTTCAAAACAGATCAATAACACTGTTTACCTGCAAATTACCACCTCAACAAATATAGGTAATAATTACGCATTAACAAAGACTTACCAAGCCAAGTGCATGTAGATCTGGCCATCTAAAATCAAGAGTTGATCTTAGTAACACTTTTACTCTAAACCATAAAAAAACCGCCTGTTTTCACAACAAAAAAGTCACATACATATATACACATCACAGTTAATGATTAAAAGCAGTCCTAGAATATGCCCGGTTAATATTCGCGCGGATTTAACAATACCCCATTTTTATACAAGGAAGAGCATAGTGAAAATACCGAGTTCTATTACCAGCATGAGTTTACTGGCGGCATTCAGCTCAGTGGCTTACGCGTCAAACCCGGCACAGACAGATTCAATATCTGACTTTATTCAAACCGCAACCCCCTTCTTTCAGGAGCAGTGTCATCTTTACGGCACGGAAACGGAGCTGCCGGGTGATTGTGAGTATTACCTGCTGAACTTAAAAGAGCAGAATTTAACTGACAGAAAAGACTTCACCTACCGCCTGTTGGGTTTAGGCATGCACAGTAACTACATACTAGTCACTAAACCCGGCAGTCTTAAGAAAAGAGAAATTTATCTGCTCGATGAGATCGAGCTGGATTATATTGCAGAAAACTTAACTACCGACTTAAGCAGGTTAAGCCGCAGCCGAAGATCAACAACAGCAGATAACGGCAGTGTTATGGAGCAGGTGATACACAAACGCTTTAATGTAGAAAGACAAAATAAGGGCAATGTAACTTTAAAATATAAACTGCGCTTCTACAGTAAATCTCCGTTTTATGCCCGATCAGGTGATAAAGATAAATATGTAGAAATCGTACTTGCCGAGGGCTCAGGGGTTGATATGGGCATGGCAGATAACTGGTCTGATATTTATAGGCGCTGGAACAGCAACAGTAACACCAGCTATGTTTATAACGAATACCTGGATGATATCAGCGTTGATATAAAAGTGAATGACGCAGCAAAATTAGACTCAGGACAGATCTACCTCAATGACCTCTATCCGAGAATGCAGGACCAGGTTGAATCTAAAATTGAAAAAGAAACCAGCACCAGCATCAAAGTCGGTTTAGGTTTTTCTCCGAAAATACCCATCAAAGATATTGAATATAAGTTTACTGATAAATACAGCATCACTAATAAAAAGCAGTTCGGCCTGGTCAGTACGACTAATCCGGATGGTTACACTATCAAATATGTAAACAACAAATACGGATCAGCAGTCAAAGCGGTAAACGGGTTCTGTAATTTAGGTACAGCTGACGGCTGGTGCTGGGATTATGATGAGCGCCGCGGCAACCCGTGGAATTTTGACAAATTAAGAGATAACAATTCACTGGCGATCAGTGGCCTGCGCCCCGACTTTGTTGCCAAAATTGCAGCCAGAGAAAGTGTTTCAGGTTCCTCGGATATCAGTGTTAAAACTCAAATAAGCAGTTTGGCGCTATTCGGTCATAACCGCTGGATACTCGGACGCCGCTATGCATCAGGAAGCCAGTTATGGACCAGCAATACAGGTTCTGATTCTGACTGGAAAACCGACAGGGATTTTGAAAAGTTAAGCTATTCAGATCAGTTTTCTGTCACGGTTAACTGGGACAGTCCGTGGTTTCTGGGCACCGATTCCGTCACCATCAAATCAACTTATTTAAGCCAGGAAAGCGCACAGTGTTTAACCGTTCTTGACGATAATACTCTGGCATTTCAGGACTGTGTTGACGGTGCTAAGTCACAGTCATTTGTCTACGACCAGGAACAGAGATACAGAAGTGTCGCCAATATTAACCAGTGTCTGGAAACATCACACAGCGGTCTGATATTAAGCTCCGACTGTTCAGCTGATTACGCACGAAATACGCAGGTCTGGTACTGGCAGGAGCCTAACGGTTTTGCCAACGACGTACTTTATACCGTCAACTACGACAGAACTATCAATGCCATCGATGCATCCAGCCAGGTACCACAAGTAATCACTTTAGCTGACGATCAAGAAAAACCGGACAGTATTCTTTATACAAGCCGCTTTACCGATTTCAGTACAGTTAAACCGTAACAACACTTTCCGGGCGGAATAAACTGCCCGGGATTTTATTCACAGCAATACTCTTTACTCAAAAATTATATGGATTTATACATGAAAAAGAATTTACTGGTTACAACATTATTACTTTCACTGTCCCCGTTTGCTTCAGCAGCTGAAACAGTCACTTCTGAAAGCATAACTGCCGCTGAGGTAAAAAGTGTACAGTCATCAGACACTTATACTTATGTAAGATGCTGGTACCGCCCGCATTACAATCACAATGATCCGGCAACAGACTGGGAATGGGCGCTGAATGACGACGGCAGTTATTATAAACTGCCCGGCTACTGGTACTCTTCTGTCTCGTTTAAAAATATGTTCTATACCGACAGGTCTCA
Organism: Psychromonas ossibalaenae ATCC BAA-1528; assembly: GCF_000381745.1. GTDB lineage: Bacteria > Pseudomonadota > Gammaproteobacteria > Enterobacterales > Psychromonadaceae > Psychromonas > Psychromonas ossibalaenae. Next base: position 15,549 of record NZ_KB906983.1, on the reverse strand, counting down.
GGATGAAATAAAAACACGTTGTGATAAAACCTTAGACGTAAACCATGAAGCGGCTGATATTACCTATTTTGCATCCGATAACCGCTTCTCCTATAACCATTCAATCTGGACAAATGACAGCAGTTACCAAGCACCGGTCATTAATAAAATTATTAGTATCGGTGACAGTATCTCAGACACTGGAAATATGTTTAACGCTTCACAATGGAGGTTTCCAAACAGTAACTCATGGTTCCTAGGTCATTTCAGTAATGGTTTGGTATGGACTGAATACCTGGCTAAAAAACACGATCTTCCTTTATACAACTGGGCGGTCGGCGGCGCAGCCGGAGAGACTAAATACCTGGCTTTATCGGGTGTTAATGATCAGATCGACTCCTATTTAGTGTATATGAAAATGGCGAAAAACTATCAGCCCAAAAACAGCCTGTTCACACTAGAAATCGGATTAAATGATTTTGTAAATTACGATCGTTCAGTAGCCGATGTGTCGGCTGACTTTAGCGCCGCGATGAAAACACTGACTGAAAACGGTGCACAGAATATTCTGGTGCTTAACCTGCCGGATGCAACTAAAGCACCACAATTTAAATACAGTGATCCTGCCGACGCCTTGAAGATTAAACAAAAGATTGAAACCTTTAACCTGTTTATTGCGCAGCAGGTTAATTACTACGCGGTACAAGGCGTCAATATTTCTTTGTTTGATACTTATACCTTATTTAATGATGCCATCCAGAACCCTGACAAATATGGTTTTAAAAATACAACCGATGCATGTTTAGATATTAACCGCAGTAATTCCATCGATTACCTATTAAGCCATTCTTTAACTAATGACTGCGCTGCTGATGGTGCGGATAGTTATGTGTTCTGGGGCATTACCCACCCGTCAACACAAACGCACAAAGTAATGGCAGAGGAAATTACCCGTTTATCATTAAGCGGTTTTTCTTTTAAATAAGCAGTTTAACTTTAATAAAACAGGTGCCTGAAATAATCGGGCACCTTCACTTTTACCAAACGACTTATAGAACGACTCGTCAGCGGCAGGCAAAAAGATAATATCGGTGCTGTAAGTGGCCCAAAACAATTGTAATAAAAAACTTAGCAACAAAACAAATCCTCCACAGCTACTGATACCGTCAATATCTACCTGTAACATTGTAACCACTTGTAATCCTCCTAAAACTTATACACTAAACATGTTAAATAAATAATCAGAGAATAAGCAGCCAAGAAAAAAAGCAGGCAATAAAAGCGCATTTATCATCATATTAAAATTAAAAAAAACAGAGTTTATTCACATAATTTTTTGATTAAAGAATAGCCGCACGACATCACAGTTCAGAAACTGCCACATTGTTGAAATATTACAGCAGCGTTACTTTATTCGCACCACGGAACAAGGTTATCAACTCCTTTATATCCTCTTCAGTCTAATTTGGAACTGAACTTGAGAGGATGGTATTAATTATGAAAAAAATCAGAGCGCTAAGCCTGTCTCTAATCACCATATCTCTACTTTCAGCCTGTAATAATGACGAAACCATTATCAATGAAGAAACCATTGCCGACGCAGATATCGTTATCGGCTTAGGTCTGCAGGTAAACTATGCCAGCTGCTCTCCAAGACTTTTACTGGAAAGCCGTGTTGACAGACTTTACTTAGAGGGCAGCAAAAAAGAAAACCCTCTCTATGTGGTTTCGGGTAAAGGTAACCCAACTTCTGTGCCGCTCTGTGTAGAAGGTGAAGTCGCTACAGATAAAACTGAAGCGGGTGCAATGCGTGATATTCTAATGAGTAAATACAGCGTGCCTGAAGATCAGATTCTACTAGAAGAGGAGTCAACAGATACTGTCACCAATGCAGCGTATGTCAAAGAACTGTTAGATGAAAAAGTACGCAATAGAGAATTTATTGTCCAGTCATACACCCTGGTAACGAGTAATTACCATATGCACCGCGGCGGTGCAGGCAATGACTCATCAGCTCCTTATTATTTCAACAATGAGTTTGGAGCGGACACTTTTGTTGAAGGAGAAAACACCTTCGAGTCCACCATTATTGATAATGAAAGCGTATGGACACAGCAGTTTACCAACAGCGCAGGCTGGGTGGTAAATCAGGATGTTAGAACAGCAGCTGATATAAACGGTGACGGCAAAGCAGATGCTGTCGGTTTTCAGGCCGGCAGCGTATATGCAGATTACAGTAACGGCTCCAGTCAGTTTGAAGATAAGGTACTGCTGACAGACAACTTCTTACCAGCCGCCGGTTCATGGACCGCTGCAGATTACCGCACTACCGCCGACATTAACGGCGACGGTAAAGCAGAGTTAATCGGCTTTGCAGGTGACGGCGTGTACGTCGCCAGCGCGGCCAATAATTACCAGGCTGAACTATGGACAGCTGATTTCGCTTCTGATGACGGCTGGACGGCAGAACGTCACGTCTATCAGATGCAGGATATGAATGATAACGGTAAAGCCGATATTGTCGCTTTTGGTGAAGACGGGGTTTATGTTGCGTATGCTGAAGACGGAAAATTCGGCCCGATGCACAAATACTCGGAGCAGTTCGGCGCAACGGCTATTGTTAACGGTAGTGAAGACGGCCATGACTTTGCTTCCAGCCTGACTCAATACCTGCGCTTAGCCGGAGATGTAACAGGTAACGGTTACCCTGATGCAGTTATTTTCGGTGCTGATGCCATCTATGTAGCAGAAAACAACGGCACTGAATTTTCTGAAGCAAAAGCCTGGTTAGGGCCGGAAACAGACGAAGAAGGTAATCATGCCAGCTTTATCGACGGCTGGGACAATGCTGATCATTATCGAGGTCTGGCTGATATGAACGGTAACGGCAGATCTGATATTGTCACTATCGGCAATAAAGATGTGGTAATCGCACACTCCACCGGTGAACGCTTTGAGCATTTAAACGGCGTCTGGTCTTACACGACTGAAAACCGTCATAATGATGAAAATGATCTCGGCTGGCATCAGTTTACAAAAAATGTAGGCTGGAGTGGTACTAACTCAGTGCGGGTATTTGCAGATGTTACCGGCAGCGGCATTCCTGATTTAATCGGCTTCTATGAAGATAATGTTTATACCGCTATCTCAGTTGCTCATTAAAATCCGTACACCTTAATCAGCAGCACTCCGGCATAATATAACTGCAGCCGGAGTACTGCTTTATTTTAAAGAATCGCTTCTACTTTTTGTTTCAGACAATCTGACCAGACACCAACTTGTACCTGCCCAATGTGCTCTTTTTGTAATAACAGCATAGCCAGACGCGACTGGCCGATACCTCCGCCGATAGTCTGCGGTAATTTAGATTCTAATAACATCTTATGCCAGTCAAGTTCTAAACGGTCAACATCACCGGTGATTTTAAGCTGCTTCTGTAATGCTTCCGGGCTGACTCGGATACCCATTGAAGATATTTCAAATACATCTTGTAAAACTGGGTTCCATACTAAAATATCACCGTTTAGTCCGGCATATTTATCACAGGTTGCACTTGACCAGTCATCGTAATCCGGTGCACGTACATCATGAATCTTCCCATCTGACAACAGCCCGCCGATACCTATTAAAAATACCGCGCCGAACTCTTTTACGGCAGCTCTTTCACGGTCTTTAGATGATAGTTCAGGATGCTGCTCAGCAAGCTGCTGCGCATGGATAAAAGTAATCGTTTCCGGTAAAAACGGCTTCAGAGCGTACATTTCATCCAGTTGAGATTCTGTTGCTTTAATTGCACTATACAGCGTGCCGACCGTCTCTTTTAAAAACTCTAAAGAACGTTCCGTGCTTTCGCAAATCACTTTCTCCCAGTCCCACTGATCCACATAAACAGAATGAATCGGGCTTAATTCTTCTTCATCGGGGCGCAGTGCTTTCATATGCGTGTAGATACCCTGACCAATACTGAAACCATGCTCACCTAACGTTTTACGCTTCCATTTAGCAAGCGAGTGCACCACTTCATAATCTTGTGCATGTTCAGGTAACGATTTTACTTTAACTGACACCGCTTTTTCATAACCGCTTAGGTTGTCTTGAATGCCGTCCCCTACTTTCGCCAGAATTGGTGCCTGTACCTCAATGAGTCCTAATTTCTGCTCTAGCTGAGATGAAAAGATCTGTTTGGCTTTACTAATTTGCTGCTGGCTTTGAATGTATTGGCTAGTCATAATTTTATTTCTCTATAAATAGTTTTTGCTTAAGAAGTTGGGAATATAATTACCTAACCAGCCACAAAGCTCAACATCCACCAGCAAAAATAGCTTTACACAAAAAGAATCATCAATAAAATAAGCAATTAACCGAGGAATCAATAATTACGGGTAGAAAATATGACGACAAATTATGAGATCGATAATCTCGATAAAGAGATACTTAACGCATTATCTGAAAATGCACGTATTCCCTATGCGGAACTGGCTAAAAACTGTTCAGTTAGTGCCGGTACTATTCATGTAAGAATAGAAAAAATGAAGCAGGCAGGCATTATTGAAGGCACCAAAGTGTCAATTAATGCAAAAGCACTGGGTTACGATGTATGCTGTTTTATTGGTATTAACCTGAAGAATGCGAAAGATTACCCGGATACTATTAAAAGATTAGAAGCGCTTGAAGAAGTGGTTGAGGCTTATTATACCACGGGAAACTACAGTATTTTTATCAAGCTGATGACACGTTCGATTGACCACCTGCAGATGACCCTGATTAATAAAGTACAGGCCATTGATGCGATTCAGTCAACGGAAACCTTAATCTCATTACAAAACCCGATTAATCGAGATGTACTGCCCTAATAAAAAGCCCGAAACAGTTACCTGCATCGGGCTTTAATAACCTGACTTAGTGCAACCTACTTAACAGAGTTAAGCGCCAGATCGGGCTGTTCATTCTTATCTGTTTCTGAGTTCTCTGGTTGAGTACCTAACTGGCCGCGTTGTTTCTTATAGCGGCCCTCCCAGTAGTCAGCACCTTTAATACCCAGCGCAACAGGGTTAAAGCTGTACTTTTTAACACCGGCTTTCATCTGCGCTTCATAATCTTTTAAGGTGACGATTGCCGGTTTTGCCATAAAGAAGATAATTAAAATACCGACAATATTTAACCATGCCATTAAACCAACACCAACATCCCCCATTGCCCAGGCTAAATTGGCTGTTCTCACAGTACCGTAAAACACCGCTGACATCAGGACCAGCTTAAGCACAAACACCATGCCCGGCACTTTTATCGTACGGCGTAAATATGCGATGTTAGTTTCGGCGATATAGTAATAAGCCAGAATCGTTGTAAAAGCGAAGAAAAACAAAGCAAGTGCAATAAACATTTTCCCTATACCCGGGAATGTCTGCTCAATAGCCATCTGGGTAAAGATCGGACCATTTGCACTGACCTCAGCGGCGATATTCTGAACAACAAAGGTGTCAGGAGCAGCGCCGTGAACATTGTATGCACCGGTAAGAAGAATCATAAATGCAGTTGCAGAACAAACCAGTAACGTATCAATATAGATAGAAAATGCCTGTACTAAGCCCTGCTGTGCTGGATGGTCAACGTTGGCGGCAGCCGCTGCGTGAGGACCACTTCCCTGCCCTGCTTCATTTGAATAGATACCACGCATCACTCCCCAACCAATAGCGGCACCAAAACCAGCCATTGGTGTAAAGGCATCAGAAACGATCAGTTTAAATATGCCGGGAACTTCACTGATATTCAGTAAAATAATGATAAAAGCAACAATGATATAAGCAAGTGCCATAAACGGAACAACAACCTGAGTGAAATTAGCAATACGTTTAACACCGCCAAAAACAATAAACCCAAGAATGATTGCTGTACCTGCACCGGTTACAATTTTAGCAAAACTAAATACGCCAATACCGGTTTCAATCATGCCGCCTGTACCAAAAGCATTCTCAACAGCATTACCGATACTGTTTGACTGTACACCAGGAAGCAGCACACCGCAGGCTAGAATAGTGGCAATGGCAAAAATCCATGCATACCATTTCTGTCCCATCGCTTTTTCAATATAATAAGCAGGCCCGCCTCGGAACTGTCCATCTTCTTTTTCTTTATAGATTTGTGCAAGCGTTGATTCTGCATAAGCTGTTGATGCGCCTAAAAAGGCAACCACCCACATCCAGAAAACAGCACCAGGCCCACCGAAACCAATAGCAGCGGCAACACCGGCAATATTACCCGTACCAACACGGCCGGATAAAGATACTGCTAGAGCCTGAAATGAACTGATCCCGCTGCTGGAGCTTTTTCCAGAAAACAGTAAGCGCAGCATCTCTTTAAAAAGTCGAAGCTGTACAAACCGCGTCATGATTGAATAAAATAACCCAGCACCTAAACAAAGGTAGATAAGCACCGGACTCCAGATTATACCGTTTAAAAACCCAACAAATTCCTGCATATAAACCCTTATAATTTATTTATTGACTAAGCTTTGACGCTTCTAAAGCCACTAACTAGTATGAAAACAGACGCCGGATAAGCCGTCTTGCTTAATAATGTAATCGTTTTGTAACCGCTTCAGGCACGCATTTATCCGTATTAAACTCGGCTAAAGACGTCACTGAAAGTAAATTTTATGCCCACTGCAATTGCTGGTAATTGTTTATACAGATGAATTTTCAAGAAAAATAAGCGTGCAGATACAAATAGTGATGCTTGTCATTGTTTATTTTTCATACTGCAGAGCAGGTCACTTTTTAGACAAAAATAACAATAATCTTACAACCGCGTAACAACAGCCAGATTTCCTCAGTACAAACAGCATGATATAACTTGCCGTTTTACATACAACCAAGCATCAGGCACACCTACAACCACACAAAATACATTTAATAAACAATCACATACGAAATGCAAACAAACATTTACAAAGCCTTACGAGCATACGCAGGCAGTACCTGCAGATAAAACCAGTCTGCATGACAAATATCCATCCCGACTTTAGTTTTAACAAACTGCATGCCAGAAAAATAAATAAAGATAAAAATTAGCGGTTTAAATCTCATTCTTATTTATAAATCATTCAATCTCGACACAGCAGACTGTTGTTTAGAGCAATTTATATGCCAGCAAAAACAAATACTCATTAATGAGTAAGAAAAGCCTCTATTATCAACACCTAGAATGCTTTTTTGTAGCTGCAGTAGATTTTAAAAACAGCGTATTTTATGCAAAAAATACAAAGCAACGCACCACACAAGTGCATGACGCACTATTTTGGGTCATCTATTTCTATGCGCTTAAAAAAGAAAGGCGCTGTTTGTGGTAAACAGCGCCTTATTTATAAAACAACAGGAGAGCAGTGCCGCATAAGGGGTTTAGAGAATCTGAAACAAAGGGAGTTTAAAAATCAGCTCTATTTTTTTAATAAATACAGTTAAATAAAAACAGATGCAGTTGATCTGCTTTTTCACGACGAGCGGTATCATCCGCATTATCATCAAGGGCTGATTTATACTCTTGATAAGCAGGGCTGTTTAACAACTGCTCTTCAAACTGCCTGCCGCTTTTATAACTGCCGTTTGATACCGGGATTAAATTCCGCAGTTTTTCTAATTCGCCAAAATCAAACCAGATACCGGCACAAGACGGACACTTATCGACTTCAATTTTATTTTTCGAGCTGTAAAAACTTCTATCCATCACTGTACCCGTACACTTGGGGCAATTAACATGTTTATTTAAATTCAATGGTGGTGGAGTAAACTGTTTTAGATGCTGGACTAATAAACCGCCGCGTATTTTGGTTTTTTCATCGAACTTTTCTATTTCATCATGATCAAAAAAAACACCGCCGCATTTTTCAGAAATATCGACGGTAATCCCCCCTATGTTTACGGGTTTCAGGTCGACGCCTGTTCTAGGACATTTCATGTGACTTCCTTTTACAAAATTAAAGCATTTAAAATTCAATTATGTCACTTATAGATTTTTATTCAAAGGATCAGCTCCCGAGCACTTTTTATATCCAGCAGCGGTGTTCACATAATTGAGTAAATTGAAGCTTAATTTAACAGACTTTACTTTTTAAATTCAAAAGCTTGATATATGCACCATTAAAAAAATGATGCCTGAGTAGGATGAACAGCAAGCAGCGGCCCTTGTAAATACAAGGATTTAATTAATTTACCTCAGAGAGACATTATGAAGCAGATAAACGTTTACCAGCCTTTCTTGATTTCAACTTTCCAAAGAAACCATACCCTTACTTTAAGTGATATGAAATGGACGGCATTTGAGCGCCATGACTTTCTGGGGGATGGAGAAGACTGGGCCCTGCTGATAGAAAACCTGCTGACAGAAAAAAACCCACAACTGCTGTCAAAACTCACCTTTGGTGATGAAACTATGATGTTTTGCATCCGCAGCGAAGATAAAGATGCATTACATGAAATTGCAGAAATGGTGTTTGAATTTTACCAGGATCAGGATTTATTAGATGCGCATATTACACGGTATGCGCAATACGATTTTGAACCAAATGCAGCTTAAACAGCTTACGTCAGTCATAACAAATTGTTTCCCCTCGTTCCCGCAAAAACACCGGAACGAGGAGTAATGAAAATTATGCAATAACACGCATTTCATTTAAGGTAAAGTCTGCAACCGCACCTTCAGTTGCCTGCATATATTCAGCTAAATGCGAATTATTCATATGCGTCTGCCATAACTCTCTGCTTTCCCAGTTTTCATAAAATACAAAAACACTAGGGTTAAGTCTATCTTGATGCAGATCATACTGAATACATCCCTCTTCCTTACGGGTCGGCTCAATCAGTTTTAATAATTCGCTCTTAACTAATTCAACCTTATCTGCTTTTGCTTCTATTCGCGCGACAATCGTTAATACATTTTTCATTTTACTTACCTTCTGTTGTTGAGTTGCAGTGATTATAGCCAGTGCTAAAATAAACATAAACAGGGGTAACTCCCTTACACTTTCAAAATAATTTTGATAATGAACACTGCTGATCTTGAACTTTTTATCCCTATAATAGAGAATCAAAGCATCACCCTGGCAGCACAACAGCTTGATATTACAGTCGCAGGACTCTTCACTGGCGGCTTTCTCTATTACTAAAATAAACTGAATAACCTGCGCATCCCCCGCACACTTAAAGCAGTTCGGCACCCCGAAAGTTCCTCTGGATCTGCTCAACCATAACTGCTTAATCTACTGTCTTGGAAACCGGGTTTATGATAACTGGGAGTTTCAGCAGAAAAACCGACTCTGTAAAATACAAGTGAACAGCAACCGCTTATGTAATGACGGGGATATTATCAGACGCTGGGTGGCAGCCGGCAGAGGCATCGCATATAAATCCCAGCTGGATATGAGCACGGACCTTAAACTCAGCCATGCAGTAGAAATCTTATCGCCATACCGGACTCAGACAGAGTTGTTTATGGTCTGCCCTAACCGTAAATCTGTTAGTACTGCGGGATATGCTGCGCAGTAAAATTTCACAGGTTTTAAGCTGTACAAGTTAAACAATTCCGCAGCTAAACACAGGCCTATTCAGCACGTTTTTCAGCCCGATAGGCTGTGGGTGTTTTGCCCACCAGTGTTTTAAAACGACGGCTGAAATTGGCCAGCTCCTTAAAACCTACCTGCTGCGCGATCTCCTGAATAGACCAGTGCTGCAGCGCTAAAGACTGTTTAGCCTGCTCAATACGCAGATCCTGCAGGTGCTGCATGGGTGTTTTCGCTAACCACTGATTAGTTAAACGGTATAAGTGTGCCGGCGAACAATAAATAAGAGCAGCCATCTGCTCGACCGTCCAGTCTTTATGAAGCTGCTGACTAAGCAGATAAGTGAAATGCTGCAGGCGCATCTGCACCGCTGATAACTGCGTTTTTTTCTGCAGACTGGATGACACAATATGCTGCAGCTGCTCCACCAGCATATTATGCAGACAGGGATCATCAAACTCGCAATATTTGCCGCTGAGCACTAAAGACTCAATGGTATGGCGCAGTACTGCGCCATAGGTGGTGGACTGCAGATAAGCACCGGAGTTTTTCAGCAGCGGCCACTTTAATCTACCGTCAAGCATTACCCAGGTTACAGACCAGTGCGAGCAGCCCATCTCAAAACCATTTGCGCAGCCCTTCGGCACCACAATTAATGATCCGGCTTCAAGGCGAAACGACTCATCCTGCGTATGCAGAAGCCCGACCCCGTGTGTTGTATATAACAGCATATGATATTTAGGATCCTGACGGTACAGACTGAAGGCTTCAAGGGCATCACATGAGCCAAGCTGGGCATAACCCAGTGTCGCTAATTTTGCTTCATCTTCCCGCTCCAGTATATGCTGTTTACATTTACTGGAAATCTCACACAACTCCGGCCACTGCATTTCAACTCACCACTGCTTTGCTGTAAAAAATTTAAACAAAAATAGTTTAAAGCAAATTAAGGTAATACATCGACAACTCTTATACATCTAAGCAGTTAAAACACATTCCGTGAAGCAGATCACATTTCCACACCCTGTCATCAAAAATTACAAAACATACAGGAATTGTTCAATTCAACATCACCTTGTTTCACTACGGGTGAGTAATAAAGTTTTTTACTCAATATGCAGGAGCCTTGCTTTTTATACTTTTAGTTTAGAAGCAAGGCAGGCCCAATTATTATTTTGTTCAGTACAAACTGGTTAAGCAGCTCTACATTCCCACCTTGAGTGAGAACTCAAAATTAAAGACCTGTCCTCAATGCTCTCAATACCGAAGATATTTGGGTGTTATACATGTTTTTTCAGCTTTCAGGCGTAAGTCAAACGGCTCAAGAATCCCCGCCCCTGCAGCAATTATCGTATCACAATAATTTAAAATGGAACTTCAGTGAAAAGCTTAGAGAAGTTGAATAATGCAGGACAAACTAAAGGGCAATAGTAATAAACAGCCAAAACGATAAATAAGTGCCGACTGATCGACACACATTCTTATTTTTTATAGGTAATTGACACTGTACTTAACTTGTATGAAGTCATTAGGAAATGCCGTGGCTTGTGAATTTTCAAGCTTAATACTCTGTTTGATTTGACCAAAAAGTGGAATTCCCTGCCCTAGCAGTACAGGGGCTTTGGTGATCGTCATTTCATTGATAAGTTTAAGGTTAATAAAAGAGGTAATGGTTGCTCTACCATCAATGTAAGCATGATTAAAACCATCGACTTCCAGCTTATTAATTAGTTTCTGAATGTCACCAGAATACATTTCGATTTTCTCTTTCAAGTTTTCTGGCGGGTTCTTCACTGAGTTACTTAACACATAGATCTTAGCGTCACCGTAAGGCCATTGTTCAGGCGCTAAATTCATATTAGAAATGACTTCCATACATTTACGCCCCATGATCATGCAGTCTACCGATCTGATAAATTTTTCAAAACCCATATCGGGATTACTGCTCATATCGGCATCTTGTTTTCCAGCAGTATGCAGCCAGTCAACACCACCATCCAGTGCTGCGATATAACCATCAGCGCTTGCTGCAATATATACGGAACATTTCATATGTAATTATTTACTCTTAATTTTAGGTTATATATAACGCAGCCAGCAGTTACCGGAGTGAATCAGCTGCTATTCTACGTTTACTGCGAAGCAGCTGCATTTACAACTAAATATACTGATTTGCGGATCTTTTGATGTAATGTATTTCCTACGTGCCTGCGAATTTGCTATATCTATAGCTCAACGAATCTCTCCACTTTCACTTCTGGACAATCTTCAGTCCTTAGCGCATTTAAGGTACCTTCACCTTTCACCATCAAGAGTAATTCTTTCGCCTGACATATATTTTCTCTCGTTATCCAATGGACAAAAATAATTGAATTTAAACTTTAAAACCGCCACAGTAGATCGGTATTTTACAGCATCACATGGATGCACTTTCAGGCACCTTTAAAATGCAACTAGCCCCCTCAGCTTACAAAGGCTTAACCTGATAGGCACAGCGCCTTGCCCCTTCGACAATATGCTCTTCACGAGAAATGCTAGCAAGCCCCGTAAATAGCTGTTGAAATATTTCCAGCTCAGAACGACAAAAACCAACACACGCGACGGCGGCAGCACAAATTGGACAGTGGTTTTCTAAAAACCACCAGCTGCCGTCCTGCTGTTCAACGCTGGCCATATAACCTTCTGCACTGCGTAATTCCACTAGTTTAATAAGGCGCGCTTCAATACTTTCTGCCCCCTGCATCGCTTGCTGATAACTGCTTAGCATTGCCTGTTCACGCTGGCTAATGAGTTTATCCAGGCCCTGCTCGCCAAACACTTCGCGTACCGAGATAAGCAGCTGCACGGTTAGCTCTTCATGCCTGTCTTCAAAGCGGCTATTAGCTTTTTCTGTAAGCTTCCAAAAACGGGTCGGCCGCCCTCTCGGCGCTTTTTGGTCGAAAAAAGCAAGCTCTTCATTTTCTTCTAATAACTGCAGGTGTTGGCGCACCCCCATGGTAGTCATCTTCAATATTTCAGATAACTGTTTGGCGGTCATTGCCCCGTTCTCTTTCAGTAATTGAAAAAGATTTTCAGTGGTTTTTCGGCGGTTTTTTTCATGTTTATTCATAGCCGTATTATTACCTGCCAGAACATTAAGTAAAGTTTTTTCTTTACTTAATAAGTAAACAGTACAACACAGCAAATAAGCAGCAGGAAAACCAGATGAAATTATTAGTGATCAGCGGCAGTCATCGGAAAAACTCACAAACCGCTAAAGCGGCAAAATACATCAACAACAATAAAAACGCTTTTAAACAGAGCAGACACATTGATTTATGCGAATTAGATTTACCGTTTTGGGATGCGCTTTCCGACTACAAAAACAGCAGCCCTGTATGGCAGGCAGCAGCGGCACAAATTAAGGAAGCGGATGCGCTGATCTTAATGACACCGGAGTGGGCAGGTACGGCTTCGCCGTTAATTAAAAATTTATTATTAATGAGTGACCTGGCCGATACCGCACATAAACCCGTGATGTTAGTAGGCACCAGTAGCGGTATCAGCGGCACTTATCCCGTGGCAGAACTGCGTATGAATGCATTAAAAAACACCAAATTAATTCCGGTACCCGATTATTTGATTGTGCGCTATATCGACCAGGTACTAAATGAACAGCAAGCGGTTGATCAACACGACCAGAACTTACGCGATCGCATTAGTTATTGTTTGGATATGTTAAATAACTATGCCCAAGCCATGTTAGCGGTACGCACGCAGTTCAACGAGCAGGAAAAACAGTTACAACAAAAATATGCTTATGGTATGTAAGCCAAACTAACGATAAAGAGGAACAACATATGATCAGATTAGAGCACATTAATATCGTAGTAAAAGACATACAAAACAGTTTAACCTTTTATCAAGCTGCTTTTCCCGACTGGAAAGTCAGAGACTCTGGACAATCAGAGTGGTATGGAGTACCGCGTAACTGGCTGCACTTTGGAGATAACAGCACTTATATCACCTTAAATGATGATGCTGATTCACCAGCTAGAGAGCGCAGCGCTCACCAAGCAGGAATTGCACACCTTGGTTTTGAAAGCAGTAATATTAAAGCGTTACAAGCTCGTTTAGAAAATGCTGGTTTTAAACATCATACGCACGGAGATGATAATCCGTTTCGTCATAATATTTATTATTTAGACCCTGACGGCCTGGAAGTGGAGTTTGTTCAGTATTTCAGTGATCTGACTGCACAAAGAAATTCTACAGTTTAAAAATTTTATAAAAAAAGGCGGCGAAGAAAAAGGGAAAATCCAGCCGCCGGCCTTGTTTACTAGGTTTGCTTTTTATTCAGGTTAAGAATTTCTCCGCCAGATATGTGCATTGATCTGCACTTTATTTTTGTGTTTTTTCTTAGCACTACCTTCAGGCTTTGCCATCGGTTTATCTGCAGCAGAAGATGCTCCACTGATAACTTCAGCGACTTCAAAACCGGCAACTTGTTCACGTTCAAGCCAGATCTTGTTCTTTTTTTCGATTACTTTGAAATGATGGTAATCATCAACATCGATAAGTGATAATGCTAAGCCAACTTCACCGGCACGGCCACTTCGGCCAATACGGTGCATATAGTCTGCTGGACTTCTTGGTAAGTCAAAATTGATCACCACGGGCAGTTTTTCGATGTCTAGACCACGGGCGGCAATATCAGTTGCAATTAACACTTCAATTTCGCCTGCTTTAAACGCATCAAGTACCCGAGTTCGAGCAGCCTGACCTTTATCGCCATGAAACACTTGTGCGCTAATGCCGCGTTTAGAGAGTTTTTCAGCTAAGTGATTACAGCTGTTTTTGGCATTAACGAAAATTAGCGCCTGCCGCCATTGATGTTGTTTTATCAAAGACGCTAACAAGGCTGTTTTCTGCCCCTTGTTAACGGTAAAAACGCGCTGAACTAAGGTGCTGGCATCAGCACTTTGCAATTGTATTTCAACAGGGTCGTTGAGCAGTTCCTGGGTTAAAGCCTGTACTTCCTCAGGAAATGTCGCTGAAAACAGTAAAATCTGTTTTTTCTTCGGCAATAATGCGAGCAGCGCAGACAGCTCTTCAGTAAAGCCCAGGCTTAGCATCCGATCAGCTTCATCAAGCACTAAGGTTTTAACCCTGTCGAGCTTAATAGCATTACTTGAAATCAAATCTAGTAATCGGCCGGGCGTTGCAACCAGAATATCAGTACCGCCGCGTAATGCGAGCATTTGAGTATTCGCAGATACACCACCAAAAACAGCAGTCGTTTTAACCTCGCCGTTAAAATGCACCGCATAAGATTTAATGCTGTCTGCAACTTGCTTGGCCAGCTCACGGGTAGGCACCAAAATCAGACCAGTAACATAGTTACCTTTACTGCTTTTACTACTCAATGGCTTTTGAGTGTGTAAGTGCTGCAGTATAGGCAGTGCAAAGGCGGCCGTTTTACCCGAACCGGTATTTGCCCCTGCAATTAAGTCACCTCCCGCTAATATACTTGGGATAGCTTGTGCTTGAATAGGCGTTGGCTGCAGATATTCCAGCTCAGTTAATCGAGCTAACAAGGGAGGAATAAGGCCAAGTTCTGTAAAGTTGGCTGGCGTTGTGATAGAGGTCATTAATATAAAGGGCTCAAAGCAAAGATAATAGCCCGCTATTTTAACGTATTTATACCTCGTTAAGTTAGTGAAATCGATCAAATCATCAAATCAGTTCAAATTACATATGACAACCCGCTATGGGACTTCTGTGTAAAACCAACAGGGCCAAGTTCTGAACTGTTTTACACAACTAAATCAGACTTTTTTCAGTATTTTCTCAGTAAAAAATTCTCTGTTAGCCCGCTCACCTAATTAGTTCATTTGCGTTGAATATCTGTTATACCATTCCGCTTAATAAAGTGATCAGAGTTTGCGCAGGAAAAATAGTTAAGGTCAAGGCGCGCGATTGAGTGCAACACAGGCATTCGCTATTTTAACCAGCAAAAATGACCAGATACTTAGGCG
>NZ_KB906982.1 GCF_000381745.1 Psychromonas ossibalaenae ATCC BAA-1528 | reverse complement strand
TAAGGGGCATTTAGAGCCTCACATAGCAGAAAGTTCGGTATTATGCAGTGATGGTGCTTGGGCATATGTCAGTGTTGCAAAAAACACAAATTGCGATCACAAACGATTGATAAGTGGTAAAAAAAGAGTGATAGATAAAATTTATCATATCCAAACAGTTAATGGAGCAATAGCTCATTTCAAAGGTTGGGTGGATGTAAAAATGCGAGGTGTTGCGACAAAGTATTTGCCACATTATCTTGCTTGGTTTAGAGAAAGTAACTCAAACTTTGATTATCAGCGAATTTTACAATCCGCATACGGGTAACAACACATAAATGGAACAGAGCCTATTAATCACACCTATAAGGTGGAGTGTGCTATGAAAATGCCAGAAGCGAGTTTTTTTTGAATGGCAACGCCAGTTTGGAACAGAAGCTGATTGCTTAAACCACCTCAAGCAGATGAGATGGCGGAGTGGATTTGCTTGTCCTCGATGCGCTTGTAAGCACGGATATAAAGTCACGACTCGTGATATCTATGAATGTAGCCAATGTCATAAGCAAACCTCAGTAACTGCTGATACCTTATTTCATGGTACGCAGGTAGCCGTATCCCGTTAGCGAAATGGTTCTGGGCTATCTATTTTTTGGGCCCAGATAAGGGGAGCCTTTCAGCTTTAAGGCTGAGTAAACTCATTGAAGTTAACTGGTGAACGGCACGTTTGATTTTTAGTAAACTGCGAACAGCCATGGGGCATCGAGACAGCTTGTATCGACTATCGGGTGTGATAGAGATTGATGATGCTTTGGTTGGGGGCAAAAGAACTGGCAAGCGAGGCCGTGGGGCAGTAGGAAAAACGCCCGTTATAGTCGCAGTAGAAAGCAAAGGGAAGCGCGCAGGTTTTATTGCCATGCAAGCAGTAGACAGTGTTTGCATAATAGCGTGAATAAGTTTGTTTCTAAGCATTTAAATGAGCAGCAAGAAGTCCATACGGATGGGCTCTCAGCGCTGAATATTATAGACGACACACAACAACATGAAGCCAAGGTAACCCCCAGAGACCTGGTTGATGAGTGGCTCCCTTGGATGCATATAGCGATCGGTAACTTAAAAACATTTTTGCTTGGTACTTTTCATGGTGTGTCAGGACAATACTTGCAAGAATACCTTGCTGAATTTTGTTATCGCTTCAACCGAAGAAAAGTGGAAAGAGAAATCCCAAATCGACTATTAAACTTAGCAATTATTCATGTACCGATACAATAGTACTGAGCTAAGTGCAGAGGCATGATAATTAATTGTTTACCTTACCCCTTCAATTATGATTTTTAATTCTAATTTTCTGCTATTTGTTTAACGTGCTGGAGATCTCATTATTGCAGCTCAATGAAGAAGCGTGCCAAATATATAAAGCTCACAGAGCTGAGCAATATCACATTAATCATATACCATAATGTGACTAATAGTTTTCATAAATGAAAAGCAGATGAAACCAAACTATTTTAACCATACTGCTGTAGCAAACTACTATCACTTATCTATACATACAGTGAATAAATTATGGCTACACGAATATTAGCAGTAACAATACATTTATTGATTTATACATACCTAAATAATGAAGGATTGATACAATGAAAATGATTGCCATTATACTTGCTGCCGCAAGTCTAAATATCTATGCGATGTCACCATCGGATATTATTCGTGATACATCCGAAAATGCCGAATTTATGATGGTTGCTCACAGAGCCGATTGGAGAAGTGCGCCTGAAAATTCACTTCCAGCTATTTATTCTTCCATTGAAAAGGGCGCTACCGTTATAGAGCTCGACCTCAGAAAAACGCTCGATGGACACATTGTTATTATGCATGACTCAACCATCACTCGGACGACTAACGGCAGTGGTTCGGTAAGTAGCATGACGCTAGAAGAAATTAAGCAATATAATTTACTTGAGAAACAAGGAGGAGAAACTCCAGTTACGCAGTATAAAGTCCCAACTCTACAAGAAGTTATTGAAGCGATTGACGGAAGAGCACTAATTAACTTAGATAAGGCTTGGGAAATACGGGAGGATATTTATCAAATATTGCAAGAAAATGAAGCTGTTGATATTGGTTTGTTCAAAAGTAGTGATGATCCAGAGACAATCCAAAAGTTCTTAGACCAAGATGAACGTATTCTGTATATGCATATACTAAAAGAGTCAAATGTAGGGGATATAGAAGCCTTTGACAGACATACACCTGTTGCTTATGAAATAATGTTTACTCACCGCTCTCAACCTCATATTCAACCTGAATTACTTAAAAACCTGAGTAATGATAGTCGAATTTGGGTAAATTCTCTTTGGTATGGGCTTGCAGCAAACTACACAGATGAGACCAGCCATTTAACCCCAGAGTCAGGCTGGGGAATATTGATGAATGATATGTATGTGAGTATGATTCAAACTGACAATATAGATGAGTTGTCGAGCTATATTAATAATGAACCGAAAAAGGACAACACTCGAGATATACTGGTCATTGCCGATGAATTTGACACCAAAGGTCCCGGTATTTCTTATTATGATTCGACCAATGATAATGTGGGCGGAGCTTCAAGAGTCTATGATAGCGTTGATGTTTGTGATACAAATGGGAGCATCCACCTTTGCTGGGTTAGTCAAGGAGAGTGGATCAACTATACCATTGAGGTCCCAAAAAACGGTTATTACGACGTAAGTGCTCGTGTTTCTGCTCGTCAACAAAGCGCAGGTGCGTTCTTCCTAGAATTTGAAAATCAGAATCATCTTCATCACGAAGTGAATAATACCAGTAACCATTCATTATTCTTCCTACAAGAAATTGGAGAGATATATCTGAGAAAAGGCATTCAAACGATGACATTTCGAGTTGATGACTCTTCGTCTAATATCAATTTTAACCTGAATTATTTTCTACTAGAGAAAAGTAGCTCCGTCAGTAAATAATAGACTTTGATTATCAAAAAATTCCGATTATTTGATAATCGGAATTTTTACTATTTATATGACCGCTAGGCGTTGTTAATCAAATCAAGCAGAGAGGAGATCTTACCTGCGTTGTAGGGCTTCGTTGCGTAATTCAATGGAACTAAATCAGGAACTCACGATCTGCTCGGCTACGCCCTTTCCTTCATGTCGCCCCACGCTTACAGAGTGCGTAATTATATTGGCTCCAGTTTGTAATTTTCGCTTTCGACTTTTCCATTTATATACTCGCTCCCCCCACACACAAGAGATCAGATCACAGTTATGGAAAAATTTAATTCGATTTAGGCATAACGCCATTTGTATCACGGAAGTAAGATAACGAAAACTAATAATCAAATATCGCAAATTATTAATTTCTTTTTTTCTTATATAACTGATATTACGAAAAATAAAAAGGAGCAAAAAATGAAAGATAATATCAATGTACTTCATGTAACCATAGTGGTCGCATTGGGCGGATTACTTTTTGGTTATGACACAGCGGTTATTTCTGGGGCAACAGGCTCTCTCACTCATTTCTTTGGACTGTCTGCAACAGAACTTGGATTTGCAGCATCCTCAGCGTTGGTGGGCTGTTTTATAGGTGCGCTTGTCGCAGGGAAAATCAGTGACTCTATGGGACGTCGTGGTGCCTTAAAGATCGCCGCAACGTTATTTCTGATTTCTGCAATTGGTACCGCAGTGCCAGATAATTATTGGGTGTTTGTTTTCTTCCGTATTGTTGGTGGTATCGGTGTTGGTATTGCTTCTATGGTATCACCAATGTATATCGCAGAAGTTGCGCCACCGAATAAACGCGGTGCGCTCGTTTCATGCAATCAGTTTGCGATAATTTTCGGCATGCTGGTGGTATATTTTGTTAATTACGGCATTGCACTTGCCGGGACAGAAGTTTGGCTCAATACGGTCGGATGGCGTTATATGTTTGCCTCTGAGTGTATCCCAGCGCTGTTATTTTTAGTATTACTTTTCACCGTTCCAGAGACACCACGTTGGTTGGCGCTCAAAGGTAGAAATCAAGAAGCTAGAAATTTGCTCAGAGCTCTCAATAAAAACGAAGATATTGAAGAACAGTGGCAAGGCATTCAATCATCTTTAGGGGATACGAAAGGGAAGGTGAGCATTGCTGCTTTAGGGATGATGGGGGTATTAGTCATTGGTATTATGTTGTCTGTGCTTCAACAAGTGACGGGCATCAATGTCTTCCTTTATTATGCTCCGGAAATATTCAAAAGCTTCAGTGACTCATCGACAGATACGGCATTGTTGCAAACCATTCTGATTGGTGCTGTTAACCTAACCTTTACTGCCATTGCTATCTTTACTGTTGATAAATTTGGTCGCCGACCGTTAATGATAATTGGCGCCGGAGCGATGGCCGTTTCCATGATTGCAATAGGTACTGCCGCTTACTCGAATGCAATTGGTGGTTACCTACTATTCTTCGTGCTTCTGTATATTGCAGCATTTGCGCTTTCTTTGGGGCCTGTCACTTGGGTTCTATTGTCCGAGATATTCCCAAATAGCATCCGTTCAAAAGCACTTTCTATAGCAGTATTTGCTCAATGGTTTGCCAACTTTGTGGTTTCGCAATCATTCCCGATGATGAATGATTCAAATGGATATCTATTCCAGACTTACAACGGTGGTTTCCCATTCTGGCTGTACGGGTTCTTCGGCGTGTTTACGGTCTACTTCATCTGGAAGTTCGTACCAGAAACGAAAGGTAAGAGCTTGGAAGATCTAGAAAAAATATGGGTTCGTAAACAAGAAAAAACGACAGTGAAAGAAGCTCAAATTATCTAACCAAGTTTGGTTAAGGTCCTCAGTGCTGTGCGTCGGATGAGCTCACACTTTCTGGGAACCGAAACAAAAGGCAACGATGAATTCGTTGCCTTTTTAACGTTGTTTAGATTTGGGAAGTACTGGTGCTCAAAACAGACCAGAGTATTTTTAAAGCCATCTAAATACACGCTTTAAACATATTTTGCTTGAACTTTCTTAATCAAAGTAAGCGAATAAAAACTTTGCTGCGTAATTCAATGGAATGAGATCAGAAACTCATGATTCCTCAGATTGCTGTAACATTTGAATTAAAATCAGAGCAAATTATTTGACAAGTTAATAATTTAAACACTTTCGATTCTGAATTAGTTCACAATTACTTTTTTTATCAAATCGACTTTAAAAAAACATAATAGAAAAACTTTATTTAATATTTACCAATATACCTACTAAAACATTGTGGAATAAATTATGTCGAATTTAAAATCACAAATTTGGGGCAACTATCAGCTCTATTCATTAACCAACTCACATGGTACTCAAGTTGATATATCTGACTTAGGTGCAATTATTGTTAACTTCTTTTCTAAGAATTCTAATGGAAAATTAAAGAACATCGTCCTAGGCTACGATGAACCACAAAGGTACCTAGATAGTCAGTGCTATTTTGGCTGTGTCGTTGGGCCATGGGCAAACCGCATTGCAAATGGTAAATATACCATTGATAGCCTAGCTGTTGAGTTAGAAACGAATGAAGGCACAAATCACCTGCATGGTGCTTCAGCAAATATCGGATCTAAACGTTGGCGTGTTACCGTTGCTGAAGAGCATTTTATTGAACTGACTACATCCACGCTATCTGGTGAGGCAGGATACCCTCATGACATTGATTTTAAAGTGATTTATGAACTTACCGAAGAGAACAAATTAAAAATTGGTTACTTCGCAACACCACATGGAAAAACACCGATTAACATGACCCAGCATACTTACTTTAATCTCGCTGAGTCGAAAGACATCCTCGATCACTCTCTTCAAATCGAAAGTCATCACTACTTGTTGGTAGATTCAGAATCGATCCCGCTAGACAATGCGGATGTGACAAATACACCAATGGATTTCAGAGTAAAGAAAAGAGTCTCACAAGACATCGATGACAACTTTTCACAATTAGCACAAGCTGGTGGCTTTGATCATTGTTGGTGCTTCGACTCAACAGAAATGAAGAAAGTCGCAACGCTTTATTCACCAAATAAAGACTTAGGATTAGAAGTTTACACCGACCAAATCGGCATGCAGTTTTATTCAGGAAATTTCATTGTAAAAGAGCAGGGTCGTAATAACAAAATTTATGAAAAGCATGCTGGGCTGTGTTTAGAGACGCAAAACTACCCGAACAAAATTAATATGGATGGACGCGAAGATTGCATCTTTGAGTCATCTAGCCCATATAGCCATTTCGTAACTTATAAAGTTATTTAAATATAAAAACTAAATTGTTGGAATTAAATATGATTAATTTACCTCAAATGAAGCTCGGTATTGTGGCAGTAAGTCGTTACTGTTTCCCTATTTCTCTTTCCGAGCAGCGTCGCAAGGCAGTTGTTGAGTCTTGTACGTCTCAATATATCGAAATTATAGAGTTACAAACCGTCATGTGAGCTTACGGCAAGATAGTTTGACTTCAGAGAATTTAGTCCGTTCCACCCTATGACGCTATGACGGAACGGATGCTGTTTACTGGTAATTCCAAGGGAGGTAATTTTCAGGTGCCAACTTCACCGTTTCTTGCTCACGCTGTAGTGTATTTAAATAATCAAAGATATTAATTCCAGCCCAGCTGGCTGTTGCTATCACACTGCCGGTTGTGACAAGCACTGGACGCTGGTTAGTCGATTTACAAAGTGAATCATTAACAGTCGACGATAAGCAGCTGCTTTTTTGTAATCCTTTAAACCCAGGCGGGACTGTTTATCAGCGACAGGAGTTGGAAGATGTTTTGGCTTATGTAGATAAGCATGATTTGATCATCTGCAGTGATGAGATTCATTGTGACTTACTGTTAGAGCCGGGCGTGCATCATATCCCTTTTGCCAGTCTGAATGAAAGGGCTGCACAACGATCGATAACTTTAATGTCACCCAGTAAAACCTTTAATCTTGCTGGTTTAGGTGCTTCAATGGCAATTATCCCCAATGAAGAGATACGCAGAAAGTTTCAAAAAGAGCGGGGAGATGTTGTTCCCGGTGTAAATGTGCTTGCTTATGCAGCTGCTGAAGCAGCCTATCAGCATGGAAATAGCTGGCTTATACATCAGGTTGAGTATTTAAAGGCGAATAGAAACCTGCTTATCTCAGCAGTTGCAGAACTACCGGAGCTTAATCTTAATAAAATTGAAGCAACTTATTTAGCATGGATTGATATATCTGAGCTTGTTTTGACGGATTCATGTAAATACTTTGAATCATTTGGTATTGGTTTAACCTCTGGCCTTGAGTTTGGGGATGCTGATTTTGTCCGTTTAAATTTTGCCTGTCCGCGCAGCACCTTAGTCAAGGCACTGCAGAGATTTACTTGTGCAGTGAAAGCGAAAACAAAAACTGGATGATTTTTAATACAGCAGCACTCCTAAGGAGTGCTGCGCTCGAGTGAGGTGTTGCGATACTCTTTGGGGGTCTTACTGAGGTTTTTCTTGAATACGGTATACATATACTGCAGTGAAGGGTAGCCGCACAGTTCTGATATTTCTGCAATGGGCAGAGAAGTTGCGTCAAGCAGATCACAAGCTCGCTTTAATTTGAAATTATGGAGCTCTTGATGGATAGAGTGTCCGCGTTCACCCTTGAATCTTGATTCCATATTTGAACGTGAAATACCTACATAATCCAGCACTTGGTCAACTTTAACTCCTCTACAGGCATTATGGCGTATATAATGCATAGCCTGAATGACATAGGAGTCGTTTAACGCCTGAAAGTCACTGCTTTGTCTGGCAAAGACTTGAGTTGGCGGTACAAGTATTCGTGCATATTTGAGTGAACTTGAAGCTGGTTTTCCTTCTTGGTTCAATAGTCGTTTATGCAGTATTTTGGCTGCTCGATAGCCCATTTCTTTACTGCCTTGCCCAACTGAGCTTAATGATACTCGGGTAAGATATCTGGCCAGTTCCTCATTATCTATACCAATGACTGAAATTTTATCCGGAACCATAATCCCAAGATGTTCGCATACCTGTAGCAGATGTCTTGCTCTTGAGTCCGTGACGGCAATAATACCGGTGGGAGTCGGCAATCGTTGTACCCAATCGGCAAGGCGGTTCATATCATACTGCCAGCTTTGAGAATTGGTTTCTTTTCCTCGATATATTGAACAGTTATATTTTTCTGAAGCGGTAACTATTTTAAACGCATTTTCTCTTTGTTGAGCCCAGCGTTTACTTGGATCTTCGGGCAAGCCGTAGAAGGCAAAATTTTGTAAACCTTTCATTTTTAGGTGCTGAAATGCAAGTTCTACTAGTGCTTTATTATCAGTTGCGACATAAGGAAAATTAGGGTATTCCTGTTCATGCTCATAGGATCCACCGACAGCCACCACGGGGATATTGGTCTCATTTAGACGTTTGGCTATTTCAGGATTATCAAAGTCAGCGATGATGCCATCACCACTCCACTCATGAAAATTATCCAGCTGAGTAATAAAATCCTCTTCTAAAAATATATCCCAGTCACATTGTGACGCCTGAAGATATTCACCTATGCCTTCGATGATTTGACGGTCATAGATTTTATTAGCATTAAAAAGTAGCGTGATACGAAAGCGTTTATTCATCTCGATGCGTCCCGTTATTTATTTTGACCTGAGTCTAACAGTGTCTACGGAGCTGCTGTGTGATCCAAATCTCAGTCGTGAAATCAGTGAATACGACTACTAAATTTCATAATTGTGCAGAAAGCATGACAGCGCCAGAATATCGATAAACAAGGCTAATGTTCACCTTCTTTTACATCATGAATACATCTGTTAAATCAGTACTAAATAGGAATTAATATGTATATCGGCATCGACTTGGGTACTTCCGGCGTAAAAGTAATATTACTTGATGAGTGCGGGCGTATCAGAGATTCACAAACAATATCACTTTCCATTTCTCGGCCTAAGCCGTTGTGGTCAGAACAAGATCCGCAAGAGTGGTGGACTGCCACCTGCGAGGCAATTGCAGCGTTAAAACTGCGTATTGATTTATCTACTGTTCAGGCTATTGGTTTATCGGGACAGATGCATGGTGCTGCCATTGTTAACCAGGCGGGCCAGGTTCTGCGTCCTGCAATATTGTGGAATGACGGACGTAGTTACCAAGAGTGTTCTGAGCTTGAGCGGTTAGTGCCTGACAGTCGGCAGATAACTGGGAATATAATGATGCCGGGCTTCACCGCGCCTAAGCTAAAGTGGCTGCAGAAATATGAACCGCAGTACTTTGCACAAATAAATAAAGTGTTATTACCTAAAGATTATCTACGTTTTAGGCTGAGTGGTGACTACGCCACTGATATGTCAGATGCCGCTGGTACGCTGTGGCTGGATGTAGAAAAGCGAGACTGGAGCGATGAGATGCTCAAGGCGACGGGCCTGACCCGGAAGCACATGCCGGTCCTTTATGAAGGATGTGAGATAACCGGAAGTTTGAAAAAAGAACTTGCTCAGCAGTGGGGGATGGAGTGTGTCCCTATTATAGCCGGGGCTGGTGATAATGCAGCCGGCGCAATAGGTGTAGGGATCACGGAGCCCGGACAGGCAATGTTGTCTTTAGGAACTTCCGGGGTGTATTTTGCAGTCAGTGATGGTTATCTATCGAATCCTGAATCGGCACTGCACAGCTTTTGTCATGCATTACCCAATAAATGGCATACTATGTCGGTTGTTTTAAGTGCTGCATCCTGTTTGTCCTGGGTGGCTGATCTGACTGGATTCAAGGATGTAGGTGAGATGCTTTCTTGTGTCGAAAATAAAGCGAAACCAGAGTCACAAGTGCTGTTTCTCCCTTACTTGTCAGGTGAAAGGACTCCTCATAATGATCCTAATGCGAAAGGAGTCTTTTTTGGTATGACTCATTCTACCAGTAAAGAAGATTTGGCATTATCTGTATTAGAAGGGGTCGGTTTTGCTCTTGCTGATGGTTTAGATGCGTTACACGCGACTGGTTTAAGGCCGAAAGAAATTTCACTTATAGGCGGGGGGGCCCGGAGTCATTACTGGCGTCAGATGCTTGCTGATATTTTTGGAGAAAAATTAGTCTACCGAGCTGGTGGTGATGTCGGGCCTGCACTAGGTGCGGCAAGATTAGCGATGCTAGGCAAAAAACCAGGAGCGGTAGCTGCGGAGATTTGTCCTGTGCCGGAACTAATTCAAGCACATCAAGCATGCAGCCAAAGGCATGAAATGTATCAAGTTAAGCGGGCTAAATTTCAAGCTTTATACCTTAAAATAGAGTCATTGTTTTAAAGCTGTACCTATTCTACTTAGGTTTAACGGCCTGGCTCTTGCCGTTAATTTCCTAGAGAGGTTTACCGTGACCGCTTTAATCAGGGTAGTGTATTTGCTTTGAAGCGCTATTATTTGACTACTTCAAAGCGGTCTTGAATTTATTAAAAATTTTACAAGGTTAATATTATGACATTTAAACTAGATGAATTACGCAAGCTGACAACTGTTGTGGCTGATACCGGGGATATTGAAGCGATTCAAAAATATAAACCTCAAGATGCGACAACCAACCCTTCCTTAATTTTAAAAGCGGCACAAATTGCTGACTATGCATCTTTAATAAACAGCGCGATTGAGTATGCAAAAGCACAAAGCAGCGATCCAAAACAGCAGGTGCAAGACACCTGTGACATGTTAGCGGTTAATATTGGTAAAGAGATCTTAAATATTGTACCGGGTCGTATTTCAACTGAAGTTGATGCACGCTTATCTTATGACACAGAAGCAAGTCTGGTTAAAGCGCGCCAGCTGATGAAAATGTATAACGATGCTGGTATTGCCAACGATCGTATTCTGATTAAACTTGCATCAACCTGGCAGGGCATTAGAGCGGCTGAGATTTTAGAAAAAGAAGGGATCAACTGTAATTTGACCCTGCTGTTTTCTTTCGCTCAGGCACGTGCTTGTGCTGAAGCCGGTGTATATCTAATTTCTCCGTTTGTCGGCCGTATTATGGACTGGCACAAAGCAAATGCAGGACGTGATTTTGCACCTCAGGAAGATCCGGGTGTACTGTCTGTTTCAAAAATATATAACTTCTATAAAGCAAACGATTATAAAACTGTTGTGATGGGCGCAAGCTTCAGAAACACCGGTGAAATCTTAGAGCTTGCTGGTTGTGACCGACTAACTATCAGCCCTGAATTACTGCAGCAGTTAGCAGATACTGAAGGAGAAGTGGTTAGAAAATTAGCGCCTTCTGCAGCCGAGAAAACATCTCAAGCGCCGTTAACTCATGCACAGTTCTTATGGGAACATAATCAGGATCCGATGGCGATCGACAAATTAGCGGAAGGTATCCGCAACTTTGCTCTCGACCAGGATAAACTGGAAAAAATGATTGCAGAGCGCCTTTAATTAACTGATTAATCAGGTTATTAAAGAGTAAAAAAGAAAAACCGAGTTTATCGCGGTTTTTTTATATCAGTAGAATCTGCGCCTGCTTATTTTTGCAGCAGATCGGCAAGCTGCTGTTCTAACTTGACCTGGTCAATGGCAAAGTTGCGGATACCTTCTGCTAACTTTTCTGTTGCCATGGCGTCTTCATTCATTAACCACCTGAAGGTGCTTTCAGATAAGTCTGCTTCTTTTTCTGCAGTCGCCTCTGCCGGGTTAAGCTGTTGTTCGACGGGCTCATTGCTCTGCTCTAACAGCGCCATCAAATCCGGGCTGATAGTTAAACGGTCACAGCCGGCAAGTGCTAGAACTTCTTCAACACTTCTGAAACTGGCCCCCATTACCACGGTTTTATAACCCTGCTGTTTGTAATAATTATAAATATTTGTTACCGAGATAACCTCTGGATCTTCATCCGCTGGATATTGGCTGCGGCCGGTGTCTTTTTTATACCAATCCAGGATCCGGCCTACAAAAGGTGATATTAGATAAGCACCGGATTCGGCACAGGCGCGTGCCTGAGCAAAACTGAACAACAGTGTCAGGTTGCAGTTAACGCCTTCTTTTTCAAGAGCTTCAGCCGCTTTTATACCTTCCCAGGTTGACGCCAGTTTAATCAGTATGCGGTTATTAGCAATACCCGCTTCCTGGTACATGGCCATTAGCTTACGGGCTTTGTCTATCGAAGCTTGTGTATCAAAGGATAAACGTGCGTCAACTTCAGTGGATATTCTTCCCGGTACAATTTTTAGGATTTCCAGCCCGATCAGTACTGACAGTTTATCGGCGGCATCTATGGTCTGCTGCTTGAGATCATTTGACTGCTGTTTTGCCCAGTCACAGGCCTGTAATAATAACGGCTGGTACTGTTCTAACGAAGCTGCTTTTAATAATAATGACGGGTTAGTGGTTGCATCCTGCGGTTGAAATTTGGCAATTGCTTCAACATCGCCGGTATCTGCAACGACTGTGGACATATTTTTTAATTGTACAAGCTGGTTGGCCATGATATTTACCCTGCTGTTAATTAGTTAATAATCAAATAAGTTATTTTCAATAAAGGTAGAACAAAGGAAGTGCCTGGAGTCAATATACAACAGCTGTTCTGCAGCTGCCTTTTTATTAGTATCAAGAGTTTTCTACTTAAGCAAGTAAGCTTTTAATAATAATAGAGTTCTTAAAAATTAATATTTTTCCTTCCGATCCACCTCACATTTACAGATAAAGGTAAGTGCAATTTTTTTTGTTTTAGTCTAATTTTTACCCATCGAAACGTTTGCGCAAACGTTTCGATATAGTTTGAATACAGTTTTTATAAATGATTTGAGTAACAATTTTTAAATTAAAGCGACTCTTCAAGGTGAATGTCATGAAAAAAACAGCATTAATTAACGCTGAATTATCTTACCTGGTAGCCTCTCTCGGGCATTTCGACGAGATTACCATCTGCGATGCCGGGCTGCCGGTTCCAAGCCAAACCCAGCGCATTGATCTGGCTTTAACGCATGGTGTTCCAGCGTTTATTGATACTGCCAAGGTACTGCTCGGTGAGATGCAGATTTGCGGCGTGATCTTAGCTGAAGAGTTTCAGCAGGTAAGTCCGGACCTGCACAGTGCACTGCAGGAGCTTATTGCGAAAGAGCAGAAACAGGGGAAAGAAATCAGTGTTTCATATATCAGTCACGAAGAGTTCAAAGGGCGTACCCGGGAAAGTAAAGCGGTTGTTCGTACCGGTGAATGTACGCCTTATGCAAATGTTATTTTTCAGGCCGGCGTTGTTTTTTAGTCTAGCAAATAATTGTTAAGGAGCTGCTATGAAACAGCCCATTTTAGAATTGAAAGGCATTCACAAAGCATTCCCCGGTGTAAAAGCGCTGGATGATGCATGTTTAAACGTTTACCCGGGTAAAGTAATGGCACTGATGGGAGAAAACGGTGCTGGAAAATCAACACTGATGAAAGTGCTTACCGGTATTTATTCTCGAGATGAAGGTGAAATATTTTATGAAAATGCGCCAGTAAACTTTACTGGCCCGCGTCATTCTCAGGAAGCGGGGATCAGTATTATTCATCAGGAGCTTAACCTTCTTCCTGATCTGACCATTGCAGAAAACATCTTTCTCGGCAGAGAAATCACTAATGTATTCGGTGCAATAAAATGGTCGGTAATGTTTGATGAAGCACAAATTTTATTAGACCGTTTAAATGTGAAACATAAACCTTCGCAGCTGCTTGGTGAGCTGAGTCTTGGCGAACAGCAGATGGTTGAAATCGCTAAAGCACTGTCATTTAAGTCTCAGGTTATCGTGATGGATGAGCCGACCGATGCGTTAACTGATACAGAAACAGCTTCTTTGTTTACCGTGATTAATGAATTACGCGACGAAGGTTACGGCATCGTTTATATCTCCCACCGTTTAAAAGAAATTTTCGAAATTTGTGATGATATTACTGTGCTGCGTGATGGAAAGTTTATTGCTGAACGTCAGGTTGCAGAAACGGATGAAGACAGCTTAATTGAATTAATGGTAGGCCGCCGTCTGGATGAGCAGTATCCGCGTGTCGAAAGTAAGCACGGTACCAGATGTTTAGAAGTTAAAAACTTATCGGCAGCTGATATTGACGATATTAGCTTCACGCTCGATCATGGTGAAATACTCGGTATTTCAGGTTTGATGGGAGCCGGGCGTACAGAATTAATGAAAGTAATTTACGGTGCTATGCCGCATCATTCTGGAAAAATGCTGGTTGAGGGTAAAGCTGTTAATCCACGCAGTCCGCAAGAGGGGCTTGCCAACGGCATCGCTTATATTTCTGAAGACCGCAAAGGTGACGGCCTGATTCTAGGACTGTCTGTTAAAGAAAACATGTCTCTGTGCTCTTTACAGCAGCTGTCCAAAGGCATGCAGTTAGATCACGGGGCAGAGTCCGTCGCAGTCGAAGATTTTATTCGCTTATTTAATATTAAAACCCCGTCAAAAAATCAGATTATCGGTAATTTATCCGGTGGTAACCAGCAGAAGGTAGCGATTGCGAAAGGTTTAATGACCCGCCCTAAGGTATTGATTCTTGATGAGCCGACACGCGGGGTAGATGTCGGGGCGAAAAAAGAGATCTACCAGCTTATCAATCAGTTTAAAGAAGAAGGTATGAGCATTATTCTAGTCTCTTCGGAAATGCCGGAAGTTTTGGGTATGAGCGATCGTATTCTGGTGATGCATCAGGGGCGGATCAGTGGTGAATTTACGGCGATCGATGCGGATCAGGAAAAATTAATGGCCTGTGCATTTGGTAATAATATTATGGAGAAAACAGCATGAACAACAAGGTTATAGTTAATCAGGGAGCTGCTAAAGCAGGTGGTCTGATAAATAAAGAATGGTTTATTGAACAAAAGTCATTAATCGCATTAATTATGCTGGTTGTTGTCGTGTCGTTTCTTAATGAATACTTTTTTACGGTGGACAATATTCTTAATATTCTTCGCCAGACATCGGTCATCGCGATTTTAGCCGCCGGTATGACTTTAGTGATATTAACTGCCGGTATTGATTTAAGTGTCGGTTCGATTTTGGCATTGTGCGGTGCTTTTGCCGCCAGCATGATCAGCATGGAAATTCCTGTTCTGATTGCAGTGCCTGTTTCATTGTTAGGCGGAGCCGCGCTCGGCTCTGTTGCGGGAGTCATTATCGCCAAAGGTAAAGTACAAGCCTTTATTGCGACATTGGTGACCATGACATTATTACGCGGAGTGACCATGGTTTATACCGACGGTCGTCCAATTTCTACCGGTTTTACTGATGTTGCAGATGCTTTTGCCTGGTTTGGTACGGGATATGTGTTCGGTATTCCGGTACCTGTGTGGATGATGGCCGGTGTTTTTGCGGGAATATGGTATCTGTTAAACCATACTCGTTTCGGGCGTTATATTTATGCGCTTGGCGGTAATGAATCAGCAACCCTTTTATCGGGGATTAATGTCGACCGTATCAAGATCGGTGTTTATTCAATCTGTGGATTATTATCAGCACTAGCGGGCATCATCATCACCTCACGCTTATCATCAGCACAGCCGACAGCCGGTATGGGATATGAATTAGACGCTATTGCCGCGGTTGTACTTGGCGGTACAAGTCTGGCGGGCGGTAAAGGCCGCATTATGGGCACACTGATCGGTGCGCTTATTATCGGCGTATTAAACAATGCGTTAAACCTGTTAGACGTCTCGTCATACTACCAGATGATTGTTAAAGCCGTGGTCATATTGTTAGCGGTACTTGTTGATAACAAACACAGATAAATTTTAAAAGCCTGCGGAGTGCATAGTGTCTCCGCTAATACCAGTAAGATAAAAAGGAATAGAAAATGAAAAAGTTTACAACATTAGTTTCAGCAGCTGTTATTTCAGCTTCTTTCAGTGCAACTGCAATGGCACAGGATACGCTTGCAATGGTTGTCTCTACTTTAAACAATCCATTTTTTGTCACTATGAAAGAGGGAGCTGAAAAGAAAGCGGATCAATTAGGCTACAAGCTTATTGTACTTGATTCACAAAATGATCCGAGTAAAGAGCTGTCAAATGTTGAAGATCTGATTATTCGCGGCGTTAAAGCTATTTTAATCAACCCAACTGATTCTGATGCGGTTTCTAATGCTATTCGTATCGCCAACCAGGCTAAAATTCCGGTATTAACATTAGACCGAGGAGCAAGTCGTGGTGATGTAGTCAGTCATATCGCCTCTGATAATGTTGCTGGTGGTGAAATGGCCGGTAAATTTATCAGTGAAAAAATAGGTAAAGATGCACGTGTTATTCAGCTTGAAGGTATCGCCGGTACATCAGCAGCCCGTGAACGCGGCCAAGGGTTTATGAACGCAGTTAAAAGCGAAAACATGGATCTTCTAGCCAGCCAGCCAGCGGATTTTGATCGTACTAAAGGTCTGAATGTAATGGAAAATATGCTTTCTTCTAAACCTAATACACAAGCCGTGTTTGCACAAAATGATGAAATGGCATTAGGTGCGGTACGTGCTGTACAGGCATCTGGTAAAGATATTCTGATTGTTGGTTTTGACGGTACGGATGACGGTATTGCCGCTGTTAAACGCGGCCTGTTAGGTGCAACAATTGCTCAGCAGCCTGGTTTGATTGGTGAGATTGGTGTTGAGTCTGCAGTGAAACTATTAAAAGGGGAAGCGGTAGAGAAAAGCATCCCTGTACCATTAATGATGGTGCTTAAATAAGAGTTCGCTATTGTAGTTGGTAGAATCGGAGTTACCCTGGTTCTGCCTGCGCCAAGCCTATTGAATACAGCGTTAATCAATATGCTTCATCTTTATGCTAAAAGCTAAGTGGTCAATATTATGAATAAATTAGTCGTTTTAGGCAGTGTTAATGCAGATCATGTTCTGCAGGTTCCCTCTTTCCCTCGTCCGGGAGAAACATTACACGGCCGGGGATACAGTGTTATTCCCGGAGGAAAAGGCGCCAATCAGGCGGTTGCTGCTGCACGTTTAGGGGCAGATGTAGCTTTTATCGCCTGTGTGGGTGATGACAGTTTTGGTATTAATATACGTAAGGCATTCAGTGAAGACGGCATTAATGTTGATGCTGTGATGATTGAAAAAAACAAACCAACCGGGATCGCAATGATCCAGGTTGCCGAAAGTGGTGAAAACAGTATCTGTATCTCAGCTGAAGCAAATGCCTGCTTAACTGTATCTAGACTAAAGCCTCACCACCATCTTATCAGCAGCGCCGATATGCTGTTAATGCAGTTAGAAACGCCTGTTGAAGCTATTATATGCGCGGCAGAAACAGCTAAACAGGCGGGCACTAAGGTTGTACTTAATCCTGCTCCCGTGCAGCCGTTACCCGATGATTTACTGAAGCTTATTGATATCATTACGCCTAATGAAACAGAAGCTGAGCAGCTTACAGGAATTAAAGTCAGCGATATGCAGTCAGCGCAGCTGGCGGCAGATGTGCTTCACGGCAAGGGAATAAAGCTGGTGATGATAACCCTGGGCAGTGAAGGTGTGTGGATCAGTGAGAATGGTCAGGGTCAGCAGATAAAAGGGTTTCGTGTAAAAGCGGTTGATACAACGGCTGCTGGTGATACTTTTAACGGTGCACTGCTGACACGTCTGTTAGAAGGGGCTGACTTAGCTGACGCAGTTCGTTTTGCCCATGCCGCCGCCGCTATTACGGTTAGTGGTGCTGGAGCACAGACTTCAATCCCATACCGAAATACAGTAGATAACTTTCTGATTAATGCACATAATGCACCATAACTAATTAGTTTATAACCATGTTACTTCAAATGCTGTGTCAGGCTGATTTCGAAGCATCATAGGTATATAAAGGATAACAATAAGATAATGGCAACTATCAAAGATGTGGCAAAACATGCCGGCGTGTCTACTTCAACGGTAAGCCATGCCCTTAATAAAACCCGCTATGTCAGCACAGATATTGTTGAACGGGTGATGAAAGCGGTAGAGGAGTTGAATTACGCGCCTTCAGCACTGGCCCGCAGCTTAAAGCTAAAAAATACGCGTACCTTTGGTATGCTGGTGACCACATCTGCGAATCCGTTTTTTGCCGAAGTGGTAAAAGGAGTTGAGCGTCGTTGTTATGAGCAGGGCTATAATCTACTTCTGTGTAATACAGAAGGGGATCTGGACCGCCTGAATTTCAATATCGATATGCTGCTGCAGAAACAGGTTGACGGTTTGTTACTGATGAGTGATGAAATAGCCAGTCAGAATTTGAATATATTTTCTCGTCATAAACCCGTTCCAACTGTGGTGATGGACTGCGGAGAGACTAATTTCCCCTGTGACAAAATACAGGATAATTCCCGTCACGGTGGTTATTTAGCAACTCAGTATTTAATTAATAAAGGCCATCGTAAAATTGCCTGTATCAGCGGACCTCGCGATAAACAGGCGACATCAGAACGTTTTGCCGGTTATATTCAGGCAATGAATGAAGCAGAGCTTGAGGTTGATCAAGACTGGCATGCATTTGGTGATTTTGAGTGTGAAGGCGGCAAACAGGCTTTTGAAAGCATTTTAGCAACAGGTAAAATGCCCAGTGCAATTTTTGTCTGCAATGACATGATGGCGATGGGCGTGATCAATACGGCTAATAAACATGGTATATCGGTTCCCGAGGATCTGTCGATTATCGGTTATGATGACATCAGTCTGGCTAAATTTATTACGCCGTCGTTAACCACGATCCATCAGCCCAAATTTAATTTAGGGCGAAAAGCCTTTGATACTTTGCTGGATCAGATCCAAAGTAGTCGTGAAAACAATCTTGAGATCCATTTAGAACCGACCTTAGTTGAACGCGACAGCGTTAAAACACTTAATTAACCTAGCGGATAAGTCACTAGCCCTGAAAACAAAAAAGCCAGTTATGAATAAACATAACCGGCTTTTTTAATATTCGTGTTAGCTTTTTTAAGCTTACTTAAATCTTTTACCACACCTTTATCCGCTGTTTTATATATTGGCCATGTAAATGGCGGGCAGACAAAGGTTAAGTCTTAGTATCTTATTTCAGTTTAGATAAATCGCGTACCGCACCTTTATCTGCTGTTTTTATTAATAGCCATTTCGATGGCGCAAATAAAGGTGAAATATCGGTTTTTACTTCAGTTTGCTTAAGTCACGTACCGCGCCTTTATCGGCAGAGGTCGCCATCGAAGCATACACTTTAAGCGCCGCTGAAATAGGGCGAATACGGTTTAGCGGTTTCCAGCCTAAGGTATCCATTTTAGCACGACGCTCTGCTAATACTTCTTCAGATACTTTCAGCTCCATTTCACGTGTTGGAATATTGATATCAAT
The DNA here is from genome assembly GCF_000381745.1 of Psychromonas ossibalaenae ATCC BAA-1528. Classification (GTDB taxonomy): domain Bacteria; phylum Pseudomonadota; class Gammaproteobacteria; order Enterobacterales; family Psychromonadaceae; genus Psychromonas; species Psychromonas ossibalaenae. Next base: position 76,080 of record NZ_KB906982.1, on the reverse strand, counting down.
AATGTCACCATCTTCAATTAAACCAACTACACCGCCGGCAGCAGCTTCTGGAGAAACGTGACCGATAGATAAACCCGATGTGCCGCCGGAGAAACGGCCGTCAGTAATTAACGCACATTCTTTGCCAAGCCCCATGGATTTCAGGTAACTGGTCGGGTAAAGCATCTCCTGCATGCCCGGACCGCCCTGCGGACCTTCATAGCGAATAACAACCACGTCACCGGCAACAACTTTGCCGCCTAGAATTGCTTCAACGGCATCATCCTGGCTTTCGTATACTTTTGCCGGACCGGTAAATGTCAGGTTATCGTCATCAACACCGGCGGTTTTTACCACAGCGCCGTCAACGGCCATATTACCAAACAATACCGCAAGACCGCCTTCTTCACTGAATGCATGCTCTAATGAACGTACACAGCCGTCTTTACGGTCGTTGTCCACACTGTCCCAGCGGCAGGCCTGACTGAATGCCTGAGTGGTACGGACACCGGCAGGACCTGCACGATAGAAATCAATAACGGCCTGGTCTTGGGTCTGCATAATATCGTATTGTGCTAACTGCTCTTTCATGGTCATATTTAAAATAGTTGGAATATCACTATTTAAGAAACCTGCTCTGTCGAGCTCACCTAGAATCGCCATTACACCACCGGCACGATGTACATCTTCCATGTGATATAAAGGTGTGGAAGGTGCAACTTTACAAAGCTGCGGAATACGGCGGGACATAGCATCCATATCACTTACCGTGAAATCAATTTCTGCTTCCTGTGCGCAGGCTAATAGATGCAGAACCGTGTTGGTTGAGCCGCCCATTGCAATATCTAGTGCCATTGCATTCTCAAAAGCCGCTTTGCTGGCGATTGAGCGTGGTAATACAGAGTAGTCATCTTGTTGATAGTGACGCTTAGTAATTTCAACAATACGGGTGCCGGCATCTAAAAACAGCTGCTCACGATCGGCATGTGTTGCCAGCATTGAGCCGTTACCTGGAAGTGATAAACCAAGTGCTTCTGTTAAACAGTTCATCGAGTTGGCGGTGAACATGCCTGAGCATGAACCGCAGGTCGGGCAGGCGCTGCGTTCAACATTAGCCACATCTTCATCAGATACGTCTTTATCTGCGCCCATTACCATGGCATCAACTAAATCTAGTTTAATGATTTGATCTGAAAGTTTGGTTTTACCTGCTTCCATTGGGCCGCCGGAAACCATAATAATTGGAATATTTAGACGTAAACCCGCCATTAACATTCCCGGAGTGATTTTGTCACAATTGGAAATACAGACGATTGCATCGGCACAATGTGCGTTAACCATGTATTCAATAGAGTCTGCAATTAAATCACGAGACGGCAGGCTGTACAGCATGCCGGAATGACCCATAGCAATACCGTCATCAATAGCGATAGTATTGAATTCTTTGGCGATGCCGCCGGCAGCTTCAACCGCACCTGCCACTAACTGGCCCATATCTTTTAAATGTACATGACCTGGAACGAACTGCGTAAATGAGTTGGCAATCGCAATGATAGGTTTTCCGAAATCATCATCTTTTACGCCTGTCGCGCGCCACAGGGCACGTGCACCAGCCATATTACGACCATGTGTGGAAGTTTTTGAACGGTAGTCTGGCATCTTAATTCCTTGTTTATTGGTAATACCAATCTGAATAAGTATCTAATCTTTTATGCTGGTTAAAATCAATCCTGTCTTCGTTATTAATTTCGTAATTAGAATAACTAGTTACATCAATTAATGCCTTGCTAGTATCGATTTTTCCTGCGCCTAAAACTGACCATTTACTTAATCAGTTTGGTATAACTTATCCGCATAGTTTTTACTGCGGGTTAGTTGTTGTCTGTTCATTGGAAGTTATCTGATTTAAGCAGATAACTTTGTCTTTAACAAGCGTTACGCGCTGGCTTTAATGACTTGTTCCTGCCCTATTGCCGCGACTCGGGTAATGCCGAATAGTTTTTCAATTTGTTTAGTTAACAGGCTCACTGGTCGATCGCTGCACACCGTTAAAGTGATATGCAGAGATTTTTCATTTTCAGTAGTTTCACCGTTAATATTCTGCACTCTGAAGCCGCGGTGACGGCAGACTCGTAATAGACGCTCTAATAGTTCAGGGCTGTTTTCACTTTGGATAATCAGTAAATATTTCATTTTAAACTCTCCATCATTTTATCGTTTGGCGCGCCGGGCGGCACCAGCGGCCATACATTTTCTTCCTCTGAAATAGAAACGTGCAGCAGATACGGACCGTCACTGTGCAGTAAACGGGTAAGTGCATCCTGGATCTGACTTTTTACTGAGATCGTTTCTCCCGGGATATCAAAGGCGCTTGCCAGTGTAACGAAATCGGGATTATCCGTTAAAATGGTTTCACTGTAACGGCCGTCAAAAAATAGTTTCTGCCATTGACGGACCATGCCTAAACGCTGGTTATCAATCAGCAGTATTTTAATCGGTAATTTTCCGCGTTTGATGGTGCCCAGCTCCTGAACATTCATCATAAATGAACCATCACCGGAAACGGCGATCACGGTATCATTCGGACGTGCTGTCTGTGCGCCGACGGCAGCTGGAATGCCGAAACCCATAGTGCCCAAACCAGAACTGGAGATATGGTTTTCCGGACACCGTACAAACATGTGCTGTGCAACCCACATCTGGTGCTGTCCGACATCGCTGCAGATTACCGTATTTTCCGGCATCATTTCAGCAAGTTGTCTAAGCATAGCCGGTGCATAAATCGCTTCACCCGGATGATCATAGCGGTTAGCAAAATCGATTTTCATTTTTACAATATGTTTCTGCCAGGCGCTGATAAAGGTTTCAACTTCAATGGCAGGCAGAACTTCTTTTAGATTGTCGGTAAGAGGCAGATCAGCAAGGCGTAATTTATCAACTTCTGCCGCGTCAATATCAAGGTGAATCACTTTTGCGTGGCTGGCAAACTCATCAAGTTTACCGGTTACCCGGTCATCAAACCGGGCGCCGACAGCAATCAGCAGATCGCATTCCTGAATTGCTAAGTTGGCGGCTTTGCTGCCGTGCATACCGACCATACCCATAAAATATTCAGAATTATGCTCAATAACGCCGATCCCTTTCAGCGTACAGACGCTGGGAATATAGGTATATTGAATAAAGTTGCGCAGCTCCTGAACTGCACCTGCCATACCGACGCCGCCGCCGACATAAAGAAGCGGTTTACTGGCTGACCTTATCATCTCTTTAGCTCGTCGGATTAAAGTGGGCTCAAGAGTGGAGTTTAATTTATTTTCTGCAGGCTGCACTTTTAACGATGAAAAATCGGGTGCATCAGCAAGCATAATGTCTTTAGGAATATCAATTAAAACCGGACCGGGGCGGCCTGAGCTGGCAATTTCAAAAGCCTGTTCAAGAATAGGGCCCAGCTGTTCGCTGCTCTGCACCATAAAGCTGTGTTTGGTACAGGCCAAAGAAAGTCCTAATACATCCACTTCCTGGAAAGCATCTGTGCCGATTAAATTACTGGCGACCTGACCTGTGATAGCGACGACCGGAATAGAATCTAATAATGCATCGGCGAGGCCGGTAATCAGGTTGGTCGCACCCGGGCCAGACGTTGCAATGCATACTCCTACATTACCCGTTGCTCGAGCATAACCTAAGGCGGCCATAGCAGCCCCCTGTTCATGGCGGCATAAAAGATGATTAAGTCCACCGTCATACAGGGCATCGTAGAGAGGCATAATTGCGCCGCCCGGATAGCCGAATACCTGAGTAATATCCTGTTTTTTTAATGCTTGAACGATAAAATTGGCACCATTCATTTTTGATCCGTCCTGAATTTAGTGAGGGCTTATCGTTGTTTTGTTCAAAGGAAAAATAGACAAAATAAGCAATGCTGAGTTTGAAAAGTGGTCATCTTTATAGCGTAAATACCCGCCTTTTTCAACTTTTGTCACATTTCTCGATAAAAGTGCACAAGAAAACGTTACCAATTGCAAATGCTCGGCAATAAAGAACTGCTTTATGAAAGCTTGTTTTGTTATTTAAAGTGAGCAGATGCTGATGCTTGCCTATACTAAAAGACATTGTCTTGACATAAAAAAGAGAAAGCTATGGCATTAGCAAGTTTATACTGTCGTGCGCTATTAGGTGTGGATGCCCCGGAGGTATTGGTGGAGGTGCACCTGGGCACGGGGCTGCCGGGATTTTCGTTAGTAGGTCTGCCGGAAACATCCGTTAAAGAAGCTAAAGAAAGAGTACGCAGCGCAATATTAAACAGCGGCTTCAAATTTCCGAGTAAAAGAATAACGGTTAATTTAGCGCCGGCTAATTTACCTAAAGAGGGCGGGCGTTTTGATTTAGCGATTGCGATTGGTATTTTAATCGCTTCCGAACAGGTTCAGGCGGCTCAGATTGAACAGTTTGAATGTTTTGCTGAGCTGGCTCTTTCCGGTGAACTGCGTGCAGTTGACGGCCTTATTCCCTGCGCGCTTGCTGCTAAAGAAAAATCACGCGCTTTAATTATCTGCTGTGAAAATCAGCATGAAAGCGCCTTAACCGGTGTGCAGGCCTTTGTTGCCTCTAATCTTACTGACGTTTGTGCTTTTCTGCAGGGGCATAAGCTGCTGGCACAGGCGCAGTCATGTCCGATGCCTAAAGTACAGAACCCAGCGGATATGAGTGATGTATTAGGACAGGAACAGGCGAAAAGGGTGTTAGAAATTGCTGCTGTAGGCGGGCATAATATTTTACTGGTCGGCCCGCCAGGAACCGGGAAAAGCATGTTAGCCGAACGCTTTATGACGCTGCTGCCGAAATTAAGTGAGAGACATGCCCTGCAGACGGCCGCCATTTATTCTGTCTGCGGTAAACGCCGCGATGACTGGTATCGGCCTCCGTACCGCAGCCCGCATCACAGTGCCTCTTCCGTTGCGCTGGTGGGAGGCGGTGGAAAACCTAAACCGGGAGAAATATCCCTGTCTCACCGCGGCGTTCTGTTTTTAGATGAACTGCCCGAGTTTCCTCGTTCGGTATTAGACAGCTTACGCCAGCCGCTGGAAACCAATGAAGTCACTATTTCCAGGGCGGCTAATCAGGTAACCTTTCCGGCAGACTTTCAGCTGATAGGGGCAATGAACCCTAGTCCGTGCGGACATATAAGCGGAGAATTAAGACGCAGTACGCCGGATCAGATACTGCGTTATCTAGGACGGTTATCCGGGCCGTTTTTAGATCGCTTTTCGTTGTCAATTATGGTGCCGTTATTACCGAAAGGGACGCTGGCAGCTGCACAGGCCGGACGGCAGCCGCAAAGTGAAAGCAGCGAGCAGATAAAAATCCGCGTACTGCAGGCAAGAGATAAACAGATCCTGCGGCAGGGAAAATTAAATCATGCGCTGACTACCCGGGAGATAACGGAATTTTGTAAGCTGAGTATTGATGACGCGGAGTTTTTAGAGCATGCCATTAATCAAATGGGCTTATCAATTCGGGCCTGGCATAGTCTATTAAAAGTGGCGCGTAGTATTGCTGACTTAGCCGGCAGTGAAGATCTTAAGCGTCAGCACCTGTTAGAGTCTTTATCTTATCGAGCGATGGACCGCCTGTTAAAAAGTATTTCTTATGAGTAACTGCTGCACAGATTCTTATTCTTTACTGTTTGGAAAGTATTTTATTTTAAAACGGGTTGATGGTGCTTTTAATACATTAATTGTCTGCTGCGAAAGCGTTGGGTTTTGTAACTCAATGAATTTTCTTTGTTCAAGGCCTAACTCATTGATGAGTTTCCGATAATAATATTCAAACAGCTGTTCTGTCACACCGTTCTGATATAAGCGAGTTAACCCCAGCTGCAGACGTTCAGCTAATAAAGGTTTATCCGGGCTAACAAAAAAGAACAGCGGGAACGGGTAATGAAGTACTATATTTTTTTCTATCGCTAAACCAAGTGAGGAATGGTTTGACAGTTCAGTATTAATTTCATTTATGCCTCGAGCAAAGCAGTCAAAACGTTTCATAGATAATTGTTGAAATAGCAGGTCTCGTTTAAACGTTGTTTTTACAGTGATTCCATTACTTTCTAATATTTTAGTATCCGGCCAGTTATGGTGCTGGCTAATCGTGATGTTTTTTTCTATCCATTGCTGCTTACTGTTGATGCCTGTGAATTTTTCCTGATTATCCTCTTTGATTAAACATAAACGATAACCGTAAAGCCCCTGTAGAATAGGAATACGAACTGCGATTGCTTGTTTTTCTCGTTCTTCTGTTGCGATAAAGTGCCCTAAATCGATACGGGCGTTTACCAGCTCACGCAGGGCGCGGTCTTGTTCCATAGGCGATGAGGTAATAAGCTGGTATTCGCCATAGTCATCTTTGGTTATTTCCAGTGCGCGGTACAGGGTATCCCAGATAATGCCAGAGTCGCTTGCTGTCTGATTCCACAACACTATTTCATTATTTTTGGCGAGACTAAAATTAGCTTTTAGGACCAGTAGTAAAAACAGTATTATTATTTTTTTCATTATCAGTAACCTTTAGCAGAAGAATCAAAAAAGTTATAGCTAGTTCTGTGTATCGGCTAATCCGCTTGTTTTTGCAGATGATTTTCTCTAAATCTTTGTGTTGGTATTTTCATGGCCTGAATGGTTTTTTCTGATAAAGTCGGATTATGCAGGTCAATCACCACTCTGTCGGTTAGTTTCAATTCATCAATAATCGGAGAGAAGAACTGTTCAAAAGATTGGTCAAATTCACCGGAATCGATTAACTTCTGCAGACCCAGCTGTATACGCTCTGCTAACCGGGGGCGTGATTTATTAACAAAGAAAAAAATCGGCAGCGGATAATAGATCAGCAGTTCTTTTTCAATCACGATACCTTGAGATTTATGGGCCAAATACTCCGCATAAATCTCACTAGCACCGCGGCTGAAACAGTCAAAACGTCCCCGGATCAGTTTTTGAAACAGCAGCTCTTTTTTATGGGTGGTCTGTACGGGCAAATTATTGAAACGTAAAATGGTGGTATCTGGCCAGTCCTGGTGCTGCCCTATGCTGATATGTTTATTAATCAGCTGCTGTTTATTTTCAATATCTTGGAAAATAGTCTGTTTTTTTTCATCGATTAAACATAAGCGGTAACCCATAAGGCCGCTGAGCAGGGGAATGCGGATCGCGATAGCCTGTTTTTCTCGCTCCGCTGTTGGTGCGTAAGTTGCTAAATCAAGTTTTGCATGTTTCTGTCTGCCCAGTTCAACTAAAGATCGTCCCTGTTCCATTTTAGCTGACTCGATTAACTGATAATCTCCGTACTCTTCTACTGTTACTTCTAATGCTCGACGCAGATAATTCATCACGATTGGTGTCGGGTTATTATAAAGGCTGTCCCAGACAATAATTTTAGTGACCTGGGCATAATTTAATGAGCTGTAAAAACTAAAAGCAGCAATAACCAGCCATTTCATTTTTTGTTTCCTAAATAAACGAGAGCAATTATTAGTATATGATAGACGAACGGGTTACGAGAGTTAAATTGGACATTTACCTGTGTGTTTATGCATCAAATTTACAAAAAAAAAGATCCGTACCATGAGGGACGGATCTTTTATCTGCAGAGCTATTCAGCGATGAAATTACAGCGCTTTAATAGTCTCAATCTGTTCGTTTAATTTATCACAAGTTGTCTGTAACTCATCCTGCTTAGCGCGCTCTTTTGCAATAACTGCTTCCGGTGCGTTACTGACAAAACGTTCGTTGCTTAGCTTGCCGGATATTTTTGCCAGCTCTTTTGACGCTTTCTCAAGCTGTTTGTTTAAACGAGCCTGCTCAGCTTCTACATCAATTAACCCGGCCATTGGAATTAACAGCTCAAGTTCACCAACAAGTGCAGTTGCAGAAACGGGTGTTTCTTCGCCAGTCGCTACGATCGTTACAGAGTCTAGTTTTGCAAGCGCGGCTAAGAAACCTTCGTTTTCAGAGAAACGACGCTGATCTTCAGCCGATGCGTTTTTAGCTAATAGATTAAGCGGTGTTTTCGGGCTGATATCCATCTCACCACGGATATTACGAATCGCTACGATAACCTGCTTAACCCACTCTAAATCTTCAACAGCTTGTTGATCGTTTAGTGCTTCATCAACTTTAGGGAAGCTTTCAAGCATGATGCTGTCGCCGCCTAAACCAGTAATACCTTTCACACGCTGCCAGATCTCTTCAGTCATAAACGGCATGATTGGATGTGCTAAACGCAGCAGTGTTTCAAGTACGTTAATCAGCGTATTACGTGTACCACGCTGCTCCGCTTCACTGCCTTTGAATAAAACGGGTTTAGTTAACTCTAGGTACCAGCCGCAGAACTGACTCCAGGTGAATTCGTAAAGAATGTTGGCCGCTAAATCGAAACGGAAGGTATCTAAAGCATGCGTGTATTCTTTAATGGTATTCTGCAGTTGACCCTGGATCCAGCGATCCGCAAGGCTCAGCTGCATCTCATTACCTGCATCAGCACCAAAGCCAGAAGGGTTCTCTTCACTGCTCATTAATACATAACGGCTTGCATTCCATAGTTTGTTACAGAAATTACGGTAACCTTCAAGGCGGTTCATATCCCAGTTGATATCACGCCCCGTTGAAGCCATTGCCGCTAGTGTGAAACGCAGTGCATCAGTACCGTGTGCTTCAATACCGTTTTCAAAGGCTTTACGTGTCTGCTTTTCAATTTTCTTAGCCAGCTGCGGCTGCATCATATTGCCGCAGCGTTTTGTTACCAAGCTTTCTAAATCAATACCGTCAATCATATCTAACGGATCCAGCACGTTACCTTTAGATTTAGACATCTTATCGCCGTTTTCATCACGGATAAGACCGGTGACATAAACTGTTTTGAAAGGCACTTGTGGTTTGCCGTTTTCATCTTTCATGAAGTGCATGGTCATCATGATCATACGTGCAACCCAGAAGAAAATAATATCAAAACCTGTTACTAATACGTCTGTAGAGTGGAAGGTTTTAAGATCTAATGTCTGCTGCGGCCAGCCTAGTGTTGAAAATGTCCATAAACCTGATGAGAACCAGGTATCTAATACGTCGTCATCCTGAGTTAAAACAACAGAGTCATCTAAATTGTGTTCTTTACGTACTAGTGTTTCATCGTGACCTACGTAAACTTTACCTGCTTCGTCGTACCAGGCCGGGATACGGTGTCCCCACCAAAGTTGGCGAGAGATACACCAGTCTTGTACATCGTTCATCCACGAGTTGTACATGTTTTCGTACTGCTGTGGAACAAATTTGATATCACCGTTTGCTACCGCTTCAGTCGCTGTTTTAGCAAGCGGTGCAACACGTACATACCATTGGTCAGTCAGCATCGGCTCGATAACAACACCACCGCGGTCACCATAAGGAACAGTTAAATCATGCGGTTTTATTTCATCTAATAAACCTAAGGCTTCAAGTTCAGAAACGACTAATTTACGCGCATCTTCACGGGTTAAACCTTGGAATTGTGCTGGTAATTCAGTGCTGTAATCGTCGCTCTTTTCACCGTTGCTGTTAAATACTTCTGCTTCATCACGAATTTTAGCTTCGAAATCTAATACGTTGATCATTGGTAGTTTGTTACGTTTACCAACCTCGTAATCGTTAAAATCATGCGCAGGAGTGATTTTTACGCAGCCCGTGCCTTTTTCCATATCGGCGTGATCATCAGCAACAATTGGAATTAAGCGGCTGGTAAAAGGTAAAAGAATATTCTTACCAATAAGATCTTTGTAACGAGGATCTTCAGGGTTTACTGCAACTGCTGTATCACCTAACATGGTTTCAGGACGTGTAGTTGCCACTACTAGGTAACCTTTACCGTCAGCTGTTAACGCACCGTCCGCTAACGGGTAGCGGAAGTGCCACATTGAGCCTTTGACATCTTTGTTTTCAACTTCTAAGTCAGAAATTGCAGTGTGTAGTTTTGGATCCCAGTTAACTAAACGCTTACCACGGTAGATAAGGTCGTCGTTGTACAGGTCTACAAATGTCTTTTTAACGGCTTCAGATAAGCCGTCATCCATGGTGAAACGTTCACGGTCCCAGTCAACAGAAGTACCTAAACGACGCATCTGCTTAGAGATATTACCACCAGATTCGGCTTTCCAGTCCCAGATTTTATCAATAAACGTTTCACGACCTAAATCTTTACGAGTCTGTCCTGTTTCAGCAAACAGTTTACGTTCAACAACCATCTGTGTTGCGATACCCGCGTGGTCGGTACCCATCTGCCATAGGGTATTTTTACCCTGCATACGCTGGTAACGGATCAAGGTATCCATGATCGTATCCTGGAAAGCATGACCCATGTGCAGACTACCCGTGACATTCGGCGGCGGGATCATGATGCAGTAGCTTTCTTTATCAGTATCACCGTGCGGTTTGAAATAACCTTTCTCTTCCCACGTTTGGTAGTTTTTCTGCTCAATGGCACTTGGGTTGTATGTCTTTTCCATGTGTTAATCTTCTGTTTTGGTGGTTGACTCAGCAGTTTCTGTATTTTCAACTGTTTGAGTAGAAAGTGTCAGGCCCATTTTTTTATAGGCGCTGTAACGTGTTCGTGCTGCAATTTTTAACGGCTCCGCAAAGGGAACAAAATCGATGACCTGCTGAAAGTTAACCGCAAAGTCAGGCACGTTCGAACTTAAATTAATTAATATCTGGCGAGGGTGTGTCGGGGCCTGCCAGCTGATTTCAACTGGCGTACCGAAACGCGGCCCTTCGCCAAGCAGGTTATGCGGTACAAAACTGTCACCGTCAAACTGCCATAAGTATTCATCTACCGCAAATGCATCTTCTCGCGTATCGGTATAAATAAATACTTTTCTATTTTGTAAATAATAAAATGCTGCAGTAGAGCAAGCTTGGGCAAAATGGCTGCTGAAGCTTTGAGTATCTAATTCCTGCTGTTCAGGCAAAATATAAAAAACAACCTGGCTCATTATTTAACTGTTTGCTTCTGTTGTTTCATTTTCACTGCGGTTAATTAAAAACTGCGTTAATAATGAAACCGGGCGGCCGGTTGCTCCTTTGTTCGCACCGCTTTTCCAGGCTGTTCCTGCTACGTCTAAATGTGCCCAGTTATAATTTTTAGTAAAGCGGGAAAGGAAACAAGCCGCAGTAATGGTGCCTGCTGGGCGTCCGCCAATATTAGCCATATCTGCAAAGGGGCTGTCCAGTTGTTTCTGGAACTCTTCATCCATCGGCAGCTGCCAGGCTTTATCACCAGACTGGTTTGATGCATTCAGCAGTTCGTGTGCCAGACCTTTATGCGGTGTCATTAATCCGCTGATATTATGACCTAGTGCCATAATACATGCGCCGGTTAGTGTAGCAATATCAACAACACATTCAGGCTCAAAACGTTCCACGTAAGTCAATACATCACATAAAACCAGACGGCCTTCTGCATCGGTATTTAATACTTCCACTGTCTGTCCTGACATAGTGGTTAAGATATCACCAGGACGGTATGCGTTACTGGCCGGCATATTTTCTGCTCCGGCTAAAATACCGATAACATTAATCGGCAGATCCAGTTTTGCTAATGCTTTCATTGCACCGAATACACTGGCAGCACCGCCCATATCATATTTCATTTCATCCATGCCTGCGCCTGGTTTTAATGAAATACCGCCGGAGTCAAAAGTCAGACCTTTGCCTACTAATATAATCGGCTTCTGATCTTCACGGCCGCCGTTGTAATGCATTAAAGACATATAAGCAGGATGATCTGAACCTTTTGCCACTGCTAAATAACTGTCCATCTTCAGTTCAGTCATCTGCTCGGTATCAACAATTTCAGTACTGATTTTATCGAAGCGCTCATCCAGGGCCTGTGCCTGTTCTGCTAAATACAGCGGCGTACAGATATTCGGCGGCATATTAGCCAGATCTTTACAGGCTTTAGCGCCGGAAGAAACCGCTAGGCCATGCTGCAGTGCCAGCTCAGCGCGTGCTAATTCTTTGCGGCTCGGCACGTTAAAAGTTAATTTACGCAGAGGGCGGCGTGTATTGTCTTTATTGGTTTTGAACTGATCAAAGTTATACAAAGAATCCTTTGCTGCTTCAACAGCCTGTCGTACGGCCCAGTATGTGTCGCGCCCTTTGATATGCAGCTCAGAAAGGAAACAGATGGATTCCAGTGAACCTGTGTCATTTAATGTAGCAATGGTTTTAGCAATGATCTGTTTGTATTGTGTTTCAGTTAATTCACGTTCTTTACCACAACCCACTAATAAAACACGTTCGCTTAATACGTTAGGCACATGATGCAGGAATAAAACCTGGCCGACTTTACCTTCGATATCACCACGGCGCAGCAGGGTGCTTAAGTAGCCTTCACTTATCTCATCAAGCTGTTCACCGGCTTGTGATAAACGGCGAGGTTCGAATACACCAACGACAATACAAGCACTGCGCTGTTTTTCCGGGTTGCCGCTTTTAACTAGAAATTCCATATGTATCCTTAAGTCGAATAGATTATATTACGATTAACTGTGCTATTTTTCTGAAAATGCAGTTATTATAGAGGTATGTGGATCTTGATAACTCTTCTAAATATACAAAAATAGCAATTTTACCGTATTTACTTGCTTAATCCACTATTTTACCATCTTTCATAGAATCTTATTTTACACTGGAGAACAGGGTGATACTTCTTCGTTATCTAATGCTGGAAACATTTAAAAGCCAGATTGGAATTCTGTTTGTTCTACTTCTTATTTTTGTCAGCCAAAAATTCATTTCCATACTTGCTCAGGCCATTAAAGGGGTTATTCCGCCGGATCTGGTTATGACCATTCTGTATTTAAATCTGCCGACATTGGGTACATTAATGCTGCCGATCAGCTTCTTTCTGGCGGTTCTTTTTGCTCACGGGCGCCTGCACAGCGAAAGTGAAATGGTGGCGATGACTTCATGCGGATACAGTCCGAATAAAGTGCTTAAAGCAACGCTGCTGTTATCATTTTTAACCTTTTCTTTTGCTTCTTTTAACAGCTTGTATCTAGCGCCTGCTGCTGAAGATAAGATGGTGAGTGTTATTGAAAACGCAGAATCAGATGCTGGTACCGCGATGCTGATAGAGGGACGTTTCCATAAAACCTCTAATAACGGCGGGGTGGTTTATATTGAAAGATATAAAAACGGTAATGAATTAGAAAAAGTTTTTGCAGCCCACTGGCCTAAAGAGGCGGGTAAGTCGCCTTCAGTATTATCTTCATTAACTGGTAAGGTGGAAGATAAAAGCGACGGCGTGTGGTTAACACTTGAGGATGGACAACGCTACGCGGGTATTGTTGGTCAGAATGAGTTTGATAATACCGGTTTTGACTCTTACGAAGTGCATATTGCTAACCGTGAAGTAAAGAACAGGGCACGCGGGGCAGAGGCACTGCCGACTCAGCAGCTGATTGGTGTCGCAGATCTTAGCTATCAGGCTGAGCTGCAGTGGCGTATCGCTATTCCTCTGTCAATATTACTGTTGACGTTTATGGCTGTACCGCTTGCTAAAGTAAATCCGCGTCAGGGGCGTTACTCTAAGCTATTACCTGCGCTAGCCTTGTATTTAACCTTTTTCTTATTATTAAGCACATCAAAAAGTCTTATTGAAGAAGGTGTTATACCCGCCTTAAGTATGTGGGGGGTGCAGATTTTATTCTTTATAGTCGGTCTTATTCTGCATCTACAGAGTTTAGGTAAGTTCACTAAAGTTAGTCAATCCAAGTAACTTGGTTATAAAAACGGAATTAGTATCATGGGTATTTTAGATCGTTACATTGGTAAAACTATTTTTGCAGCCACTTTTTTAAGTTTGTTTGTATTAATCGGCTTAAGCAGCATCATTAAATTTGTTGAGCAGATGCGAAACGTGGGGCAGGGCACTTATGATGCACTGGCTGCTGCATATTTTGTGGTTCTGAAAATGCCGGTTGAAATTGCAGTGTTTTTTCCTATGGCCGCCTTAATCGGAGCATTAATCGGGTTAGGCAGTCTGGCAAGCAGCAGTGAACTGGTGGTGATGCAGGCTGCCGGCATGTCTAAACTGCGTATTGCCGGTGCAGTGCTTAAAACCGCGATCCCTATGGTGTTGATGGTGATGGTACTGGGAGAGTTCGTTGCGCCGCAGACGGATAAAGAAGCTTATTCGATGCGTGATCAGGCGCGCAGCGGGCAGGAAAAGGTGAGCAATAAATACGGTGTATGGGTAAAAGATGCTAAGTCTTTTATCAGTATCGGGCGTATGAACAGCCAGTCAGAGCTGTTTAATGTTCAATTGTATTTTTTTGATGATGAAATGAAACTTGATAATGCGGTTGTTGCACAAAAAGGAGTTTATCAGCAGGGCTCATGGTTATTAGAGCAGATCAGCCGTACTCGTTTTTTAAGTGATAAAACGGAGATAGAGCAGCTCCCTGAGTTTGTCTGGCAAACGGATCTTACCCCGAAAAAATTAGAGGTGATATTAAGTGAGCCCGATAAAATGTCGATGCGCGATATCTATAATTACATCCAGTATCTTGAAACTAATGAACAGGATGCAAAAAGTTACTGGCTGGTGCTCTGGCGTAAAGCGGTACTGCCCTTTACTGTTATTGTAATGATGCTTCTATCCGTCTCATTTATATTCGGGGGATTACGTTCGGTAAGTATGGGAACCCGTCTGATTTTTGGTATCGCCAGTGGTTTTGCTTTCCACGTATCTGGTGAGTTATTCGGGCCGTTTAGTCTGGTATTTAACCTGCCTCCGTTAATTGGAGCACTGCTGCCGAGTATTCTGGTCCTAACGATTGCCATGTATTTACTGAAACGGCAAAGTTAAGATCCAGCAGATAATAAAATGCCGCCTGAACTTTCTACAAGTTGAGGCGGCATTTTTATTTATCAGCAGGGATTATTTTTTATCCTGATCCATAAAGGCCATGCCTTTGAATCCTTTCCAGTTACTTAATTCTTGTGTTAATACAACCACTTCGCATTCTGCCCATAAATCCTGAAATGCATTACGATTTTCGAAAAAAGCCATAATATTACCTAAGCCAAATGCTGAAGTTGCCAGGCGAATTAGTGCCTGAGTAAAGCTGATGTTACTGCCGTCACTATTTTGTACTCGCAGGCGCCATGCTTTCATGCCGATGGTCTGCCCGCCTTTACTCCAGAAGTAACCGTAAAAACCCACGATAACCAGCGCTAAGTAAGCAGCAAAGACGCCGCTGTGGCTTAAGTATTCTGCAGTATCTTTATAAGCATCAAGGTTAATCAAACCCACTTTATTAGCGATAATAGTGGCTACAATTGCAAACACAACCGCCAGCATCAGTAACGCAGCCAGTGCAAACAGGTCATAAGTATAGGCGCCTAAACGCTTAAAAAAATTAGCACGGGGACAGCTTTGATATTGTTCCTGCAAGGTTGGTTTAGTTACCTTTTTCTGATTACGTTTGGCCATAATAATTCCTTAAAGAGTGAAAACTCAGTGTAACAAATGCAAAATCACTTGGCAGTCATTTTATATTAAGATGCTTGTACGAAGTCGAGAATAGTGTGAGGTGTTTAACAGTGAACGGGTGTTTTTTGTCGGCTTTTTAAGCAGTTACCAAATTAGTGTAGGAAATCTCTTGTTTGAAA
Organism: Psychromonas ossibalaenae ATCC BAA-1528; assembly: GCF_000381745.1. Taxonomy (GTDB): domain Bacteria; phylum Pseudomonadota; class Gammaproteobacteria; order Enterobacterales; family Psychromonadaceae; genus Psychromonas; species Psychromonas ossibalaenae. The sequence goes on along the minus strand of NZ_KB906982.1, from coordinate 60,403 downwards.
TAAATGCCTAGGTATAATCATTTTGTCTTATCAGCAGTCTGTTTTAAATCACTGCAAATTACTCGATGCCCGAGTGGTGGAATTGGTAGACACGACGGATTCAAAATCCGTTTTCTTCGGAAGTGACGGTTCAAGTCCGTCCTCGGGCACCATACTTTAAATCCTTGCTTATGCAGGGATTTTTTGTATCCACTGCTTAGTAAATTCCTTTTTTATAATTGCCTCCTGTCCATATCCGGTTCTTCACGTGCAGATTCTGTGCGCAACAAGATCCCAAGCAGTACAACAAATTATTCAAATACCGTTTGTCGCATCATTCCTTTAGCCATAACCGGTTCATATTGGATAGCTTCAACTTTTAGCGAATGGAAGAATTGTTGTGGTTGCATTCGGCTAATACTGATTAGTCGCCAATTTAATATGAAAATTCCTTTAGAAAAGTGTCTGTTGGGGTTGACCTGAACAACTCTCCAGGGATAAAGTCTCCGCCACAGTTATTATACCAATCCGCATAAATATCTGCTCAGTCTTACTGGATAAAATTAACGATAGCTTCGTTGTTTTCAATCCCAATAGCCAACTTATGCTCAATCAAATGCCTTACTATCATTAATTTTTCCTTCGTAAATTCAGACCATTTAATTATGCGGAATGGTATTAGATATAAAGCCGCTTTGGGATCTTTGTATCGTTATTTCTCCAATGAATTTGATATAGGTTACAATCCGGTAAAAGGGATCCTGCATGGTGAATTTAAGCTTGGGGTGTACAATAATATTCTATACGCGAAGTTATATGGTTCATGGAATGAAGAAACTGCTTTCGTTTTTCTAAAGAATTAAAAGTACGAATAGAGAAAAGCATTCCATAGCGACGGGCACATATTATTTTTCTGGATGACTGGGAGTTAGATGCTTCTGAAATATAATATTCTTAATTAAATAATCATTCCATAGATGTAATATGAGTGCTTCAATTAAGATAAATTTCTTAAATATCGTGAGTTATTTTTTAGGAGATAATGAGGTAACAAATGATCAAACATCATACGTACAGGCTTACTGCTGTCATTTTTATGGTTCTCTCATTTTTTACGCATATAAGCTCAGCAGAGACTTTTCGGGTAATGCTCCACACTGGGGCTTTTCCTCCATATTTTTTTAAAGAAGGAGACTCAAGGACGGGAACCATTCGTGATATTTTTACTGCAATTACCCAAGAAACAGGAGACTCAGTTGAATATATACGAGCCCCCTTTAAACGATCTCTTCGTCTGTTTGAAACCGGGAAAATTGATATTGAGCCAATGACGAATCCCGTTTGGCGGAAATCTTCATCGGTACCGGGGAGTTATAGTGTTCCATTTTCTGTGTCTGAAGAGGTTATATTATTTCGCCAAGAACAGTATATTGCAGTTCATTCTCCAGAGGATTTGTTAGGGAAAACAATAGGTGTGATTAAGGGATATTATTACCCCATATATGAACCTTATTTTGCAGACGGGCGTATCAAGGCTAATCGGCTTAGCAGTGAAAATAAGCTTATTCAGTTATTACTTGCCGAGCGTTTAGATCAAGCGTTTATCAATAAAGATTTTGTCCAGTATCAAATAAAAACACAAAACTATACAGAACAACTGGTTGTCGGAGAATCGACTAGTGTGGTCGAGCAGATGATTCGCTTTCACCCGGCAAAGAAGAGTGCACTTCCTCGATTCAATAAAGCGATTAAAAAACTTTTAAAAGATGGCTCCATTGAGAGCATTTATGCTCGTTATCGCTAGTCTTAAATATGAGGGATGTTTTTTTACGTTTATTTGAAAGTAAAACTTGGATAAAAATTACGGAAGCGTTTTATCTGCATTTTGAAGACTACCTAAGAATGGTCTTTTTAATACCTGTCTGGAACTGTGGTTAGCATGAGTAGAAATATTTTTGACCGCTGCATTAGAGAATGAGTGATGCAAGCCAGATAAATTACGGGATGACATGAGAGTAAATACTTTAACATCATTTTGTGCCGCATTGAGGTTTATAAGCGAAAATTACTTAATCACAAGATTCCCAGCTAAGCTGGCGGGCAGTAAATAAACTGGCAAACGACCGCAAATCAAGCAGTCGAATTCTGTGTCACTGCACTTAGCAGGTTAGCAGACTCAGTGCATCTAGCCCAGACTAACCGTATAATGCGGTTAGTCATATTTTACGATTAAGGTCATGTTTAATGCCAACCACTAACCAAACCTGTTTAACAGAACTCGTTGAGCCAAGGCAAACTCACCAGCACTTCAAAATATTTAAGCCATATGGTTTTTTAAGTCAGTTTTTACCTGAAACACGAAAGAAGAAACATCTACTAGGTGAGCTATTTAATTTCCCCGATAAAACCATGGCGATTGGGCGGTTAGATCATGATTCCGAAGGGTTATTGTTACTCACTACAGACGGTATGATGAGCTACAAAGTCAGAAGTAAAGGTATAGAAAAAGAGTACTACGTGCAAGTTGATGGATTGATCACTGCGGCCGCAATGTCACTGCTGCAAAATGGTGTTGAGATTGGTCTTAATGGCACGAATTATCTAACCCAGCCTTGTAAAGTAGTCAAGCTAGACTGTGAGCCTCAACTCCCCACTCGTGGCCGTAAAATCCGCGATCCGAGACATGGCCCTACTAGCTGGATATCTATCACTCTCTGTGAAGGGAAAAACCGTCAGATAAGAAAAATGACGGCTGCTGTGGGCTTTGCTACATTAAGACTGGTAAGAGTTCGAATTGGTGACATCCATATCGATAGCATGATTGCCGGTGACGTTGTCACGCTAACAAATTTTGACGCTACACTTAATCACTAACGCTTCAAGCATTAAACCCGTACCAATCTTTGGTCGTGTAACACCCTCAATGAGAGTAGTGCCTTTGCAAAAAATGCCGGGCTCACGCCGAGACCAGAATTAACGAAAAAATTAATTAAACCCCATAAGAGATATGCTGATGTATATCAGGGGACTCTGATAGTGAACATTTTAGCTGTCGCCATATTTCTTTTCTATCGAAAACGAGTAATGCTATGAACCAGTGGAAACGTTATTTCTAATATACTTCTGACCTTAAAAGGAGCGTACTAAATTCAGCCTGATTTTTATCGTTGAGGTATTAATGGGGGGGGCGTAAACCTGCCTAAATCGTATTAAAATCAAAATAACCAAAGCCAACTGAAACAATGTATTAAGTATACAACACTAGCGGTATAACCAGCGGCATTGGGATTCAAAATCGCTTTTCTTCGGAAGTGACGGTTCAAGTCCGCCCTCGGGCGCTATGCATTAATAACTTGATTTTGCAGTTTTTTGTATGTGCAGTTTGATAAATTTATCTGTTTAATAGCCTCTTTCCCGGGTTATCTTGTAGGTGATACATTAGCTTTTTACTTTAATTCACCTCATCAGCAAATTCACTCTCGACAATTGATACCGGAATAGCATAACCAAATACTTCAGATCCGAGCGTACTACCTGCGCGATAAACTGCAGTATTAATACCGACCACATCGCCTTTGGGCGTAATTAACGGGCCTCCGCTGTTTCCTGGGAGTATCTGGGTATCAGTGACAATATTTCCACTTTCCCGGCCCATGATTATTCCTTTACTGACATAGTCTTTAAAACCCAGCGGGCTGCCGATTGCATAAACGTCCATCCCTTGAGTGTAGCTATCCGAATTTTTAAGAAACGGGGTCTTGTAGTTTCCGGTTAACTGAAGCAGCGCTAAATCAAATTCAGGGCTTAGCTTGATCAGCTTAGCCTGCAGCTCGGTATTGTCTTTGAGAATAACTTTAAAGGTACTGGCTGCTCTCGACTGTCTGATATTACTTTTCTGCTTCGATAATGCTTTTTTGGCTTTGGTATAGTCATCAGTAATTTTATTCTGTTCTTTTTCCTGATCATGGTAACGTTTTAAATAATAATTGTATGTTTCGTGCATATCAGCTTTATCTGTTTTATGTGCCCCGGCAATGCGTTCTTTGTAATCATCCAGCTTTTTTTTGTAGTTTTGCATTTCTAATTTTTTTTGTTTTAAGTATTTCCCGGCTTCTTCTATTCTCTGCTCATCGGATTTTATATTTTTCTGTTCTAACTTCCAGTATTTTGTCGCAGTAATACGTACAACATGTTTGTTAGTAATAATATGACCCTGCTCGCTGATGAAAAATCCAGAGCCTGATCCTGTCAGCGTTTCTATTTTCACAACGGAAAGGGTTGCTTTTTCGATATCATTATTCGGCTTAATTAAATCGCTTAAATGAACCAGTAGATCTTGAGCTGTTTTTTTTCTGCTCGACACAGCAGTTGTTTCTGCCTGGTCAACGTCAAGCTGTTCAGCATTTTTATCTTTGCCGGGAGGCACGTCTGTAAAATGCCATTTACCTTGTCCATCTTGATAGCGGTATATTTCAGCATGGCTGCTTACTGTGTATAAAGAAATCAATATTAATAAGGCTGATACAATACGCTGGGGCATTTTAACTCTTCTCAAATTCATTCCGGCTCAATAAAAACATATTAACTTTCCTCGGTTTTTAACCAATATGGAACATTATCAACCAATATATGCTAATAAGACAAACAAATAATAATCCAGCTGTTTCCTGCTTCTGTAAAATCACATTCATTGATGAATCAAGTACCTTAAAAACAATCATGCCTGCCGGATAAAGTTAATATAAAAATTCACTGTTACGGCGAACAGCTGCTCATGTCTGAATTTATACAAAAACTTGACTTTTGATTTACATAACTAAAAGTGTTTGATTTTAAAGCTTAATTATTAAATCTTAAAGAAGAGTTAAAGAGTAGTTGTGGGTAAGGAGCAATTATTTTACGTATTACTCTAGGTGTTTTTAACAATTCACTAACAATGTCTCAGCATTATCCTACATTTACAGATACGTACAATTGAAGGATAATGCTCATGAAACTTAAACAAAAGGTGATCATTGGTGCCGGCACATTGGCGGCAGTTCCGGTGATTATTGCCTGTGTTACGATTGGTATTACTGCATCGAATAATAGTGAAGATGCTTTAAAAGAGGCTGCGCAGGAACAGCTTGTTGCTGTTCGGGATCTGACTAAAGGGCGTATCGAAGATTATTTCAGTACCATTCGCAAACAGGTACAAACACTGTCCAATAATGGGATGACTATTGATGCGATGCAGTCATTCAAAGAAGGCTTTGTTAATTATAAATATGAAGTCCCTGTGGATCTGTCTGACTTTAAAAAACAGTTATCGGCTTATTATCAGAACGACTTTTCGAACGAATATAAAAAACGTAATAATAATCAACGCCCGGATGTCTCTTCCTGGCTGGCAAAACTAGATGATGATTCGCTTGTCCTGCAGTATAAAATGATAAAAGCGAATCCGAGTCAGCTAGGAGAAAAAAACAATCTTAACGATATGGGAGATAACTCTTCCTATAATCAGGCTCATAAAAAATATCACCCTGTTTTTAATTATTTTCTGCAGAAATTCGGTTATTACGATGTATTTCTGGTTGATTCCGATTCCGGGGATATTATTTATTCTGTATTTAAAGAGCTTGATTATACGACCTCTTTGAAAAACGGCAGCTATGCGGATAGTGCGATTGGTGAAGTATTCCGCAAAGCTAATCAGGCGACGTCCAGTGATTTTGTTGCGATTGCTGATTTTGCATCTTACCCGCCTTCTTATCAGGATCCTGCTTCTTTTATCGCCTCTCCAATATTTAATGACGGTGTCAAAAGCGGTGTATTAATCTTTCAGATGCCCATTGATAATATCAATAATATTATGACTCATCATCAAAAGTGGGCTGAAAGTGGTTTAGGAGAATCAGGTGAAACCTATCTGGTTGCGCAGGATAAAACATTACGCTCAATGAGCCGTTTTTTAATTGAAGATAAAGCGGGATATGTTAAGGCATTATCTGAATCCGGTGTAGCACAGAGCACGCTTGATGCTATTTCAACTAAGGGGACTAGTATCGGATTACAGCCTGCCGCTACTCCCGGAGTGACTAAGGCACTGTCTGGAAATTCCGGTTTTGATATTTACCCCGACTACCGGAATGTGCCGGTACTTTCAAGTTATGCGCCGGTTCAAATTGAAGGGCTGAACTGGATTATTATGAGTGAAATTGATGAGGCGGAAGCATTTGCCCCGGCTTATGTGCTTACTAAAAGCATATTTATGTTGTCAGTCACCATTACAGTGCTGCTGGTCGCCGTAGGCCTGGGTATTGGCATTGCTTTTGCAGTTGCTACTACCAAACCGATTATTAAACTTAGTCAGATGATTAATGAGATTGAGAAAAACTCGGATCTGACCAAAAGAATTGACATTAAATCGAATGATGAAATTGGTATGGCTGCCGAATCATTGAATCTTATGATGGAAAAGTTTCACACCGGTATTCTACAGGTCTCTCGTGCCTCTCTTGATATTGCCAGTGCATCGGAACAAACTTCGGCGGTAACCAGTCAAACCGGGCAGATTATTTTTGAGCAGAAGAACCAGACCGAGCAGGTTGCCACCGCGATTAATGAGATGAATGCTACTGTGCAGGAAGTCAGCGTAAATATAACCAAGACAGCTGAAGCCGCTGGTGAAGCAAATGATGAAACGGTAGCCGGCAGCCAGATGGTGAATCAAACGGTTGCGGATATTCAGGAGCTTTCTGATTTTATTGAAAATGCAGCCGGTGTGATTCACCAGCTTGAAAAAGACAGTGAAAATATAAGTACGGTAATGGATGTTATTAGAGGTGTTGCAGAGCAGACCAATCTGTTAGCGCTGAATGCGGCCATAGAAGCGGCCCGTGCGGGAGAGCAGGGACGGGGGTTTGCAGTTGTCGCCGATGAAGTGCGCACACTGGCCGGGCGCACCCAGCAGTCTACTGAAGAAATTCAGCAGGTGATTGAGAAGCTCCAGTCTGGTTCGCTTAAAGCGGTTGAAGCAATGGATGTCAGCAGTACTAAAGCACTTGCGGTTGTTGATCAGGCTAATCAGGCCGGCAACTCATTAACAGTGATTGCCAGTGCCGTAGCGCGTATTAATGATATGAGTACGCAGATAGCTAGTGCAGCGGAAGAGCAGAATGCTGTTAATGAAGATATTAATCGTAGTATTGTCAGTATTAATGATATGGCGGAGCAGACATCAGAGGGGGCTGTGCAGACAACGGCTGCCAGTGAAAAACTTGCTGAACTGGCTGGTGATCTGAAACTGCTTGTGGATCAGTTTAAAGTTGACTAAAAATTATATTGTAACTTTTATACTCATCCATGCTTACTAAATTACCTGATCTGTAGTCGCGTTATACTGCTGCCTATGACATTATCTTTTGATTTTACCTCTATCACTCTTAATTATTGAGCATAATTAAGAGTACTATCTGTTACGTAACTCCTATTGATTGATCTGCCATAGATGTCGGGTTGATTCCTGCATGGTAAACTGTCTTTCTGATTGGAAAAGGAATTCGGATTGAGATGAAGGATCATGGCGTTTTTAAGTTAGCTCTAGAAAATAACATTTTAATTGTGGAAGGTCGCGGACCATGGAATAAAGAAGCGCTGAAAATTTCTTTTGATAATGCGAAGATGATGCTTAATAAAAAAGAGAAATGGGGGATCATTGCTGTTATGTATGGCGAACCTGTGTATACACCTGATGCTGCTGAGATGCTTATTGAGCGGATAAAATATGAAAAAACACACGGTCGTACAGCCACCGCGTTTATTTTAACTAACTCCATTTCGCCAGAACTGGGTAAGCGCCATCTTTCTGACCTATGTTCTAAAGCTGATGAAACCTTTCAGTTTTTTAATCGTGTTATAGACGCCGAAATATGGATGAAATCTCTGCTTTCAGAGTGACTGTATAATAATCAGCGGTATCTATCCTCTTAACATTTCACTTTTTAATTTGTAAGTTCAATAAATGCTCGCTGCTGCTTCAGAAGTGAATATGATGTAGAGATGCTTTGGTTTGAGAAGTTACTTATCCTTTTCATTATTTACTTATAATAAAAGTGACATATGTTACATAACTCCCATTGACTGAGCAGCTATAGGTGCCGGGCAGTTTTCTGCATGGTAAGCTTTATCCCTGTTTGTAAAAAGGAATTAGAGTGACATGAAGGATCATGGCGTTTTTAACTTAGCTTTAGAAAATAATATCTTAATTGTGGAAGGGCGTGGTCCATGGAATGAAGAGGCCCTGAAAATTTCATTTGCTAATGCAAAGATGATGCTGCAGCTTAAGAAAAGGGGAAAGTGGGGGATCATTGCGATTATGTATGGTGAACCTGTGCATACGCCTGATGCCGCTGAGCTGCTTATTGAGCAGATTAAATATGAAAAAACACACGGTCGTACGGCCACTGCTTTTATTTTAACAGAATCCAACTCACCAGAGCTGGGTAAGCGCCACCTTGCAGATCTATGTGTTAAAGCGGATGAAACTTTTCAGTTTTTTAATAATGTAACGGATGCCGAAACATGGATGATACCTTTACTTTCAGACTGATTTTTCAGGCCGTATTTTTACTGTCAATAATTTTTGTGTCTATAAATTTGTATTCCTTGTAACCTGTTATTATTCCGTACACTCTCTACCCTGTTCAATACCATAAATTACCTTATTTAAAACCACAACCGCAGTGAACGTTTAGTCTTTTTACCTGTCTCTTAACCCTAGTCTTAAGAACACTAATGTCAGTAATAAATATTTGACAATTGTATTTTTTAAGATCGTTATAATCGCCTGCTGCAGACCTTACATTACTTTACACTGCTTTACTTAGTGTTGAAGAAATAAGAGGCAAAGTTTGAATATAATATACCCGTTATCATTCAAGATGCCGATAAATACATTTTGACTAGAAGCGGATGTAAATCTCAATCTCAACATATGGAATAAAAAATGAATAAACGTGTTTCCCTGACACTATTAGCTAGCATGATCTTAAGTATATCCGGTTACAGCTCAGTGCTTAGCGCTAAATCTTCCCAGATGTCTGAGCGGGCCGTTGCTGTTTACAGCGAACAGGTTGAATATCATGAAGTCTCACAGTCTATTTCGCTGATCGGTAAACTGCAGTCGGATCAGTTTGTCAGTATTGCCCCTGAGGTAGCGGGCAAGGTAAATTCCATTAATGTAAAGGCTAATCAAAAAGTACAAGCGGGGCAGCCGCTGCTGCAGTTAGATGATTCTAAAGCTCAGGCTGTTTTACTTGAAGCTTCTGCTTATCTGCTTGATGAGCAGCGCAAACTGAATGAATATGTAAGTCTGGTAAAAAAAGGTGCCGTCACTCAGACGCTGCTTGATGCCCAGTATGCTTTTGTTGAGATTGCTGAAGCACGTTTACTGGCGGCTCAAGCTGAAGTAGATGATCATCATTTAACGGCGCCATTTTCCGGTACTATCGGTCTGATTGATTTTAGCCGCGGCAAGATGGTTTCTGTGGGCACTGAGCTGCTGACTCTGGACGATCTGTCTGTTATGCAGCTGGATCTTCAGGTGCCTGAATCTTATCTGTCGATGTTATCCGAAGGTCTGAAAGTAACTGCCTCCAGCAGTGCATGGCCGGGCACTGTTTTTCATGGGGAAGTCATTGCTATTGATTCCAGAATCAATGCCGAAACACTTAACCTTCGTGTCAGAGTACAGTTTAATAATCCGCATAATAGATTAAAACCGGGCATGATGATGTCGGCAACCATGACTTTTCCTGCAATTAATGAACCGATTATTCCAGTGCAGGCATTAGAGTATTCCGGCACCAAACGTTTTGTATATGTTATCAACGAGTCGGGTTTTGTTAAACGTACCGAGGTGCTTCTAGGCGCGCGTATCGTTAATCAGGTTCTGATTGAAGAAGGTGTTGAGGTCGGCGACAGAATTGTTGTGCAGGGACTGGTGAATATGAAAGACGGATTAAAAGTGAAAGATCTTGCTGACGGTACTAAAGCAGATAAGGAGCTTAACTAATGTGGCTCTCCGATACTTCGGTTAAACGTCCCGTTGTTGCAATTGTTTTAAGTTTATTGCTGTGTGTTTTTGGTGCGGTTTCTTTCAACAAACTATCTATTCGGGAAATGCCGGATGTTGAAAGTCCGGTTGTTACGGTTATGACTATCTATGACGGTGCTTCAGCTTCTATTATGGAAAGCCAGGTTACTACTATTATCGAGGAGCAGATCACCGGCATCAGCGGTATTGATGAAATTTCTTCAGTAACTCGTAATGGAATGTCTCGTATCACTGTTACCTTTGATCTTGGCTGGGATCTAACCGAAGGAGTCAGCGATGTGCGTGATGCGGTTGCTAAGGCGCAGCGCTCCCTGCCGGAGCAGGCTGACGATCCTGTCGTTGCAAAAGATAACGGTACGGGTGAGCCGTCGCTTTATATTAACCTTAGCTCCACTGAAATGGACCGCACGCAGCTGACCGATTATGCACAGCGTGTATTAGAAGATCGTTTCAGCCTTATTTCCGGTGTCAGCTCAGTGAGTCTTTCCGGTGGTTTATATCAGGTTATGTATGTCAAACTTTACCCGGATTTAATGGCGGGCAGGGCGGTGACCACCAATGATATTGTGGCCGCTTTAAATGAGGAGAATGTAGAAAATCCCGGTGGTGAAGTACGTAATGATACGACGGTTATGTCAGTGCGCACCGCGCGTTTATATGCGCAGCCGCAGGATTTTGAATACCTGGTGGTGCGAACTGCCAGTGACGGCACACCTGTTTACTTAAAAGATGTTGCTAAAGTGTATGTTGGTGCAGAGAATGAGAATTCATCCTTTAAAAGTGACGGGGTGGTTAACTTAAGCCTGGGTGTTATTACTCAGTCCGATGCTAATCCTTTAGAGGTGGCTGGTGCCGTACATAAAGAAGTAGAAAATATTCAGCAGTTCCTGCCGAAAGGAGCGCGTCTAGCGGTTGATTATGACTCAACGGTATTTATCGACCGCTCGATCAGCGAAGTATACAGCACGCTGTTTATCACCGGTGCTTTAGTCGTACTAGTCTTATATATTTTTATCGGTCAAGTTCGAGCTACCATTATTCCTGCTGTGACGGTACCTGTATCGTTGATTTCTTCATTTATAGCCGCTTATTACTTTGGTTTTTCAATCAACTTAATTACCTTAATGGCGCTGATTCTGTCGATTGGTCTGGTGGTTGATGATGCAATCGTGGTGGTGGAGAATATATTCCACCATATAGAAAAAGGAGAAAAACCGTTACTGGCTGCTTATAAAGGAACGCGTGAAGTAGGTTTTGCGGTTGTTGCAACCACGCTGGTATTAGTGATGGTATTTTTACCTATTTCATTTATGGACGGTATGGTCGGATTGTTATTCACGGAGTTTTCGGTGCTGCTCGCCATGTCGGTGATTTTTTCATCCATTATTGCATTAACACTGACACCTGTACTGGGCAGTAAGATCTTAAAGGCAAATGTCAAACCTAATCGTTTTAACCGCGCGATGGAGTCCCTGTTTTTACGTTTAGAGGCGGCTTATCGACGTCTGCTGGTTAAAGCTGTTAAATTTAGATTAGCCGCGCCGGTTATTATATTAGCCTGTATTGCCGGCAGTTTCTGGCTGATGCAGATGGTACCTTCTCAGTTGGCTCCTAAAGAAGATCGCGGGGTAATTTTTGCCTTTATAAAAGGGGCAGAAGGTACCAGTTATAACCGTATGAATGCCAATATGGATATAGTGGAAGAACGTATTCTGCCGCTGGTTGGTCAGGGGGTTATTAAATCTTTCAGTACGCAGGCACCTGCATTCGGCGGCATGGCCGGCGATCAGACCGGGTTTGTTATTATGGTGCTGGAAGACTGGGCAAACCGTACTGTTAATGCACAGCAGGCATTGGGCATGGTAAGTGAGGCGTTAAAGGATATTCCCGATGTAATGGTCCGTCCTCTAACGCCGGGATTCAGAGGGGGATCCAGTGATCCTGTACAGTATGTGCTGGGCGGTTCGGACTACAGTGAGCTGCAGAAATGGGCAGAGCTGCTGCGTCAGGAAGCGGAGGATGCCGGGATCTTGGTCTCAGGTGACCTTGATTATTCAGAAAAGACACCTGAGCTGGTAGTTAGTATTGATAAAGAACGTTCAGCTGAACTTGGCATCAGCGTTAATGAAGTTTCAACTACATTAGAGATAATGCTTGGCGGACGCAGCGAAACGACCTATATCGATCGTGGTGAAGAGTATGATGTTTATCTGCGCGGGGATGAGAACCGCTTTAATAACGTGGCGGATTTAAGCCAGATTTATATGCGCAGCGCAAGCGGTGAGCTGGTTACCCTTGATACCATTACGCATATCGAAGAAGTCGCATCGGCGCAGCGCTTATCGCATAATAATAAGCAGAAATCTATTACCTTGAGCGGCAGTGTTGCGCCGGGTTATACACTTGGAGAAGCACTGGACTTTTTAGATGCTCAAGCGGTACAGCTGCTGCCAAGTGATATTTCAGTGAATTACAGTGGTGAATCGAAAGATTATAAAGAAAATCAAAGCAGTGTGCTGGTTGTTTTTGCGCTGGCGCTGCTGGTGGCCTATTTAGTACTGGCCGCTCAGTTTGAAAGCTTTATTAATCCGCTGGTGGTGATGCTGACCGTGCCTATGGGCGTATTAGGTGGTTTCTTAGGTTTATACTTTATGAATCAGGGGCTCAATATCTACAGTCAGATTGGTATGATTATGCTGATTGGTATGGTGACCAAAAACGGCATATTAATTGTTGAGTTTGCTAATCAGCTTCGGGATCGGGGCATTGAGTTTGAGCAGGCGATTATTGACGCATCGGCTCGGCGTTTACGTCCGATCTTAATGACCGCATTTACTACGCTTGCCGGCGCTGTTCCTTTGATTTTGTCAACCGGAGCCGGATCTGAAAGCCGTATTGCTGTGGGTACCGTGGTATTCTTCGGCATGGCTTTTGCGTCGCTGGTAACGCTGCTGGTGATCCCGGCAATGTACCGTTTAATTTCCAGTGCAACCCATTCACCGGGTTATGTGGAAGATCTCTTAGAGGAAGAGCTTAAGAAGGATGTCAAAATTCGGGTGGCTCACCCTTAGGGGCATACCTTTTTTAGAGATTAACCTTTTATCAAAGCCGATCTGCTTAAGCAGATCGGCTTTTTTGTTTCCCAAGTGACTGATTAAACGTTAATATGTTCCCGCTAAATTAACTTAGCAATTCTCAGGGCGGGGTGAAATTCCCCACCGGCGGTAAGCCTTTGGCAAGCCCGCGAGCGCTCTTTATGTTTTCTTACATATTGAGGTCAGCAGATCTGGTGTAACTCCAGAGCCGACGGTTAGAGTCCGGATGGAAGAGAATAAAGCGGACTTTTGTTCGCTGCTTTTACGTATTCTAAATCGAAAGATACAGAAAACGCACTTCCCTATGCCCTGATTCTGGTAACTATTAATTATTAAGGAACTACCATGAGTCAGTCTTTATTAACACAATTCGGTGATGTTTCACAACGTGTCATTAATGCAGTTGAATCTATTAAAAACGGCCAGGGGGTCTTAGTTGTTGACGATGAGGACAGAGAAAATGAAGGAGACTTTATTTTTGCCGCCGATTCACTGACAACTGAGCAGATGGCGATGATGATCCGTGAAGGCAGCGGTATTGTCTGCCTTTGTTTAACGGAACAAACCACCAGGCATCTTGATTTACCGCAGATGGTTGGCTGCAATACCAGTCAGAATAACACCGCTTATACGGTCAGTATTGAAGCTGCGTCGGGAGTTACTACGGGCGTATCCGCTCAGGATAGGGTGACTACTATTAAAGCTGCGGTTAAATCTGGCGCGCAGGCGCAGGATCTCTCCCGGCCTGGCCATGTTTTCCCGCTTAAGGCACATCGAGGCGGGGTTTTATCGCGTCGAGGTCATACGGAAGCTGCTGTTGAGCTGGCAAAACTTGGCGGAAGAACAGCCGCAGGTGTTATCTGTGAGCTGACTAACCCGGACGGCACGATGGCACGTTTACCCGAGGTGGTAAAATTTGCCAAAGCGCACGGCATGCCGGTGGTCAGTATTGATGATCTGGTTAATTACATTACGCAGTTACAGGAACAGGCAAGTTAGTCTGACATGTGTTTATCCTGAACAATTTTCAGGGGAGCTGTTAAGCTGCTGTGTGATTAAATTCAGCAGCTGCTGTTTATCTGTTTTAAGACTTGTATGTAACGATTTTGTTTTTAATCGTTTTTTTAGATATGAGGCATAATCGTTTACGGCAAACAGCTGCGCCTGTGTGGTTAACCCTGTGGAACACTGACGATACCAGTTTACATAATTTTTAAAAAACAACCCGGCAGAAGCACCATCTAAATCACTCATTAAATAAGCCATATCCCGACTAGTTTGAAAATGCTGAAAATCGATAGGTGTATCCCAGTATCCTCCCCAGTAGATAAAACCGTTTTGTGCGAACACAGCTAATACCTGCTCAGCAAAACCGCGGCTGTTTTCTTTATTCAGACGGCTGTGCATACGGTTTAAATATTGATGACCTTTAAGCGGCTTAAAGGTGGCTGTTCCCCATGAGGTAAAGGATACAAATGGATTCTGCAGCGGGTTAATATCAACCGCCGCACCATAGGCATGCAGTGACAGACTTTGTTGTCCAGTTATCGCGCGGTAATTAAAGCCTGAACTGTTATTAGCCTGCATTGATTTATCGTCATCTCCGGAAAAGTGCTCGATGGTGACAGCCTGGTGAATCGGAAATTTTTTGTGCAGCAGCTGCGTAAAAATATTTTCAACATAGGGGGCCACAGCATCGAGTACTACTATCTGCCCGGTTTTCTCGATACCTTGAAAATCAACATGCGTGAAAGAGACGTTTCGTAAACGTCCGCACTGCACTGGAGCGTGTTTGTCCATTACTCCTGTTTCAGACATTTTTAGGCACTGAGTTTCACTAATCCGGCTGATATCAGCAAGTGCAGATAACGGGTATAATAAAACACTGATATACATTAACCGGCGCAAAGTTTTGTTCATCGTAAACCTTATATTTCTTGTAAAAAAAAACCAACTTCGTAATGAAATTGGTTTTTATGCAGGATGCTTTACATCAGCGCTTTTTACCAGTTATGGTGATGATGCAGCGCATTATAGTATACACGCTCATAATGCCTAGCCGCATCAGACCAGTAAAAGTGTGAGCGCATTGCCTGTGTTTTCAGACGATACATCTCTTCCGGGTGCTCGGTGTAGAGCAGTACTACGCGGCGTAAGATATTCAGCAGCTGATTCGGGTTAGTATCGTAGAACACAAAACCGTTAGCATGATCCGGGTCCTGATCGTAATCCAGTACTGTATCTTTAAGACCGCCTACCGCACGAACTATCGGCAGAGTACCGTAGGCCAGGCTGTACAGCTGGTTTAAACCACAAGGTTCAAAGAGTGACGGCATGACAAAGAAGTCTGAACCGGCTTCAACCAGATGCGCGAGATCGGTATTATAAGCGTCAATAAACTTAAATTTATCCGGAAAGTGGTTAGCAATGGCATTAAGCTGACCTGTAATGGACGGATCACCCGATCCGACAATCACCAGCTGTACATTATGCTTTAAAAAACGTTCTAACATTGGCACTATCAGACCAAAGCCTTTCTGCTCTGTCAGGCGGCAGACCATACCGAAAACCGGATCATTATTTACCGGCAGCCCGACTTCTTTCTGCAGCGCTTTTTTACAGATTTCTTTTCCGCTGAGATCGTCTGCGCTGTAGTTAGCTGGAATGTGGGAATCGTTTTCAGGATTCCAGTCATCGTAGTCACAACCGTTTAAGATACCTTCAAAATCTTGAATACGTTCAATAAAATGATGTGACATGCCGTGAGAACCAAGAATAGTAAGCAGTTCACTGGCATAGTTCGGGCTTACTGTATTGATTTTATCACTGTAAGTTAAGCCGACTTTAAGGTAATTAATATAGCTGTAGTTTTCTAATACACGTTCATCCATACATGAGCTGACTTCTGGAATAAGGTTCAGCTGCGACTTATCGTAAATTCCCTGATAACAAGCGTTATGAGTTGTTAATAAGGTTTTAGTATGGGTAAAACGATTATGCTCATGGTAGCGGGTTTTAAGCAGATAAGGGATCAAACCTGTATGCCAGTCATTACAGTGAATAATATCCGGTGTGAAGTCTAATGCATCACAAGCCTGTAGTGCCGCCAGGCTGAAAAAAGCAAAACGCTCGCCGTTATCCTGATAAGCATGATTGTCTTCGCCGTACAGACCTTCACGGTCAAAATAGTGTGTATTATCAATGGCTAGAACAGGGATGCCGTCTAAACTTAATTCCTGCACCTGAAAATTAACGCTCGGACGGGAATGATCTGTATGCAGTGTTAAATTTAAACGCTGCTGCGCATGTTCTCGATGCTTGATGGTACGGTAAAAAGGAGTAACAATTTTAACTTCGTGACCAAGATTACGCAGTTCGACCGGCAGGGCTTTGGCAACATCAGCCAAACCTCCCGTTTTTGAGAATCCTTCGACTTCTGACGATACAAAAAGAATTTTTAGTTTTCTATTATCCAATGAAAGACTCCTGTGGCAGTTCTGCCCATGCTGTAAAAAGTTAATTTAATAATACTGGACGAATCAAAAAGTGCTCCGTCCCGCTAATTAAAATAAGCACTATCCGTGTGATAAGTACTGCCGAAAAATTAACCGTTAGCAAAATTCGCTAAATGTTAATTTTTACTCTGTAGTACATGCTTAATTAATACATCTGATATAAGTAAAAAGCCACAAAAAACTGTGGCTTGTAAATATTATGCTGACTGCAATATCAATGTTACTGCTTAAAAGCCGATTTTAGCACCTTTAGGGATAACAACGATACCGTCATCTGAAACAGTAAAGCGTTTTTTATCTGCTTCTAAATTAACGCCAATCTGTACGTTATCAGCGATCATTACATCTTTATCAATAATAACTTTAGTTAAAATACAGTTTTTGCCAATTTTGGTGTCGCCCAATAGTACAGATTCAAAAATTTCAGTGTCCTGACCAACAAAGCACTTGAAGCCCAGTACTGATTTTTTAATCGATGCGCCGGTAATATGACAGCCGTCGGAAACTAACGATTTACGAATCGTACAGTTAGACTCATGACTGTTTTTAAAGTGTGCAGCCGGCAGTGCTGGATAATGTGTATGCATCGGCCATTTTCGGTTGTACAGTGAAATTGGAGGCTCAGACTTAATCAAATCCATATTGGCTTCCCAGTATGATTCGATAGTACCTACATCGCGCCAGTATGCATCACCCTGTTCTCCCGGGATGGTGTTTTGGGTAAAGTCATAAACGAAGACTTTGCCCTGTGGATATAGATGCGGAATAATATCTTTACCGAAGTCATGGCTTGATTCTGTTAGCGCCGCATCACGAATCAGCTCGGCCTGCAGTTCTTTTGATTTAAATACGTAATTGCCCATTGATGCTAATACATGATCCGGATCGCCCGGGATGGTTTTTGCATCTTCAACGGCTGGTTTTTCATCAAAACCAATCATACGGCCTTCCTCATCGACTTCGATAATACCGAAGTGGTAAGCCTGTTCTTTGGGCAGTCTAATAGCAGAAACTGTTAATACTGCATCTTTTTCGTGATGGAATTCAATTTTCTGGCTGATATCCATTTTATAGATATGATCGCTGCCGAAAATACAAACAGTTTCAGCCTCATCGGATTCGATAAACTGTAAGTTCTGATAAATAGCGTCAGCTGTGCCGCTGTACCAGTGCTTACCGGTACGCATCTGCGCTGGAATTGCATCGATAAAGGTATCGGTAATACTATTTAATCCCCAGGCTTTGTTAAGGTGCTCATTAAGAGACTGAGACTTAAATTGTGTTAATACATAAATACGAAGCAGTGATGAGTTTACAAAATTGTTTAAAACACAATCGACCAGACGGTAGCTGCCGCCGAATGGTACAGATGGTTTAGTACGAGACTGCGTTAGCGGGTAAAGACGGGAACCTTCACCTCCCGCTAAAATCATAGAGAGAACTTTTGCCATGTTAGAAACCTATATATTTAGAATAAAAAATCGTTAAAGAACTGAATCTGCTAATTCTTTTACGTCTTCAATAACCGCTGCCGGCTCTTCAAAACCGACTCTGCGGTCTTTCGCGATCACAACAACGCCATTATCGGAAACGGTAAATCGTTTGCGGTCTTCTTCTAGATTTTCTCCAATGATGGTACCTGGGGCGATTTCTACATTTTTATCAAGAATTACTTTTGTTAGTCGGCAGCCTGCACCAACTTTCGCGTTTCCTAAGAAAACAGAATCTTTTATAAGTACGTTTTTACATACATGACTGCGGAAACCGAGAATAGAGTTGTCTATTTTTGCACCGTTAATATAAGAGCCTGCACCGATAAGAGATTGAGAAATATCGCTGACTGAATCACCGTGATCACGGAATGTTGCCGGCGGCAGAGGCGGATGATAGGTGTGTAACGGCCAGTTTTTGTTATACAGCGAAAACGGCGTTTCATGCATCAGTAGATCCATATGCGCTTCCCAGTATGAATCAATGGTGCCTACATCGCGCCAGTAAGCTGTTTTCGGCTCGCCGGGAATATAGTTATCACTTAATTTATAAATAAATACATCACCTTTAGGGTAGAGTTTAGGGATGATGTCTTTGCCGAAGTCATGGCTGGAGTTATTATCCGGCGCATCGTCATATAGTTCTTTAAGTAATACATCTGATTTAAAAATGTAGTTACCCATTGAAGCTAATACATGATCAGGATCACCAGGAATAGTTTTTGCATCTTCAACAGCCGGTTTTTCAGCAAAACCAATCATGCGGCCTTCCTCATCGACTTCGATAATTCCGAAATGGTAAGCCTGCTCTTTAACGACTCGGATTGCCGCTACTGTCAGAGAGCCGCCTTTAGCTTTATGATGTTCAACCATCTGCTGCACATCCATTTTGTAGATGTGGTCACTGCCGAATATACAAACGTGTTCCGGTTCGCTTTTTTCAATAAAACGTGCATTTTGATAAATGGCGTCAGCGGTGCCTGAATACCAGTTTTTATTAACTCGCTGCTGTGCTGGAACTGCTTCAATAAAACGGTTGCCCATAACGCCTGATAAACGCCATGCTTTACGTAAATGGATGTTTAATGACTGGGATTTAAACTGGGTTAATACGTAAATTTTCATCAAGTCTGCATTAACAAAATTGTTTAGTGCAAAATCAACAAGACGGTAATTACCGCCGAAAGGTACTGCGGGTTTGGTGCGAGATTGTGTTAAAGGGAAAAGACGAGAGCCTTCTCCCCCAGCAAGAATCATAGCGAGTATTCCAGCCATAAATGTCTCCAGATAAAAAAAAGGGGGGGTGAATGTTATGATCTACCACATAACGTATTTGCTGCTTAAAAATGAGTCAGCAGCTTAGTCCTTTTGTAGTCTGGAAACGTTATCAAAAAACATAAAAAATTAACAGCGCTAATTTGATTATTACTTGAGGCATGTCAACACTTTGAACTTATTGTTTTCTTGAGGTTTTTGTGAACTAGTGAACACTTTTTCAATTAAAGGTTCATATCTCAAGAATTTATTGGCAACAATAGACATCCTACCATTGCTTTTTAGGTTTGCAGGTGCTTGATTAATAAATGTTTCTGCCGCAACGTAATCTGTTTTTTGACCGGAGTGAAACGGCGGATTGGAAATCAGTAGGTTATATTTTTTGTTGACATCAGAAAAAACGTCTGAAGGGTAAACGTTGCCACTTAGTCCGTTCTGCTGCAGTGATAGTTTGGCACTGGCTAAGGCATATGCGTTTACATCAATTAAATCTATCTCGGTGTGCGGGTGTTTCTTTTGAATGTAGCATGCAATAACACCGGCGCCGCAGCCGAAATCAAGCAGGCTTCCAGTGAGTTTTTCCGGTAGATTCTGCAGCAGCAGTTCACTGCCTTTATCTAATTCACCATAGCTGAACACGCCGGGTAACGAGCAGATCTGCAGTTCAGTATTATTGATATTAAGCGTATAGGTTTTTATCCACTCTGTCTGGTTAAAGGTTTTAACCGTCTGGTTTAACTCACAAAATAAAATGCTACAATGACGGGCAGAGTCAATGATATTGATATTCGATGAATAAGGTTTTAATAAAGAGTCTGCGCTCTTGATGCCGCATTTCTTTTCGCCGACCAGAATAACGGCTGCACCGT
Source organism: Psychromonas ossibalaenae ATCC BAA-1528 (assembly GCF_000381745.1). Classification (GTDB taxonomy): domain Bacteria; phylum Pseudomonadota; class Gammaproteobacteria; order Enterobacterales; family Psychromonadaceae; genus Psychromonas; species Psychromonas ossibalaenae. The sequence continues at coordinate 40,081 of NZ_KB906982.1, read as the reverse complement.
CTTGTAAATGCGGGGCCAGATTCGCCAGCAAATACTGGGTTTCCTGTTTGGCTTTAGGCAGAAATATCAACAGCAGATCGAATTTTTTGTCGCCCTGGTAGTTGTCGGTAAAGTGGACTTCTGACGAGGTTAATTTGTTTTTTAAGCTTCTGTAATAACGGTAGTCGCTAAAACAAAATGTTGCTGATGAGGCAATGGTCTGCAAATGTAACGGGTAGTCGTCATCAATGTTGCCGGCAACTAAGATGTTTTTATTATGAAAAAGCGTTTCATTACGCTGCAGTACTTGGCTTGGATTTGAGTAAGATGCCATTAGGTTTCCTATTGTTAACATTCACGGCCCTTCAGGCTGGTGAAATTGTTATAGCATTATATTATTGTTTTCGGGTATTAAGCTGAAATATTTAATAATTAAGTTGTGATTAAGGGATTAAATGAAATTTACGGATAAATTTACCTATATAACAACATCAGTTGTACTGATGTGTATCGCTTTAGTACTGGTCGGCGGTTTGTTCACGCTGCGCTCTCTATCACTTAAATACCATCAGCAGCGTATGGATGCCATTATTAACGTTATTGAACGTCAGCTGGATAAAGGCATAGAGAAGCATGAGTTTGAGGTCTGGCTGCCGGATCTGCTTAACGCTTCCGGGGTGGTGCGTTTACAGATAAAGCGGTCCGGCAAGGTCCTTTATCAGAGTTATTATGAAAGCCGTCACTATTACCCTAAGAACCGGCAGCTTAGCTATCAATATCAGTTAGAAAAATATCCCAAGATCTCCCTGCATTTAGATACCCGCCAGCCCTACGATGAGATTAAGTTTTCCATGAAACCTCTGGCTGGTATTTCACTGGCTGTTTTATTTAGCCTTACTCTGCTGATTTTTGCAATTCGCTGGATCAAAAAGCAGTTTAAAGGAGCTGAGCTTCTGGAAAGAAGAGCCAAATACCTGCTGCAGAATAATCCTACCGCTCGAATTCCCTATGAGGGAGAGTGGCCTAAGCTCGCCAGTAAAGCATTAGATGTACTTACCATGGAGCTGGAACAGAGTAAAAAAGAACGCAGTTATTTTGATGCGCATATTCGCGGGCAGGCGTTTTTAGATGAAAGTACCGGTTTGGGAAATAACCTCGCTTTTGAAAATCGTTTAGATGTGGTCGCAATGGAGCAGAATGTTTACTCCAGTGCTTTGCTGCTGATAAAATTTAGTGAATTAGATACGCTTAATCATCAGTTAGGCACAAACACCTACCAGAAAATGCTGATGCAGATTACGGAACTTTTGTCGGCATTTGTACAGCGTTATGACGATCGGTTTCACGGCCGTATTGATGTTTCAGAGTTTGTTATTATTATTCCGCAGATGTCTTATCAGGAGACTGAAGTGGCCGCGAAACAGCTTTGTAAACTGCTTTTTCAGCTGCAGCTGCCGCAGCCCTTTGTAATTGACGAGTTTTTTCATATCGGTGTGGTTAATTTTCATTACGGTGCAAAAACGGTTTCTATCATGGATGATTTAAATCAAGCATTGTTAGTTGCAGTGCATCAGAAAAGCAGCGGCTGGTTTTTGGCGGATCAGCAGGAAAAACCAGTGAGTCTGGCTAAGGGCACGGTAAGGTGGCGGACACTGTTGGAAAACCGCCTGGAGAATAACGGTTTGTTATTATACAGTCAGAAGGTGGTGCTCGCTGATGGTATTGATGAGCTTTATTGTGAACTTCTGCCGCGTATCAAAGACAGTAATCAAGAGATCATTGCCGCCGCAGCTTTTTTACCTATGGCTGAGAAATGCGGTCTGCACGAAAAGTTTGATCTGCAGATGTTAGAAAAAACACTTGCTTTACTTGTCTCTCGAGGTCAGTCGGCGATACCCGTTGCGCTTAATTTGAGTGCGCGGATTTTAACCGACAAAAGCACTCATAAATGGCTGATGTACGAGCTGATGCAGCAGCCCAAATATCTGCGTAATAACCTAGTGATAGAAGTCTCTGAGGATGCGTTAACGCAGAATTACTTTTCACTGCGTACGGCGCTGAATGCCGTTCAGAAAATCGGCTGTAAAGTAGCGGTTGATAATGTCGGTAAATCGATTGTTAATACTGAATATATTCTGGATTTTAATATTGATTATTTGAAATTACATCCGGGTCTGGTACGTGATGTTAATCAGCGCGCTGCTAATCAAATTGCTCTGCAGAGCTTAATGGCCAGCTGCCTGAACAGCCGTACTAAAATTATTGCTGTCGGTATTGAAAATAGTGACGAATGGGATTGTTTACTTAAACTGGGAATTTATGCCGGTCAGGGGCATTACTTTGCCGCCGCGCAGCCGACCGGGTTTTAATTGATACCCGTTGCCATTCAAAATGAATTTATCAGGAGCGCGCTCGGACACCAGAGCAAGGCGCAATATGAGTGAATGGTGTTCCCTTTACGATTGTTGCAACGAAGGGCTGGTTTTCGAGCGTGCTCCCCGAAGGGCAAGCCGAGAGGCAAGCATCTTCGTTGTCTTTCGAGCGATTCACTTCGTGATTCCTCTATCGACATTGATTAAATGCAAGCATTTAACAATTCGTTGTGAAGTCTTGATTTAACCCGTTAGATCTTCAACTTTATGCCTAGAATCTGCTCTTCAATTAAATTTTAATTTTCGTTACTTATTCCCTGAAATACCCCTATGGTTCAGAGCGTACCTTTTACTGAAAGCACACCTGATGCTCTCCCTTGATTGGATGCCGAATCCGCACCAAAGGAGAGGGGCTGATTAAGACTTTCAACCTGATTTTAAGGTCTTTGAGTGATTATTTCGACATTTTGCCGCCTTGTTTAATAAATATTGCAAATAAAAAGACATACTTTGAATTATTCGCTTATTATTCAATGTAAATTATCGGATATCTGCTGAAAAGAGAAAAAAATAATTAATGATTTTTAAAAATATTTTTACCAAAAAATCAAAAGCCCGGATCAGCCTGTATCTAGGTATTAACCGCATGGCTGTTTGTCATATGCATGAAGGTCGAGTCTGTCTGCTTGCAAAAGCCTCGATAAATTCTGAGTCACAGTGGGCAGAGACTTTTGATTCACTTGTGCAGGAGCATAAATTAACCGCTACTGAGGTTTCAGTCGTTTTAAGCCGGGATTTTTATCAAACCTTTGACATTGAAAAACCGAAAGTAGACAAAAATGAATTACTGGCAAGCCTGCCGTTCACTATCAAAGATCTTGTTGCCGACAGTATTTTTGATTTAGTGGTTGATTATTACGACATGCCCCTGCAGCAGCATAAAGGCGAACAGATTACTGCTGTATGTATTTTGAAAAAACGCGTTGTCAAAATACGCGATATGGTATTAAAGCATGCAATGACGCTAAAAGAGATAACCATTGAAGAGATGGCTGTAACTCGTTTGCTAGGCAATAAAGAAGAGGCTGATATTTTACTTTCACAGCAGAATAATGAATTAGTGCTGACGGTAGTAAAGCAGGGGCAGCTTTACTTTTCACACCGTTTACGCGGCTTTAACGAATTATTAGGACAGCCTCTGGCTGAAGTTGAAGGTCCGTTATTAGATAATTTGAGTTTAGAACTGCAGCGTGCACTTGATTATATTAATTCACAATTGCGGATTGCCACCATCGGACATTTATATTTAGCCGTTATCTGCCCTGATATTAACTTATTAGCGGAAAAATTAGGCAGTTATTTAGCGCGTAATGTGCTGCCCTTTGGTGAACCGGAACAGTATGATTTTAATAATATTCTTACTTACGGGTTGTTAATAGAGGCTGAGGGTATATGAAGAAGCAGATAAATCTTTATCAGCCAAGCTGTTATCCGATACGTGAAAAAGCCACTTTTAAACAATTTCTGCTGCTGCTGGGAATCTGCCTGTCATCGGCATTAATACTGCATCTGTTTTTAGCTGACCAGTACGCCGAAAAACAGAGCGCTGCGCAGGCGCATAAAAAAGTACTGGATGCAAAACAGAGTGAATTAAGTTTATTAATTACAGAGGTACAGAAGAAACGTACACCGGCACATAAAACGCGGGAACTGCTGGCTTTACAAGATGAAACCGCTGCTAAACAGCGTTTGTTAGGCAGCTTAGCGGGAATTGACATCGGAGTTGTAGTTAGTTTTTCTGAGTTGATGCGCGGTTTATCCCTAGCTGACACCAATAGCGTCAGTATTAATAGTTTTTCTGTTATGAACGGCCGTTTAAATATTGCCGGTGTGGCGAAGCAGAGTGATTCGGTACCTTTGTGGTTAAGTAAAATTCAAGAAACCGACGAGCTGGCGGATATTACATTTTCTCAGCTGCAGATATTAGGTGAAGCGGGGCGTTTTTCATTCCAATTAACCAATAATGGGAAGAAAAAAAGCACTGCTAAGGGAGGCGTAGAATGAAAAAGCTTAACTTTAGCGAGCTAGAAAAAGCCTTCAATCAAATGACTATGCGTGAACGTGTCATTATGTTCGGTGCTTTAATTATCTGTACCGCCGCGCTTACCTATTACTGGATGTTTGAACCTGCGATGATCAGACAGGGAAAAGCCGATAAAGCACTGCAGGCAGGTTATCAGCAGGAAAAAGAATTAAGTCATGAAATTGCCGAAATTAAAGCGCGGTTATTAAAAGATCCGCTCCAGGAAGTTAATAATAAGATAGCTTTTTCTAAACAGGTATTAGTCGCATTAGATAAACAGCTGGATGAAAAATTAGTCCGTTTTATTCATTCGCAGAAAATGCCGGCCGCATTAGCGAAGCTCTTGTCTTCAAGCCCTGGGGTAAAGGTAAAACTGCTGAAATCATTACCGCTGCAGTCATTCACCTCGGCAGTTGATGGTGCTGAAGGCGTATCTGCTGAAAATATCTTTTATAAGCATACATTAGAGATTCAGCTGGTCGGGAATTACAATGCCGTTTATCGTTATTTGCTAAACCTTGAAACACTTCAGGAAAAGTTTTACTGGTCTTCACTGGATTATCAAGTGGTAAAGTATCCGCTTGCTGAAGTGACAATTCAAATTTACACATTAAGCAGTCAGCAGGATTTAGTCAGTGGTTAAATATATTTTTTTATGTTGTCTAATAATTAGTTTTAATACGCTCGCGGGTGTGGAATCGTTAACGGATCCTACCAGGCCGTTAAATTATCATACTAAATCAGTAAAAAAAGCGGCTCGGGCCGCTTTACCGAGATTACAAAGTATACTGATTGAGGGAGACAGCCGTTCTGCTATTTTAAATAATAAATTATATAAAACAGGGCAGCGGGTAAACGGATATCAGATAACACGTATTGCTAAGGATTCCGTGTCGGTACGCTATAAGGCAAAGTCTTACAAATTAACCCTGTACACAGAACAAGAACGTTTTATTAATTAAATGACTCATTTTCTTTATGGAAACTATATAAAATGAAAAGAATTTTCGCTATAAGCTGCTGCCTCCTATTATTAACAGCTTGTCAGGTAACTAAAAAAAATACGGCTGAAAACCAGAAAGAGGCTCTGCAGGAAAATAATAATAAGCAGGTGCAGGAGCTGATTCTGCCTGAGGATATTGAAGCTGAATTATATGCTGATTTATCAGAAGAAAACAGTGCGGTTGTACAGGAAGAAAAACGTTTTAATATCACAGCAAGAGATGTTGATGCTTCTGTCTTCTTCGCATCTCTGATTAATGATTCAGCCTACAGTGCTGCCGTTCACCCGGGTGTTGAAGGTTCTATTACACTTTCTCTTAAGCAGGTAACACTCAGTGAAGCGTTGTCTGTTATCGAAGATATGTTTGGTTATGAAATTAAATTAAAAGGGCGTGTTTATCATATTTACCCTGCGGGAATGCGTATTGCCAGCTTTACGCTGGACTACCTGTTTATGAACCGCATGGGCGGCTCGCGTACCAGTGTATTATCCGGCCATTTAAGCGATCAGAATGACGACAATAATAACGACAGTGACAGTGATAGCTCAAGTTCATCAAGTTCATCGAATTCATCCCGTTCTTCGGGCTCTTCAGGTATCGAAGGGCAGGAGTTCAACGGAGAGTTTTCATCAAACAGTCTGCAGGACGGTACGAAAATAACCACAGTCACCAGCACTAACTATTGGGCTTATTTAGAGATGAAAATAAATAAGCTCTTAAATAATAAAAAAGATCGTGATGTCATTGTCAGCCCTATGTCCGGCCTGATTACCATTCGTGCTTATCCTGCTGAAATTCGTGTAGTACGGGAGTTCTTAAAAAAAGAATCGGATAATTTAAACCGTCAGGTGATTTTAGAAATTCAGTTAATTGAGGTTGTTTTAAGCGATGAGTATCAGCAGGGGGTCAGCTGGACTAACGCTGTAGAAAATACAACACTGGCATATAACAGTGTTCATAAAATTGCTGACAGTGTTATTCAGAGCACTATCGGCGGCGGCGGTGCATTGACTATTTCTGACGGTTCCTTTAATGCGGTTGTGTCGATGTTAGCAACACAAGGTGATGTTAATGTCTTATCTAAACCTCGTATTACGGCGATGAACAATCAAAAAGCGGTGATTAAGGTTGGCGGCGATGAGTATTTTGTGACTGATGTTTCAACTACAACGGTAACCGGCACATCCACAACTTCTACTCCAAATGTCGAACTGACTCCTTTTTTCTCCGGTATCTCTGTTGATGTCACGCCTAAAATAAATGACGATGACAGCGTATTGTTACATATTCATCCGTCAATTATTGATATTGAGGAGCAGACTAAAACCATCAACTTTGGCGCTGCTACCGGTAATTTGACTATTCCAGTTGCTAAAAGTGACGTGCGGGAATCGGATACCGTGGTGAAATCTCAAAGCGGTGATGTGATTGTTATCGGCGGATTAATGAAAAGCATCGAAAAAGATATCGTTTCTAAAGTTCCTTTTCTTGGTGATGTACCCTGGTTAGGTGAGCTGTTTACCAATCGTCAGAAAATGAACTATAAAACGGAGCTGGTTATTTTAGTAAAACCGCAGGTTATTAAGAAAAACACCTGGAAGCAGGAGATTCAAAAATCATCGGATTTAATTGAAAAATGGTACCCGTCTGAATGATATATTTACAACACTTTGGATTGCAAGCCGCGCCTTTTTCATTAACTGCGGATCCGCGCTTTTATATCGACTTTACTCCCCATAAGGAAGCGTTAGAAGTTATTACTACTGCGCTTTCTTTGGGAGAAAGTATTTTAAAAATAACCGGTGAAGTCGGGACCGGTAAAACCTTGTTATGTAATAAAGTGCAACTGGAACTTTCTGAGCAGTACCTGATCTGCAATATTGATAACCCTTACCTGACCGCCCATGAACTGCGCTGCGCGCTGGCGGATAAAATCGGATTGAAAAAAGAGACTTTTGAACAGGAGTTTTTATTAACCGGGCTGATTAAAGAACGTTTACTAACTCTGCTGGCGCAGGACAAGAAAGTGCTGGTGCTGGTTGATGAAGCGCAGGCTTTACCAGATTCAACGCTGGAAGCATTACGGCTGTTCTCTAATTTAGAAACACAGTCTCAAAAACTATTACAAGTGGTTTTATTCGCTCAACCGGAATTAGATGTGCGTTTAAGCGAGACTAAACTTAGACAGTTACGACAGCGGATCACCTTTTCATACCAGCTGCGCGCATTATCTGAATCGGAGATTGAACACTATATTTCACAGCGTTTAAATCAGGCTGGTTATCGGGGCGCATTACTGTTTGACCGTAACGTCTGTCGTCGAATAAGCCGGGCAAGCCGCGGCATACCGCGTTTAATTAATGTGTTATGCCATAAAGTACTGATGCTCAGTTACGGTAGTCAGCATTGTAATATTACCGTTAAATTAGTGAATGAGGCGGCAGCCGATACAGAAGATGCCTATCCGCTACAGAAGTTAAATTACTGGTGGGCTGTGTTGTTTTCATTTGTGTTGTTAAATGTGCTCCTATTACTCTGGTGGAAAGGATTAATATGAGTATTATTAATAAAATGCATCAGGATTTTGAGAAAAACCGGCATGATTCACCAGTTATATCCGGGCTCCCTGCAAAAAAAACGGCGCAGAAATCACTGCTGTTTATTTTAATCGTTTTATTGTTCGGTAGTGCTTTAGGGCTTTCTTACCTTATCTTTATTCAAGAAAAAGTGCCTGAACAAAGGCTGGTGCAGGCCGCAGAGATACCTGTTCCTACTGTTCCTTTAGCGGCTGAGCCAAAAGTTGCTGCCGAACAACCGTTAAAGACGCCCGTAGTCATTGAAGCGAAACAAACCATTATAAAAGAGCTGGCTGCACAACGAGAAAAAGTCCCGGCGCCGGCTTCCTTTCAAGCTGCCGAAAAAAATAAAAGTGACAGTCCCTTAAAGACGAAGGCGAAAGCGCCTGAAATGACTGCAAAAACAGTCCCTGTAAAAGAGAAAAAGAAACCAGCAGCAGAGAAAGCATTACTTAAAAAAGCAGATCCGGTTAAAAAAATACCTCATTTAGAGATTAAAAAAGCACAGTTAACTAACCCTCAGCTGGCACAGATTCATCTTAAAGAAGCTGAGAAAGCTAAGCTGAGAGGAGAGCTGGATGCGGCCGCCGATAAGCGCCTGCAGGCACTGAGTCTGCAGCCTGATTTAAATGAAGTTCGAAAATCTGCAGCACTTTATTACTACGGGCAGGGAGAGAATAACAAAGCAGTTCGTTTACTTAAAAAAGGTGCACAGGTATCGCCGGATTATCCTGACTTTAATTTAATGCTGTCGCGTATTGCCTTAAAATCCGGGGATGAACGTAAAGCCTATCTGTATCTGCACCAGCACCCTCCTAAAATTGAAGGTAATTTAGATTATTACGTCAGCTACGCTATTCTGGCGCAGAAGTTTAAAAAGTTTGAACAGTCTGAAAGTCTGTTTAAAAGTTTACTGTCGCAGCGTCCGGATAACGGGCGTTGGAGAATGTCACTGGCGATTGCACAGGATAAACAGGGTAAAACTGAGCTGGCTGTCAGTAGTTATAAATCGGCTTTATTACAAACCGATCTCTCCTCAAAAGCTAAAGCATATATCGATCAGCGTTTAACCTATTTAGCTGAAAAGTAAGGAAGTTTATGAAACCGCAACTGAAAAAGCGTTTAGGTGATTTACTGGTTGAAGAGCATTTAATCAGTGAAGCCCAGTTAGGCAATGCGCTCCAGGAACAGCGTAATTTAGGGCTGAAACTAGGGGCTACTTTAATTCACTTAGGTTATATCAGTGAAGATCAGATATTAACTTTCTTGTCCCGCCAGCTGAACATTGAAATTGTAGATCTGCTTAAAGTTAAAATTGATCATAATGCCGTGCAGTTAATTCCGGAGGTTCATGCCCGCCGTTTAAGAGCTCTGGCCATTCATGATAATGGAAAGACAGTAACCTTAGTTGTCTCGGATCCGGCTGATCTGCATAGCTTAGACGTTTTAGCCAGTCTGTTAAAAGGGCGTAATTTTGAACTGATGATTGCGCGTGAAGATCAGCTTATTGAGTCATTTGACCGTGTTTATCGCCGTACCAAAGAGATTGCTTCATTTGCGGTTAAACTGAGTGAAGAGCATGGTGAAGCATCTGCTTTTGATGCGGCCGCTGTCGATATTGGCGGTGACGGTTCGGATGCGACTGTGGTTAAGTTATTACAGTCATTATTTGAAGACGCGGTGCAGGTCGGTGCTTCGGATATTCATATTGAACCCGACGAAAATGTTTTACGCTTAAGGCAGCGTGTTGACGGTGTATTACAGGAAACGCTGCTGCCGGAAAGCGGTATTGCCAGTGCCTTAGTCTCGCGCCTTAAATTAATGGCGCAGCTGGATATTTCAGAGAAGCGTTTACCCCAGGACGGACGCTTTAATATCAACGTAAAAGGGCGCAGTATTGATATTCGTGTTTCTACTATGCCGATTCAGGCCGGTGAATCCGTGGTAATGCGTCTGCTGGATCAGTCTTCCGGGGTTTTATCTTTTGAGGAAATCGGTATTCCGGCACATCTTCAGGAACGCTTAGAGCTGCAGCTTAAACGTCCTAACGGACTTGTTCTGGTGACAGGACCGACAGGTAGTGGTAAAACAACGACCCTGTACGCATCGCTTAATACGTTGAATTCGCCGGGCAGTAAAATTATTACTGTAGAAGATCCGGTGGAGTACCGCTTACCCCGTATTAATCAGGTCCAGGTTAACAGCAAAATAGGTTTAGATTTTTCCAGTGTACTGCGTACTGCGCTGCGTCAGGATCCCGATATTTTACTGGTGGGGGAGATGCGTGACAGTGAAACAATGGAAATAGGTATACGCGGGGCGCTCACCGGGCACCTGGTGTTGTCCACTCTGCATACCAATGATGCAGTCAGCAGTACCCTGCGTTTATTAGATATGGGAGCACCCGGTTATCTTGTTGCCAGTGCGTTAAGAGCAGTTATTGCACAAAGACTGGTTCGCCGTTTATGTGAAAACTGTAAAAGCAGCGCTCCGGCAGACTTTTCACAACAAGTATTACTTGAGCAGTTAAGCGATGAAAATCTGCAGTACACATCCTTTCATTCCGCCCCCGGCTGTCAGCGCTGCCAGTTTACCGGTTACCGCGGCCGTATCGGTGTCTTTGAATTATTAGAGATTGATGACAATATGGTTACGGCATTACGTTTAGATGATCCGGAAGCCTTTTCTCAGGCTGCTAAAAAAGCTAAATACTTCAAACCATTAGCATTAGCCGCACTGGAATATGCGAAGCAGGGCATCACTTCTCTCGAGGAGGTATTTAAACTGGTGGATCGTTTTGAGAAAGTTAAAAAACATCACGATGAAGTTGAAGTCAGTTTACCGGAAAGCGCGAAGCTTGAGCAGTCTAGTTTATCGCTGGCACCGCTTGATGAAGAAAAAACTCCGCTAAATGTATCACCACTGGATTTTTCTGAATAATGGCATTGTTTAAATACACTGGACGCGACGCTCAGGGCGCTGCCGTAAAAGGGGAGCTTGAAGCGGTTTCTAAAGAAAGTGCCGTAGATTTGGTGATGCAGAAAGGAATTTTACCCTCTGAGATAAAAGAGAAAACCTCCTCCGGGCAGGCGTTTGATCTTTCTGCTGTTTTTGCTTCGCAGATAAAACTGACGGATTTGATCGTATTTACCCGGCAGCTGTACTCATTAACCAAAGCGGGTATTCCGATTCTGCGCGCATTAAACGGTCTGGCTGATTCAACCCATTCAAAACTATTAAGTGACGCTTTATATGATGTATTAGATCGTATGCGCAATGGTTACTCACTTTCTGCCGCCATGACTTTACACCCGCGGGTTTTTTCACAGTTATATGTCTCTTTAGTTCAGGTGGGTGAAAATACCGGTCAGCTGGATCGTATCTTTTTACAGCTTGCGCAGTATCTTGAGCAGGAAGCCGAAACAATAAAGCGTGTTAAAGGGGCAATGCGTTATCCAAGTTTCGTATTAATGTTTCTGGCCGCCGCTATGGTCATTCTTAATATTAAAGTGATTCCGGTTTTTGCAAATATGTTTAATAAATTTAATGCGGAGCTGCCGTGGACCACTAAAGTTCTGCTCGGCACTTCTTCATTCTTTGTTAATTACTGGGCATATATGCTCGGAGCGGTAATCATTGTGGTGGTTGCTGTTAAGCTCTGGTTAAATACGGATAACGGTGCTTTGTTATGGGATAAATGGAAACTTAGGATCCCTATCGTCGGCTCGGTTATTGAGCGCTCATTACTGGCGCGTTTTTCACGCAGTTTTGCGATGATGCTCAGTGCCGGTGTACCTTTGAATAATTCCTTGTATTTAATCGCCTTTGCTGTTGATAACAACTATTTGAAACATAAAATGTTAGCGATGCGCGGCGGTATTGAAGCGGGTGAAACCCTGTTGAAAACAGCATCTGCAGCAGATCTGTTTACTCCGCTTGTTCTGCAGATGATTGCGGTTGGTGAGGAAACCGGTCAGGTTGACGAGCTGCTCAATGAAGCTGCTGATTTTTATGAGCGTGAAGTGGATTATGAACTTAAAAATATGACTGCCAGAATCGAGCCGATATTAATTTCAATCGTTGCTGCTATGGTATTGATTTTAGCGCTGGGTATATTCACCCCGATGTGGGATATGATGGGAGCTATGAAAGGGCGCTAGACGATTTTGGGGAGCTTTTTCGGCTCCCCCTGCTGCTTGCTGAGGCTATTCTTGAATATTTTAATTTTTATTGTTTATTTTCTGTAAACAGCGCCTGATAAAAACCTTCTCTTCCCAGTGAGTTAATTAAGTTTATTTTTTCCTTTTCATAAAAGCTGTTCACATCACCCCTTGCAAAATACCAGATACAGTCAAATAGAATACTTAGTTTGTATAAATCAAACAGATGCTGTTTTTCACTGTTATCTAAGGGTCTATAGCTCTTATATTTGGCGATAGTATCTCTGGCCTCTTTAAAGTCCAGCTGGCTGCTGTCGATTTTGCAGTTATACCAGTTGTCATGATTAAAAGCCGCTTTAAAAGGATCAATTAACCAGATCAGATCAAATGCTAGATAGGTGTAGTTAGCATCATCAAAGTCAATCAGGGCATTAAATTTACCATGATGGTAAAGCACATTGGTGAAATGAAAATCATTGTGACAGATCCCTTTGGCTAAGCTGTCCGGCAGCTGCAGTTCAGCCAGTTCTTTTTCAAACCATTCTAATTTTAGCGCCGCATTGATGGTGTTGATTTCGGCCGCCTGCTCAGCTGCTTTCTCTCTACAGCTGTTAATATCGTAATTGAACCTGTGCTCCAGAGCGCAGGGCTGGTAGTCTCTGGTGATAATCTGTAGTTCAGCCACTTTTTGAATGAGCTGATCTTTCTGCTTCTCAGTTGGTTTTTCTATATGCTCTCCGGGCATAAACTCAAAAATAACATAGGGCTTTTTGTTGTGCAGCCCGGTGTATTCTCCCCTGTGGTTTTTAAAAGGGGCCGGGCAGGGATAATGACGGCTGCTGAGATAGGCGCACAGGTGAGTTTCAAACTGTACCGCTTCGTTTGAGCGGTTTTGATAATGTCTTAAGACAAAGGCGCCTTTTGTCGTACGCATAAAGATATTAGTCTGTACAGTTCCCGTTAAAAAAAGCTGTGAATTTATCAATTCACCTAAATCATAATTGCTGAGAATGGTTGTTATTTCGTTTTCTGAAAGGTGTGTTTTAGCTGTCATCGGTTATTCCTGAAAAAGTAAAAAGCGCTGAAACGCGCTTTTCATTTAAAACTACAGCGGTGCTGGATTAATTAAAGGCTCTAACAAATTGTCCCTCGCCATGACACTGATAAGAGTGAGCGGCTGCGCAGATAAAAACGGATTCGCCGCGCTGCAGCTTGATACTCTGCTGCGCTGTTGAGATGGTTACATTACCCGCTAGACAAAGCAGTATTTCCGGACTTCTGACAAACTCGTCATGCCCCTCGGAGGTGACGCTGTGGACTTCAAAGTTAAAGTCATCAACGGGAACATGGAATACTTTTTTATGGTCAAAACATTGAGCCTGTATTTTCAGGTCATCAAATGTACTGGGCTGGAATTTGGTATTTTTAATTAACTCATCCACATCGATATGTTTTGGTGTTAATCCTGCACGAAGTACGTTATCTGAGCTGGCCATAATTTCTATACCGGTACCATGGATATAAGCATGCGGCGTTTGAGCATCTAAAAACATCGCCTCACCCGGTGCTAATTCAATGATATTCAGCATCAGCGGTGAAAATAACCCTATATCACCCGGATAGTCCTGATAAAACTGAGCAACGAGCTGAAAGGCTTCTTTAGCTTTATGTGTCTGTGCTTTTGTATCTAGGTTCTTGATAAGCTCCTCTATGGCCTGAGCTTTATCTGACGCATTCAGATTCATTATTACGGCAAAGAAGTTCTGAAGATGCTGTTCACCCGGATTTTCTTTCAAACATTTTAAGGCATCTGCAAGGGTGTTACAGTCTGCTTGTTCAAACAGGCTGATAATTTCATCTATTTTACGAAAACCATTCATCGCCTGGTAAAAGGTGACAGCGTATACAAGCTCTGGTTTATGGTTCGCATCTTTATAGTTTCGATCTGGCGCATCGACAGGAATATTTTGTGAGTTTTCTAATTTAAATCCCTGCTCAGCCATGGTTTTGCTTGGATGAACCTGAATTGATAATGGTTTTTCTGCTGCTAGTATTTTTAGCAGGAAGGGCAGAGAGCTATATCTTTTTTGTGTGTAGGCGCCTAATACCGCAGCCGGATCTTGATCAATAATCTGACTAAGCAGGGTTCCCTGCTGATTTTTGGAACAGCCGTTCGGATGGGCTCCCATCCATAGTTCAGCCTGCGGCTGCTGATCTGGATTAGGGATATTAAATAAAGAATGGATAGATGAATCGCTTCCCCAGGCATAGTTTTGTATTACATTGTTTAATTTGAATAGATGGTCTGTCATGGTCTTGTGTCTCTGATAAGCAGGCTGTTTCTCAGCTTAAATGATTTATTCAGTCCATTGAAAGTTATAGGGGGCTCGTTTGTTACGGTTAAAATTAATAATCGGGACAGAAGACAGGTTGACTGTCTCGGTCCCGATTTTTATAACAACAAAGAAAGGTAAAAATTATTTTGCTTTAACTTTTAAGGCTTTTAGTTTTTCTTGTAATAATTTTTTAGCTTTAGGAGACTTCTCAATCGCAGCTAAGGAAAGCAGAGCTTCAATAGTAGACTCTGCACCAGAGTTACGGTTATATTCTGTCGCTGAATTCAAACCGTCATAGCCGCGTCCTGTTTCTGGTGAGTACATCTGAATAGCGCCCGCATTATCTTTAAAGAACCACATTGCCAGTTTTACTGCCTGATCAATATAGCGGCTGTCACGAGAAATTTCAAAAGCTCTTAAACTAGCAAAGATCATCGGACGGAAGCCGTAAGCAATCTGGGCAAACTGATCTTTTTCTAAGAATTTAATCTCTTTACCTTTCTGCTCTGCACTGAACCAGTTCAGGTGACCCTGTTCAATAAGGTACGGGTAGAAATGATCCAGCTCTTCAAAGGCCGCTTTAACCATATCTCTGTCTTCCAGTGCCATACCGGCTTCTAATAATGCATAAGACTGGCTGTTTCCGTAAGCATGCCAGATGTTTTTCCAGCTCAGCATCGCACCGTATATTGGTGATTCAACATTCTTAACCTGCATCAGCATGATACCGTCAGCTAATGACTTCATCAGCTTAGCAATTTTTTCACTTGGGGCGATCTGGTAAGCTTTAGTCAAACCTAAAAGCAAAACTGACGCCTGATCGGCACCGTTACTTGGCAGCCATTCAGGTACATCAAAACCGTTCTGCTTAGTGACTGTCTGCTCAAAGTTAAAACCTTCGTAGGTAGTGTCAATGCTTTTAAATAATACCGTATGCATCTTCTCTGCTAACTCTTTATTGTCGGCAAGCACTTGTTCATAGGTGTATGAAAGCGCCCAGATTGCGCGCCAGGTCCACCAGTTTGCATTTGCTAAGCTGGTTTTATAAGTTGTATTCACCGTGTTGTCAGGGTAGATAAAGTTATTGAAATAACCGTTATCAGAATGCAGGAAAAGAATCGAATTAATTAGGCTGGTCATTTTCTCAAAATGTGCTTTCTCTTTTGTCTGCTGATAGGCATCAGAATAGACCACAATTGCTCTGGCCATATCATCAAGGGCCGATACGCCTTCAAGGGGATCTTTTACCCATTCATAATCAGGGTATTCGCTGTAGATATGAATAAGCCCGAGTTTTTCTCCACTCTCAATTGTGCGTTCCTCGTATAAATGGTCGAGGTGCTGCAGGTTAACCAGGCTGGCACTGGCCGCAAATGAGATTGTTAATGCCGCTATAGCGAATAAATTTTTGAAAATTTTCATATTAATTTCCTGTTGTCTTTTTAACTGCAGTTTAACGATAAAAAGCATTTTATAATTGCTTGTTTATCGTTAAACATGGTGTTGATTAAAAATTAGAAGACGAAGTTAAGGCCTACTTTACCGAAGTTGGTTTCACCATCCGGACCTGTGTATGCTGATCCGTCAACTTTTTTATCTGTTTCTGTGCGGTAGAAATATTCTGCGACAAAGTAGACATAAGGCGTTATTGGATAGCTGTAATTAACGATATATTTCATTGCCTCTGACTCATAAGAAACGCGTCCGTCAGCTTCGGTAATCGTTTTTTTCTGTGGTTCAAGCTTAAAGAATAGATTATGCTGATCTAAGCGCCATGATACCCAAGGGCGAATTTCTGTTTCAGTAAGATTTGAACCTTTAACGCCGTCATTATCGTAGTTGTCCCCGTCTTTATGGAAAAATTCAACACCGGCGGTCAGGTTATCTAAGATATTATAACGGACATTAAACAGTGCTTCGTAAAACACAAATTTACCCGCATCAGCGCCGTCGGCACTTTTATCTTCAGTCAGCCATTTAAGATCGGTATTAATACCAAAGTCATCGTTGAATTGATAACTGTAATAAGGACGGATACCATAACCGTCACCACCAATCAGGTAGCTGTCGTTACCACTACCCATCTTTTCATAACCCGTTTTACCCAGATAGGTGGCTTCAAGCATAAACCAATGTTTACCGATGCTTTTCGCGTAAGCAGGACGAAGCTCCATTTCATTCATACGAAAATCATTAACATCGCCGCTGCCGTCTCTTAAGTCATTTTCAAAGGAAACTTTCTTTAAGATATAACCTAAATTAAAACCGCTGTCGCCGAAATTAACACGCCCGTCTGCAAAAACCCATTCATGTACAGGGCGAGAGCTGGTGCTGGTGCCTTCGTTTTTAAAGTGCTCAACTTTGTATTCCGTTAACCAGTTGCCATGCAGCTTGAATTTCTTATCTTCCTCGATGCGCACTTGGTCATAATCGACACGCATGTATTTATCATTACCTAAGCTGATAACGCCTTCTGATAAATTAGCGTTAAGTACTTCTCCGTTCTCCTCTTTTACTTTAATGCGGCTTCCTGAATATACATTATTTTTGGCAAGAAGCTGATCGTCAGTTTCACTGATGCTGAAGTCTTCGGCCCACACGGTCGGCGCCAGGGACAGACATAAGCAAGATAATAAAATATTTTTAGTTTTCATGTTTTTTCCTGTTTATTAGTTTTTGTTAAACACAGCTGCAGACAGCAGCTGCAGGTCTATTTTTACTGTTGTAAAAAAGGTTGATTGATTTCAATCCACTGAGCTTCACAATCACTTGTACCTACATATAAACGGTATAAGTCATCTTTAATGTGGATAAGGCCGCCGGAAAATACGACATCGATTAGATCGGCGCGTTTACTTTCCCCTGCCTTAAACTGGCTTCTTTCGGCGATAATTCTCATGCTTGAATAACTGTGATCCGCAGGATCAAATAGAAAAGTCGACGGGTAGTAATGACGGCCGCCGTTATCATCAAAAGAGGCTACATGTGCTAATAATGCAATTTTTCCGTCTGCCTGCAGATAACCGGCATTAACACCTCCCCAGTCCTGCTCTTCAAAGTGATCATCAAGCAGTTTTGCATTATTAATGACTTCAATGGACAGATCTTCAAGCGTATCAATTTGAGTCACACCGATAGTACCGCGTCCGCCGATTTCACCCTGCGGGCGGGTAAAGACCATTATTTTATTATCGGCAGTAGCGCATAAACGGATATCTTTCATGCGCGCCGGGCCGTCAACAAAATGCGTTAATGAATAAATATCGCGGCCGCGGTAAAAGCATGTTTTCCAGATAAGGGCATCTGCATTCTCAGGATCCGGGCTTATCTCAACGCCGCCGAAAATAAACTCACCATTGATATAGGTATAGAAGGGGTCCTGCAGCTCAAATGTTGGTGCATCGCTGATCAGGGTAAACTGATTATCTGCTGTTTGTTCAAAAAACATTACCGTTGAATGTTCTGAATCTCGCGCTTCAACACGGCCGGCAATAATCTGCCTGCCGTCCAGCTCAAAGGGAGCCGCTATGTTATATACATCATTATCCTGTGCGCCGATAAACTGAATTTTTTCCGCCTTTGCTGTTGAGGTGCAGGTCGCTTTGAATTCAGAGTATAATGTTTGTACTGGTTTTTTTATTGCTAACATGACTAAGCCTTAGTTAAGTTGTAGGTGGTTCCAAAGTTCATCAACGCTGATCTGTGCAAGTGCCATATGCTCATCAGCCGCGCCGTAATAAATATTTAAAATATTTTCATCAATATAAGCACCACAGGTAAATACAACATTACCGAAGAAACCTTCAAGCTCGTAAGGGGCCTGCGGCTCAAGCAGCGGTGTGGCAGATTTTGCTAATATTTTAGTCGGATTCTCCAGGTCAAGAAGTAGTGCACCTAAGCAGTAACGCTGCTGTGCATCAACACCGTGATAAATCTGCAGCCAGCCTTTAGCTGTTTTTATCATAGGTGCGCCGCCGCCGAGTTTAAGGCTGTCCCAGTCATCTTCAGAGCTGCCTAGCAGGTGCTGATGTGCCCCCCAATGCACCATATCCGGTGATTCGGTTATCCATATTTCAGGTTTACCAAAATGTTTCGGTGCAGGGCGGTGCAGTGCCATATATTTTCCGTCTATCTTTTCAGGAAATAAGCATACGTCGCGATTATCCGGGCTGAATAAAATGCCGTGTTTAGTCACACTGTTAAAATCAGTGGTAGAAGCCAGCGCGGTAGTGATACCAAAAGGAGAAACTGCCGAGTAGTTGATGTAATACAGGTCGTCGATTTGTGTAATACGTGCATCTTCACAGCCGAACTGCTCATATTTGTTGTCCGGTGCAATAAACGCACTATCGGAAATATCGAAGTTAATACCGTCACTGCTTCGTGCGATACGCAGGTGTGACATTGATGTTAGAAAAACCACACTCGGATCGGCAACAAGCTTGATCTCACGTGGATCATCAAAACAGTAAAGCGGATCATTGAGATCAAATATTTTAATCTGCGGCAGCCACTGGCCGTTATCTTCAATCAAAAGAGGTACTTTGATCTGCTCATTCGAGTCGGAAATAATACTTTCAGCAATACGCAGCAGCAGTATTACTTCAGTGTCTGTTTTAATAACACCGGCATTAAATACACAGTCAACTTTAAAGCCGGGCTGTGAAGGTTTTACATCTTTAGGTGAAATAATCGGGTTGTTAATATAACGTGTAATTTTCATTTTGAGCCTTTTTTAATTAAAATTTCGTTTTTCTCAATATACTGCTGGTCTGTGCCGAACAATGTGTGCCCGCTGTCTGCAAATGTCGGGTTAACAGCTGCTTCACCAAAGTTGATTAGAACCTCTATATACTGATTATTAAGACTTCTTTGAAAGTGTATAATCTCGCCGTTTTTCTCAAAGAATTCATATTCCCCCTGCCATAGCACGGGTTCACTGTTTCGAATTAAGATCAGCTTCTTATACGCCGCTAGAATCGAGCTGCTGTCAGACAGCTGTTTTTCTACATTAACGTCCCTGTAATTTTTATTTATTTTCATCCACGGTAAAGCGGATGAAAAACCTGCATTCTGGCTGCTGTTCCATTGCATCGGCGAACGTGAGTTGTCGCGTGTTTCTTTAATTGCGGTCAGCAGTGCCTGCTCATCACTATGAGCTTTGTCTTTTGCTGTTTTATAGGCATTTTTTCCCTGAATATCACTAATCTCCTGTAATGATTCCGGAATAAAATCGGTCATGCCTATCTCTTCACCGTTATAAATAAACGGCACTCCCAGTGCGGTAAACTGCAGTGCACAGACTGCGGCCGCCCGTTTAATATCTCGTTGTGATTCGCCAAAACGACTGATCATTCTCGGCATATCATGACTTGAAAAAAACAGTGTCGGTACACCGGACATATCACTGTTCATTTTTTTCATTTCGCTATAAATTTTTTCTAAATCAAACTTCTCCTGGCTGCCGAGGTTGAAATTAAAAACAACATCTAAATGCTGCGCTGACTGATACTGAGTGAGCAGGGACAGATCTTCACTGCCCACTTCTCCCACTAAAAAATAATCCCCTTTTGCACGTATATGCTGAGCAATACGCGATACCGCATCTAAAACACCCGGCTGGTTTATATCGTGTTTGTGCTCCTGCTGATCTTCTTTGAACGGGTTGTCTAAACCTATTCCATCGGTTGTCAGAAAATTAATGACATCAAAACGGAAACCGTCAACGCCGTAGTCGATCCAGAAATCAATCACACTGAGGATCTCTTTCTCTACCTGGGGATTTGCCCAGTTAAGATCGATCTGCTCACTTGAAAACTTGTGATAATAAAAGTAGTCAGTGTGCTCCTCTTTTTCCCAGGCAGAGCCGGAGAAAAAGGACTGCCAGTTGTTCGGATTTTTAGAAAAAATAAAGTAATCACGATAAGGGCTGTCGACATTATTTAACGCATCCTGAAACCACGGGTGCTGTTTTGATACATGGTTGACCACCAGATCAATAATGACTTTTATGCCCCGTTCATGACAGGCATCCACAAATTTTCTGAATAAATCCAGATCCCCAAATCTCGGGTCGACATCACAGTAATTGCTGATGTCATAACCGTTATCAACCAGGGGTGAAGGGTAGAATGGCGTTACCCAGATCCCTTTCACACCGAGTGATGCAATATGGTCGAGGCGCTCAATCAGGCCGGCAAAATCACCCGTCCCGTCTTCGTTTCCATCTGCAAACGAAGGCAGGTAAACCTGATAAAAAACACTGCTGCGCCACCAAGGTAGTTGTTTCATATGACCATCCTATTTCAAAGAGAGTGACATTCCCTGCAGGAAGTACTTTCTGAATGCAATAAACAGGACCACAATCGGCAGAGTCTGTACCACTGAACCGGCCAGAACCGGGCCGACATATACACCGTATGATTTACTGAAGTTGGCCAGCAGTACTGATAAAGGCATCTTCTCTACTTCCTGCATAACGATTAACGGCCATAGGAAGTTGTCCCAGACACCGGTAAAGGTGAATAGTGCAACAATAGCGAGAATCGATTTGTTCAGCGGCATCATCACGTGCACTAGTATTTTCCACATATTTGCGTGGTCCAATTTAGCTGCGTGAATATAGTCATTCGGCGTACCTTTAAAACTCTGCGACACCATGAATATGCCCCAGCCGCTCATTAGGAAAGGAATGATCAAAGCACTGTAGGTGTTGATTAAATTAAATTCCCGGATAAGCAGGAACTGCGGAATAATGAACATAAATGCCGGAAAAACCATCTGAATAATCAGAAAGTTTTTAAACAGCCCCTGTCCTCTGAATTTCATTTTCGCCAGTGCGTAACCGATAAAAGCAGAACTGATTGTTACGCTTAAAGTAACGGTGATTGAAATAAAGAATGAATTAAATAACGTTCTTAAAAACGGCCTTTCTACACGTTCAGAGCCGTCAAAAAGAAAGATATAATTATCAAATGAAAACGGGCCTTCAAATAAACCTGTCGAATAGATATCGGCAGTATCTTTGAGTGAAGAGAGCACCATCCAGATGTAAGGGTATAACCATGATACGGCTAACAGCAGCATAACTGCATGAATAGCCATACTCGAAAGTGACATCTTTTTCATATTAAACAATCTCTATATTTTTTTCGAAAAGCTTTCTTAATACCCAGATAAGGGTAAAGCTGATGATCGCAACGAAAATGGACATGGTTGCCGCCCAGCTTGGTTCCATACGCTGGAAAGCTGCTTCATACATAACAACCATCGGAGTCGTAGTACTTTCTAACGGACCGCCGCCGGTTATCAGATAAGGTTCGGTAAATATCCCGAACGCCACTGTGATTGCCAGCACGACCACCATAATTATCTGTGCATTCATCAGCGGCAGTGTGATTTTGAACAGGCGTTTAACCGGACCTGTCTGATCGAGCTCTGCCGCGTCATAAATCTCTTTAGGGATAGAAACCAGACCGGAATAGAATATCAGGCCGTAATAGCCGACAAACTTCCAGGTGATAACAATGGCGATAGAAAACATCGCAAAATCAGGATTGGTAAACCAGGGAATGGTAAAACCAAACACAGAGTTCATAAAATCATTGATCGGCCCTGTATCACTGAACAGCTTAGAAAATACAATTGAGTAAGCTACCCCGGATGACACGTTAGCTAACAAGAAGCTGAGTGCGATAAAGCTTTTGCCGTATTTAATTTTCTTTAACCCTAAAGCAAAGAACAGGGAGGCAAAAATCACCATCGGCAGATAGTACATCAGGAAACGAAATACATTTTTCATCGATTTCCAGAACAGTGGATCCTGAATAACATTAAAAAAGTTATCCAGGCCGCTAAAGCTTGGTGTACCGATAAACTGCCAGTCGGAAAAGGTTAAAATCAGCAGCCAGACAAAAGGAAATATCCAGAAAACTAAGGAATAACCCAGATATGTCGAGGCAATCAGCCCTCCCTGCGCTGATTCTTTTATATTGAGTCCTTTAATCATGTTATTTACCTAATAGCTTGTTAACTTCTTCAACCGACGTATCTACTGAGTTCTTAATTTCACTGTCAGTAAAGATAAGGCGCTCCAGCATCTGGGTCATGCTGCGCTGTACTGCAACCGTTTCAGAAGTAGAAGCAGAAGGGATCGCAACATCCACATATTCAGCAAAACCTTTTGCTAACGGATTGTTTTTATAATAATCACTAAAGATCGGGTTACTGGTTAAATCACCGCGGGCTGGAGGCTGGCTGGTTGCTTTTATCCACTCTAAATCAAACTTAGGATTAGAATAAACCCAGTTGATGAACTTCCAGGCATCATCCTGCATCTCAGATGACTTGAATAAAACCAAGCCTTTGCTGTCTGCAAAAGTGGCTGTTTTCTTATCTGATGCACCGTCTTTAGTCGGGATTGGTCCTAATTTGATAGTTTTTAATATTTCCGGATGCTGCTGCTCATAACGAGAGATGTCCCAAGGTCCTCTTACCGCACCAATTAACTCACCAGTGGTCAGTGGATCATTGGCACCAAAGTCATAATTTGCCCATTTGTTGGCAAACATCTTATCTATAAAGCCTAATACTTCTAAACCGGCTTCATTGTTATAGGTCGCCTGGTTGTTTTCAACGTACTGCATACCATCAGACTGAGCGTAATAGAAAGTAACGAAATCAAACCAGCGGTCCCACCAGTTTTTGCCGGCTGCGACTTGAACAGCGTACTGTTTATTCGGAATGGTAAATTTTTCTGAAAGTGCATAAATTTCATCATAAGAGGTCGGGATTTTATCAAAACCGTTTTCTTTCAGGATATCTGTACGCCACCAGTACATTACCGGGTTAACATAAATTGGAATAACCGGTTTTGCACCGTCATAATCCCAGGAAGTCATGATATTGTGCATTTGACGTTGTTCGATAAGTTCGCTGTAACCTTCGAGTTTAGAGAAATCAACAATCTGGTTAAGTCCGTGCAGTTGAGCTGCAAAACCACTGAATATATTAGTGGTAATATCTGGTTCAGTACCCGATGCCAGTGCGCTCATTACCGCTTCTTCAGAACTTCCCGTGGCAGGGATGGTAGTGAATTCAACGGGTTTATTACCAGGGATACTATTCCACTCACTAGTCACTGCTGTCCAGAATACTTCCTGTGCTGCATTAGGTGCGACCCACATTTTCAGTGAAGCGCTTTCCTCTTTTTCTGAGCCGCACCCTGCGACTAGTGCCAACGAAAATAAACCGGCAATTGTTACTTTTACATTACTAAGTCTCATGACTGTAATCCTCTTTAATTTAATATCTATAAACACAAATATAGGGTAGCTCACATACTTTCTATTTTTAATCTAACACGAAATAAGTATTGTTTAACGATAAACACGTCACAAAAAATCACTTTTTGTTTAACGATAAACAAGAGAGCGGGAATTATTTTGTTTAACGATAAACACGTCACAAAAAACAGTTTTGATTATCGTTAAATATAGTAATGAGCACATTTTGTGTTTATCGTGAAACAAAGTGGTAATACAGCGTGTTTAACGATAAACTCCAGGTTAGTATTTATAAAAATATTAATCACAATAACGTAATTTTACGATCAATATATTGGACGATATAAAAATGACGAAAGTAAAAAAGGTAACGTTGAAGTCGATAGCAAAAGACTTGGGAGTCACGCATACCACGGTTTCGAATGCTTATAACCGCCCGGAAAAACTCTCGGTTAGTCTTAAGAAACGTATTTTTGAATATGCGGAGTCAGTTAACTTCCATGGCCCCGATAATATTGGGCGCAGTTTAAGAACCGGAAAGTCTGGGTCAATAGGTGTCATTTTTAATGATTCACTTAGTTATGTATTTACTGATCAGCACGATCTGCAGTTAATGGCTGGTATTGCCTCTCAGTGTGAGAAAGCGACTGTCAATATTGTACTTATCCCGCTAAAAAATGAGCAGGAATCTAAATCTAATGCCTTAAACGCATTAGTTGACGGTTATATTTTAAATGCGACTCACAATCAGGATATGGTTATTAAAAAAGCAATTGCCAAAGGCGTACCGATTGTGACAACCGATTTTGTCACTGAGCAGCACTCCAGTGTCTCAATCGATAATTTTAAAGCGATGCAGACCGTTTGTGAGCACCTGCTCAGCAAAGGACATAGGCAGTTCGGTATTATCTCTTTCCCGTCGCAGCAGAACAGCTGTGGCCTGAGTACCTTAAATAAGCCGGTAAGCGGTGATAATGATGTGATGATGACGCGTTTCAGTGGTTGTTTAGAGAGCTTTTCACAAGCTGATATCTCCCTTGAAAACTGCTGTCTGTATGAAATTGATCACGATGAAGAGCACGGCAGATTAGCAGCAGAAGCTATTTTGAAGCATAACCCGGATATTACCGCATTAGTTTGTTTTTCGGACCGTTTTGCTTACGGCGCCGCTGAGTATTGTCTGGCTCAGGGAATGAAAATTCCACAGGATATTGCTATTACCGGTTTTGATGATATTACCGTTGTTCAGCCGGTTATTCCGCTAACTACAGTATCTCAAAATCCAAAACAAAAGGGAGAAGTTGCAATCCAGCTGCTGCTGGATCACAAGTCAGTTGTTCATCACGATCTTGACTTCGAACTTATTGTTAGAGAATCAACTTAAAAATAAGAGGAAAATAATGACAAATTTGACATGTTTTAAAGCTTACGATATTCGCGGTGAAATAGGCGAAAATTTAAATGAAGATATCGTTTACCGTATCGGGCGTGCGTACTGCGAGTGGTTAAAACCTAAAACCGTTGCGGTAGGCGGCGATATTCGCAAGACTTCAGAGCTTTTTAAGCAGGCACTAGCAAAAGGTTTAATGGACGGCGGCTGTGATGTTATTGATATCGGTATGGTTGGTACAGAAGAGATATATTACGCGACGCGTTCATTAAACTTAGACGGCGGCATCGAAGTGACAGCCAGCCATAATCCGATTAATTTTAACGGTATGAAGCTGGTACGTGAAGATGCTAAACCGATCAGTGGTGATACCGGCTTAAATGCTATTAAAGCGCTGGCTGAAGAAAATAATTTTGCACCGGTAGAAAATAAAGGTCAGTACAAGCTTTTATCTAACCGTGACGCTTATGTCAGCCACCTTCTGAGTTACATAAATGCTGAACAGTTAAAACCGTTGAAAATTGTCGTTAACGCTGGTAACGGCGCTGCGGGTCCAACTATTGATGCGATTGAAGAAAGGTTTAAACAAACAGGTGTTGCGGTTGAGTTTATTAAAGTTAATCATGAGCCTGACAGCTCTTTCCCGAACGGTATCCCTAATCCGATGCTGTTGGAAAACAGAACAGATACACAGAAGGCAATTTTAAGTCACGGTGCTGATTTGGGTATCGCCTGGGACGGGGATTTTGACCGCTGTTTCTTTTTCGATGAAAATGCGGCCTTTATTGAAGGCTATTATATCGTTGGTCTGCTGGCGAATACTTTCCTGCTGCAGCATGCTGGTGAAAAAATAATTCATGACCCAAGGCTTACCTGGAATACCCAGGATCTGGTTGCTTCTTTGACTGGTACTGCAATTGAATCGAAAACCGGACATGCATTTATTAAAGAAAGAATGCGTAAAGAGAATGCTGTCTACGGCGGTGAAATGAGTGCGCATCATTATTTCCGAGATTTTGGCTACTGCGACAGCGGTATGATCCCATGGCTTCTGGTAATTGAATTAATCAGTAAGAAAAATGAAGTATTATCAAAACTTGTTGAGCAGCGTGTCGAGCTTTATCCTATTTCTGGTGAAATCAATACGTTAGTCAGTGATCCTGAAAAGACTATTGCCGCTATTTCTGATGCGTATCAGGCTGCTGCGTTGAATGTGACCCATATCGATGGTTTGAGTATGGAGTTTACAGATTGGCGTTTCAATCTGCGCAGCTCAAACACAGAAGCCGTGATCCGTCTAAATGTTGAATCGAGAGGCTCACAAGCGCTTGTTGAACAGAAAACACAAGAACTTTTAGTCATTATTAATTCATAATTTAACTTATCATAGGATTTACTTAGCATGAGCAATTTAACATTACGCAACATAAAAAAATATTACGATAAAACGCCTACTATTGAAGATTTGAGTTTAGACATTAACTCAGGTGAATTTTTGGTACTGGTCGGTCCGTCCGGCTGCGGCAAGTCTACTCTGCTGCGTATGATCGCCGGCCTAGAAGATATTACTTCAGGCACAGTTTCTATTGGCGGAAAAGATGTCACTGAACTGCCTGCCGGTAGTCGAGGCCTGTCTATGGTTTTCCAGTCGTATGCATTGTATCCGCATATGTCAGTGAGAGAAAATCTTGAATTCGGTTTAAAAAATATTAAAACACCAGCAGAAGAAATTAAAAAGCGTGTTGCGAATGCGAGTAAAATCCTACAACTTGATACCATGCTTGAGAGACTACCGCAAAACTTGTCGGGTGGTCAAAGACAGCGAGTGGCAATCGGACGTTCTATTGTCCAGCAGCCGAAAGTATTTCTATTTGATGAGCCGCTTTCTAATCTTGATGCATCACTGCGTGTACAGATGCGTCAGGAAATCAGCCAGCTACACGAAAAGTTAGATACTACCATGATTTATGTTACCCATGATCAGGTTGAGGCTATGACGCTGGCAGACCGTATTGTGGTGTTGAATAAAGGTAATATTGAACAGGTCGGCACACCGATTGAGTTATATAATTCACCTAAAAATATTTTTGTGGCTGAATTTATCGGTACACCAACTATTAATATTATTCCGGCACAATACAGTAAAGGTGGTGTGATCAGTATTGCAGGACAAGCGCCTATTCAGCTTAAACAGGAGCATGCGGCGCTTTCTGACGGTGAGCAACTGTTTATCGGTTTACGTCCTGAGCACCTTAGATTAAATGAGGAGAATGATTTTACCTTAACAGCAGATGCAACGCTGAGCGAGTTACAGGGAGATTCAACCTTAATCTATGCCGATCTGTCTGAAGCTTCTGTTAATGTAAAACTAAAGTCATCAAAGCAGTTAAAGTACCGTAAAGGGGATCCCTTAACGATAGGTTTTAACGAGTCTAATATTCTTATTTTTAATGAGGCCGGCGACGCAGTTTAAGCTTGTTTAATACCAAATCTACTAAATTTTATATTTATTGATTCTTGTTAAAATGGACGCTAGCTTCGCTCTTGATTTTGTAATTAGAATAACTAGTTACGGCAATCAACGCCTTGCTTCCATCCATTTTTCCTACGCCTAAATAGAGCACCTAATTAATGGAATTGGTATAAGCGAACATACAAAAAGACCGCCTGTTATGAATATATAACAGGCGGTCTTTTTTATATCAGAAATATAGTTTTAAACTTATTTAACTTCTTGACCCGACGCCTGTAAGTCTGCGTGGTATGAAGAGCGTACAAAGGGACCGCATGCGGCATGGTCAAACCCAATTGCTTTGGCTTTTTCCCCAAGCGCGTCAAATTCTGCCGGCGGCACGTAGCGTTCAACAGCAAGGTGCTGCAGGCTCGGCTGCAGATATTGACCTAAAGTCAGCATTGTCACGCCATGGTCGCCAAGATCTTGAATAACCTGCTCAATCTCCTGGTTAGTTTCACCCAGTCCCATCATTAGCCCTGATTTTGTCGGGATTTCGGGATGCTGTTCTTTGAATTTTTTAAGCAGCTGCAGTGACCAGTTATAATCGGCACCAGGGCGTACCTGTTTGTACAGGTGCGGCGCGGTTTCTAAGTTGTGGTTGAACACATCCGGCACATCAACGGCAAAACAGGCTAATGCTTTATCCATTCTGCCTTTAAAGTCTGGCACTAAAATTTCAATTTTGATTGAAGGATTGAGAAGACGGATTTCGCGGATACAGTCTGCAAAATGCTGTGCACCACCATCACGTAGATCATCTCTGTCTACCGAGGTGATGACCACATATTTAAGCTTCATATCTTTAATGGTTTCAGCTAATTTTTTTGGTTCATCGGCATCCGGCGCCAGTGGTTTACCATGACCGACATCGCAGAACGGGCAGCGGCGGGTGCAGATATCACCCAGGATCATAAAGGTGGCCGTGCCGTGATTAAAGCATTCATTAAGGTTAGGACATGATGCTTCTTCACAAACGGAGTGCAGTTTGTTTTTACGCAGAGCTGCTTTAATTTCACTGACTCGGGTATTGTCAGTAGAAAGTTTTATTTTCATCCATGCTGGTTTTTTCAGCATAGTGGTTTTGTCAGACGGAATAACTTTGATCGGGATATGAGAAAGTTTATCGGCATCACGCAGTTTTTTGCCTGCAGTTAATTGACTTGGTTTATTGCTCATGAAAAAAACTCTCTATCTGTGAATAATTTAATTGTTGATTCATTTTTTCAATTAATAACGGCGCTAATTGAGAAACTGAAAGTTTCAGGCCTTCAGTTTTACATTGAGTCATTTCTAACCCGGCGTAACCACATGGATTAATCTGCTGGAAAGGAGATAAATCCATATCGACATTCAATGCCAGCCCGTGAAATGAACAGCCTTTTCGTATTTTCAGTCCAAGCGATGCGATTTTTTTCCCTTTGACATAAACTCCCGGTGCATCTGCTTTGGCTATCGCGTGAATATTATAATCAGCTAATAAATTAATAATACTCTCTTCGATAATGGTAACTAAGCTTCTCACATTAAAATCTTTACGGCGAATATTAATTAACAGATAAACAATCAGCTGCCCGGGGGCATGGAAGGTTATCTGTCCGCCCCGATCGCTTTGTACAACAGGAATCTCCGTCTGCTGGAGTAGGTGCTCTGCTTTTCCTGCACTACCTTGAGTAAATACCGGCGGATGTTCAACCAGCCATATTTCATCAACCGTTGATGCATCACGCTGGCTGGTGAAATCACTCATTGCCTGCCAGGTGGTGAGATAGTCCTGCAAGCCCAGATAGCGTATTTTAAGCTGTTTATCTAATTCGTTCATCGCTGAATAATATTCCAAGCTTTATGACTTTTTAACTCGATTCTTTAATTCAATAGTTGAGGATTAAAGAATATAACGAACCAGTTCAAGATCATTTAAATCCGTGTAGATAGCTTCAATATGTTCTTTACTGGTGACTGTGACCGGGATAGATAATGAATGATAAGTTCCTTTTGAACTGGGCTTTACTTTCGGCGAATAATCGCCCGGTGCATGTTTTTGAATAACTGCAATTACGTCCAGCATCATTTTAGGATCAGCAACACCCATTACTTTAAATGCAAAGGTACAGGGGAACTCTAACAGTTCGTCAAATTTAGTGTTTAATGCCATGGTTAACTCCAGGGGCTATAATAGAATTCGCTAATAATAAAAAAGTGAGACAAAAGCCTCACTTTTATTTCACCCATTATATGGGGATAGAATTAACCAAACCAACCAATAAATAATAATTTGATGTAATCAATCAGACGACTGAATAAACCGCCTTCTTCAACTGTTTCCAGCGCGACTAAATCATAAGTTGCAACGGTTTCATCATCAACTGAATAATGTACTTCACCGACTTTATCGCCTTTCTGTACCGGGGCACGCAGCTCGCCTTCAATAACGAAATCAGCTTTTAGGTTTTTAGCCTGACCGCGAGGCAGTGTGATTGGAGTGCTTTGGCCTACACCTAAGCGGATATTTTCCTGAGATCCCATCCAGATACGTTCGTTAGCCAGCTGATCTCCGGCATTGTAAGGAGTCAGTGTTTCAAAAAAGCGGAAACCCCAGTTAAGCAGTTTTTTGCTTTCAACATTACGTGATGTTTCAGATTTTGTTCCCATCATAACACTGATCAGACGCATACCGTCTTTGGTTGCAGATGAAACAAGGCTGTAACCTGCCGCTTTAGTATGGCCGGTTTTCATTCCGTCAACATTTAAGCTTTTATCCCATAGCAGGCCGTTACGGTTGTACTGCTTAATACCGTTATACTCGAATGATTTTTCACTGTAGATTTTGTATTCTTCAGGCACATCGCGGATTAATGCTTTGGCGAGAATAGCCATATCCTGTGCCGTCGTGTAATGATCTGCTGCCGTTAAGCCGTGGCTGTTTACAAAATGCGTATTCACCATACCCAGCTGCACTGCCCATGAGTTCATCAGATCAGCAAATGCACTTTCACTACCGGCAATATGCTCGGCCATTGCTACACAAGCATCATTGCCTGACTGGATGATAATTCCGCGGTTAAGGTCTTCTACGCTCACCTCTTTACCTACTTCAATAAACATTTTTGATGAATCAGGGAAATTCTTAGACCAGGCTTTTTCTGAAATGGTTACTTTGTCTGTGGTTTTTAAGTTACCGGATTTAATTTCATGTCCGATGATGTAACTGGTCATCATTTTCGTCAGGCTCGCAGGGTTCAGTGACTGCTCACTGTTATTTTCTGCAATTACTTTTCCTGAATCAAAATCTATTAACAGGTAGCCTTTTGCCGCAATTGCAGGCGCATTCGGAATGACTCGGGGAGCTGCAAGCACATTGAAACTTAAAAAGAAAGTGATAAGCAACAGGCTTATTTTTTTCATGGGAGATACCTTTGAGTTATTAGAACAAAAATTTTGATACGCACTATAGCAGATGTCCTCTTGTTTGCTAGAGGCAGTGCAGGTATTTATCCGCAAACAGCGCTTATCAGAAACAATCCTCTGATTAGTCTTAATCTTTTGTTAAAAGTTCTAAGTAATATTTATCTATTGGTTTGTTTCGGTGCATAAAAGGGGGAATTAGCGCACTGTATTGGTGCGTCATAACAGTGTTTACTTCACGCATTATCTGTAAGTGTTTGTATTTTGGTTGTTTATTTTGTTGGCATGTTACTTGTAAACATAGTGTTAAAAGAAATGCTCCGGGGGGAGGTGTTTTGTTTATTAAAAGAATGCATGACATTAATTTACAACATAAGAGGAATTACCATGAAAATGTTAACCGCCATAATTAAACCATTTAAGTTAGATGAAGTAAGAGAAGCGATTATGGATGCCGGCATTGCCGGGGTAACCGTTTCAGAGGTAAAAGGGTTCGGCAGGCAGAAAGGCCATACCGAGCTTTATCGAGGCGCCGAATATCAGGTTGATTTCCTGCCTAAAGTGCAGTTAGAAATTGCATTGAAAAATGAAGATGTGGATCGTTTGGTGGAGGCTATTACTACAGCGGCTAAAACCGGCAAGGTTGGTGACGGGAAAATATTTATTCGCCCGCTTGAGCAGGTAGTACGTATTCGTACTGGTGAGCTTGATGAAGAAGCACTTTAAATCAGTCATAAATTTGTAACAAGGATCTTATTATGGAAAACACAGTAACGGAACTTAGATTTGCTCTCGACACCTTTTATTTTTTAATGTCTGGTGTGCTGGTGATGTGGATGGCCGCTGGATTTGCCATGTTAGAAGCGGGTTTAGTACGCTCAAAAAATACCACTGAAATTTTAACTAAAAACGTAGTTTTATATGCAATTGCCTGCACCATGTTCTTATTAGTCGGTTATAACATTATGTACGTGGATAATACCGCCGGCGGCTGGTTACCTTCATTTGGAGGGTTAATCGGTACTCAGGCTGAAGGTGCGAGTCACTCTCTTGAGTCTGATTTCTTCTTTCAGGTGGTCTTTGTCGCAACGGCCATGTCGATTGTATCCGGTGCGGTGGCTGAACGTATGAAACTTTGGTCATTTTTGATCTTTACTGTGTTTCTAACTGCATTTATCTATCCGATAGAAGGTTACTGGACTTGGGGCGGCGGTTTCCTTTCGGAAGCGGGTTTTAGCGATTTCGCCGGCTCGGGTATTGTACATCTGGCAGGGGCTGCAGCCGCATTAGCCGCTGTTATTTTACTGGGAGCACGTAAAGGAAAATACGGTAAAGATGGTTCAGTTCATCCTATCCCTGGTTCTAATATGCCGTTGGCAACATTAGGGGCATTTATCTTATGGATGGGCTGGTTTGGTTTTAACGGCGGTTCACAGTTAATGATTTCAGATGCTGAGAATGCAAGTGCTGTCGGCCTTATTTTTGTTAATACTAATGCTTCGGCAGCAACAGGTGCCATTGCTGCCCTGCTGGTAAGTAAGTTTAAATGGGGTAAAGCTGATTTAACCATGATTTTAAACGGTGCCTTAGCCGGTCTGGTTGCTATTACTGCAGATCCGTTATCCCCGTCTCCTCTTTTTGCCGCCGGTATTGGTGCTGTTGCCGGGGTGATCGTTGTTTACAGTATTATTACTTTTGATAAATTAAAGTTAGATGATCCTGTTGGTGCATTATCAGTGCATGGTGTGTGCGGGTTGTTTGGTCTGTTAGTGGTCCCTCTAACTAACAGCAGCGCTTCTTTCATTACTCAGTTATACGGTGCGGCAGTTATCTTCGGTTTTGTGTTTAGCGCATCACTGATTGTCTGGGCTGTTATTAAGACGGTGATGGGCATTCGTGTTACTGCGGAAGAGGAACAAACCGGTATGGATCTACACGACTGCGGGTTAGAAGCCTACCCGGAATTTACTGATTAATATTTTGTTTGGTTAAAAGAGATAAACCCTGTCTCTGCAGCCCCTGACTACTGGTTTAGTCGGGGGCTTTTTTATACTAATGAGCTGCGATAAAAAGGCTGCAGATAAGCTCAGTTTTGCTATTAAGAGTCTATTATTTATAAAAGTAAAACAAAAATAGCGCATAAGGATGTTGATGCCGGAAATTAAATATAAAAGCATGTTTTTAACATTTATATCCAGCAGTATTATACCTGTTGTGATTATGCTTATTCTGTTTTTGATCGGCATTTACGGCCAGTACCTGTTGTTTCATTTTTTTGCCGAGTTTTTTGCTGTTTTTGTTGCATTAAGTCTAGGTGTTATTGTTTATTACACTTATCCGTTTACCCGGAATCATTACCTGCAGTTTATCGGTCTGGGGTACTTTTCTGTTGCGTTCTTGGACCTACTGCATGTATTAACCTTCCCCGGTATGCCGTTTATAGCTTCACAGGCATTAAATACCACTCTCTCTATCTGGATTTTTACCCGCCTTTTTGAAGCCTCCGTTTTATTTGCTGCTGTATTTTTGTTTGAACATAAACTGAAGGGCTCTGTGATTATTGCTCTCTGCAGCCTTACCGTCATGATTATTACTGTTGTTTCTATATTCAGGCCGTTATCCCTATATAGTTCTGTGGATGGATTAAGCTTGTTAAAAACCGAGCTGGAATATATGGTTATGCTGATTCTTGGCGCAACTTTATTTGTCAATTACAGGAAAAAAAAATACTTTAATGATTCGCTGTACTGGAAAATTCAGGCCGCTGTTTTATTGACTATTTTTTCTGAATTTTGTTTTACCTTATATACAGATATTGACGGTTTTTTTAACCTTATCGGACACTTAAGTAAATTTTTATCCTTCTGGTTTATTTTTACCGCTGTAGTCAAAGGGGGATTAGAAAAACCTCTGGAAATGATGAAGAAAGGGGTCAGCAGCTATAACGCAATTCCTATTCCGGTCATTATTCTTTCCGCCGATGGAAAAATCGTGCAGATTAACAGAGCTGCTGAACATTTTATCGGCATCCCTGCATCTGCAGTTGTGGGTAAGGGGAATCATAACTTCCTGCACCCCGCTTATCTTGAAGAGGATGAATGTCCCGTCTGCTTAGCTGTAAAAGGGCATCGTTCTCTAACTAATATGGTGGTCAGCGATAAAGTAAAAGGGCGGAGTATTCGTTATTCCCTCAGTCCGGTGGGGGAAAACCAGTCATTGGGTATGATACAGGTAAGTAGGGATATTACCGAGGAACTGGCGAATAATGACAAGCTGAGCAGTCAGAATGCGGTTTTGAATTCAGTATTAAACGGCACACCAGATCTTATCTTTTATAAAGATTATTTAAATGCAGACGGTCGTTATTTAGGTTGTAATAAAGCCTTTGAACAGTTTATTGGTAAACCAAAAAAAGAGATTGTCGGGCGGACCGATATTGAAATATTAGGTGAAGAACTGGGCGCTTTTTTTCAAGCTAAGGATAAGAGTGTTCTCACTAAAAAACGTAATGTTATTAATGATGAATGGGTCACTTACCCGGACGGTCAGCGTGTATTGTTAAGTACATCAAAATCTCCCCTGTATAAAAATGCAGATCATATATTAGGCGTATTGGGTATTTCGCGTGATATTAGTCAATACATGCGTCTTAAAAGTGAAGTGCAGGAACAAAAAGAAACACTGGAATATCAGGCATCTTACGATCAGTTGACCAGCCTGCCTAACCGGACACTGCTGCTGGACCGGATTGAACAGACTATTAAGTTATCACTCAGAGCGAAAAATTCACTAGCAATTTTATTGATAGATTTAGATCATTTTAAAGAGATTAATGATTCACTGGGTCATCAGATCGGTGATCAGGTGATTAAAAAAGTTGCCGAACGCTTAACTGACAATGTTCGCAGTACGGATACCGTTGCCCGTTTAGGCGGGGACGAATTTGCCATCGTATTAAGTGAATTATATAACACTGAGATGGTGATCGATATCGTTGATAAGCTGCAGAAAACCATGCTTCAGGCTATCTGCATATCGGGGCAGAGTTTATACAGTACATTGAGCATAGGCATTGCGGTTTACCCCCAAGATGGAAAAAATGCCGATGAATTATTAAAAAATGCCGATGCCGCTATGTATAAAGCCAAAGATGAAGGACGCAATACCTCGCGCTTTTATACCGAAGAGATGACCGAAAAAGCTTTTGAACGTATTGTTATGGAAAGCAGTCTGCGCAGTGCTGTCAGCAAAGAAGAGTTTATTGTTTACTATCAGCCCCAAGTTGATGCCAAAAGCGGAAAATTAGTGGGTATGGAAGCATTAATTCGCTGGATGCATCCGGTTATGGGCATGGTATCTCCTGCTAAATTTATGACTCTGGCGGAGGAAACCGGTCTTATTATTAAGCTGGATCAATGGACCATGCGCAAAGCGATGAGGCAGTTAGTTACCTGGTATGAAATGGGCTTGAATCCCGGAGTGTTAGCGCTGAATCTTGCTATGAAGCAGCTGCAGCAGGATGATTTTATAGAAATGCTCAGCAATATGCTTAAAGACACAAATTGTAAGCCAGAGTGGTTAGCATTAGAGGTGACAGAGGGGCAGATTATGATTAATCCCGAGAATGCGATTCTGATATTAAAGCAGATCAGTGCAATGGGCATTGAACTTGCGATAGATGATTTTGGCACCGGTTATTCATCACTCTCTTACCTGAAACATCTGCCCATTAATAAATTAAAAATAGATCAGTCGTTTGTTCGAGGTTTACCTGAAAATGAGGATGATGCTGCTATTACTATGTCGGTTATTTCCCTGGCAAAAAACCTTCACCTTGATGTTATTGCAGAAGGAGTCGAAACTATTAAGCAGGTCAATTTTCTGGCAGATAACGGCTGTTTTAATATTCAGGGTTATTATTACGGCAAACCTATGCCTGCTCAGGATATGACGGATTATTTAAAAACGCAGAACAAATAAATCACTGATATATCCTTGAGTTAGCATCTTGCCGCAGAATGGGTATATACTCTCTGGTAGTTTTGCAGTACTTCCGTATCCTTTTCATTTCAGGGAAAATTTTATGTCATTTAAATTAAATATATTAAGTCTGTCTGCCATTGCTTTTTTAGCTGCTTGTTCTTCTAGCACCCCTAAAGAAGAAACTTCAGTGGGTGCAATCCCAAGCTGGATTTTAAACCCTCAAGTTGAAGATGGGATTGCTGTTTCAGAGTGCGTTTTATTCTCGGGTAACATGTCCATAGATAAGCAGCAGGCGCTTGCAAATGCGCGTACGTCTTTAGCTCAGCGTATTGAAACCCGCGTTAGTGCGATGGACAAAAGCTATCGCGACAAAATTGAAGTTGCATCTGGTGTCGAATCCGGTTCAACCTTTTCAAGTGTTTCTAAACAGGTTACGCAGCAGACTCTTACCGGCACTAATCCGGTCAAAACAGATGTTGTTAAAATCGCAGGTAAAGACAACTTATGTGTACTGGTTGCAGTCGGGCAGGATTCCACCAAAGATATCTTTGACGGTTTGATTAATGAAGCTAAACGCCCGATGTCTGCGCAGCAGCAAGATGTTTTATATCAGGAGTTCAAGGCTCAGCGTGCCGAGCAGCAGTTAGATGCAGAATTAGAGAAATTGAAAGGTTAATTTTAAAATTCATAATTTATTTTGATCTAAGAGCGCTGAATAATCAGCGCTTTTTTATGGCATAAATATTGCAGTAATCTCTATATGTGTCAATAAACGGATAAACATTATGAATCTTAATAATACCTCATCTTTATTTAATGAACTGCAGATGCAGGGGCTGAAGACTAAAAGTTTAGACAGTGATATTTCCAGTCAGTCTGTCAGTTCTTCACATTCTGATTTTTCGAAAATGCTCAAACAGGCTGTCGATAATGTGAACGGCCTGCAGCAAAACACCTCGGAATTACGTAATCGTTTTGAAATGGGTGATAAAGAGGTTAGTTTAGGTGAAGTGATGATTGCCGCCAACAAATCAAGTCTGGCGTTTGAAGCAACAGTACAAGTACGTAATAAAGTGGTTGAAGCCTATAAGTCAGTGATGAGCATGCCGGTTTAGTATATTGGAAGTATGAGTAATTAAAGGGAAATACAGTGGCTGAGTTAGATAACAATCAAGATATGCTGATGAGTAACAGCAGCTTTGAAGGTGATGAGACACTTGCTCCGCCGGAAAAAGGCGCGTTAGCTTCATTTTTTTCAAATGTTGATGTACTGCGTCAGATCAGCATGATTATTGGTTTGTTAATTGTTCTGGCAATTGTAGTCATTATCTGGTCCTGGGGAAAAGAAGCTGATTATCGTCCGCTTGGCACTTATCAGACCGATGAATTAATCGGCACCCTGGATTTCCTTGACAAACAGAAAATTCAATACAAGCTTGAAGGCAATTCAGTACTGGTGGTTTCCGATCAGTATCAGAAAATTAAACTGCTGATGACACGTGCTGGTTTAGTGAATGATGATACCGAAGACGGTGATAGTATTTTACTGCAGGATATGGGCTTCGGGGTTAGTCAGCGGGTGGAAAAAGAACGCTTAAAGTTAAGCCGTGAGCGTCAGCTGGCACTGGCCATTAAAGAGATGAAAAATATTACCAATGCGCAGGTTTTATTAGCCATTCCCAAAGAGAGCGTTTTCGCTAGAAAAGAGCGTAAAGCAAGCGCAACGGTTGTAGTGACAACCAGCCGCTCTTACAGCTTGTCCCCTCAAGAGATTGATTCTATTGTTGATATCGTTGCATCTGCTGTGCAGGGACTGTCGCCTAACAATGTTACGGTCAGCGATCAGCGCGGGCGTTTACTGCACTCCGGCAGTAAGAGCGGACTTTCTGCTCAGTCAAGTAAAGAGTTTGCTTTAGAGAGAGAGCGTGAAGAAGAGTACAAAGCTAAAATTGATGCAATTTTGATCCCTGTTTTAGGTTTAGCCAATTATACCTCTGAAGTTGATTTAGCAATGGACTTCACCATCGTTGAAGAGACGAAAAAAACCTTTAATCCGTCAAATCAGGCTGTTAGAAGTGAAATGCTGGTTGAAACAAAATCATCCAGTTCAGTTGCAGGCTCAGTTCCCGGCGCATTAAGCAACCAGCCGCCGGCTAACTCGGCCACTCCTGAGGAACTGAAAGAAGGCGGTGAGTTTTCAGACTCATCTGACGGTACATCGCATAATGAATCAACTAGAAATTATGAAGTTGATACCACGGTTACTCATATTAAACATAAAGTGGGTAAGGTAGACCGCCTGGCTGTATCCGTTGCGTTAGACTACAAAGCTACCACCAACGAAGCCGGTGAAGTGTCATATGCACCTAGGCCGCAGGAAGAAGTAGATAGTATCCAGCGGTTACTGGCGGGTGGTTTAGGTATCAATAAAGAACGCGGTGATATTCTGGAAATTGCAAGCGTAAGGTTTAACCGTCCCGACCTGGCAGCTGTTGCTGAAGAGGCGTTCTGGAAAACGGAAACTTTTCAGGGTTATGTTCGTTTCGGAGGCAGTATGTTAGTGATACTGCTGACGCTGTTATTAATTGTTCGCCCGATTATGAAAAAACTGCTTTACCCTGAAACGATTGAGCAGGTTGATGAATATGACTTAGGTGGTGCAATCGGTTCGGTCGGTAGTGACAACCTGCAGTTATTATCTGATGATGATGAAAATACCGGGGTTGAGTTTGGTATCAGTAACGGGCAGATCACACTGCCGGATCTGCATAAAGATGAAGATCTGCTTAAAGCCGTGCGTGCATTAGTTGCTAATGAACCGGGGTTATCTGCGCAAGTAATTAAAGAGTGGTTATTGACTGATGAAGGATAAAAATAAACTTTATCCGCAATAGATAAACAACTAAGGTACCGAGGTATCTGTACAAGCAATCAAAGAGTAGCTAATGGCTGATAAAAATAAAAAAGATCCTAAAGCGGCGGAGGGCAAAGGCACCGAGGTCGCTGCCGAGTTTGATGTTTCCTCTTTAACGGGGGTTGAAAAGTCAGCACTGCTGATGCTTAGTCTGACACCTGAAGATGCTGCTCAGATTTTTCGTAATTTAGAGCCGAAACAGGTTCAGAAATTAGGGATGCAGATGGCGGCTTTAGAAGATTCTTCACAAACTAAAGTCACCAGTGTACACCGTGCATTTATTGAAGATATTCAAAAATATAGTAATATCGGCTTGGACAGTGAAGATTTTGTCAGGGCGTCATTAATTGAAGCGCTAGGGGAAGATAAAGCAGGTAATCTGGTTGATCAGATTATTCTCGGCAGCGGCTCAAAAGGTCTCGACTCACTGAAATGGATGGATGCACGGCAAGTAGCGTCGATTATTCAGAATGAGCATCCGCAAATTCAGACTATCGTTTTGTCTTATTTAGATCCCGAACAGTCTGCGGAGATATTAACTCAGTTCCCTGAGAAAAACCGTCTGGATCTGATGATGCGTATTGCCGATCTGGAAGAGGTTCAGCCTGCCGCGTTACAAGAATTAAATGAGATCATGGAGAAACAGTTTGCCGGTCAGGCCGGTGCACAGGCCGCTAAAATGGGTGGTACGAAAGCCGCTGCGGATATCATGAACTATCTTGATACTGGTATTGAGGGGCCGTTAATGGACTCTTTACGAGAAACTGATGAAGATATGAGTCAGCAGATTCAGGATCTGATGTTTGTCTTCGATAACCTTATTGATCTTGATGACCGCGGTACACAGGCGTTATTACGTGAAGTACCCGGCGAGCAGCTGCAGCGGGCAATGAAAGGGGCCGATGAGCAGCTTAAAGAAAAAATCTTTAAGAATATGTCTAAACGTGCCGCTGAAATGCTCCAGGATGATCTGGAAGCGATGGGACCTATTCGTATCAGTGAAGTTGAAGCTGCGCAGAAAGAAATTCTTACCATCGCTCGCCGTCTGTCCGATGCTGGAGAGATTATGCTTGGCGGCGGCGG
>NZ_KB906981.1:17278-95887 GCF_000381745.1 Psychromonas ossibalaenae ATCC BAA-1528 | reverse complement strand
TTTTTCGGCAGTTTGAAACAGGAGCGTGTTCATTGGCGCAATTATCAAACGCGCTATGCAGCTCAGCAAGATGTTATGAATTACATCACGATGTGGTACAACTGCCAACGAATGCATTCATACCTTGATTATCGAAGCCCCAATGAATTTGAACGTATGGATAGACCGTTAAAAGAAGTAGCTTAACGAACTTAACTAGGGTGACCGAATTCAGTTGACCAGGTCATACGCTTGATGATTCAAATATTACAAACGAAGAGTGATTAAGTGACAATACGATTACGCTAAGTCTGTCTAAGATTTAAATGCCAATTGCTCCAGGTATTTAAAATAATGTCCCAGAAACAACAAAAGTTATTACTGGCTTTATTTAGATCAAATTCAACAGGGGATCTGTTGATGTTTTGTTATTTCAAGCAAAGATATCTTGTTTCCATGCGCAGTGTAGGCATGCATTATATAAATTGAGTCGTAGATGCAAGTATGAATTCCCACGCGGAGCATGCTAACTAGTAATTCTACAAAATAAAAAAACAAATTAGCAGGGCACTTAAAATAATTTTAACTACTAACAGTCATGTGGGAATCGTATTTTTATCTAGATAAAAACATTTTAATGCAGTTACAGTCTGCAATATTTAATACGAATGAGCGTAAGCAAACCCAATAACTTATTTGTATTCGAGCACAAAGGTGTATTAATCTAATTTTATTAAATTGAAACATCTACAACTGAGAGCTTCTGAAAAATACAATCGTAAAAACAATTCAACCATCAAACCAAAAAGTTGAACGGGTAAAACCAATAGATTAGCGTTCTCAGTTTTTCTTAATGTATGTAATTACCAGAATAACGCTGCAGATTTCACGTGAGAGCGCTCACATATCACACAAACGCACCATAAGCCTAGTATTTACGGGCGTTACAGCGAATTACATTGAAAATGAATGAGGCAATAAATACAACTAAATGACTGTTAAATAGGTGTTTTTGTCGCTTTAATACACATATTTAGTGATTTGAATCGAGAAATGGGTGAAATCCCGTAATTCTAGCTATTTGATTTACTAAATTAGAGATAAAAGCTGCTTAATAGACAAAAAGCCAGATTTTACAGATCAAAAATCCCCAAACTGCAAAGTGCATAGATAGGTGTATTATACATTTTATGTTAAATACAATTATGTTCAATAACAGATAGGAATAAGCAGTTTATTATCTATTGCCTATATAGATGCAAACCCTATTTAACATAATATACATTATGCGCAGTTGTATGTTTGGTTATGTAGGGGGGTATCTTAGTGAATACCTATAAATTTAGATCTACACTAATTATCAAATTCATACGCTGTGCTATTATCTGCTCTTTAGAATCCTGCATATTCAAACTTCCCTAATCAAGCTTAATCAATGATTTCGTTTCTGCCGTTACTCATAGCTTAATAACGATTGTCTAGCTCACATGAAATCTAAACCTGTTATGTCTGTCATTTCCCGTAGATTATACACAGCTAATTTATGGCGTTTTCATTAT
Source organism: Psychromonas ossibalaenae ATCC BAA-1528 (assembly GCF_000381745.1). Lineage (GTDB taxonomy): Bacteria > Pseudomonadota > Gammaproteobacteria > Enterobacterales > Psychromonadaceae > Psychromonas > Psychromonas ossibalaenae. Next base: position 94,349 of record NZ_KB906981.1, on the reverse strand, counting down.
CGGCTGTCACGTAAAATATGAACGGCTTATGTTTGTTGTTACCCATAGATTTCACACAGCTACCTTGCGATTTCTCATTATGAACTGTCACGTAAACCTGAGCTGGTTATGTCTGTTGTTAGCTGTAGATTTTACAACAGCAAACTCATCGCTAAATCTAAATCCAGCTTTTTATAGTTTAATATCATGACGGCTGTCTCTAACAGCTAATCATGTATTGTTTAATTTGATTTATTACCTTAGCTGTTCATTACCAACTTTAAGCACTGGCCAATAATGTTTAAATTCACTTAGATATCTACTAATAGTTTTTACCTGTAAATGAAATCATAACAAACCAATGATTAAGTTATGTCTTGGCCACTTAAGATTCTCTTTAATCCAATGCGGTTACTAGTTTTTAATTCATCAATTTTTAGCTGACGATTACCTGAGATTATCAGAAACTGAACTTAACCGAGCACCCATAATTATCAATGTTTATATAATCAACCAGGTTAATATCAGATAAATTAACTGAATTAGATGGTTACTTAGCTGTTTAAATTTAATAAGTCAGCTTTTCATGGGGAACGTGCCAGCACTGTTCAAACACACAGTGGTGCTGTGTGTTTGCGTGAAAATTAAACATTTTTCTGTGATTATTGAAGTTTCAGGAGAAAATATAGACTAAGCGCCCTTTTATTCACTTACTTAACCACTGTGTATGCATACAGCTCGATTTAATTACCCGTAAATCGGCGCCTTTTTACAGTTAGCGATAAAAATTTACTACAGGCCCCCTTTTGTTTATACCTCGCTTAGCCTGTGCTTATTCAGCTTCGAAGAGATAAATGAAACTGAGTTTTACGCTCAAATGAGTAGATAGTCAGCAATAACAAGCTGATTAATGAATAAATTCATCATTCATTTCTTACTAACACCTCTGAAAGGCCCGTTGTTACTGGGCTTAACAACTTTCAGTCTGATTTTTAAGCGCTCTCACGTGAAATCTGTAAACAAATCAAGGTACTGTATAGAAGTAGAAAGCACATGAAGCATTAACCAACCGGAATCAGACATATTTTATTGTCCTGATCACTATCCAATACAAACATTCGTATTTCAGCCGCACAAAACAAAAGACAGTGACCACATAAAAAAGCTCGATCAATGCCGAGCATACTTGATGACTATTTTTTATGACCTGCTATTTATCTTTCTTTAAATCTGACAGTTCTTCGCTGTGCCAGATTTTACGCTGAAATCGCGGGTTCTTTGAAGACATATCTATTTTGTATGGATTGGCTTCTGAATGATATGGCAGATCTAAAATGTTAGAAAGCTCTTGTGCCAGCCATTTCTCAACTTTAAGTACAACGAGTTTTTTACGTAAACGTCCCTGTTCATCACGGTTTAGAATAGTTGGTAAAGTATTGAGCGTTAAAATTTCACCAATGGCAGGATGAACCATTCGCTCGCGACCTTCGTCACTGGCATAAAAATGCGAAACAGCAAACACCATTCGCTCAGGATTTATTTTTTGTAAAAACTGACAAGACTTTACCACTGTAGAGCCGGTGCGAACCATATCATCAAACAATACAATGCTGCAGCCGTCTAGATCTTCGAAGGTGTGTTCGCTTTCTTTGTGCAGGGTAATATCCACTTTGCGTTCGTTGCTGCGTTCTTTGTCGAGCATGATAAATTTTGCTTTAGATAAACCAAGCGCATTGAACATTTCTTTCACGAAATCGCGGGCTCCTTTATCAGGTGCGCATAATACCAAGCCTTCACCATCAGGGCCGTAATTTAAAATATTGCTATTCAATAAATAATGAGCGTAAATTTGATAAGGGATTAGATTATGGAAATCACCCTCAAAAATGTCTGCGAAAATACGCTGCACGGAATAGGAATGATTGTGGATTGTCAGCACGGTATCAACACCAGAGAACTTTAATAATTGTGCATATAATTTTGCAGTGAATGCCTGACCATCGAATTTTTTTATGTCATTAACGTCACGTTCAAAATTTGTTTCACCTAAATTTTTATGAGCCCCTCTGTCTTGTGCACTGTAGAATAGATCCGGCTCAACTAGAACAACGCGGCCAGCACCATTTTCTTTAGCGGTTCTGGCTATAACCAGATTAGCCATTGCCAATTCTTGACGAGATTTAGTATGGCTGCTGGTACTGACAATAACCACGGTCTTGCCGGTCAGTGTTTGACCTATTGAATCCATATCCAGTTCATCCGAAATGAAACGTGGACAAAATTCAGAATTCATAAAGGTTTTCATGCTGATCAAATCAGCAATATCTTCATGCTGTCCCATAGCGTAGGCTATATCAATTGCAAATGGGTTGTCAGAAGTATTACTTACAACGACAAGATTACTAGACTGGTTGGTCAAAAAATTCATGAACAGTTCCTTACCAAAATTGGCGATTGGAGGTGGGGAAATTTAGACGCTCATTCTAATATTATCGCTGCTTAATCGATACTGTGTATACATACAAAGTTAAAGTTGTTATGTGCAGACACTTTATATAAGTTAGTAGAGCATTAAACATTAACGTGACACTGTCACTCTCTTTGCAATAATTTACCAATTTGAAACACGCCAAATACACGTAACCTACCAGGCAAGTACAGTCTGTTTGATGAATGAGGTAAAATATTGAATCGTTGAAGTATGTTTCTTAGAGCAGCTTATTATGAAAAGTAAAAGCGGTACTAAAGAAGGCCGGCCTTGTACTTAATAATTTGTGGTATACATGAGTAGATACTTTATCAGGAATGTCGAAGTACTCCAAACCTTTACAAAAGAACTTCATGAGCAGATTCAAATAGAAGGCATGGTGATCCTTTCTTCGCTGGGTAATGCATTAGCCAAAGGAAGTTATGATATGCTTTGGGAAACACTGTGTAAATCTCCTCTCTATTTTGATGGTGATGAGTTCAGTATGAAGTTTCTAATTGAAATAGATCGATTTATCCCCGCTGATTCAGAAATCAACAAACAGTTGGATCCTATAATCAAGCGATGCATAATGCCATTGCGAATCGACGAGTGAGAGGCGTAAAAAGTAAGCCCCCCTTTTATCCCATTCCACCTAACCAGCAGTTGAACAAGGTATTGTGCGTGACAGTGTCACGTATTGATGATTTGTTTTTCTCTTTCTGTCAAAAGCAGCTTCTCAACAATCTGAATTTTTGTTAATCCGGATTCAATTGCCATACTTTCAAGTACTCGATGTGCTTGAAGAGAAATATCAATATCGAGTCTCCTGGTTGTTAATTTTCTATTTTCACGTTTCTTATAAGTTCGTAAAGCTGCAGATAACTTCTTTTTCCCAATATTTGAAAGATTATTTTCTCGAAACTGGTTCAGAGAGTTATGATCAATAAAGGTTACTAGTCCCTCGTGTTCAATCTCTTGTTTCGCAATGCTTAAATCAATAAATGAATCATATTTAAGATTATCAATCTGCCTTCTGATCCATGATTCCTGAATATCGTAATAGTCGTTAAATATGCTTACTACTTTTGCCATTTGGGTTCCTGAATATTGATTTTGACAAGTAACGTGTGACAGTGTCACACGTTGCGAATATATCGCAGTCAATGTCAAAAATCTACAATGGATTCTGCAGCAGGAAAAATCTTAGAAGTTCATATTAAGATGCTTTATGTTGAACGGTTTGAGGTTTGCCCTGAACAGGACAAACACTCAGTTTTAATTATCTAAGTATGCTGAATACATTTTCTTTACGGCTGTATGCATGCAGGCGCTCAACTAAAAGATCTACAAAACCTTGTCTATCGAGATCAAACAATACGGTCGCGTTATTTTTATTTCCTGTCAGCTGATAACGGTCAACAACAGTCATTCCCTGAGTCAACTCGCCTTTAGTTTCTATTCCAACCCAGCATTCCTGCGCTTCAAACAGTTCAGGTTTAAGCATCCAGGCGATAGTACATGGATCATGAAGCGGCGCACCGGTAAACCCCCATTTAGGATCTCTGTGATAAACCATAAAGAAGTCAAGAAGCTCTGCCACACATAGTGCAACAGGGTTATCAATAGCGCGGATCCGCTCAATATCTTCATCCATGATCTGCGCTTGATGCGTAACATCCAGGCCGCACATAGTAATAGGGATACCTGATTTAAACACAATATCAGCAGCTTCTGGATCAACATAAATATTAAATTCAGCAGCCGGTGTCCAGTTGCCTATGCCGGCTGCACCACCCATTAACACTATTCGCTCAATTTTATTATGAAGTTCAGGGTGACTGGTCAGCAGTATGGCGATATTAGTCAGCGGTCCAGTCGGCACTAGAGTGACCGGCTCTCGGCTTTCTTTAAGCTGCAGCGCCATGAGTTCAACAGCCGTTAGAGGAACAGGAGAAAAACCCGGATCGGGTAATTTAGGACCGTCAAGTCCCGTTTCACCGTGCACACTATCGGCAATAATTAACTCTCTAGACAGTGGTTTAGGTGCCCCGCCCGCGACTGGAATATCGCTGCGTTTTAACAAGGTAAGGATGCGAAGCGCGTTATTAAGGGTTTTTTCCGGGGTCTGATTACCGGCGCTTGTGGTCACTGCAAGCGGAGAAAATGCATCACTGCTAAGTGCAAGAATAAGTGCAATCGCATCATCATGGCCGGGATCACAATCGAGAATTATCGGGCGTTTCATTGTCTAACTCCTTTATTTTGACAAAAAAATAGATTAACATGCTGTCATAAGTGGTAATGTGCTAACCTTCACATTCGAATAAGTCTATTTATAGTTGTTACTCATAAATCAGTTTATATTCAATACATTGCCTCTGCATCACAGCACTATTAACTGACCTTTAAATGTCCTTTTCTTTTGTTCTGCACCTGCACAAATGCACTCAAAAGGTGATAGATAAATTATGATTTGATAAAGTCAATAATGCATCACTATTATCAGTATTAACATTTTGATAATATTCCTACTGGATGAAATTCTGCACATGCACCGGTGACGATATCGTAACCCTCTTTAAAGTTAAATAAATTTTCTTTATGCTGCATGCTGCCGACAACTCAAAAATTCTAGTACAGGATACAGCATGAAGAACAAATCGCTTTTAGCCGCGGCAGCTTTCACTGCAGTAACTTTCGCTCCATTAACTCATGCAAAAGAATTTCTAACTGTAGGTACCGGTGTTTATTATCCTGCCGGCAGCGGTATATGCAGGCTGATCAACAAAGACAACAGAAGTCACGGTATTCGCTGTAACGTAGAAAGTACCAAAGGAGCTGTATATAACATTAATAGCCTGAGAGATGGTGAAATAAGCTTAGGTGTAACCCAGGCAGACCAGCAGTCCGACGCTTATAACGGTAAAGGAGCCTTTGCAAGTTCCGGTAAATATGAGGATCTTCGCAGTGTTTTCTCTATTAAACTGAAGCTTTTACAGTAGTTACTCGTAAAGATGCAGGCATCAAATCATTTAATGATTTACGAGGCAAGCGGGTATATATTGGTAAGCCTGGCTCTGGTCAACGTGCAACAATGGAAATATTAATGGATGCTAAAGGCTGGGAACACAGTGATTTCCGTCTAACAACTGAATTAAAAGCAGCTGAGCAGGCTCAGGCACTTTGTAATAATGAAATTGACGCTATGGTATATTTCATGGGTCACCCTAACGACGCAGTTAAGCAAGCTACAACCTCATGTGAAACGACTCTAGTTGGCGTTGACGATAAAACGATAAAACGATAAAACGATAAAAAAGCTTATAGATATAGATGATACACCACATTATTTTTCCTATGATATACCAGGTGGTACGTACCAAGGCAATGAGCAGACAATTACAACCCTGGCGTCTAAAGCTACCATTATTGCCAGCAGCCAAACATCTACCGAGACAATTTACAAGACAGTTAAAGCGGTGTTTGAAAACTTAGATACTTTCCGTAGTATGCACCCGGGTTTAGCTGATATAGATAAATCCGATATGCTGGATGGCCATACTGCACCGATGCATCCTGGTGCGGTGAAATACTTCAAAGAAGCAGGTTTACTTTTGTAGTATCATTGTGGAGCTGCTTTTGCAGCTCCCAGTTGTAACTTGAACAAACTTTGAAAATCCATACAAACTTCTCAGTCCATACGGCTCTATTTAATTACGATTTATATACCCATTAGCATACAAGATGCGAAAATCACCAGTCCTGAGCTCCCCCCTTTAAACGTGAAGATGAAGACCTAACGGATAAAATTAAGACTTCATAACAATAAAGTGCGCTTGCCTCTGGGGCGGCAGCTCGTAAAGAACGCTGTGTTTATGATACTTAACCCACCCTTCAAGTGTAAATATAATGATATAAAAATTATATTTACATGAAGCGCATGCTGCATCACTGTTACTAACGATACACTTTGTTAACATTCCTGTTGGATGAAAGACAGCCACGGATCAGGCGAATATGATGATAATGTAACCGCCTGGATCACTGTTAAATTCATTTAGCTTTACGGGCAGTTACAATTCAAAAACACTCGTAGAGGATACAAAATGAAGAATAAATCCCTTTTAGCAGCTGCTGCTTTCACTGCAGTAACTCTGGCTCCACTTACCCAAGCTCAAGAATTTCTAACTATCGGTACCGGTGGTGTTACTGGCGTCTATTACCCTGCCGGCGGCGGCATGTGTCGTTTGATCAATAAAGATAATAGTGATCATGGTATCCGCTGTAATGTAGAAAGTACCGGCGGTTCGGTGTACAACCTGAATACGCTTCGTGCTGGAGAGTTAACTTTAGGTGTTGCACAGTCGGACCAGCAGCACGATGCTTATAAGGGACAAGGGGCCTTTGCAACTGCAGGCAAATACGAAGATCTTCGCAGTGTTTTCTCTATCTATACGGAAGCGTTCACCGTTGTTGCGCGGAAAGATGCCAACATAAAAACTTTTGATGATCTTAAAGGTAAGCGGGTAAATATTGGTGAGCCGGGCTCTGGACAACGTGCCACAATGGAAGTTCTGATGGATGCCAAAGGCTGGGAAACTAAAGACTTCCGCCTGACTTCCGAGCTTAAGGCAGCCGAGCAGGCACAAGCACTTTGTGATAACAAAATTGATGTCATGGTTTATTTTGTAGGCCATCCAAACGGCGCAATCAAAGAAGCAACCACTTCATGCGAAACTAATATAGTCAGCGTTGATGATGCAACTGTACAGAAACTCGTAGAAGATACGCCGTATTACGTATCTTATGATGTACCCGGCGGTATGTATCGTGGTAATGAGCAGACAGTAACAACACTAGGTGCCAAAGCAACTGTGGTAGCCAGCGCTAAAACGCCTGATGAGACAATTTATCAGGCAGTTAAAGCAGTATTCGGCAACTTTGATACATTCCGCAGACTGCACCCTGGATTTGCTGACATTGAAAAATCAGATATGTTAGACGGTAATACTGCACCGCTGCATCCCGGAGCCGCGAAGTACTTTAAGGAAACCGGTTTGCTTTAACAAGCAGTTTAAGCAGCACTTCAGTGCTGCTTTTCAACTCCCCTCTTTTGCCGTTAATTTATGCACAGCTTCAAATTAAGATAACTTAAATAACTTCGCAAAAGTTTTTTCTATTCCTTAAAAGATTTATCTATATGCCAAATACTCAAACTTCACAGCAGTTACAAGAAATGGCTGCAAATGCCGATTCTGGAGCTCGTCAACCTGAAGGGTTCAGCGGGAAATTGATTTCAATTATCGCGTTGACCTGGGCGTTGTTTCAATTGTGGTACGCCTCACCTCTACCATTTACACTCAATATCGGCATCATTAACGACTCTCAAGCCCGGGTAATTCATTTATCTTTTGCTGTGTTCTTAGCCTTCAGTGCGTTTCCTGCTTTTAAAAATTCACCGAGAAAAAGAGTACCGCTGCAGGACTGGTTGTTTGCACTGACAGGTGCGGCTTCTGCAGTTTACCTTTTTGTATTTTACCAGGAACTGTCTACCCGCCCGGGTGCACCGGTTACAATGGATATCGTTGCTTCCGTGACCGGCATGCTTCTGCTTTTAGAAGCAACACGCCGTGCATTAGGTCCTGCGCTTATGATAGTGGCAGGTGTATTCTTAGTGTATATATTTGCCGGCCCTATAATGCCGGAAGTGATTTCGCACCGTGGTGCATCTCTGGCAAAAGCGGCAAGTCACCTATGGATAACATCGGAAGGTGTATTTGGTATTGCACTGGGCGTATCAACCAGTTTTGTCTTTCTGTTTGTATTATTCGGTGCCCTGCTGGAAAAAGCCGGCGCCGGTAATTACTTTATAAAAATGGCATTTGCTCTACTAGGTCATATGCGCGGTGGTCCGGCAAAAGCAGCCGTTTTAGCCTCCGGAATGACCGGGCTTATTTCTGGCTCTTCAATCGCTAATGTAGTAACAACCGGTACCTTCACCATTCCGTTAATGAAACGCATGGGCATGCCGGCAGAAAAGGCTGGCGCTGTCGAAGTTGCCTCTTCTTGTTACGGGCAGATTATGCCGCCGATTATGGGAGCAGCTGCCTTTTTAATGGTTGAATATGTGGGTATCCCCTATGTGGATGTTATTAAGCACGCCTTTATTCCTGCAATTGCAGCCTATTTAACTTTCCTGTACATCATGCATCTCGAAGCACTGAAGGCCAACCTTAAAGGGATTAAGCGCACAGTACTACCCGCACCTTGGAAAATTCGACTGTTACGTGCAGGTATTACCCTTTCCAGTCTATTTATTCTTGCCGGTGTTGTTTATTTCGGTCTCAACTTAATACAGAGTGTTTTAGGCGATACGGCAGTCTTTGTTATTTCAATATTGGTCTTAGGCGCTTATATAGGACTGGCCGCACACAGTGCAAAATATCCCGATTTAGAAGTTGATGACCCGACTAAACCTGTCGAATCTCTACCGGAATTAGGACCAACAGTTAAGTCAGGTCTGCACTTTCTGCTTCCGGTTATCATTCTTGTCTGGTGCCTGATGGTTGAGCAGTTGTCTCCAGGGCTTTCAGCTTTTTATGCCACCGCATTTATGATGTTTATTCTGGTGACACAAAAACCATTGTTTGCTTTTTTCAGAAAACAAAATAACTATAGTGAGCAGTTTAAATTAGGTGTTGGTGATCTGATGTCCGGTTTAGAAACGGGCGCGCGTAATATGATCGGCATAGGTGTTGCTACAGCAGCCGCCGGCATTGTCGTAGGCGCAGTTACCCTAACCGGTCTTGGTCCGGTAATGACCGAGCTGGTAGAGGTACTGTCTGGCGGCAGCTTGATGGTGATGCTGGTACTTATTGCTGTGATCAGTCTTATTTTAGGATTAGGTCTACCGACAACCGCTAACTATATTGTGGTATCTAGTTTAATGGCGCCGGTAGTAATGACTCTAGGTGCACAGCACGGTATGATAGTGCCGCTTATTGCTGTGCATCTGTTTGTTTTTTACTTTGGTATCATGGCTGATATTACCCCTCCTGTAGGCCTGGCAGCATTTGCAGCTTCAGCAATATCGAAAGCTGATCCGATTAAAACCGGTATTCAAGCCTTTAAATATGCTATGTTAACTGCTGTATTACCTTTCATGTTTATCTTTAACACCGATATAATTCTGGTGGGCATAGACAGCTTCTGGCATGCGGCCTTTATCTTTGTTGTTACCCTTACGGCGATGTGTTTCTTTGCAGCAGCTATTCAAGGTTACTTTTTTGCACGTAATAAACCTGTTGAGACACTGTTACTGGTTTTAGCTGCATTTTCACTTGCTCGTCCTGATTTCTGGCAGAATCGCTATGCGCCGGAGTTCATTGACCACCCAGGCAGTGAGATAACTAAAGTGATTGATAGTCTGCAGCCCGGAGAACAGCTCCGTCTTAAGATGGCTTTCACGACAATGAATGGAGAGCAGAAACAAACCGTGGTTGTGCTTGATATTCCCGGACAGGGCAGTGGACAAGAGCGCCTTGAAGAAGCTGGTTTAACCCTCGTACAAAATATTCAGGGAGAAACAGTGATCGAGATGGTTAGCTGGGGAAGTGCAGCAGAAGAAGCCGGCCTGGATTTTGATCAGGTTATTCTAGCCGCGCAGCAGCCTAATCAGCGTTTTGCTAAGCAGCTGGTATATATCCCAGCACTGTTTATCGCCTGGTTAGTCTATATGCTCCAAAGCAGCAGACGCCGTAAGCAGAAAACTCAGTCGATTGAAGCAGAAACACAAACTATATAAGACTATACCCGTTATCATTTAAGATTCAAAAATCAGCAAGTCGTAAGGTGAGCAGATTCTAGGCGTGAAGGTGAAGATCTAACGGGTTAAATCGAGATTTCACAACGAATTGTTAAATGCTTGAATTTAATCAATGTCGATAGAGGAATCACGAAGTGAATCGCTCGAAAGACAGCGAAGATATTTGCTTCACGACTTGCCCCATGGGTTGTTAGCTCGCAAACCAATACTGTGCTGCAACATTCGATAAGGGCTAGCCATTTAAAGATTAAAGTCTTTATTTTAATCTTACCGACAGAGGATTAACGTAGTTAATCGCTCGAAAGGTCATCATGTTGCACCTTGTCTTGGTGTCCGAGCTGGTGACTGATAAATGCATTTTGATTGGTAACGGGTATATAGACCGGCTCTTGTAAAATAGAGCCGGTTTTCTATGCCGCATCTTCAAGTTTTAATTCATACCAGGTAGTTAGCTAGTCCCAGTCAAACTGATAATAAGCATCAACCGCCTGGTATATACCATTGGAGGCTTCAATATAAAAACGTTCAAACAATTCATAACGGATCGCCAGTACAGTAAAACTGTCAAATACCCCCACCCCGTAACTTAACTGAATTCCGGGCGCGATATAACCGCTCACACCGACCGACTGCTGGTCACCGCTGCCGCTGGATGAAAGCGATAAATCTTTAATACCCACAGTGTTACCTAAATTAGTCATTAAATCTTCAGATTGACCAGCACCAATACTAACCAGCATACTGGCTAACTGGTTACTGCTGCTGTCATCGTCAGAAGTTGCATCTAACGATTTACCACGGGTAATGTAAGACAAGGCATCCTGCTGCGACATTGAAGGATCGGAAAATATAACCAGTTTCAACTGATCCGGCGTGCCGGTGACACGAACACCTGCAGTGACATTATCTTCAATATTATTGGGATCCCGTATTGCTTCGATAGAGATATACGGTGAGTCTGGCGCACCTTGAAAGATGACACGGCTTTTCTGCAGAACCAGCTGCTGGCCTAGCGAGCGGTAACTTCCATCGACAAAATTTAATTCTCCGTTAATAGTTAATGATTTTTTCGGCTCCTTGGCTATCATCATATTACCGTTGACATAGGTATCTAGTCCCATTGCAACAACCTGGAGTTTTGAACCAAGATCAACTTCCAGATCAATATTAATGGGTAAGGTAGTTGCGTCCTGGGGTTCTTCTATATCAACAACGACTACATCTTTTGACGGGGTAACTGCACCTTCCGGTAAATCTTTAACGGTAATTCGGCCCTGATTAACCAAGACTTTGCCTTTTAATTCAATATAGTCATCAATTACTAATTTAAGATCTGGACTGATTAAAAGGTCAATTTTCTCATAATCATAAATCTCCAGTTTATTGGCAAAGAAATGCAGGCTGCCTTTAAATTTTCTCTTCCAGTCAAACTGTCCTTTGATAAATGCTTTGCCGATATCTGTCTCGCCGGCAGCTGTTTTGGCCTGCTCCTCAGCCAGCTTCTGCTGTTTAGATTTAATACCAACAACATTTAATGAACTGTTAATGATACCTAGTGCACTATTTACAATCTGCTTTGCTGGTTTGCTGTTTTCTGTCTGTTGTGAGTCGCCAGTATAGAAAGAACCGTTTATATCCGCTCTTGTATCATGCACAGTAATCTGGGTGTTTAAACGATTTATCTGTACCGGGCTGCCGACGGCAGTAATTCTCATGTCATTGAAATTAATTAAGCCATTTACAATGGGGTTTGCCATTCGGCCGCTAACAGCAAGCTCACTGTGCAGACTGCCGGTTAATTTCTCTAGCTGCGGGATAAGTGCCGCAAAAGGTGAAAAGTCGGGAATATCTATATTAACCGACGCCTTAATATCCGGTTGTGTTTTATAGGGCCAGACTTTACCTTGTATTTTGGTATCAATTAATTTGTCTGAAAAAATAACTGCGGATAAATCAGTCTGCTGCTTATCTCCTTTAAGACTGATTTCAAATGACTGCACCGGATATATAACCTGCCCTTGTGCACTTTTTTCTAAGTTAACTTTAACTGCCATATCTTTGGAAAAAACATCAATATCAAAACTGGGTTTTTGCTCTTTTAACCACTTGATATCCGCATTGGCAGAAACTGCACCGCCCAACTTCAGTTCAGCAGGCATCAGCGGATCCAGACTGGTTAATAGATATGAGTCAATATCAAAGCTGATGTCGCCGTAATCACCGGCAGTGAATTTATTGATACACAATTTACCGTTTTTCGCGGATACCTTATTAGATGTATTCCAGCAGTGCTCTGTTAACGTTATCTGATTATTTTCAGCAATGACATCAAAGGGAGTGCTTAAAGTGAGACGCTGACCGGAGATATCAATAACAGCTGTACTTAACGCCGTCAGCCATTTTTCTTTTTCCTGAGTCAGTTTAACCTGAAGATCCGTTGACAGCAGTTCACTGTCTATAGATAAATCAACGTCATGAACCTGAGTGTCTGTGCGGCTGGTATTCCTAACCCGGACTGCTGCGGATTGAATAAGCTGATCGTTTACGACAATCTCACCGGCATTTACGTCTAATGATACCTGCGGCTGCGCAGAGATAACTGAATCAGTGGAGAGTTTAAAGTGCTGCAGCGATGTTGTCTGATAGCTGACTTCATTACCCTCAAGCTGCGCTTTAACCCGCAATTTGTCAATAGGCCCTTTAACTGCCACATTACCATTGATACTGCCGTGACTGTCAAGCAGTGCATGACCTAAATCAGCGATATTCAGGGCAATATTCAGGTCACTTTGTTGATCATAGCGACCGTTGATATTGAATTTATTATCGGCGTTATGCACCACAAAATCATTGAATAATACACCGCTTTTGTGATCGCCGGACAACTGGCCGCTCAGCGAAAAAGGCTGTTCTAAGAAAGTGCCGTTAACATCCATTTCCGGAACGGAAAAAGCCCATAAAGGAGCCGAATCATCCTTTAATTCCAGGGTGACATCTTGTTTAATCAGGCCTGAAAAATTGCCTGTATATTCTGTTTTAAGCTGTTTCAAATCAACAGCGTCTAGCGACAGCTGTCCACGCCATTTAAGACTATCCTGCCAGTTAAGCAGACCTGATAGATTGACTGAACCGTCAAGTGTGTGAACAATTAACTGCTGCAGATTAAGCTCCTGTAAACTGCCCTGCGCAGACAATGACAAATCACCAGGCGGCACATTATCAATCTGGTAATCACTATCAAGCTTAAGTTGATAATTATCCGCACTGCCGGTGCTCTGCAGTCTTCCCTGTTTAGATGAGTACAGCTCATTTTTAGTTAACGGCCAGGTTAAATTCTGCCAGTGCAAATCCAGTTTATGTGGTAAGTTCTCTGCAAACAGATTGACCTGTGTCTGCAGCTGCATTGATACTTTATTAGATAAGCTCAAGGCTGTACTAAGTTGTGCTAGATCTCCCGAGCTTTTAAGGTGATAGAGTTGGCCTGATAAGAGTGAAGCAGGCTGCAGCTGTGCAATTGATTTAAGCTTGCCGTTCAGTTCAATATTTAACGGATATCTATCCGTGAAATCAATATCTCCGGCCAGGTTGAGGTCTGTCTCCGGAATATCCAGTGCTAATGAATCAATACTGAGTTTAGAGTTGATAAAGTTAAACTGTGTATCTAACGAGTTAAGTTCAAATAATGTCTGCTCACCCTGGATCAGTTTAAAGCGGCTGACTGTAATAGGATTTATATACAGGTTAAGCGGCATAACTATTTCAGGCAGTGACCCCGCTTTTAATATTGCCGGAATGCTGTGTAGTTTGTCCGATGAGGGTCCTGCCTGCGGCTCTTTGCCTGCTTCAGGCAAATATACAGTCAGCCCCTTCACAGCACTATTTATTGAAATATCTTTGTTTAAGCCGTGTGCTTGTAAAGACAAGTTCTGCAGCTCTAGGCTTAAGCCGCCTAGTGCAAAATTAATATCAGAGAGGTTAATTGCCTTCAGTTCAACTTCAACAGGCAGCTGAATTTCACTGTTTGTCTGTGTTTCTGACGGCTCAGAAGTACTATTTGCCGCCGCGATATTAATATCGGCGCCGGAGATATCAAGCTGCTCTAGGCAGAGTTTGTTAAAAAGGCATGACCAGTCAAAAACATAACTGGCCGACTCTATGGCAATACTGGTTTCACCATCATTCCAGATAATATCTGCAAATACCGGTGAATTAAATATACTGCCGCTTTGTAGTTCAATTGAAAAGCGCGGTTCAAATTTTTCAGCTGCGTTAAAAACCAGGTTATTGCCTGAATGACTAAACAGCAGCAGACTAATAGTCAGAAGCAGTACTGTTAAAAGGGAAATTGAGGTAATGATAGTGAACTTGCAGACTGCCGTTAGTGTGGATTTAAAACTCATAATTCAGGGCCGATCATAAAGTGGAATGTAAAAGAATTTTCAGTATCTGTAAGCGGCTTAGCAATATACAGACGAATCGGACCAACCGGTGAAGCCCACACTGCACCGACTCCCGTTCCTACTGATATCTCTTCAGAATAATCATTAGTTGCAGTACCTGCATCAACAAACAGCGCAGCCTTCCAGTCTTGGACTACCGGCATACGGTATTCAAGACTGCCGACGGTCAGGTAACGCCCGCCGATCAACAAGCCGCTGTCATTTCTCGGGGCAACTTTTTCGTAATCATAACCACGTATACTCTGATCCCCGCCGGTAAAGAAACGCATTGAAGACGGTACGTCATTAATAGAGTCAGCATATATCGCGCCAAGTTCAGCAGAAGCAACAAACTGGTGTTCATTATAAGTGCGGATAAATTTTGAATTTCCGTAAACTTTCACTAAGTCTGAGCTCGATAACCACCATTCATTTGATACTTCAAATGAAAACATATGTTTACTTCCCCAGTCAACATTTATACCGCCTCTACTGCGGCTGTTACTGAAACTAACCCCTGGCAGGATCAGATCTGTTGAATAACTTTCCTGCCCCTGTATACCGTTTTCATGATCATATCTTATAAACGCAGTCTGCCGCCAGTTGTTAGATAACCGCCAGTGACGATTTAAACCAACTAGATATTGATGCGTGACAGTATCATTCTGATCTACATGTTTATAACCACTTTGTATGGAAAAGTAATTATACAGAGGGTCTTCCAGCGGGATTGAGTATGTAAGAGAGGTTTCCTGCTTGGGAGCAGAGGCAACCACATTGCCTTCGATGGAATGCCCGTCTTCGTTTAGCCAGGGTCTCACCCAGCGAAACTTCCCTCTCACACCTTCATCGGTACTAAAACCAGCCCCTACATTAAAAGAGTCCTGCGGCTGCATTTTGGCCATAACATGTAATGGAATGAGCAGCCCCTGTTTATCTTTAACAGCCGGCAGGATTGTAATTGTTTTAAAATAATTTGTTTCATTGAGATCAACATTAAACTGGCTTAAAATTCTCGAGTCAAAGGGATCACCGACTTTAAAGTTTACCAAAGTGCGAATATATTGTTCAGCTGCGATTTCATCTGTAAAAACTAGCTCTCCAAACTGATAGCGCGGTCCGGTATTGAACCACAGATAAACGGCTGCAGTGTTGTTTTTTGAAGTAACTTCAACAGCAGCTTTGTCAAATTTAGCGTCAAAATAACCACGTCGCTGGGCGATACTTCTCAGGCTGTCTTTGGCTGTTTCATAATTACCATGATGCAGTTTATCATGCAGTTTAACTGCAAAATCATCTAATACTTTTTTAAACTCAAAATCGTTTTTTCCTTGCCCGGTTATTTTAACGCTCAGGTTGGTAATTTCACTAGATACACCGGGTTCAATATTCAGCGTGACCAGCTGCTCTTGATCCTTAGCGGTCACCTTAATCTGCATGCTTATCTGGTAATAACCTAATGCATTCAGGGCTTCTCGAGTAGAGTCTTCAACCTGCTGTAAATAACCGGCACTGTCGGCATTTTTAGGCTGACTTAGCCCTTTCAGATGGATTTCAATATTTTCACGGGCTTTATCATTGGTCCCGTTGACTTTAAAAGCCACCTCAGCCGCTAAAGCCCCATGAAAAAAAGTAACTATTATTAAAAAACAGAATTTTATTATTTTCATTAAGTTATTATTTCAACTCTTTTTTACTGCTGTTGAGTGCTGTTTTATGGCCTTTGAATAACAGGGTTTGAAAGTCTTTTTTAGCTAACGGCGTGCCGATATAATACCCTTGAAACTGAGTACAGCCGCATGTTGTTAAAAATGTTAACTGTTCCTGTGACTCAATACCTTCAGCAACAACATCAAGCTTCAGTGCATGCGCCATACTGATGATCGCATTTACAATCACTTTTTGGTTCTCGTCCTGCATTAAATTTACAATGAAAGACTGATCGATTTTTAAAGTAGAAACAGGAAGTACACTTAAATATGAGAACGAAGAGTAACCTGTTCCAAAATCGTCAATCGCAAAACGTAAACCTAAATCACGCAGTTTATTAAGTTTATCTATCACTAAATCCATATGTCCGACCAGAATATTTTCCGTTATTTCAATTTCGATAAATCTAGGGTCTATTTGCGTCTCTTCCAGGTAACGTTCAATTGAGCGTACAAAGGTAGTCTGCAGCAGCTGTTTAGGGCTGACATTAAGCGATAATGTTGTAAATGATTCCGGTAAACCAAGTTTCTGCCATTGAGCAAACTGCTCAAATGCACTTTTAATTACCCAGTCTCCCAAAGGCAGTATTAAACCGCAGTCTTCGGCTACGGGAATAAAATCAGCTGCGTTCACCCAGCCCTGTGCACCATGTAACCAGCGGGTTAACGCCTCTGCACCGATTAACTGACCATGTGCATCAATACGCGGCTGAAAGTACAATGTAAATTCCTGGTTTTCCAAACCTAAATGAATCTGTTTTTGGAGGTTATGGCGGGCTAGTATTTTATGTTCAATTTCTTTGGCGAAGAAACTAATATTACTTAACACATTGTTTTTAGCATTTTTCATTGCCATAGCGGACTGACGGAGCAGGTCATTTGCATCAGAGTCTACAGCAGGAAACAATTCAATACCAAATACACAGGACAGTACAACATCTTCAGAGTCAATGCTGAAGGCCTCTTTTAACTTTTTGTCCAGATGCTGTGCAAACTCTAATGCCATTTCCGCAGCATGTTCACTGTCTTTATGCAGATCCGGCAGTACAGCAACAAACTCACTGCCCTGCAGATGAGCGATAAAATCAGGCCCGGACTTTAATTCTTCTAAACGTCGGGCGATTAAATACAGAAGCTCGTCACCTTTAAAGTGTCCCTGTAGATCATTGATTGTTTTGTACTGGTTGCACTCAATAAATATAACGGCACCATGCAGCTCATTATGCTGGGCACGGGCGGCTTCCTGAGCAAGATGTACTAATAACTGACTCCGGTTCGGCAGCTGGGTGATTTCATCAAACTGCACCTGTTGTTTAATTTTTTCCTGTGACTCTTTATAAACACTGACATCGGTATTAGTACCAATTACCCGTAACGGCTGCCCGTCAGCATCCCAGGATACAGTCTGGCCGCGGCTTAATATCCAGCGGTATTCGCCATTTAAACAACGTACCCTGTGCGTATTTTCAAAGAAAGAGTTACGTCCGGTAAAGTGAAAGCGCAGATCCTGCAGTACGGTAAACAGATCCTCCGGGTGAATACGTGACTCCCATTCATCAATATCAGTACCGATATCAGTTTTGTCATATCCGAGCATCTCCTTCCAGCGGGTTGAATAATAGACGTTATCATCGGATATATTCCAGTCCCATACACCATCGCGTGCACCGCTCAGCGCATATAACCAGCGCTGCTCACTTGCAGATAAACGGTTTATATTGTTTTTTACTTCGTTTGCCAGTTTCGCAAAGGAGTTTTGTAAAAGACCCACTTCACCAATACCACTCTGATCAACCTCTATCTTATTACTTAAATCAGAAATATTAGTAGAAAGTGCCAGTTGATTCAGCGGTTTGATAATAATTCGATTTAAGAAATAAATAAGCAGAAACAGCGTTACCAGCAAGGTAGTTGATATTTTAATCAAAGAAATAAGGGCATTATACTGGAGCGACTTTATTGCACTGGTTAGCGAATAGCGAATGAAGATAAGACCGTTATATTTACGGTTTAAACTGTTGCCTTTTGACAGCATCTGCAGCGGTGCATAAACAATTAAATCTTGAGTACTACTATTATACTGAAAAATGAACTCATTTTTCTCAATAACCTGCGGCAGAAGACTACCGTCATATTGTTCAAGCTGCAGTTTAGAAAACATATATTTTTTACGTAAATCGTTACTTAAAATAATCTGCTGATTATGGTCAACAATGGCGATGGTTTTAAAGTTCTGATCCAACGCAGTTTCGGATACTATATGCTGTGCCTGAGCTTTTTCTAAACGCATTAATGTATTGGATAAGGTGGTCTGCAGATTACCGGCAATACCTTTAATATAGTGCTCTTTTTCAATATAAAGACGTTTTTGTGCCTGCTGATATTCGAGGTAAAATACAAACCCCTGCAACAGAACAAAAATTGCAAAGAGAATTGCCGGGATGATAACGCGCAGCGACAGCTTATTAACATTATTCATAAATAACTCGCTCCAGTATTCTCGTTGAAATAAGACTATTAAAATCAGATGGAATTTTCCCGAGCATGTTCTTAGCTGTCATAAATTTACTTAACTGATTAGCTTGTAGTTCGATGTTCGAAGGAGAGCCGGATAAACGCATTAAAGCGTCTCGAGGTTCAATAAACAGGGTGCCGGCAAAGGATTTTTCTAATAAATAGGGGTAAACCTGCAGTCTGACAGACATAGTTGTCAGTGCATCTTTAGGATTTTCCAGGTAATACTCCTGGGCCCGATAAAAACGTTTCAGCAGCTCCGTTATCTGTTCTTCTTTTGCGTAAAAACTATCTTCTCTGGCAACAATTAAATGGGTGATACGCTGTTCTAAAATACTTGAGTTAAGTAATTCAACTGCGCCAAGCTCAAGCAGCTGCTGTTTCTGCGGTTCTCTGACAATAAGTGCGTCAATATTACCCTGCATATAGGCATCTTTTACTTCATTTTGTTTCACTTCATACAATTGAATTGTTTGATTATTCAGTCCAGAAAGTGACATCATTTCATCTAATAATAATGCACCGGCGGCCTTATTTTCATATCCAATGGAACGCCATTTTAAGTCGCTAAGTTTTTTAATTTCTGGTTTAGCTAATAATGAATCAGCTCCGACGGACTGATCAATGACAGAGATTATTTTAAGGTCAATACCCAGTGCAACCAGCGTTAAGACTTCATCAAGTGATAAAAAAGCCACATCAAGTTTACCGGTCTGAAATGCTTGAGTCACGCTGGTTGAAGACGGTAATTCAAATAAGGAAAAATGCTCAGGATTGAGATAATTCAGCTGCTTTGCTAAAAACAGGAATTCATAATTCGGCCAGGGAGCGGCGGCAACAGTTAAAGGCTGCTTATAGGGCTGACAACTGAATAAAAATGAGGTTAATAAAACAAGACAAACTGAACGTTTAGCCAAGGAGACAAGCAGTTTCATAGAAGATCCAAATAGAGAATAAAAATCAATAATTGATTTCATAAACATAGAGTTTAGGATCATGACAGAAAGTTTTTGATAAAAAAACAGCTATTTTCGGGAAAATAACTGTTTTTTAATGATTTTGCGAGTTAAATATACCCGTTACCAATCAAAATGCATTTATCAGTCGTTAGCTCGGACACCAAGACAAGGCGCGACATGATGACCTTTCGAGCGATTAACTTCGTTAATCCTCTGTCGGTAGGATTAAAATAAAGACTTTAATCCTTAAATGGTTAGTGCTTATCGAATGTTGCAACGCAGTATTGGTTTTCGAGCTAGCGACCAATGGGACAAGCCGTGAGGCAAACATCTTCGTTGTCTTTCGAGCGATTCACTTCGTGATTCCTCTATCGACATTGATTAAATGCAAGCATTTAACAATTCGTTGTTAAATCTCGATTTAACCCGTTAGATCTTCACCTTCACGCCTAGAATCTGCTCACCTTACGACTTGCTGATTTTTGCATCTTGAATGATAACGGGTATAAAACTAACTGATAGCTTGTAGCGCTTCGATACGTTTTTCGATTGGCGGATGAGACATAAATAATCCACCGCTTCGTTTACCTGAAATACCAAACGCCATCATGCTGCCTTCTAAATTTGGCTCTGCACCCTTTTGCAAACGCTGCAGTGCGGCAATCATTTTCTCTTTACCGACTAATTTAGCTGCACCTGAATCTGCACCAAACTCTCGCTGACGTGAGTAGTACATCACAATGGTACTTGCCAGCACACCGAAGATCATTTCCAGAATAAAAACAATAATAAAGTAAGAGAAACCATGACCTGATGACTCTTCTTCATCGTTACTGCTCATTGCACTGTCGATAATACCGCCCAGTACACGGGCAATAAAGATAACAAAGGTATTAACTACACCTTGAATCAACGCCAGAGTCACCATATCACCGCTGGCAACATGACTCACTTCATGGGCTAAAACAGCCTCAGCTTCATCGCGGGTCATGCTGTGCAGCAGTCCGCTGCTCACTGCAACCAGTGCTTTGTTTTTATTCATGCCGGTAGCAAATGCGTTCATATCCGGTGCATCATAAATTGCGACTTCCGGGCATTCAATACCTGCTTTAGCCGCTTGAGCCTTAACAGTATTAACCAGCCAGTGCTCTGTTTCACTACTTGGCTGTTCAATAACAACAGCACCTGTACTGCGTTTGGCAATCCATTTAGACATTGCCAGCGAGATAAATGAACCGCCGAAACCGAATACTACCGCTAAAATTAATAAACCGCCTGTACTGCGCGAGTCTACGCCAGTAAAAGCAAAAACAAGATTCAGTACAATCCCTAGTACTAAAATGACAGCTAAGTTGGTGATTAAAAATAGCGCGATGCGTTTCATTGTTACCTCAAAGTAAATAGATTGTTAATAGACATAATATGGCCTTTGGATAATATTTCAAGTAATATATGAAAATAAATTATATTACAGTTCATTTACGGATTGATTCATTATTGAAATTAATTTATCGTGACCTATTAAACACAAATTAAAGGAAAATAAAATGGCTTTAGCAAGTGCCCGTCATATTTTAGTAAAATCAGAAGAACTTTGTCTTGAACTTAAGAAAGAAATTGAAGCTGGTGCTGATTTCTCTGCAGTTGCAGGCAAAAACTCCAGCTGCCCTTCACGTGAAAGCGGCGGCGATCTAGGAGAGTTCGGACCTGGTATGATGGTTCCTGAATTTGATAAAGTTGTTTTTAGTGCACCCGTTGGTATTGTTCAGGGTCCAGTTAAAACACAGTTCGGCTATCACTTATTAGAAGTTACAAGCCGTAACGATTAATAATTGTTTTTGCTGAAAAGGCCTTTTAACATTGTTAAAAAGCCTTTTTTTATACGCATATCGTAATACTGCATGAGCAATATTCGTAGAGTATGCATCTGAGACGAATAAAATAGTTCTACAGCATACTTGAATCAAATGATGTAACTGCATTTTTAGCTGCACGTGCCACAAACGCTTTTGTGCGATGATGCTGAGGGTTATCAAATATCTGCTTTGGTGTCCCCATCTCAACTATATGACCACCTTCCATAAAGATAACCTTATCAGCAGCCTCTTTTGCAAACTGCATTTCATGGGTGACTACAATCATAGTCTGTTTCTGACGGGCAAGTTCTTTCATCACCACTAATACCTCTTCAACCCATTCAGGATCCAGTGCAGATGTCGGCTCATCAAACAAAATTACCTCACCTTTTGATGCCATTGCACGAGCAATGCCGACACGCTGCTGCTGACCGCCGGACAGCTGAGACGGATACTGGTCAGCTTTGTCGGCCAGACCAACCTGCTTCAGAATAGTCTGAGCATGAGCCAGAGCGCTGTTTTTCGGTTCTTTCCATACCGTAATCAGGCTTTCTGCCACATTCTGAAGCGCATTTTTATTAGCAAATAATGAATAATTTTGAAATACAAAACTACTTTGCTTACGCAGACTGCTGATCTGCTTATTGGTTGCTGTCCCGGCATCAACTTTAGCGGTGCCTATCTCAATGGAGCCGGATGTAGGTGATTCCAGATAATTTAAGCAACGTAATAAAGTAGACTTACCAGTACCAGACGGACCGATAATAACCACTATCTGACCAACCTCCACTTCAAAACTGATATCTTTTAATACCTGATTCTGAGCGAAGTTTTTACTCAGGTTTTGTACTGTAATCATTAATAAGCCTTATTAAGACGGGTTTCAATAATATGCTGGATGCGGGTAAAGAATACAACAACAGCCCAGTAAATAAGCGCAACAGCTAGAAAGCTCTCGAAAAACTTGAAGCTGGAAGCCGCTTCCATCTGCGCTTTAGCCATAATTTCAGCCACCCCTAATGTAAAAGCTAAAGAAGTACTTTTAATCATATCGATAAAGTAATTCATCAGAGAAGGAGTTGCAACGCGGGATGCCTGCGGCAGTATGATACGATACATTGCCTGCAGTCTGGTCATGCCGATACTTAAACAAGCCTCCATCTGGCTTTTATCTATGCCTAGAATAGCGGCACGAATACTTTCTGCCATATAAGCGGCAAAATGCAGTGATAAGCCAATAACGGCAGCAGTAAAGGCATCCATCCCGGCTAATGCAGGAATGTAATGCGGTAAGCCGTAATATAATAAAAACAGCTGTACCAGGAGCGGTGTGCCCCGGAAAAACGAAATAAATAAACTTGCAGCATGATGTACTAAGGGTACTTTGAATACCTTTACTACAGCTAAAACTACGGCAAGAATTAATGCGAAGAAAAAGCCCCAGAGGGCCATTTCCATCGTTACACCCAGGTATTTGAATAATATTGGCAGTAACTCTGCAATATATTGAACATCTAAAGAGATCTGCATTGAAAATGACTCGCTCTGGAATTTTGTAAGGTATTATTTAGTGATATCAGTGTTGAACCATTTAACAGATATTTCAGCTAATTTACCGTCATTACGCATACTCAGAAGCGTTTCATTTACTTTATCGCGGATGGCAGTCTGCGGGGCAGTATTTAAAAACGGCATAGCATTTTCAATCTTTTGGAAAGGTGCACCTGCCTGCTGCAGCGGCAGACCTGATTTCTTAATTAACTGGCCTGTTGATACACGATCCAT
This sequence comes from Psychromonas ossibalaenae ATCC BAA-1528, assembly GCF_000381745.1. GTDB lineage: Bacteria > Pseudomonadota > Gammaproteobacteria > Enterobacterales > Psychromonadaceae > Psychromonas > Psychromonas ossibalaenae. Next base: position 70,813 of record NZ_KB906981.1, on the reverse strand, counting down.
CACAAACGCATCGGTACGCCCTAATACTACGTCCTGTTCAAAACCCGAATCATAAGTAACGATATTAATTTCATTTTCTGTATCCAATGCACGCAGAATCTGTTCAAAATTACTGCCGAGATTAACACCTACTTTTTTGCCTTTTAAATCATCTACAGACTGTATATCTGTACGGCCTTTTTTAACCACGATCTGCGCGCCGTCAACAACATAAGGTACAGAGAATACATATTTTTCCAGGCGTGCCGGGGTAATAGTTACCTGATTGGAGATAGTATCAATATGACCGGCTTCAAGCATGCCGAATAAACCTGAAAAGCTAGATGTTACAAATTCAACTTTATAATCTGCCCGTTCCGCGATTTCATTCCAGACATCGACTTCAAACCCCTGCAGAACATCGCGCTGTGAAAAGGTGAATGGGAAGTATCGCCCTGACATGCCGACTTTAACTGTCTGTGATGCAAATGCAGGGACTGTGAAAAGAGTTGTAACTGCAACCACGACTGCAAGTATTAATTGAAACTGTTTGTTCATGAGAAATCCTGTTTATTATTGATAATGGTATAGCGAAACGGCTGTAAAATATCTGTTGCACAAGGCGGGTAATTTAGAAGCTGATGACTATATTTCCGGTACTTATTTTAGCGTAGTATATATGAAGCTATTCTATGTAAGGCATAACAAAAAGTTATATCTTATACCTATTATGTGTTTTTATTAGCGAGGAATTTATGTCAAAAACATTATTAATCACCGGTGCTAACCGTGGTATCGGTTTAGCACTAGCGGCACTATTCAAGAAAAACGGTTATCAGGTTATTGCACTGTGCCGTAGTGAAAGTGAAGAGATAAAAGAAACAGCAGACCGCCTTATCTGCGGTATTGATTTTACCTGTCAGGCAGATCTGGATCGTGTCTATCAGCAGTTACAAAAAGTTAAAGTAGATGTATTAATTAATAACGCCGGGTTATTACAAGATGATGTTTTAGGTTCAATTGAGATAGACAGCCTGCGCCGGCAGATGGAAATTAATGCTTATGCACCGTTAATGGTCAGTGAAAAGCTGTTACCCTGCCTCTCAAAAGGCGGCAAGATCATAAATATCACCAGCCGTATGGGCTCCATAGCTGATAATGATTCAGGTGGGCGCTATGGATATAGAGCTTCTAAAGCAGCATTAAATGCTTTTACAAAATCACTCGCTGTGGATTTAAAAGAACAAGGTATTGCGGCGGCAGTCATTCATCCCGGCTGGGTTAAAACCCGTATGGTTGGATTTAACGGACTGATCTCTGCAGAGGAATCGGCCCAAGGCATGTTTACCTTAATCGAATCGTTAAATATGACTAGTTCCGGCAGTTTCTGGCACAGCAGCGGCGAGGAGTTACCCTGGTAACGCCAGCAGCCTGCAGCAGCCAGGAAAGCTGTTAGTTAAAGTCCTTCCAGTTTGATAAATGGTGGTATCGTGCACTTAATTTGTAATATATCGCCATAGTAAAACCACATAGCAACCCCGCACAAATAATTATCAAAGAAGCAGTATACAGGTCTAAAGAAGTCTCACTCCCAACTAAGAACCACATTATTATTCCCCATAGGCAGCTCAAAATTACAGAATAGCTGAAAAAGTTAACTAAAAATTGCCGATAATGAGGCGGTTTTATTTCAAATCCAAGCCGCCTTATTAAAGTTAAAGGTACCGGTTTGTAATTTGTTTTCCAAATCCCAGACTGCATCAATTCCTGGTGTGCCTGATTCAACTTACTTTCGAATGTCACCATTTTTCCTCCTTGTTGTATTGATTACTATCACTACCGACCTGCTCAGGGGGGACAAGTGCTGGTTGATTAATAATAGGTGAATTTTTTGAAATAAACACTTCAGCTAGTTGCACCGATAGAGGTTTTGCATATAAATATCCTTGTCCGAACAAACAGTGCAGCCCCTGTAAAAGCTCATGTTGTTCTTCACACTCAATACCCTCTGCAACCACTTGTAAAGACATACTGTCTGCAATGGATAGTATCGCTTTAACAATCGCTAAATCAACAGAATCATTCAATGAATTAGCAATGAAGCAGCGGTCAATTTTTACTGTGGTGACGGGGATGTTTTTAAGATAACTTAAACATGAGTAACCTGTACCAAAGTCATCAATTGAAATTTTTATACCCTGTTCATACAAAGGCATTAATTCATCAATTAACTGCTGATCCTGCTCCATTAATACACTTTCAGTTATTTCCAGATTTATAAAGCGATGAGGCAGTTGATAGCGATCAATTAGTGATTTCACTTCGCTGAAAAATTTTTTCGATCGAATCTGTTTTGCAGAGACATTTATCGACATTGATAGAGGCATCTGATATACGTCTAACCAATGCCTAAGCTGTCTGCAGGCATTTTCCATCACCCAGTTACCTATCGGTATAATCAAACCGATATCCTCAGCAATAGTAATAAAGTCTAATGGTGAAACATCCCCGAGCAGCGGGTTACGCCAGCGAAGCAGCGCCTCGAATCCAATAAGCTCTCTGTTTTTTATATTTACCAGCGGCTGATAATGCAGATACAATTCGTTATTTTCTAATGCACAGCGTAATTCACCTTCGAGTTCCATACGGCGTTCATTTTCACTATTCATATGGTCGGTGAAAAAAACCACATCGGTATCAGCACTGTTTTTAGCTTTATACATAGCTGTATCTGCATTTTTACTCAAACAGGAAACTGTCTGTCCGTCATCAGGGTAGACAGCAACACCGATACTAATATCAATATAACATTTAAGATTTGCGAAATTGTAAACCCGACTGACAGCATCAGAAATTTTCTGGGCAACACCATTCACTTTATGCGGGACGTCCTGTTTCTCTAAATCATTAACAATAACCACAAACTCATCTCCCCCTAGACGGGCAATGGTATCTGACGAACGGACCACACTTTTAAGCCGTTTGGCAACTTCAATTAATACTTGATCGCCTGTTTTATGCCCATAGGTATCATTAACATATTTGAAACGATCTAAGTCTAAAAATAATAATGCACAGTTACAGCTGGTTCGTTTGGCATCGAGAATGGATCGACCTAAACGTTCATTGAACAACACTCTATTAGGTAATTGTGTTAACTGATCATAATAGGCCAGCTGATGCAGTTCTTTCGCGTCGGTTATCTGTTTGGTGATATCCTTAAATAAGCCGACATAATTAACGATACTGCCGCCTTCGTCTAATACCCGGTTAACCGTTAACCATGTTGCTAATAACTCTCCGTTTTTTCGCTTGTCCCAGATCTCGCCGCTCCATGTACCAGTTACTTTTATCTGCTCCCACATATCCCGGAAAAACTCATCGTCATGTTGACCTGAACTGCTTAAGTTTGCCCGTTTAGATTTAATATCTTCTGCACTATAACCCGTTATGTCGGTATAGGCCTGGTTGACATCTATAATATTTAGCTCTTTATCGGTAACCATTATTGCTTCACTAGTATTATTAAATACTTTCTCAGCTAGGTATAACTGCCGGCGGGACTCTTTCTGCTCAGATACGTCAAAAGCAATAGCTAAATACCCTTCTATTTCACCTGCCCCATTAAACAATGGTGAGACAGATAATTGTATTGGTATCAGCCCTGCCTGCGGATTCTCAATTGTCCACTCCGCTTCATAATGGCAGCAGTTATCAAGCTTAGCTGAAAATAGTTCAAAATCAGCCTTAACCGGTCGGTGCAGTTGTTCGGCCAGTATTTTAGAACGTATTTTAAGCTGTTTTTTGTCAAAAAGATTTTGAAAACTCTGCTGATCAACCAGCAGTTCTGCGGAGCAGCCCCATAATTGTTCAGCACTACTGTTAAAAAGCTGAATAATGCCCTGCGGCGAAGTTGAAATAATGGCATATTTCGTGCCGCTGATAATTGCATCATTAAGAAGTGTACTTTTACGCAGGGTATTTTCATCCTGGGCGAACTTATAAATAAGTTTATTTGCCAGGCCGGCAATATCAGAAAGCTCATCGTTACCTTTGATAATTATTCTCGACTGCCGGTCGCCGGAAATCCAATTTTTGAAAGTGTGCAGAATAGTCTGCACTCGCCTGGTGATTAATTGCTGTGATATTAGTAATAAAAACAGAGCACTGAGCAGGCTGCCAAGTGACAGATAGACAGACTGTTCAATCAAAATCTTATTAGCACTGGACAATCTTAAATGATAATCCAGGCGTAAAACTGCAAAACCGCATTGCGTGCCGCGCAGACCAAGTTCTATCGCGGTCTGACAAACGGGTACAACTCCGTCAATCCAGCGATGCTCAGGATCAAATTGAGTTGAGGGAAGCTGACTGCTCAGCGCTGTTGTTATCTGACGTTCAGAAAACTGATAATTTAACTGCCGCCAGTTTTTTTCTAAATCCCGCGGGGTTGTTGATGCTCGTACAATACCGCTAGGATTGGTAACCAGCAGCTTTAACACATTAACATCAGCCGCTTTTGCAGCAACGGACTGATTGATGCCGACGGGATGGTTATACAGTATGTAGCGTTCGTAGTTACTCTGAAGCAGGTTAAGTTCGTTTAATAAATCATTATTTATGTTTTCACGTATTACATTAGTGACATTCGCCTGGCTGATAATATAACTGAAAACCGTAATCACAAAGACTAAGCCGAATAATATAATAGAAAACAAGTTACGGATTGAAATTCTCATTACTTCTCCGGCAGAAATTCACCTGTGATGATGCTGTCTGCAGCAATGAACTCACTGATTAACCGCGTACTTTTCATATGTTCCATTAATTTTTGCCAGGTAGTAAACAGCTCTGCATCATCACCAGATAGAAATTTATGGTTTTCAGTAAGGCTTACTAATTTCAGGCCGAAGTAACTTGCCTTGACCTGAGCCGGGGTAATCTGCATACGTGATGAAACATAATCATAAGCTTTCGCTGGATTGTTGTGAAAAACCTGCATCGCCATAAACCAGCCCTGGATTAATACATTCAGCTGTTGTTTGTTGTTATGGTATAAGCTTTCATGAACCACCAGCACATCAACTATTTCATTAGGAATATTTTTACTGGAAAATAACTCCGTCAGGCCTAGATTCATTAATTTTGTACGCATAGGTTCATAGGTTACAAAGGCATCGGCTTTGTCATTATTAAATGCATCAACACCTGTACTGACATCCATTTTTACGAGTTCGATCTCGTTTAATTTTAGATTATGAATCTGCAGGGCACGACTTAAAAGATAGGCCCCAGCCGCTGTCGGCTCAACAGCGACTCTTTTAGCCTTTAACTGCTTCACAGAATTAATTTCCGGGCCTGACAGGATCACATCAGCACCATCAGAAACATCACAGACAAGAATAATCTTCATTTTAATACCCAAACGTCTTAATGAAACAACTTCATCAAGCGTTAAGGCGGCGGCTTCCAGAGATCGGTTTTTGAATGCACGTAAAACCTCACTGGCAGAGGGATAATCAATCGTGCGGATGCTGTTCTTTTGGTATAAACCAAACTCATTAGCATAATGCAGAGGTTCATATCCAGGCCATAAAGTGGAACCGACACGCAGAATTTGTGAAGCAGATGAATGTAAAGGTAAAACAGTAAGCAGAATGATTAACAATAGTCTGTTCATCATTAATCCTTAATAAAGAGATACAAGGATAAGTTTAGTGCCTGATAAATAAGCGTCAAATAAACAGGGACGGTTTATATGAGATAACACTTAAGGAACCGGCACTTATAAAGCGAAAGTTTTTTCCATCAGATAGTTTTTCAAAAGTACGCCATTTTTTTCCACCAGCTGCTCTTTAACAACCATAAAGCCGAAGTATTCGAAAAATGGTTTTGCAGTGATACTGACATCGGCATAAAACCTTTTTATGCCGATATCTTTACCCGTTCGTAATAACAGGCGCATTAACGCTTTAGCAAACCCGTTTTTCTGGTGTAAATAATGGCAGAAGAAGTGATCAATATAGCCGTCCGACTGTAAGCTCCCGTAAGCTACAATTTCATCTTTAAGTGTAACCACAAAAGGGTTAATGGATTTGATCAGAGCCTGCCATTCTAACGGATCGTATTGTTCTGCGGCCCAGGCCTGGATCTGGGTTTGAGAATAATCACGACAGTTAATATTCCTAACACTATTAAAAAAGAGCTCTCTTAAAAAAGGCTCTTCTCCAGGTAAATAATGTCTGATTCTAAGCATAAATAAACCGGTCTTAAGTAATACCAATCCGATAAATGCCAGATCAGCCTCACGGGTTAAAATTAAATTTTTATTAACTGCCTGGAGCTTGAATCTGTACGCTTAATCAACAGAATAAAAACAGGAAGGATCAACAGCAATAAGTAAATATTGAATTGAAGATAGGATCTATTTTCATCATTTTCAAAAAGTCATACACAGTTTTAAGTACTTATTACAAAAATGAGAGGCAGTTATCAGTCAGGAAAGCAAACCGCAAATGCAGCAGGAGTTTTAAATTTTTCTGTAATTATTACGGAGCGGCTATGTAGTTAAACAGCATCAGTATATATTCATTACCTTGTTCAGATAAAAAATACACTAGAACAATATTATGAAGCACTGCGGTTAACCAGTAGACTGTTTGAAAAGAGGTTTTGCGTAATTTATGATTTACAATTATCTGTGCCACCAGCGCACCAAACCATCCCCCGAGAAGAGACAATAGATGTAGTCTTGATTCTTTAATACGCCAGCGGTTATGACAAGCCGCATATTTATCAGCCGCGTAACAGATGAAGGTAAGAGTATTAATTAAAGTGTAATAGTAAACCAGAGAGTTTGGGATAACGGCAGTGAGTGCAGAATAAATAAATGCGGAGCTGGTTATTAATAATATAAATTTCGGATACATGTTTTCTTCAAATAGTTATCTGCGCTGAAGTTTTATATTGTATACCCATGTTACTTCAAGAAGCAAAGTTACCTTGACCAATGGGGGCTAACGCGACCCCTCCCCTGCGTTACAACAATCTACAAGGGAATAACCATTCAAGATGTTAAATACTTGCATTTACACCTGCTGATAGAATATTTACGACGTTAATCGCTTGATTCCCTGTCATATCATCAACTCTAGTGCTCAATTAATGATAATAAAACCGCATTATATTGAAACACGATTGCGCCCGGCCTGTTTCGACTCATACAATTTTTTATCTGCACGTTTTATAGTATCGTCAAAGGTTTCGCTTTTATTGTCATACAGTGCAATTCCGGCACTTAATGTTACCTGAAATGTTTTCTTTTCAGCAGAAAATAGAAGCTGTGAAACATCAGTCCGGATCCTTTCTGCAATATCAATGGTTGTCTGTGCATCGGCAAACACACCAACAATCAGAAATTCTTCACCGCCGAATCGGATACAGAAATCTTCAGAGCGAGAATTACTTTCCATAACTTGTGCAATTTTCCTTAAGACTTTATCACCAGTGCTATGACCGAAATTATCGTTTACTTTTTTGAAGTGATCAATATCCATAAAAATTGCCGCCATTAAACACTCCTGATCACGTTGATTCTTATTGATAATAGACGGCAGAATTTCTTTTAAAAATCTTTTGGTGTATAGGTTTGTCAAGCCGTCTTTTATTGCCAACTCTTCGAGCTCGCGGACAAAATAATTTACAATTAAAATGATAACAATAGTAAATACTAAGAAACTGCCGATAACAATACCCGAGGTCTTAACCATTGCCCAATAGATCTCTTCCTGCATATCATCAAGATAAATGCCGGTGCCTAGAACCCAGTCCCACGCATCAAAGTATTCGACATAAGATATTTTCGGGTATTCCGCGTCTGTATTCGGTTTTGGCCAGTAGTATGAAACCCATCCACCGCCAGCCATCGCTTCACCAATCAAGTCGCGGAAAAATAATTTTCCGTTTATATCGGTCCAGTTGAGCATATTATCGCCAACTTTTTGAATGTGATAAGGGTGCATTAACAGTCGCCCTTGTGTATTACTGATCCAGAAATAACCATTTTTACCGTATACCGCTGACTTTAGAGCTGCTTTAGCAAGTATATGCGCCTGCACTAAGGTTAATTCCCCCTGTTCAACCTGCTCCTGAAAAGACTGAATCACACCGATTCCTGCTTCAGTAAGGTGCTTCGCCTGGAGATATTTTTCTTGTTTAAGGCTGCTGGAAAAAGAGTAATAAAAAAACAGTAGAAAAAGAATAACCCCTGTACTGGTGAACGTATGCAGGATAATAAACTTACTTCGTGAGGATAATTTTAATGAATTTACCATAAGCAGTCCTTTCGGTTTATATACCCGCTTTACCTCTAGATCCCTTTGTATCTTGAGGTAAAGCGCTATGCAGTAAACACTCCTGTTTGCTGCATAGCTCGCACTGCTAAGTATATGGTAATATCTGTAATATGGAATTATGTAAATACAGGCGGGAATGATTTTTACGCCCAAGTTTAAATTCAGTTGAAATCGTAATTCACATATTGTGCTAAATCACTGTTATTAATATTGCTGAGATATGGAATTTCAGCAATGAGCGGCGCACCTAGTTTCAGGGTAAGCGTATGTAAATTATGCCCATAACAGGGCATGTCAAGCTGCAGCTGATTGGCAATCCAGCCGATCACATTCAAGCCGTCAGCGATAATTGTTTCATAGGTTAACAGTGCATGATTGAGACAACCGAGCTTCATACCAACGACTAATATAACCGGCAGCTTCTGCTCTTTTACCCAGTCCGACAGCACCTGCTCCTGATTTAATGGTAAGCGCCAGCCGCCGGCCCCTTCGACAATTAACAGGTCCGCATTTTCATTCTGCAGAACTTTCAGTCCCTGAGTAATGACATCCATCTGTATGGGAGTATTTTCCAGTTCGGCTGCAATATGCGGTGCAATAGGCGCTTCGAAGGCGATTGGATTGACAGCCTGATAGGGTACAGCAACCGTGCTGCTGCTTTGTAGAATCAACGCGTCTTCGTTGCGTAGCCCCTTATCGGTAACTGAACAGCCTGCCGCAATAGGTTTATAGGCCAGTGTACTTAAATTCTGCTTTGCGGCGGCCTGAAGCAGCGCTTTGGCACAGACAGTTTTACCGACATCGGTATCTGTACCGGTAATAAACACAGTTTTATCTTTAAACATATTATTTAACAGCCTCTATGTAACACACTTGATAAGTTAAATTTAATAAACCACGCGTATTAACAAAGGGTAAATAACCCTGTTCTAATTGTTTCAACAGTTCTCTGCCGTGCAATTTTAGCCTTTGATGACCATGAACATGGTTTGCTCCTATGCCTTTTAAAGCGCGCATTACTTCGATTACATTTTTATACTCTAAAGTGCGGGTTTCGGTGGTAATTTTCAACGATTGAAATCCAAGCGGTGTTACTAACTCTTTGATAAACGCTAAGCTTAAAAATGAATTGGTATGCGGGTGTCTATCAACACTCTGCCAGGCCTGGGTAAGTTCATTAAGAGAGCCGTCAAGCAGCGTGGTAATATGTAACTGCCCTCCTGTGGTTAGGGACTCTTTTAACTGCTTTAAACAACGGCCAAGATCTGCACTCCACTGCACAACCAGATTAGAGAAAATCAGATCAAAAAAGTTTTTCTGGAAAGGCAGCTTATCGATATCTCCCTGTAAACAGCTTACTTGTACCAGCTGTTTCTTTTTAACCTGATCCAGCATAGCGCTAGAAAGATCAAAACAAGTTAATTCGCTGTGCGGATAATAGTCAGCTAACTTTTCACTAAAGTAACCAGTACCGCAGCCGAGATCTAAAACATTAGTCGGTTTAACTGCTGACAAGCCCTCTAATAGCTTCTGACCAATATCTCGTTGCAACTGAGCAAACTGATCGTAATGTGCAGCGGCTTTAGAAAAGGATGCTTCGACGGCCTGCTTGTTTATATCCAAGGGTTTGTTGGTTATTATTTTACTGTTCATGAATAACCCGACTAATAGCTTCAATCAGCATTGTTACATCTTCTATTTCATGATTAGTTGTTAAGGTGATACGCAAACGCGCACTGTTAACCGGTACAGTGGGAGGACGAATAGCTGTTGTCCAGAAACCGGCCGTTTTAAGTTTCTGCGCAAGATTTAGTGTCTGCTGGCTGTCACCAGTTATAATCGGCTGAATAGCAGTAGCTGATTCACCAAGCTGAATGCCTTTCTCAATGGCCGACTGCCTGAATGTTTTAATTAAGCTATGCAGCTTGTCACGACGCCATTGTTCAGATTCTGCCATTTTTGCTGCCTGAGCAATGGTATAAGCCATAGCTGGAGGCAGGCCGGTAGTATAAATATAAGGTTTGGAGAAATTAGTTAGATATTCAATTAAATCTTGTGAACCTGCAACAAAAGCGCCGCCCACACCTAGTGCTTTACCGAAGGTTGCCATATATATCTGCAGGTCAGAATTTTTTAACCCCGCTTCTACAACACTTCCCATTCCGTTTTGGCCAGACACGCCTAAACCATGAGCATCATCAATCATTAACCAGGCATTATTATCCTTTGCTTGTCGATACAGCGACTGAACAGGTGCAGTGTCACCGTCCATACTGAATACACCTTCACTAATAATCAGTTTATTACCTTCAGTCTCTTTATGCTTATTCAATAAAGAAGCAAGATGACTTGTATCGTTATGTCTGAAGCGCAGCATTTTACACTCGGCAAGCGCGCCGGCTTCCATCAATGATGCATGATTAAGTTTGTCTTGAATAAGCAGATCATGTTTATTAAGCAGCAGTTTGATAACCGCCTGATTAGCTGAATAACCAGAATTGAACAAAACCAATGCTTCTACACCCAGCCATTCTTTTAACTGCGCAGTAAGCTCTGCATGGGCCTGGTTATACCCAGTAACAAGATAAGAACCGCCGCTGCCGACACCAAACAATTCGGCGCCCTTCTGCCATGCTTCTATTAAAGCAGGAGCGGAGGCAAGGCCTAAATAATCATTACTAGAGAAATTAAGGTAAGTTTTACCGGCAACGGTAAGGTAACGTCCCTGCTGGCCGTCTACGGTTGTACTTTTGCGGTAAAGTCCGTCTTGAGAACGGACAGTTAACTGCTCTTGTATAAAATCAAATGCCATTACAATGTGCTTGTTGCATCGTAAAACAGTTCATCTTTTTCGCTGTGACGGACAATGGCGGCATCAACCGGCCTTTCTTTTTCAAAGGGAGAAAAATTAACTGCTTCTTTATTAATGCCTAATTTTTTAAACAGTTTCATATCTGAATTTTCATCAGGGTTTGCCGTAGTCAGCAGCTTACATCCGTAGAAAATAGAGTTTGCACCCGCCATAAAACATAAAGCTTGTGTCTGCTCAGACATATCTTCGCGGCCCGCTGATAAACGAACATGAGATTCAGGCATCATAATACGCGCAATCGCGATAGTTTTGATAAAGGTGAATTCATCTAAATCGTCAACACTGTCAAGCGGCGTACCTTGAACTTTAACCAGCTTATTAATCGGCACACTTTCAGGCTGTCTGGGCATATTAGCTAGCTGTACTAATAAACCGGATCTGTCTTTGCCCTCTTCTCCTAAGCCGACGATGCCGCCGCTGCATACTTTCATACCGGCATTACGTACATTTTCTAAGGTATCTAAACGATCCTGATAACTGCGAGTGGTAATAATTTTATCGTAATATTCCGGTGAGGTATCAAGGTTATGATTGTAATAATCAAGGCCGGCATCGGAAAGCTGCTCAGCCTGCTTACCATCGAGCATACCTAAAGTCATACAAGACTCTAAACCTAAAGATTTTACTTCTTTAATCATATCAACAAGATAAGGCATATCTCGCTGCTTGGGGTTTTTCCATGCAGCCCCCATACAGAACCGTGTTGAGCCGGTCGCTTTGGCGTCTTTAGCCGCTTTGATAACTTTATCAACTTCCATCAGCCGCTCTTTTTCAAGACCGGTATCATAACGTGCACTTTGCGGGCAGTATTTACAGTCTTCCGGGCAGGCCCCTGTTTTGATTGATAATAAAGTACTGACTTGAACTTCATTTTTTGGAAAATTTGCACGGTGTATAGTTTGTGCTTCAAATAACAGATCCATAAACGGCATTGCAAACATCGCCTCTACTTCTGAAACCGTCCAGTTTTGGCGTATTGTTGTTTTGCTGGTCATAATTAGCTCTCACTCACCTTAAAATAGTTTGGCTAGTTTAAGGTTCAAAGCTACACTGTCAACTTTTTCGCGATTATATCTTTACATCTGACTAAAAAGTGACCGTTATGAGCATTGACCTGCAGTTTGATACCAACCACCTATGGCACCCGTATACCTCGATGACAGCACCTTTACCCTGTTACGGCGTGCTGAGTGCTGATAAATGTATGTTAACCCTTGAAAATAATCAGCAGTTAATTGACGGCATGTCCTCCTGGTGGGCCTGTTTATTTGGTTATAACGTGCCTGAGCTTAATCAGGCGGCTAAAAATCAGCTGGATAAAATGGCCCACGTTATGTTCGGCGGTCTGACTCATCAGCCCGCAGTTGATTTAGCTAAGAAATTAGTAGAAATAAGCCCCGAAGGTTTAGATAAAGTGTTTTTAGCAGATTCCGGGAGCGTCAGTGTTGAAGTTGCATTAAAAATGGCGCTGCAGTACTGGCATTCACGGGATAAACCTAAAAGTCAGTTTCTGACCATTCGTAACGGATATCATGGTGATACCTTCGGCGCTATGTCTGTTACCGATCCGGAAGGATCTATGCACGAGTTGTATCATAACTTCCTGCCTCAACAGCTGTTTGTGTCGCAGCCGACTATCTCTTTTGAACAGGACTGGTGTGAAAGTGAGTTAGACGAAATCAGCGCCGCTGTTGAGCAAAATCACCATAATATTGCAGCCGTTATTTTAGAGCCGATTGTACAAGGCGCTGGAGGCATGTATTTTTATCACCCGGAATATCTTAAAGGCGTACGCAGACTCTGCGATAAATATGAGCTGCTGTTAATTGCCGATGAAATTGCCACTGGCTTTGGACGCACCGGTAAACTGTTTGCCTGTGAACATGCAGGCATCAGCCCGGACATTATCTGTGTTGGTAAAGCAATCACCGGCGGTTATATGAGCCTGGCTGCAACATTGACGACAAACAAAGTTGCTCAAACTATCAGCCGCGGTAAAGCCGGCGTATTTATGCACGGGCCGACCTTTATGGGTAATCCTTTAGCATGTGCCGTCGCCTGTGCCAGCATTGATAAACTCTTAGCAATCAACTGGTCTGATAAAGTTGTCAATATTGAAAAGATGCTTAACGACTTTTTGTCTCCCTGTAAGACATTAACACAAGTACAGGATGTCCGAGTATTGGGAGCAATCGGTGTTGTTGAGATGATCGATCCGCTTGATGTGGCAATTGTGCAGAAGCGTTTTGTAGAGCTTGGCGTGTGGATCCGCCCTTTTGGAAAATTAGTTTATATTATGCCTCCTTATGTAATAGAGAAGCCGCAGTTGAAAAAATTATGTGATGCGATATATACGGTAGCCGGCGAGTCTTAATCTTAGTTTTATTTACCGGAATGAAAAAAGGAGACTTTATGTCTCCTTTATATTTCCTAACTCCGGCGACTTGGGCTTGGAGTTCAATCTCCAAAAAGATTAGCTAATATAGACAGTTGCCCGTTCAAATAATTAAGATCTGTTTTTGCATAATAAAAAGCAAAAATAACCGTGACCGACATAATTACAATTAAAAACTTATCCGGCGTATTATCACCATCGCGGCGTTTCTTATCCCAGGTATTAACGATTGCCAGCACAGATACTATGCTGCAGGACCAGATCAGGTACATAAATAATTTTATCTCCGCAAATTCATAATACTGAGGAGATTCAACACCAAAGTGCGACATAACCAGAGGTTCAAAAAATTCCCGCTGGTAATGAAAAAGCATCATATATGCTAAAAAAACCGCCCACAAAATAACCGTTAACCACAGCATAAAAAAACGACGCCACTCATGCGCATTATGAAACCGTTTTCTCTCGTATTGCTGTTCCATGACCTACCCCGAAAAAAACTTGATGATTATCAAATCATAGACTTGTATCTCAACCTAGCCAAGGTAAGATGTGTGTCTATTAAATATTTTTAGAAAAAAACAGTGAAAACTGTGATTATGGAGCACTAATTCTAATGTCAAAGACAGCGATTGTTGAAATATTCAACAGCAAATTCCCAGTGGGTACAAAAGTAACGGTTCAAGGCTGGATCCGCACTCGTCGTGATTCAAAAGCCGGGATCTCATTTTTAGCAATTTATGACGGTTCTTGTTTTGACCCGATTCAGGCCGTTGTACCTGCAGACCTAGAAAATTATGCTTCTGATGTTCAAAATTTAACCGCAGGCTGCAGTGTTGAAGTAACAGGCGAATTAGTAGAAAGCCCGGGTAAAGGCCAAAGCTTTGAAATTCAGGCAGAGACAGTAAATGTTGTCGGTTTTGTTCAGGATCCTGATACTTACCCTATGTCTGCAAAACGTCACAGCATTGAATATATGCGTGAACATGCACATCTTCGTCCGCGCACCAACATGTTCGGCGCAGTTACGCGTGTTCGTAACTGTTTATCGCATGCCATTCATAACTTCTTTTATGAAAAAGGCTTTAACTGGATCAGCACGCCGATTATTACCGGCAGTGACTGTGAAGGTGCCGGTGAAATGTTCCAGGTGAGCACCCTTGATTTAGAAAATCTGCCGCGCACTGATGCGGGTGCAATTGACTACAAGAAAGATTTCTTCGGTAAAGAAACCTTTCTTACTGTATCGGGTCAGTTAAACGCTGAAACATACGCCTGTGCACTGAGCAATGTTTATACTTTCGGCCCGACTTTCCGTGCTGAAAACTCAAATACAACTCGTCACCTTGCTGAGTTCTGGATGGTTGAACCTGAGATTGCATTTGCTGATTTAGCTGATGCGGCACAGCTTGCAGAAGATATGCTTAAATATGTATTTAACGCAGTATTAACTGAACGTGCTGATGATATGGCTTTCTTTGCACAGCGTGTCGATAAAGAAGCTATCACCCGTTTAGAAAAAATGGTCAGCTCTGAGTTCGTACGTATGGACTACACAGAGGCGATTGAAATTCTGCAGAACTGTGACAAACAGTTTGAATACCCGGTTGAATGGGGCGTAGATCTACAGTCTGAGCATGAACGTTACCTCGCTGAAGAGCATGTAGGTGCACCGATTATTCTGCAGAACTACCCGAAAGATATTAAAGCGTTCTACATGAAATTAAATGCAGACGGTAAAACCGTTGCTGCTATGGATGTATTAGCACCGGGTATCGGCGAAATCATCGGCGGTAGTCAGCGTGAAGAAAACTTAGAAGCACTTGATAAGCGTCTTGAAGAGATGGGCTTAGATAAAGAAGATTACAGCTGGTACCGTGATTTACGTAAATACGGTACAGTACCTCATGCCGGTTTCGGTCTTGGTTTTGAGCGTTTAGTTTCTTACGTAACCGGTGTGCAGAACATCCGTGACGTAATTGCCTTCCCTCGTGCACCAGGCAGTGCTGACTTCTAAGTCATAGAAATTATTCACTGAATATAAAAGCCAACTTCTTGTTGGCTTTTTTGTATCACCCTAAAACTTGTGTTATCTCCCGCAATAATCAATAAATTCTTCAAATAATGAATTTTGAAGAATTATTATGCTGTCACATCCAGCTGTCATCGCCTAATATATTCATCAAGTGGAGAATTATATTATGCCGACAGAAAAATCAACCGGTCCGGGCAGGCCGGCCAAAGATACACAAAAGCAGAGCAGACTGATTAATGCCGCCAGAGCACTGTTTACCGAAGATGATTATGACAAGGTTTCTACGCGTAAAATAGCGTTGAAAGCAGGTGTTGACCCCGCTCTGATTCGTTATTATTTCGGCTCTAAAATGCAGCTGTTTGCAGCTATGGTTCGTGAAACCACTGCACCGGTTTTTGCCCGTATGCAGGAGATGCAGTCACAGAGCCTACCCGACGGCCCTGCACAAATACTGCGTACCTACTATCAGGTGATGGCCGAAAACCCCGACTTTCCGAAATTAATTTTCCGGCTCGCCAGTGTTGATACTAATGAAGATAAAAACAAAGATCTCTGGCAGCTGCTGCTGGACATTATGCGTCCGCAGGAAATGGATCTCTTTGAACAACTTAAAAAAGCCGGTCTGCTGAGGGACAATATTGATCCTGTCTGCGCACGAATGAGCTTTATCAGCTTAATGGTCTTTCCTTTTTTAATGCCGGATAACTTTAAAAAAATACATAACATAAAATTTACAGATGAATTTCTGGCACGCCTTGCCGAACAAAATATCCAATTACTCAGCTTAGGTTTACTTAAACCACAGGACGAAAATAATCATGGAAAATAAAAAACGCTTTTTTTTACTCGGACTTATTGCCGGAGTTATTGTGCTGGTACTGGCTGTCAAGCTCAAACCCAGTCCTGAGCTGCAGGCCAGTTTTGACCGCGCCAGACTGGTTGAAATAATAACGTTAAAAACCCAGCAGACGGCGCCGCAGGTCATAGGTTTTGGCCGGGTAACGCCTAAGCATAGCTGGCAGGGAATTGCCGAAGTCAGCGGCAAACTGATATACCGTAATCCATTATTAGAAACAGGCCGCCTGCTTCCCAAAGGCACAGTGCTGCTGGAAATTGATCCGCTCGAATATCAGCTCAATTTAGCCCAGGCTGAATCCAATTTACATGCCAGTGAAGCACAGCTGCTGCGAATTGATCAGCAGGAGGAAAATTTTACTGACAGCCTGAAATTAGAAAAACAGAAACTGCAGTTAGTTAAGCAGGAATATCAAAGACAACTTACGCTGAAAAAGAAAGGACTTATCTCCAGTTCCAGCGTCGAAAATCAGAAACAGGTGCTGTTAGAACAGCAGAATCGTGTACAGGATCTACAGAGTTCCTTACAGCTCCTGCCGGACGATCGTAAAGTAACCATTGCCCAGGTACGTATCGATCAATCTAAATTGGCGGACAGTCAACGCAAACTGAGCAAAACAAAACTTATTCTGCCCTATGATGCACGCATTGCCGAAGTAAATATAGAACAGGATCAGGTTGTTTCTTTAGGCTCCGTGATGCTCAGTGCTTATCAGTTAGGTACTGTTGAGATAAAGGCTGAACTGTCTCTTTCAGATATGAACATTTTAATGAGCAGTATTAAGCACCTCCCTCAAAACGGCGCATTACCTTCAATCGAAACACTGCATCTGGCTGCAAGTGTTTCACTGCAGATGGCATCTAATGAATATCAATGGCCGGCTAAAGTAACCCGGGTTGCAGAAACAGTTAATCCGGATCAGGCTACTATAGGTGTGTATTTAGAGGTTGAACAGGACTTCAGGAAACTCAACCTTCCCTCGAAACCGCCGTTAACCAAAGGCATGTTTTTAGCAGCCGCCATTAAGGGAGCAAGCGCCGCACAATTCGTGATTCCAGAAAAAGCCCTGCATGAGAATAACATCTATCTAATGGACAATGAAAACAAGCTGCAGATAAAACCGGTAAAAGTACTTTATCGTACTAAGCAGGGAGCAGTGATCAGCGGTGATATACAGGAAGGACAGAAACTGGTGGTTAACGACCTTATCCCTGCAATTGCCGGTATGTCCCTTAAAACATCTGAAATCAAGGAGCAGCTGCAGTGATAAATTATTTAACACGTCACCCGACGCTGGCTAACTTACTGATGCTCGGTTTTCTAGTGCTCGGATTGTCCAGTTTAGGTAATATAAAGCGGGAAACTTTTCCTGAATTTGCACCGCCGTATATCTCTGCATCTGTTGTTTATCCGGGCGCATCACCTATTGAAGTTGAAGAAAGCCTGTGTCTGCGTATGGAAGATGCCATTGACGGTTTATCCAGTATTGAAGAAACCAAGTGTCAGGCTGTTGAAGGTATGGCTACACTGATTATCAAACTGGATGAAAAAGTTGATCTTGGACGTTCTTTAGTAGACGTGCAGACAGAAATCGGCGCCATTAATGATTTTCCAAGTGAAATTGAAGCACCGATTGTTAAAGAACTGGACTGGGCAGAGCCGGTTGTTGATATTGCAATTTCCGCCGATACCACCCGGCCGCAGTTAAAAGCCTATGCCGAGGATGTTAAGTTGAGGCTGAAGGTGGATGCCGGTGTCAGCTTAGTGAGCATTTCTGGATTTTCAGATCATCAGTTAAGTGTTGAACTTAACCAGGAGGCGGTCAGACGTCTGTCTTTAACCGTTAATGATATTGCCGATAAGATAAACAGGCAGAATGTTAAAATGCCCAGCGGTAATATTGAACTGTTTGAAAAAACGCTGCTGATACGTTTTGATCAGCAGAAAGTAACCCCGTTTGAGTTAGGCTCCACGGTTATTTCATCTAATGCAGACGGCGGCATTGTGCGCCTGGCAGATATCGCCACTATCACAGATAAATTTTCAGTTGATGAAGAGAAAATTCTCTTTGACGGTCACCCTTCTGCTGTTTTAAATATCAAAAAAAATAAAGCTGATGATGCACTGCGTATAAAAGCAAAAGTACAGGAGTTTGTTGACCAGGAAAATTTACGCGCCCCGGAGGGAGTGACTTTAACTTTAACTAATGATTTATCATCACTGCTTAAAGACAGATTAGCCATGATGATAAAAAACGGCTGGCAGGGTATTATTTTAGTTTTCTGCAGTATGTGGCTGTTTTTCTCTCTGCGTTATTCTTTCTGGGTTTCAGCCGGCTTACCCGTGGCTTTTATGGGCGGTTTATTCCTGATGAGTATATTGGGGCTTTCAATAAATATAATGAGCCTAGTGGGTTTACTGATGGCAATCGGTATTATGATGGACGATGCGATTGTAATTGCAGAATCCATTGCCTCGCACATTGACCGCGGCTTTTCACCGCAGGAAGCGGTCAGTAAAGGCGTAAAAAAAGTAGCTCCCGGCGTTGTTTCCTCCTTTTTAACCACTATTTTTATTTTCGGCAGTCTGCTGTGGTTAGACGGACAGATGGGTGCAGTATTGTCTGTAGTACCTATGGTATTGATTCTGGTATTGAGTATCAGCCTGATAGAAGCTTTTTGTATTCTGCCGAATCACCTCAATCACTCTCTCACTAACAAATCAACAGAAAGACCGATGTGGCAGTGGAAGCGCAGCTTTTTAGATAAGTTTGAACATTTTAGAAATACTAAACTAGTTACTGCGGTTACCTTTGTTGTCAAATGGCGTTATGTCTCGGTGGGAAGCGTATTAGGATTCCTGCTTATTTCCATCTCTTTGGTTGTCGGCGGCGCCGTGAAATTTGTCGCATTTCCGGAATTAGACGGTGATATAGCTGAAGCGCGTATTATCTTACCGCCAGGATCTTCACTGAGTCAAACTGAGCAGATTGTCGACAAAATAACACAGAGTGCTAAAACAGTTGCTGAGACCTATAATCAGAAAAATGATGAACCCAGCCCGCTTATTCAGGATATTACAACACAGTTTAATTTTAACAGTGATGCCGGTGAACAAGGCGCACACCTGGCTACTGTACGTGTAAACATGCTCTCGGCCGAGATCCGTAATACTTATATTGATGACTTTATTGAAGACTGGCGTTTAGCCGCAGGAGAGTTGGCGACACCTATTTCAGTGGTGTTTAAACAACCTGTGATGGGGCCTGCAGGACGAGATATTGAAGTCCGTCTACAGCATAACGACCTTTACAAGCTTAAAGAGGTATCACTGCAGCTGCAGGCTTATCTGGCCGAGTTTTCCGGCGTCCACGGTATTTTAGATGATATGCGTCCCGGTAAAGAAGAGATAAGCATCAGTTTAAAACCCGGTGCAGAAGTCTATGGAGTGGACGGTAAAACGGTGGCACTGCAGCTTCGTGCTGCCTATTTCGGTCAGACAGCTGATAATATTCAAGTTGGCCCTGAAAATATCGAGATAGAGGTTAGATTTAATAAGCAGCAGGCAGGCTCCCTGCGCGTCTTAGAAAACTTCCCGATCATTATGCCCGACGGCAGTCAACTGCCGCTTAATGCCATAGCGGATCTTGATTACCAGCGCTCATTTGTACGTATCTCACGGGTTAACAGTTTAAGAACTGTAACTGTGATGGCAGAGGTGAATAAAAAAAAGGCCAACAGCAGCGAAATTCTGCAGAAAGTTCGTGATGAATTTATTCCCGAGATTAGAAAACAATACCCAAGTTTAAGAGTCGACTTTGAAGGAGCCAGCAAAGAAACGGCTAAAACCGGTTCATCATTGTCAAAAGGTTTTATGATTGGTTTGTTTGGTCTGTTTACTATCCTTAGTTTCCAGTTCCGCAGCTACCTAGAACCTTTTGTGGTCATGCTGGCAATTCCGCTTGCTTTAATCGGCGTGATCTGGGGACACTTCATGCTCGGACACAGCTTATCAATGCCTTCTATCATGGGCTTTATCTCTTTAGCTGGTATCGTTGTCAACGATTCAATATTACTGGTGCAGTATATACGTCATCATGTTGACGAAGGAGACAGTGTGCACAAGTCGGTAGTACTGGCCAGCAGAGAAAGGTTCAGAGCGGTATTTCTAACATCCTTAACAACTGCCGCCGGTCTGCTGCCGCTGTTACTGGAAACCAGCCTGCAGGCACAGGTGGTTCAGCCTCTGGTGATATCAATAGTGTTTGGCATTTTCACTTCTACCCTGCTGGTACTGTTTATTATCCCAAGCGCCTATGCCATCCTGGCGGACTTTGGTTTAATTCACAAACATGAACATGCTTGATATAAGGCCAAGCTGAGTTAATTCATAAACATAAAATGTCTAATAAAAAAATGCCCGGCAGTGAGTAACTGTCGGGCATTAATTAAGCAGGGAGATGGAAAGAACTACGACTCGTTATGTAATTCCAGGCTGGCAATCTCTTCTTTCTGCTCTTGAATTTTCTTGGCATCTTCACTGCGCAGACTGGCTAAATAATCAAAATACTCTTGAGTTACATCTCCAGTTACATAAATACCGTCAAACACTGAACATTCAAAACCGTCAACATCCGGGTTTTGTTTACCTACAGCTGCTTTTAGGTCCTCAAGATCCTGATAAATCAACGCATCGGTGCCTATACTGTCACTGATCTGTTCAACACTGCGCCCATGAGCGATTAACTCACTGGCTGTCGGCATATCAATACCATAAACGTTAGGATGACAAACCGGCGGTGCGGCAGAAGCTAGGTAGACTTTTTTAGCACCGGCATCGCGTACCATTTCCACAATCTGCTCCGAAGTGGTACCGCGTACAATTGAATCATCAACCAGCAGAACATTTTTACCTTTAAATTCAGCTGTGATGGGATTTAATTTACGGCGTACTGACTTACGGCGCTGGGTCTGCCCCGGCATAATAAAGGTACGGCCGATATAGCGGTTTTTAACAAATCCCTGGCGATAAGGCAGCTCTAAAACTTCTGACATCACTAAAGCAATCTCATTGGAGGTTTCCGGAATAGGAATAATGGCATCAATTTCAACATCAGCCCACTCACGTTTTATTTTAGCGCCTAAAGTACGGCCCATTTCTAAACGTGCTTCATAGACTGAAATGCCGCTCAATGTAGAATCCGGACGCGCTAAATATACGTATTCAAATATACACGGGTGCAGGCTGCTTTTTTGTGCACACTGTTTAGTAAACAGCTGACGATCTTCAGTAATATAAACCGCTTCACCGGGTTCAACATCGCGCATCACTTCAAAACCGATAGTGTCCAGGCCGACACTTTCAGAAGCAACAATATATTCCGTATCACCCTCTTCTGTTTTACGAGATCCTAATACTAAAGGACGAATACCATCGGGATCACGAAATGCCACTAATCCGTGGTCAATCATTAATGAAACTACGCCGTAAGCACCGCTTACCTGCTTATGAACGTCACTTACCGCATTAAAAATATCATCTGGCGTTAATTTTTTGCCTTCGACTTTATCAAGCTCAGCGGCAAAGATATTTAATAATACTTCCGAATCAGAAGTCGTATTGATATGACGGCGGGATTTGATTAAGGATTCGCGAAGACCGGCAGCATTTGTCAGGTTGCCGTTATGTGCTAATGCAAGTCCCCAGGGAGAGTTTACATAAAACGGCTGCGCTTCAGCTGCACTTGAACTACCTGCTGTTGGATAACGCACATGACCGATGCCGATAGTGCCTTTTAAACGCTGCATGTGCTTAGATGCAAAAACATCTTTGACTAGACCATTCGCTTTGCGCTGTTTAAAATTATCATTTGCAATGGTGACAATACCAGCTGCATCTTGTCCACGATGTTGTAAGACTGTTAATGCATCATAAATGCTCTGATTAACAGGGGTTGATCCAACGATGCCCACGATTCCACACATAAATTTACGCCTTTATTTTAGGTAGTTAATGATTAATTTTAAATATATTTTTCAATCTGACAGATAGCTGTGCAAGACCGGTTGATACTGCTTATATACAGGAGTTTGAGCGGCAGGATGCTGCTGACAAACTCATAATTTCCACTAATTTTTACAAATAAATTTATTTTGAAAAGTGATTTAAAAAACTCGATGAGTTTTCAATATGCTTAAAGAACCACTCGATAATAATACCAAATTCCGGAATCAAGGTCGATTCAGTCCACCATGGCGCTTCATTAAAGCTGGTAAACGAGTCAATAAAAAATAACAATGCGCTGACAACTAATACCCCACGAATAGCGCCGAACAACACCCCTAAAAGGCGATCTGTACCAGATAATCCAGTTACGGCAACTAAGCGGTTAATAATATAGTTGATTAATGCACCCAGTAATAAAACAGATACAAACAAAATCGCAATGGCTGCTGAATTTCTAACTAATTCATCATTAAGCTGGGTGAGATAAACTGCTACTTCGGGATAAAAATTACTGGCAATAAAAAAGGCGGTAAACCAGGTAGTGAGGGAAACGGCTTCTTTGGTGAATCCGCGAATTAAACTAATCAGTGCTGAAAATGCAATAATACCGATGATCGTAAAGTCAAACCAATTCATTGTTATCCTTAATAATAACTAATAGTTTTAAACGCGCGCATTCTAACAGAGATAAACAAAAGATGTTGTAAAAATATCTTAACAACCTGAAAATAGACAATTTGCTATCTTCAGGTTAAGACTATAATTATGGGTTTACAGCATCAAAAACAACCAGTTTGCCCTGTAGTTTAGTGAGGCGTTTAAGCCGAGGAAGCTGTTTTTCAAGTTTCTTTTTAGATACATCCGGGCCGACAAAAACACGTGTTAACACACCGTCAATAACGTCCGTTGGGATAGTATGAACCTGAAAACCGGCTTTGTTTAATTTTTTCAAAAGCGCATTGATATTAGCGGCATTTTGAAAAGCGCCAAGCTGGATAGTCCAGGCATTTTTCGGCATCTTAGCTTTAACAGGCTCAGAGGGCTTAACAGTAATCTCTTTAACCGGCTTCTGCGTTTTAACCACTTGTGTTTTTATTTCAACTGGTTTTTCAACCTGCTCAATTTCCCACTTGTCATTTTCTTCAACCGCAGGTGCAGTTTCCTGCGGCACAAGATCATCAACAACAATCTCGGTGGTTTCCGGCAGACCGACCTGCTCTTCAGTTTGCAGCTCAGGCTCAGCAACAGCAAAGGTATGCTCTTTAACAACCGGCTGAATCGGTGTTGAAACAAAATCATCATGATATACGGCTTTTTTACCGTCAATAATGGTGGGTAAAAAGATAACAACTAAAGTAGCTAAAATTGTTACGCCAACTAATCGATTTTTAAACTGAGAAGCCACGAATCATCCTTGTGAGAGAGTTAGGAAATCGGAAACGGTATAAAACGAACCAAAGACAATAATTATATCAGAGGAGTTTACGTTATTAATGATACTTTTATAAGCAGACTCAATATCTTCGAAACAATTAACCCTGTCGAGTTTATTACAGCTAGCCTGATAATGTTTAAGCAGTACCTTATTATCAGCACCTCTAAAGCAGTTCAAACTAATGAGGCAGCAGTGATCCAGCTGCTGATTAACCTGATCAAAGGTACCGGTAATATCTTTATCCTCAAGCATACCTGCAATGGCAAATACTCGACACTGCGGTCCTTTCTGCTCTTTGAGCAGTTTCAACTGGCCTGCTAAATACTGCGCAGACTGTGGGTTATGTGCAACATCTAAATAAACATCCGCCTCGCAAGACATATCAACGTTCTGCAGACGACCGGCAAGTTTTGCCTCACGCAGCGCATTTTTGATAGTCTGTGGATCGACATTCAGGTTTAGGGCTTCTATCACCGCTAATGCTGTTGATGCATTCTGCATCGGCATTAGCGTCGGAGATAAACCACTAATCTTTTTATCGCCTGTCCACAGCCATTGATCTTGAAACATTTCAAAACTAAAGTCACTGCCTGCATAACGGATATTAGTCGACAGCTCTGCCGCATAATCTTTTAATGACTGCGGTGGATCAAATTCGCCGCAGACGGCCGGTTTACCCGCGCGGAATACCCCGGCTTTTTCATAACCTATTTTTTCTCTGTCGTCACCTAACCAGTCGACATGATCAATACCTATGGTGGTGATCACGCTGATATCGGATTCAACCATATTGGTTGCATCTAAGCGGCCGCCTAAACCAACTTCTAACAGAATAAAATCACACTGCGCCTGCCGCAAAAGATACAAACATCCTAAGGTGACATATTCAAAATAACTAAGTGAAGTCTCTTTACGTGTTTTTTCAATCTGCTCAAATGCAAGGCAGTGATCTTTTTCAGGCTGCTCCTGTCGATTAATACGCAGACGCTCGGTATAACGCTGGATATGTGGTGAGCTGTATACTCCAACTTTATAACCTGCCTGAATAAGTATTTCTTCTAAAAAAGCACAGGTTGTGCCTTTGCCGTTTGTACCGGCAACGGTAATAACCTTTGCATCGAAGTGAATAAGATTCAGGTCTTGTGCTACCTTTGAAATGCGTCTTAACCCTAATTCAATCTCACTCGGGTGAAGTTTTTCAATATGACTTAACCATTCATTTAAACTTTTTTCTTTATTTATGTGCATATAACTCTCAAAAAAACTTGCCTGAATCTGACATCCCGCGCTTAGATATCCAGAAATAACGGTCCGCATGGCGGTCTTGGAAGATCAAACTCCTGCGGATAATCGACCTCCACTAAATATAAACCACCGGGTTTTGCTGTCGCAGCAGCTTTAGCACGGTCTTTGTAAGTGATCAGTGTTTCTAACCAGTTTACCGGCTGGTTACCACGACCAACTTCAATCAAGCTGCCGGCAATGTTGCGAACCATATGATGCAGAAAAGCATTAGCTTTGATATCAATAATTATAAAGTCGCTTCTACGGGTGATATTAAGATACTCAATACAGCGGACCGGGCTGTTTGCCTGGCAGTGCAGCGCCCTGAACGAGGTAAAATCATGCTCACCAACAATATACTGCCCGGCCTGCTGCATCAGCTGTGCATCAAGCGCATAGTGATAATGACTTAAACCGGTACGCAGAATACCCGGTCGAAATTCACTGTTATAAATGATGTAACGGTAACGGCGTGCAGTAGCACTAAAACGTGCATGAAATGTTTCGTCGACCTGTTTAACCCAACGCACGGCAATATCATCAGGCAGATTAGCATTAACGCCTAATGTCCATGCAACATCTTTACGGATTGACTGTGTTTCGAAATGTACAACTTGACCAGTACCGTGAACACCGGCATCAGTTCGGCCGGCACAATTCACGGTGACGGGATGATTGGCCACAATAGAGAGGGCTTTTTCGAGCTCTTCCTGTACCGAAATAACCTCTTTTTGACGCTGCCAGCCGTAATAAGCGGCACCATCGTATTCAATACCCAGAGCAATACGCATTGATATTTATCCTAAAAATACAAAGCGCGTAGTATACCTCATCTATTTAGGTTTTTGAAAATGAAAAACAAATCTATAACCAGGCTGCTTCAAGATGCAAAAATCAACAATCAGAAATTAATAACTTTATTTACAATTATCTATCATTTCCTGTGTAACTAATACCACCCCTTGTTCAGAAATTTCAAAATGTTTTTTATCAAACTGCAGATCATAACCAATAGTAAAACCATTTGGGATAACACAGTCTTCAACTATAAGTACATTTTTAAGATGACAGTTTTTGCCTATATCTACATTAGGAAGGATAACACAGCGCTCTAGATGACTATGCTTTTCAACGGTGACACCGCAGGAAAGTAAAGAACGTACAATCATTGCGCCCGATATAATACAGCCTGCACAGACAACACTATCGATTGCCTGACCGCGGCAATTATCATCATTAAATATAAATTTTGCACCGGGCAGCTGTTCCTGGAAAGAGTAAATCGGCCAATGCCGGTCATATAAATTCAGCTCAGGACTGATCTGCACTAAATCCAAATTTGCCTGGAAATACTGATCAATCGTCCCGACATCTTTCCAATAGGCCTGCACATCTGCGCAGCCTTCATTATCAAAAATATAAGCCGTCACATGATGATCATGAATGGCTTTTGGAATTATATTATAACCAAAGTCATGCTGCGAACCTTCGGTAGAAGCATCTTCAAGCAGTAACTTTTCCAAAATATCAAATTTGAAAATATACACCCCCATTGAGACTAATGAGGTACCTGGTTTATCGGGCAGTTCAGCAGGTACTTTAGGTTTCTCCTGAAATTCAGTAATTGTCATGTCAACATCTGTGTTCAGCACACCAAATGCGCTGGCACAGCTTGTATCTACCGGAATGGTTGCAATAGAGATGTCTGAGTTATGTTTGGCATGCTGGCGAAGCATACGGCTGTAATCCATTTTATAAATATGATCGCCGCCTAAAATAAGAATATATTGACAGCGCTGCTGGCGTAACTGTTTTAAATTCTGATATACCGCATCAGCAGTACCTCGGTACCATAAATCACCAATCTGCTGCTGAGCAGGTACGATATTGACATACTCGCCAAGCTCCCAGGGCATGCGGCTCCAGGCTTTCTGAATATGCCCGAGTAGTTCCGAGGATTTATACTGAGTTAATACATCAATTCGGCGAATACCGGAATTCATACAGTTAGATAAGGTAAAATCGATAATTTTATATTTGCCGCCGAACGGCAGTCCGGGCTTTGCACGCTCTTCCGTTAACTGCTTTAAACGACTGCCTTTACCGCCGGCTAAAATCAATGCAACCGTATCACGGGTCAACAAACCGATATGCTGGGACATGAATTTTTCTTCCTGTATAGAAAATTATCTAGGCGTTGATTATCAAATTAAAACTTTGCGAAAATCGACGCGCTCGAGTTATTAATCAATTAATGCTTTGCCGTATTTTGCATGGCTTAAGGGCACGACTTTAAGAATTTCCACTCTGGCATCATCAATAATCTGCAGGGCGGAATGGATGGACCGATTATTATTAGCAATAATATTTATATCATAAGCATGGTTTTTATAAATAAAACGAACTTTTAAAATTCCATGCTCCAGCTGCCAATGTCCGTCGTAATCTTCATCGTCAAACAAGCTGCTGATTTTAAGGTGATTGTTTTCCTGAAACTGAAAAACTAAGGAGATATTATCTTTGGAAGTCACTAACCAGGAATGTGCGACAACTTCTGCAACGGTCAACTTTCTTTTTTCTAATTCCCAGAGAATATATTCACCTTCGGTCATAATAAAAGATCGATACTCGTCATTGAGCACTCCGAAAGGCATCGGTGATTTGCTGTCATCACGTTTTTCGTAGGTAAATAAAATTACCTTCCGGTCTAATTCACTAAGCAGGGAATACAATGGCATTCGTATCTCTCGGTTGCATCTAGTTGATTTAAAACTAGGTCATCTGACAGATATTTAGCAGCACGGGTGGGATAACTTTGAATGATGTCAAAAAAACAACAAGGCAGAAGCGTTTTTTTAGGCATGGCTCACATGGTTTATACCCAAGCTAACAGAGGATGCATTAAATATTACTGAATAAAAAAAAGCAGCCGAAGCTGCTTTTATTAAAAACTGAAAGTTACGCTTTTTTCTTAGGCGCTCTTTTCTTGGTCTGTTCTTCTACCCATTTTTCACCAACAAATTTAGCAGTCCAGCCTGTCGCTTTTTTATCGATCTCAGTCATTACATACTGTTCTTTATTTTTACGGCTGTAGCGTACCACTGCCAGGTTGCCTTCAGGATCCTGCTGAGGTGCGTCTGCCAGATAGTAAAACTTAGGTGAAATGCGATCTCTAAACTTGTTAAGTTCCGCAACTTTTGGCGCACGTGTTTCACGAGAGCGCGGGAAAGTGCTGGCAGCCAGGAAAATACCCGATGCACCGTCTCTTAAAATGAAATATGCATCACTCTGCTCACACTCTAATTCCTGCAGATGTACCGGATCTTCCTTCGGCGGTGCAACTTCACCATTACGCAGGATCTTACGGGTATTTTTACACTCCTCGTTAGTACAGCCCATGTACTTACCAAAACGTCCGTCTTTCAGCTGCATATCACTGCCGCATTTATCACACTCGACAAGCGGACCGTCGTAACCTTTGATCTTGAACTCACCCTGCTCAACAATATGGCCGTCACAAAGCGGGTTATTACCACAAACATGCAGTTTTCTAGTTTCATCAATCAGGTAGCTGTCCATTGCCATATCACACTTAGGACAGCGCTGTTTAGCCATTAAAGCGGCCGTTTCGGCATCTTCATCGCTGAGTATGTCGATCACTTCTTCACCATCAACCAGGTTGATAGTAGTTTTACAGCGCTCTTTCGGCGGCAGTGCATAACCGGAACAGCCTAGGAAAACACCTGTTGATGCCGTACGGATACCCATTGCACGTTCACATGTCGGACAGCGTACGTCATCGATTACAACCGGATCGTTGAGACGCATGCCGCCTTCTTCAACCGGCAGTTCAGCTTTATCCAGTAATTTGGTTAAATCATTATAGAAACGATCTAACTCACTGATCCAGTTAACTTTACCTTCTGCAATATCATCGAGATTACGTTCCATCTGCGCAGTGAAATCATAACTCATCAGATCTACAAAGTTTTCACTGAGGCGGTCACTAACAATCTCCCCCATTTTAACGGCATAAAAGCGGCGTTTATCTACTTTGACATAACCACGATCCTGAATCGTAGAAATAATACTTGCATAAGTAGAAGGACGGCCGATGCCCTGCTTCTCAAGCTCTTTAACTAACGCGGCTTCAGTAAATCGTGCCGGCGGTTTAGTAAAATGCTGTTTAGGATCCAGTTCAATAAGATTCAGTACTTCACCAATAGCAAGATCCGGAAGCTGTAATTCATCAACTTTGCTTTTTGCAACCGGCTGCGCTTTTGTCCACCCGGCAAAGCGCATAGTACGGCCTTTAGCACGAAGCTGATAATCTCCCGCTTCCACAATCAGTGTTGACGCATCATATAATGCCGGCAGCATCTGACAGGCTAAAAACTGACGCCAGATTAATTCATATAAACGCTGTGCATCTCGGTCTACACCGGCTAACAGTGCAGCTAACTGATTGACATCAGAAGGACGTATCGCTTCATGGGCTTCTTGTGCACCAGATTTGCTGCTGTAGACAACCGGATTTTCAGGCAGATAATTTTTACCAAACTCATCACTAATATAATCACGAGCAGATGCAACAGCCTCTTTACTTAAATTGGTAGAGTCAGTACGCATATAAGTGATATAACCGGCCTCATAAAGACGCTGCGCAAGCATCATGGTCTTCTTAACACCAAAACCTAAACGTGTACTGGCAGCCTGCTGCAGAGTGGAAGTAATAAACGGCGCACTGGCTTTGCTTTTAGTCGGTTTATCTTCGCGTGACAGCAGTTTAAACTGCGCAGACTTTAAAAGCTCAACAGCATTTAAAGTCTGATTTTCGGTAACCGGTTTAAATGATTTTCCCGACTCTTTGTATACTTCTAAGCGTAAATCGGTTTTATCTGCACTCTGTACATCTGCGTGCAGATCCCAGTATTCTTCCGGGTTAAACGCTTTAATTAAACGTTCACGCTCAACTAATAGACGTACCGCAACAGACTGTACGCGGCCGGCTGATAATCCTCGCGCTACTTTTTTCCAAAGCAGAGGAGAAACCATAAATCCAACAACGCGGTCTAAAAAACGACGTGTCTGCTGTGCATTTACGCCGTCAATATTCAGCTCGGTCGGATGTTTAAAAGCTTCCTGAATTGCACTTTCGGTAATTTCGTTAAATACAACGCGCTGATATTTACTGTCATCACCGCCTAGGATTTCACGAAGGTGCCAGGCAATGGCTTCCCCTTCTCTATCCAAATCGGTTGCGAGATAGATAGTCGGAGCATCTTTGGCAAGTTTTTGTAATTCACTGACTACTTTTTCTTTACCCGGCAGAATTTCGTAATGCGCTTTCCAATTATTGTTCGGATCTATGCCCATTCGAGTAACCAGCGCTTCTTGTGTCCGCTTGGCTTTTTCTTTTTCTTTTTTCGCAGGAGTCATACCAGCCAGAGATTTTTTTGGCTTTGCATCAATGGTTTTCTTGGCGCTGCCGCTGGTAGGAAGGTCGCGAATATGGCCGACACTAGATTTTACAATGAAATCTTTGCCTAGATATTTATTGATTGTTTTTGCTTTTGCAGGAGATTCCACAATAACAAGTGATTTGCTCATAATTATTCTGTACCTAAAATAGTCATAATTGAGAAGGTGAAACTAATTTGTAATTCATCCGCTGAATTTCCTTTTATATAAGCCAAAGTCAAAGGGAATAGCAACTTTTATTTTCAATAATGAAGGTTAATCTATGAAAAAAGCCAACTTAAGTTAAGTTGGCTTACTAAGTAGTTTAAAAAACAAACGATTATTTAAACAAGCGGCTGACATTAAACTGCATCAATTTTAACAGACTGTTTTCCATTGCTATTGACGCACCGTGACCTAATTTATCAGTCAGTTTTTTACGCTGAGTGTATTTAACCTGAATGATATGACGATCTTCCAGGTTTGACACTAGGTAGTCATCACTGGTCAATATCTGATCAACCAACTTACGTTCAATGGCCTGCAGCCCGTACCAGTGTTCGCCGGTTGCTACTTTATCAATATCGATCTGGCTGCGGTGCTGCGTTACAAACTGTTTAAACAGATCATGAGTCTCCTGCAGCTCCTGTTTAAATTTTTCACGCCCAGCATCATCATTTTCACCAAACATAGTGAGAGTACGCTTGTATTCACCGGCAGTAAGCTGCTCAAACTCTACATCATGCTTTTTAAGCAGGCGGTTGAAATTTGGAATCTGCGCAATAACACCAATCGATCCAAGAATAGCAAAAGGAGCTGCAATGATTTTATCAGCAACACAGGCCATCATATAACCGCCGCTGGCGGCAACTTTATCAACCGACACAGTTAAGGGAATATTATGATCTCGAATCCGCTGAAGCTGCGAAGACGCTAAACCATAACCATGGACCATACCGCCGCCGCTTTCAAGACGAACAAACACTTCATCTTTTTCACCGGCAACACTTAAAACTGCAGTAATCTCCTCACGTAGAGATGATACTTCTTTGGCGTCAATACTTCCTTTGAAATCAATAACGTAAAGTTGAGGCAACCCATCTTCAGACTCGCCGCTCTTAGCTGCTTTTTTAGCTGCTTTATCTTTTTCTTTCTGTTGCTTTTTTTCTTTTTTATGAAGCTCTTTTAACTGATGAGAAGTTAATAACTGCTCTTCAATTGACTTCTTGGTTGCTTTTAACTGCTCAGACAAATCAATTAAATCCAACTCACCTTTTTTATTTTTCTGCTTGCTGGTCAGTGCGATAACCGCGAGTAAAACGGCAATAACCGTTAGTACCAAAGTCACCGCTTTTGCTAAAAACAGACCATATTCAAATAAAAATTCCAAAATTTATTCCTCTTTATAGTATTTTCTCAACGTATCATGACAAAAAGCGAAGCTGGGTACAAAAGAGATTGAGACTTTTGTTGAAATAAAGTTAATATTCCTGCTTATTTATTAAAATGAGAAAAAATATGATGGAATATCAAGCACAACCAGACTGTTTAGCGGGTAAAACGATTTTAATTACGGGTGCCGGTGCCGGCATTGGTAAAACATTAGCACTGCAGTGTGCGCAATATGGTGCGTCCGTTATATTATTAGGTAAAACAGTAAAAAAATTAGAAGCTGTTTATGATCAGATTCTAGCTGTCGGTAAACAGGAGGCCTCAATCTTACCCCTGGATCTAAATGGTGCCACTGAGCAGCACTATATCGATTTAGCCGATACCATTAAACGTGAATATGGAAAACTAGATGCGTTAGTTCACAATGCCGGCCTGCTGGGTGTATTAGGTCCTTTTACCCAGATTGAAAAGAATACCTGGGATGAAGTGATGCACACCAATGTCACTGCACAATTCTTATTAACCAAGTCGCTGATCCCGGTTTTAAACCTTGCTCAGAACTCCTCAACGATATTTACTACCTCTGGAGTAGGTAACGCGGGTCGAGCTTACTGGGGAGCTTACAGCGTCTCCAAGTTTGCAACAGAAGGTATGATGCAGGTACTTGCCGATGAATATGAAAACAGCACATTACGTTTTAATGCGGTAAACCCGGGAGCAACACGTACAGCAATGCGCGCGAGTGCTTATCCAGCTGAAGACAGCAGTTTATTAAAAACACCTGAGGAGATTATGAGTACTTATATTTATCTGTTAAGTGATGACAGCAAAGATGTAACAGGACAGCGTATTAACGCTCAATAGAAAACACCGGGGGATTAATAAATCCCCCTTAATCTTATTTATTGCTTATAGATATCCAGTCCCTCTTCAGGGCGTGTTTTCAGCAGTTTAAGAGTCCACATATACTGAGCACGGTTTTCATCCACCACCTTCTCAATAGCCCGATTCATCAGCTCTGTCTGCTGCAGCTCATCTAATTTAGAAAAGTCAGGCAGTGGCGCATGACAAATAACGTCTACTTTTGATGTTTCGACATTATAGGAAGTATAAACAGGGATCACCACCGCACGGCCTAATTTGGCCAGACGCCCGATAATCGGCAGTGTCGCTTTTTTAGCCGCGTAAAAATCAGCAAACACACTATTTTCTCTACCGTGATCTTCATCGGGTAAATAATAAAAATGAGTTTTATCTCTTAAGCTCTTAATAGCGGGCTTTAAACCTTCGCTACGGTGGTATAAAGCACCCTTTCCGACAAATTTAGCAAAACGAGTACGATAACCGGTGACAAACCAGTCAAAGATCGGGTTGCGGTAATCATTGAACATACTGGATAGAGGGTAACCTCTTGCAGAAAGTGCTATCCCCGCAAAATCAAGGCCATAACAATGCGGCGCTAAGAAGATAATGGCTTTATTCTGCTGTTCTGCTTCTTTAATATATTGCTCACCGACAATATTGATTCGGTTAACTAGGAATGACTGGCTTCTAAAAGCAACTTCACCCAGTGATAGAGCGATCTGCGCTACTGAGCGTAGATTTTCACGCATTAGAGATTCTTTCTGATCCTGTGTGTATTCAGGAAAACATAAAGCGAGGTTAGCAAATGCAATGTTTTTACGTTTATTAAGAAATTTAGCACTATATAATTTATGTGCCACGAATGCGGCAAAACGATCACGAATTTTTATCGGACAGTAGCTAAATAGAAACAAAAGTCCAAGTAAAAACCATGTTCCCCAATATTTAGGCAGAAAATGTTGTACTTTAAGAGAGGTATCAAAACGAGAATTGTATTGCGTCATATTAGACCTTAAGCAAGTCAAAAATGAGTTCAGATGGGAAGCGTGGGTGGCAGACTCCCCAGCAAACCCTCGGCACTTGAATCACCTACTATGGCTGCTGCCTTCCGGCCCTGACCAGGTTAATAAGTTATCAATGCGAGGAACCAAGAAGCCTACCATTGTCACTGTTATCAACTCGCCTGTGCAGCGACTTGATGCGAAGAATTATACGTATCAAATGAGAGAATACAACATCTATTTAGCGTTTAAACTTCAAGTGCTCAATAAAACAACAAGGCGAGCGCAAAGCAGACATGGCGTGCTCACAAAGCGACCAACGCTATAAAAACAACTTAGCGGCAACCGCAAGCAGTACAAGCGAAAACAGTTTTTTCAATTTATCAGGCGGCAGGCGGTGAGCAAGTTTGGCGCCGAATTTAGCAAAAACGGTACTGCTTATAATAATGCCCAGCGTCGCCGGCCAGTAGATATATCCGAGACTATTTTCCGGCAGGTCCGGGTTGTTTAACCCCATCAACAGGTAACCTATGCTCCCGGACAAAGCAATCGGAAAACCAGTCACTGCAGAGGTTGCAATAGCACGGGTGATCTGCACACGATATAAGGTCAGCACAGGAACAACTAATGAACCGCCCGCAATACCAAATAAACCGGAAATAATACCGATAACAGTGCCTAAAGCAGCACAGCCCAACTGCAGCGGTAATTTGAGCACCCCTTTCGGTGACCAGGAAAACCACATCTGCAGTGCAACACTCACGGCATAAAATGCAAAAATGCGCTGTAATAGTGCACCTGACATGAACTCTGCAAAATAGGCCCCGATTAACCCGCCGAAAAGCATACCTGCACTTAACTTAGCAGCCAGGGGCCAGTCGATAGCCAGCCTCTGGTGATGCACATAGATAGCACTTAATGAGGTAAATAAAATAGTCGACAGCGAAGTACCGACAGCAAGGTGGGTCAGAACATCAGGCGGAAAATTTAAGTAACTGAAGGTAAATATCAGCGCAGGTACAATAATAATACCGCCGCCTAAACCAAAAATACCGGCAGTGAGCCCGGCGGCTGCTCCAAGCAGTATATAACCAGCCAGCAGCAGCATTAAATGATCCCTTTTACTATTCTGTCTGCTTTGATTCTGCGCATACGGGTTAGGAGCTTTCTGACATGCTCCGGATATTGCTCAAGATCGTCAATATCGGCAGGAGACATGATCTTTCTGGTATTCTTGAGAATTTCATGAAGCTCTTTATCGACAAGTACTTTAATTTCCTGTTTCGGGTCATCGATAAGCAGTGCATTTTCAACATCCAGACGCCATGCCCGAGGATTGAGATTGTGACCGGTCAAAAGCATAAAACGCTGATCTGAATAAATACCTTTAAGGTGGAAACTATTGTCTCCGTCTTTCCAGAGATGGATATTTAACGAGCCTTTAAGTAGCGCATTTTGATGCTGCTTAGCAAATTGTCTTAAATTACTTTCATAGAGATAAGGTAAACCGCCGATAGTACGAAACGGTTTGTCTTCAGTGATATAAAAATCATTGGCCGTTTTATCGCCGATAACTATGGTTAAACTAACCCCTCGTTTTAGTAACGAGCTGATATCACGAGACAGTGCTGCCGGTAAATTAAAGTAAGGGGTAAAAATAACCATCTCATTTTGTACACTCTGCAGGAGTTTACGAATACAATTATTAAGTTTGTTATTTCTTGCACCTAAACCGCACAATGGAACAACTGATAATGTGTTTGATAAAGACTGCCCTGAGTATTTAAACGATGCCAGCTTGAGATTTTTAGTTAGTTTCCTATGTGCATTTTTAAAATCCGCCATCGCAGGGATTGACTCAGCATTTAATGAAGCAGTTGCCCCGCTGCTGAGTATCTCATCCTGAAGAAAACGAATCATTGATTCAGCCAGCTCATGGTTATTAATCAACCAGTAACGGTCGTAACGGTAGCGTCCATTCTGCTGCAGATAGATATTATTTAAACTCGCACCACTGTATAAAACCTGGTCATCAAAAATAAAACCCTTAAGGTGCTGTACGCCGAACAATTCTTTGCGTTTGACTGGAATGCCTACAATTTCAACGCCTAAGCCTTCGACTTTAGCTATTTTCTGATACCAGCTTGCGTTGGTGCCCGATGATTCTTTATCACCAATCAAACCACGCTGAGCACGATGAAAATCGATACAGACAACGATTTTTAAACTAGGGTTGTTTTGTTTCGCCTGATATAACGCCATTAAAATTTCTTCGCCGGCCTGATCGGCTTCTAGATATAAAGCTGTTAGATATATACGTTTTTGAGCACCGGCTATCTGCTTTAAAAGCTCCGGTTTAAAAGACTCAGTAGAGAAAAGACAGTCAACAGACTGCGCTGAAAGAGGGATTTTCTTCAGATTATTTAAAAATGCTAAACTTTGATTAATTCGACTGCTCATAAAACTCTTTCATAAAGATTAATAGAAATATACTCATTATTATTATACAAAACGTCTGTTATTTGAGTATCTGCAGATACAAAACAAGGCTGCCTCAACAACCTTGTTTTTTTGCGCCTGACGAAGTTATTAGATGACTTCTGCTAATGCATCACACAACGGCTGCATATTATCTTTAGTCATTCCGGCAACCGAAATTCGTCCTGAACCAACAATATATACAGCAAACTCTTCTTTTAGTCGATTTACCTGTTCAACAGATAATCCTGAAAAAGAAAACATACCATTTTGACGGCTGATAAAACTATAATCGCCGCTTACGCCCTTCTCCTTCAGCGTTGCTACAAACAGATCGCGCATCTCCTGAATTCGCACACGCATATCTGCAACTTCCTGAACCCACTGGGTGTGCAGCTCTACATCATTAAGAATAGTGGTCACAATCGCAGCACCGTGTGCAGGAGGGTTTGAATAATTAGAACGAATGCCTGATTTGATCTGACTAAACGCAGACTCGGCAATGTCACTGTCTTCTGCAACTAAAGTAATACCACCGACACGCTCATTGTATAAACCAAAGTTTTTAGAGAATGAGTTAGCAACTAGGAGCTCTTTATTATACTTTGCAAATATCCGCAGGCCCTGTGCATCTTCTTCAACGCCTTTTGCAAATCCTTGATATGCGAAATCAAAGAACGGTACCGCACCAAGTTCAGCAATAAGTTTGGCAATTTCTTCCCACTGCTCAATTGTCGGGTCAATACCGGTAGGGTTATGACAGCAGCCGTGGAATAAAACCAGATCTCCCGCTTCGACACTCTGCAGAGAGTTGATCATCGCTTCAAAATCCAGATCTTTAGTTTCAGCGTTATAATAATCATAACTTGCAACCTGAAGGCCGGCTGTTTTAAACACATTACCATGGTTAGCCCAGGTGGGATTACTTACCCAGATCTTTTTTATGCCTAGTTTTTTTACCGCAAAATCAGCACCGGTACGTAGAGCACCGGTACCGCCGGGTACCTGTGCTGTACGTGCACGGTTTGAAGTAATAATTTCAGCATCTTTACCGAACAGAAGTGTCTGTACCGCCGCGCCGTAAGCTGCAATACCTTCAATAGTTAGATAACTCTTGGTTGTTTCTTCAGCAAGCAGACGCTTTTCTGCTTCTTTAACCGTAGCTAAAATAGGCGTTAAACCACTTTCATTTTTATAGATACCGACACCGAGGTTGATTTTCTCAGCTCGAGGATCTTTTTTAAAAGCGTCTGTCAGTCCAAGAATTGGATCTGCAGGTGCCATACTTACTTGTTCAAACATAATTATTCCTTAATTCTGGTCTACGGTATATTCAGACTTAGTGTTATACCATTACTACTTTTTCAAGCAATAAAAATTGCACTTATTACGCCATTTTATTATCTAGCTCTGCAATTTTCACCTTCCACACTGCAGGTCCTTGATCATGCACGTTATTACCAGCACTATCAACGGCAACGGTAACCGGCATATCCTCGACATCAAACTCGTATACCGCTTCCATTCCCAGATCGGCAAAAGCAACAACACGCGCTTTTTTAATCGCTTTAGCAACCAGATAGGCGGCCCCACCGACAGCCATCAGATAAACAGATTTGTTTTTAGCAATCGCTGCAACCGTTTGCGGGCCGCGTTCAGACTTACCTATCATGCCTAATAAACCAATCTCTTCGAGCATAAAGTCAGTAAATTTATCCATACGTGTTGCTGTTGTCGGACCTGCAGGACCTACAACCTCATCACCGACAGCATCAACAGGACCGACGTAATAGATGAACCTATCTTTAAAGTCCAATCCTTCCGGTAACCCCTGCCCTGAACTAACAAGTTCTTGAATACGTTTATGAGCGGCATCACGGCCGGTTAGAATTTTCCCTGAAAGCAGCAGTGTATCGCCGCTTTTCCATGCCGACATATCAGCCTTACTGAGATCATTAACGTTTACACGATGTACATTTTCTCCCGCTTCACGGGTAATCTCCGGCCAGTCACTCAATTTTGGTGTCTGTAGTAAAGCTTCACCGCTCCCGTCTAAGGTGAAGTGAGTGTGTCTTGTTGCGGCACAGTTAGGGATCATGACCACAGGTTTCGAGGCGGCATGAGTCGGGCAGCTTTTTATTTTAATGTCTAACACAGTAGTAAGGCCGCCTAAGCCCTGTGCACCGATACCTAACTTGTTAACCCGTTCCATAATTTCCAGACGAAGTTTTTCATCAGTCGTTAAGCTGTTATTGTCCAATGCAGCCTTCTGCTGCAGTTCAACAATATCCACCGGCTCCATTAAGGACTCTTTAGCCATCACAGCGGCTTTTTCCACCGTGCCTCCAATTCCTATACCTA
Source organism: Psychromonas ossibalaenae ATCC BAA-1528 (assembly GCF_000381745.1). GTDB lineage: Bacteria > Pseudomonadota > Gammaproteobacteria > Enterobacterales > Psychromonadaceae > Psychromonas > Psychromonas ossibalaenae. Next base: position 32,041 of record NZ_KB906981.1, on the reverse strand, counting down.
ACATACCTGGTGGACACCAGCCGGCCCCCATACTAGGAACCGTTTTTTCAACCCAGTCGGCTATGGAATCCGATGGATTTAGCATCACCATTTTGGATTTATTTTCTGAGCCGCCGCCTTTAGCCGCCACCATCACCTCAACTTTATTACCACGTACCATCTCTACGTGAACAACAGAGGGTGTATTATCTTGAGTATTTTTTCGAGTTCCTGCCGGATCGGCCACAATTGATGCCCGCAGCGGGTTACTCGGATCCGTGTACGCTTTTCTCACACCGGCATCGACTAACTCTTGAATCGTTAAATCAGTATCGAAGGAAACATTCATGCCAATTTTTACAAAAGTAGTCACAATACCCGTATCCTGACAAATAGGACGTTTACCCTCAGCCGACATTCGGGAATTAATTAAAATTTGTGCAATCGCATCTTTTGCGGCGGGATTCTGCTCAATCTGGTAAGCTCTGTCCATAGACTCAATAAAATCAAGAGGGTGATAATAAGAGATAAACTGCAATGCGCCGGCGATACTGTTGACAAAATCCTGCTGCTTGATAATCGTCATATAAAACTCCGAATAGATTAGTGATAACGGGTATAAATTGCTGATATATATTAAATAGAATGTTAATCTGCATCATAACAACCACCAACCTATTTGTTACAAAACTGTTGCCTGAATTCGAAAAATTATGACTAATTGCACTACAAACATACTATTTAAAAAAATTTCGTTAACCGCAGACGAATTTTCAAATATAAAACAACACATTGCCTCTGTGGACTGGGGGATCTTATTAGAATCCGCAGCCACAGGCAGCTGTGACAGCCGCTGGTCAATTTATAGTGCTCAGCCGCTTGCAGAAATGCAGACAAATAACGGGAATAGTGAGATAAGAGGCATAAAGCACGCTTATCAGCGAGATGCTGATCCACTGATGCTCATTGAATCTCTGCGTAAAAGTCTATTTCATCAGGAAGAGCATAATCTACTGCCCTTCAGTGGAGGTGTTTTAGGCAGTTTTAGTTATGAACTAGGTTATCAGTTTGAAACAATAGACAATTCAGATAAACCTGCGGGGCTTGCACTACCGCAGATTGCCGTAGGGTTTTATGACTGGGCTTTAGTTTATGATAATCACGAGAAGCAGTTTTATCTGGTTATCCATAAGATAAAAGGTCAAGCTCAAACAGCTGAAGATTTATGGTCACGACGTTTTAACTGGCTGATAGAACTAAGTAAAACAAATAAATCCAACCCGGCATTTCAGTTAAGTTCAAACTGGTCTGCTAATATGGACAAAACAGCTTATCAAAACAAGTTTGAAAAAGTGCAGAATTACATCCTAAGCGGCGACTGTTACCAGGTAAATTTAGCGCAGCGGTTCCAGGCTTCGTATAGTGGTGATGAGTATCAGGCTTATCTGGCCTTGTTTGAACAAAACCGCCCGCCTTTTGCCGCTTTCCTGCGTTTACCTGCGCAAGTTATTTTGTCCCTGTCTCCGGAACGCTTCTTTAAATTAAAAAACAATATAGTAGAAAGCAAACCGATTAAAGGCACACGTCCGCGCTTTGACGACAAAACGCAGGATGACCAAAGTTCTCAGGCATTAGCCGCATCGCCAAAAGACCGCGCCGAAAACCTGATGATTGTTGATCTGCTTCGTAATGATATAGGACGTGTCTGTCAACCCGGCAGTGTCACGGTGCCCAAGCTGTTTGAAATTGAAAGTTTTCCGGCCGTTCATCATTTAGTAAGCACGGTATTAGGCAGGCTGCAGACAAACCACAGTGCAGAAGATCTACTCAGAGCAGGTTTTCCCGGAGGTTCAATTACCGGCGCGCCAAAAATCCGCGCCATGGAAATTATTGCCGAACTTGAACCAAACCACCGTCAGTTGTACTGCGGTAGTATTGGTTATATAAACGCAAACGGACAGATGGACAGCAGTATAGCGATAAGAACCCTAGTCTGTTTTCGAAACAGTATCTACTGCTGGGCAGGAGGAGGCCTAGTTGCAGACTCTAATGTTGATGAAGAGTATCAGGAGTGTTTTGATAAAATCAGTAAAATACTACCCTGTTTAGAGAGGTTAAATAAGTAGCAATGCTGGTTTGATGGCCGGCTTGTGCTTGTACCATCAAATCAACAAATACCAAACTTACTGCTAACGTGTAGGTAATTCAATATCTTCAAATAACTTGCTGACTTCTGCGCTGTATTTCAGCTGAATTGCTTTTTCAACCAGAGGCCGGGTCAGATGCGGTGCAAAGCGGACCATAAAGTCATACATATAATCGCGCAGAAATGAACCTTTTCTGAACCCTATGCTGGTGGTACTGGATTTAAAAATATGGCTGGCATCAATCACACAGAAATCATCATCATCTTTATCGACAGCCATCGAGGCCACAACACCAACACCTAGTCCTAATCGGACATAGGTTTTAATCACATCAGCATCAGTTGCAGTAAAAACTACGTTTGGTGTATATCCGGCGGCATTAAAGGCATCATCTAATTCGGAACGTCCGGTGAAACCAAAAACGTACGTCACTATCGGGTGTTTTGCAATATCTTCAACGCTGATGTTTTCTATATCACCAAGCGGATGTCCTTTAGGCACAATCACAGAACGGTTCCAATGATAACAAGGCAGCATAATGAGATCCTGGTAAAGATGCATTGCTTCGGTAGCAATTGCAAAGTCAGTTTTACCTTTAACCACGGACTCACTAATCTGTGTCGGCGTTCCCTGATGCATATGCAGCGATACTTTAGGATAGCGTTTAATAAAGCCCTGGATCACATCGGGCAGCGCATAACGAGCCTGAGTATGTGTCGTGGCGATATTTAAAGTCCCCTGATCCGGCTGGGTGTACTGACAGGCAACCGCTTTGATACTTTCAACTTTACCTAATACCTGTGTTGCATAACGAATGACCTCTTTGCCGGCAGGCGTTACTTGGGTTAAATGTTTGCCGCTGCGTTCGAAAATCTGAATACCTAACTCGTCCTCTAACATACGAACTTGCTTGCTGATACCTGGCTGCGAGGTAAATAAATTTTCAGCTGTGGCTGAGACATTTAAATTATGATTTAACACTTCGACGATATAACGCAATTGTTGTAATTTCATGATTCGGCCAATAGTTATGCTGTTTTTAAGGGTTATTATTCCATTTTAGTCTATCAGAGTTCTAATAAATACAAAGAGCTACTTTATCTATTAGTTATTTAACGCATATATTTATATACTAATAGGCAGACATTCAGCAACTTAGTCTTAAGCTAGTCATAATTAAGCGCATAGATAAACGGAGATTAATATGGAACAGGAAAATTCGCTCAATTTCAGCACTATTCTGGCTACCAGTACCCACGATATGAAAAACTCACTGTTTATGCTGTTACAGTCAATTGAGAATTTAGACCTGGCCGATAATTTGACTGCCAAACAGCATCAGGCTTTTGCTGATCTGCATTATCAGACATCCAGAATAAACGGTACATTAATGCAGTTACTTGCCTTATACCGGGATGAGCAAAATCAGCTGCCCATCTATATTGAAGAAAATTCAGTGGCTGAAATGCTTCAGGAAGTGATCGACAGAAACCGCCTATATTTGAACAGTCACGATGTGAGCGTAACTTTACAGGTAGATCCGGAGCTGACCGCTTATTTTGATCAGGATTTAATTACTTATCTAATTGGCGATATTTTCGTAAACGCACTGCGGCACACACACACAAGTGTCAGCCTGCACGCATTTATTGATCAGCAGTATCTAAATATCCAGGTGGAAGATGACGGCGAAGGCTACCCGGAACATATGCTGGCAATCAACCAGGAGAGACCTGCATTATTTAACGCTGGTAAAGGACGGAGCGGACTTGGCTTGTTATTTGCAAAGAGAATTGCATCGGAACATAAAACAAAGCAGCTGCAGGGTCACATTTTACTTGAAAATAAAACTGAAAGCAGCGGAAGTATATTTACCTTACGTTTGCCTTAATGCAAACTAGAGACTCTATTTGCACTGTTATTCAGCCGCATTAATTTTAATTACTAAGTATTACGAGAACTTATGTTATTTCCACTAATATTCGCTTTGGTCGGTTTATTATTATTTGTCCTTATTGGCTACAATATTATTCAGCAATATAAACAAAAAATTGAAGCCGAAAAAAGAATTGCCATCAGCAAGCAGCGTGCCGTTATTACTGAAGTTGACGAACTACTGCTCAATGCCACACGCATGCCCTTTAGTAAATCACTTCTACTAATTCTACAGCATCGTATTCGTAATGCATTACTGCTGATGATTCAGAGTTCTCCTAACAGCGTACCTATTCGTGACCATTTAAAAAATACTGATGCGCAGATTCAACAGGTGAGGAATAACTATACACCACCTGATGAGAGTATTTTTCGGGCGCCAGAAAATGATAAAGAGGCCCTGCAGTTACTACAGGTAACCAAAAAAATACGAGCGGTACTTCGCTCAGAGCATGCTAAAGGGAAAATAAATACAGAGATTTTTGTTGCAGAAGATCACCGCTTAGAAATCATGCAGCTGAAAATCAATCTGGAAAATGGTATTAAACGAATATTTGAAGCGAAACTTGCTAAACAGTTCGGCAGTGCAAATCAGATGATCAATAAACTGCTGAAAATTTTAGTTAGTATAACCGATAAAGACAGCTATCTGGAGAAGAAACAAGCGCAGCTGACTTCAATCAAAAATGAGATAAAAACGTATTTAGTTAAAACCAGTGATAAAGAACTTAAAGCGCTCCAGGAAAAAGAGAAAGAGAAAAAAGACGATCTCGACGTATTATTCCAAGACAAGAAGAAATGGTAGGCCCTTTTTAGTTTTTAACTGTCTGCAGAAAGTCAAATGGCTGCAGGCAGTGAATAGTCCAGCCCTCATAGCGACCTATTATTACAGCCCGTATCTGATCCATATCAAACGAACTGTTATTCATTTGTTACAATTTCGATAAGTTGATTTAAATCATAAGGATAAAAAGTTTTACGTTCTACTATCATGATATGAATTTGTAAAATCGAGATAAAAATGCAACATATCAGTGAAACGCAACTAAAGAGTTTTCAAGCGCAGCTGTCGGAGAGTCTTGATAAACTGCACTTGGGTATGACTGAAATATTAATGAGATCCAGTCATTCCAGCCATAATCTAGCGGCCGCACAGCTGCAGAAATTAGCCTCGGATGAACTGCTTGAATTAGCACTTAAAATCAATATACCGTCAATCTCTCATAAAATAGAAAAAATGAAGAGCATTGATGCTGCCCTGCATAATATAGAAATGGGCATGTACGGCTTATGTTCAGACTGTGAAAAAGAGATCCGTATTGAACGGCTTAAAACTGATCCGACAATGCAGCGATGCCTGCACTGTCAGGAGAAATACGATAAACAAAGCAATAATAGTTTTAAATTATAGAGATATAGTTGAATCTGCAGTGGGTATTTAATCATATCCATTGCAACATCGACCCACCCTACTTATAATCAAAAAACCATTCTTATTTTTATCAACTTAGAGTTGCCACATTGTCAATAAATCAATCAGTATCCAGCAGTAAATTACCTGTTAACGACTCAGCTGCCGCACCGCTTATTCCTCTCTCTGCAGAGCAGTGCGCTCCGGATTTTCTTACCCAGTTATCACAACCGGACCAGGAGCTGGACTGGTTAGCACTTTACCCGCTGGCTTCACAAATCGTTAAACACTTTATTCAGCTTCCTCAGCCGCTGCTGATATTTAATGCCCGTTACTGGCAGGCGGCTACCGAAGTGATCTGCGCATCAAACGGTTTAGACTACCCGCAGCAGGCACTGTTAAACTACGATCATCAGACGCTATTCGGCCGTTTAAACGAGAAAGAAAACCATGTTATCGACTTTCATCAAGGTGAAATATATAAATATAATAACGGCTGCCTGATCCTGCATATAAGCCCGCTGCTTGCACAGCCGAGTTTATGGTTTCTGTTAAAGGCCTTTTTAATCAGCCGCAAACTGCCGGCAACTTCAGCTGTAAATGGCGACAAATTAAAAGGAAAATACCCGGCGGAGCCGTTGTCTCAGGTTGATACTAAAATTATTTTAGTCGCCAATAGATATCAGCTTGATGAGCTGGCACAAATTGATCCGGAATACAGTCAAGTAGGCTCACTGTTTGCAGAGCTTTCCAGTGATGTTAAAACCACTGATACCAATATTCAGCTTCTCCGCAGCTACTGTAATAAACTTATTAAACAATTCTCCTTACCTGAGTTATCTGCAGAAGCAATGACGCTGTTATTCCATCATCTAGCTGCAAAATGCGAGCATCAGAAGAAAGTTCTTTTTTCACCGGAAATAATTGAAAGTGTAATACGTTACGCGCAGCTGTTTAATCCGCAGCAGAGCGTGCTTAATGCATCACATCTGCAGCAGGTACTCGATGTACAGGTTCAAGCTCAGTCTCTGGCACAAAACTTCAGCGACCAAGCTCTACTCGAAAAGCAGCTGAAAATTCAGCTGCAGGGTTTTGAAATAGGCCAGATAAACGGTTTATCTGTTGTTGAGCTAATGGGTTACCCCACTGAATTCGGAGAAATATTCAGAGTTTCAGCGAGTGATATGGTTGGTGACGGCGAAGTTGTTGACGTTGAACGTAAAGTGGAACTTGCTGGTAACATTCATGCCAAGAGCACGTTAATTGTACAGGGTTATCTGAACCATTTTTTCACTCATATCCCGAATTTCCCTTTATCCTGTAATGTAGTCTTTGAACAGTCTTATCAGGAAAGTGACGGAGACAGCGCTTCACTGGCCATTCTGTTAGCGGTTATTTCCTGTTACTCGCATACTGCAATTAAGCAGAGCCTGTTTGTGACCGGCGCATTAGATCAGCACGGTAATGTTCTGGCAATCGGCGGTATTAATCAGAAAATTCAGTCAGTAACACGTTTATTTGAGTTAGGTTTATTGACTGAACCGGTCACTATTATGATGCCTAAAGCCAATCAGATTAACCTCACCTTAGATATAAGCACTATCGAGTTAATACGTAATAAGAAAATAAATATTTACGGCATTGATCACTGCCGGGAAGCATTCCCGCTTGCAATGAATCAGTCCTTTAATAAAGTGATAGAAATCATCAATAAACGTATTGAAGATCTGCATAAAGAAGAAAACGACACGCACGAAGCGGGTTTATTGCACAAATTGTTACACTTGTTCAGGTAAATATTTAATAAAGTTGATTGTTAGTACCCTGTCATATAGAGTATGCGCACTTAATTTATTATCGGCATTTCAGGCTATTTACCTGAAATACCTCGCAAGTTTCAAATTTACAAGATAAGTGACTATGACGAAAACTGTATCCCAAAAAGAGTTGGGTAAAAACTCTTACTCGAAAGAAGAATTAGTATTATGTGGTCAAGGTAAACTATTTGGCGAAGGTAACTGCCAGCTGCCTGTTGATAACATGCTGATGTTAGATCGAATCATCACCATCACAGAAGACGGCGGTGAGCACGGTAAAGGCGAACTAGTTGCTGAATTAGATATTGATAAAGCATTATGGTTCTTCGAATGTCATTTCCCGGGTGACCCGGTAATGCCGGGCTGTTTAGGCCTTGATGCAATGTGGCAGTTAGTCGGCTTCTTCCTTGGCTGGAGCGGTGGTCCAGGTAAAGGACGCGCACTAGGTGTAGGTAATGTTAAATTTACCGGTCAGGTATTACCAACGTCTAAAAAAGTAACCTACCGTATTACAATGAAACGTTTAATTATGCGTAAACTGGTTATGGGTATTGCTGACGGTGTTGTAGAAGTAGACGGTAAAGTAATTTATACCGCAGAAGATCTTAAAGTAGGTCTATTTGTTGATACGTCTAGTTTTTAATCCCTCTTTAATAAACTAAACTATAAAGCACTGTATATGAAAATATCAGTGCTTTTTTTTGTTCACCGTTTAAGGAACCACAATGAAATTACTTTTCTCCTGGTTAAAATCACTGGCAAAATTAATTAATCTGACACGTCTGTTTATTATTAATGCCGTTTTTATCGTACTTATTGCCATTATTGTCGTTGCGCTTAATGTCGATGATCAGACCATTCATATTTCAGATAACTCAACACTTCACCTTAATTTAAACGGTATAATTGTCGAACAGAAAAATCCAGTTAACTTTGCAGCAGAATTATCCAGCCAGATGCTTTCAGGTGAACAGCAGCAGATAAAAGAATATCAGGTGGACGAAGTCATTCAGGCTATCCGCCATGCGCAGAACGATCCGAAAATTAATGATATTTTACTTGAATTAAACAGCCTGAGCGGTGCCAGTATTAATCATCTCACCGATATCGGTAAAGCGCTTAATGACTTTAAGTCAAGCGGTAAGAAAGTGACAGCTATTTCTGATAACTACTCCCAGGCACAGTACTTATTAGCCAGTTATGCGGATCAAATATACCTTAATCCGCAAGGTATGGTTTTGCTCCAGGGTTATTCTGTCTACCGCCTATATTTCAAAGAAGCATTAGACAATCTGCTGATCACCCCGCATGTATTTAAAGTTGGTACCTATAAATCTTTTGTTGAACCATTTACAGACAACCAGATGTCAAAGGCCAGCAAACTGGCGAACAAACACTGGTTAAATCAACTGTGGAAAGATTATATCGATACTGTAGTGACGCAAAGAAGTCACAGCAGTCTAATCAGCGTACAATCTGTATCCCCTTCATTACAAGAGCTGAAGGCGGCACTTAAAAAAGTAGATGGTGATGCGGCCCTTTATGCGCAGCAGGCAGGTCTAGTTGATCATCTTAATAACCGTTATGAAATTATCAGTAAACTTCAGGATAACGCCGACCTGTCAGGACATAAATTAAACTTAGTCGATTACTCAAATTATCAGTCTACACTTCCCAAATTATATTCTCCTAAAGGCAATAGTAATCAGATTGCTTTAATTCATGGAAGCGGCGAAATTTTAGCCGGAAGCCAGGATGTAGGGGCTATTGGCGGTGTCAGCTTCAGTAAATTACTAGATAACGCACTGCAAAATAAAAATATTAAAGCGGTTGTTATTCGTCTTGATACTCCGGGCGGCAGCGCTTTTGCATCTGAAAAAATACGACAGCAGGTTTTAGCGCTGAAACAGGCGGATAAAAAAGTAGTTGTATCCATGGGCAGTGTTACTGCCTCAGGCGGTTACTGGATCGCATCAGCAGCAGATTCTATTGTCGCATCACCCACAACCTTAACAGGCTCTATTGGTATCTTCGGCATGTTTGCAAGTGCAGATAAAGCGCTTAATAAGTTCGGTATCTATAATGACGGTGTCGGCACAACCGAGTTATCAACATTAAATCCCACCCGGGCATTAAATCCAGAGCTTGGAGAAATTATTCAGCTGGGTATTGAGCATGGCTATCAGCAGTTTTTAACCGTCGTCAGTGAAGGTCGAGGCATGACAGTCGCTGAAGTTAATAAAGTTGCCCAGGGACGTGTATGGACAGGCAGTGATGCACAAAATCTAGGACTTGTTGATAAGATAGGCGGTCTGCAGGATGCAATAAATGAAGCGGCAGTACTTGCAGATCTGAAGCAGTATGACATAAAAGTAATTACACCGGCGGTGTCTGCCAAACAGCAGTTTATTAATGAAATGTTCAGCAGCAATGTACAGCAGCTTGGAAAAAGTCTACAGCTTAACCCGACTATTTTAGAAACCTTGGACTCTTTACAGTCGCAGGCGGCAGTATTTACCAAGTTTAATGATCCGCAGGGACGTTATGCTTATTGCCCTATGTGTATTATCAAGTAATATGTGATGCTCGACATAATTATCAGAGGGCTGCGGCCCTCTTTTTACATACGGTAGAACAATGAGTATCAGACTTTATCCACTTCAGCACTATACCCAGTCAGGTAATTTAAAACCACCGCCGTTTTTTTATCTGGCTTTATTGTTTTTGGCAAGAACCTGGGGATTGTTAATTATTTCCGTGGTTTCGCGTAATGAGGGTGAAAAACTGTTAGCCATGTTCTACCCTGATAAAATTCATTTTTATTCAGGGCTGGCTTCAGGAGCAGTTGCGGTGACCCTGTTTATTTTATCGGGCAGAGATCATGATAAAAACAGAATTATTTCAAAATTATGGCAGACGGGTTATGTGTTTCTATTATTAAGCATATTAACCGATTTAGGCTTGCAGTTTTATTACCTGCTGCTGAACAATTTTCAATATTCACTGGCGGCATCTATACAGTTAGTTTTTGCACTCTGGCTGCTGCTGTACTGCTGTAGAAGCAAACATTTAAAAGACTGCTTTGTCCGCACTATTTAACTGATTATAGAAAATAAATGACTTGAAAAGGCACACTGCAGTTCAAGTCATTTATGCACTATGGCTAGTGCAGCTTCAAACGCGGACGTAAAACACGGTTAATACGTTCTACTAAAGTGATTAACGCGGTACGGAAATACCCATGCAGTGCAATCTGATGCATGCGGTACAATGAGATATAAACAATACGTGCTAGACGCCCTTCTATCATCATTGATCCTTTCATTAAATTACCCATCAAACTTCCGACTGTGCTGTAGTTACTTAATGAAACTAATGAACCGTAATCGGTATATTTATAATCACTTAAAGGTTTATTCTTTATTGAAGCGATAATATTTTTTCCGACCAGTGATGCCATCTGATGTGCTGACTGAGCACGGGGCGGCACAAATCCCCCCTCCGGTAATGCGCAGCTGGCACAGTCACCGATGGCATAAATGCAGTCATCTAATGAAGTCTGCAGCGTTGATTTCACAACTAACTGGTTAGAACGGTTTGTTTCTAATCCGGCAATATCTTTCATAAAATCAGGTGCTTTAATACCAGCAGCCCAGACAATTAAATCCGCCTTAATTAATTCACCGTCTTTTGTCAGTAACCCCTGCTCAGTGGCTTCAGTCACCATTGTTCTGGTGCGCACATCAACCCCCAGCTTTGATAACTCTTGATGAGCTGAGCTTGAGATGCGCAGCGGCAGTGCAGGTAATATTTTTTCACCTGCTTCAACCAGGCTTACTTTTAAGTCGTCACTGCTGATATGTTCAAAACCATAACTTGAAACTTGTTTAAGTGAATTAAACAACTCAGCAGAGAGCTCTACTCCGGTTGCCCCTGCCCCCACAATAGCAACACTAACCTGCTTGGTTTCCTGCACACCAAGCTGTAGATATTTATTTAACATACGGTGATGAAATTTTTTGGCCTGCTGCGGACTGTCTAAAAATATACAGTGGTCACGGACACCTTTTGTATTAAAGTCATTACTGATACTGCCGAGTGCCATGACTAGAATGTCATAGCTAAGCTTGCTCTCCGGCAATATCTGCGTCCCGTCTTCATCAACCAGCTCTGCAAGCTGTATTAATTTATTGTCACGGTCAATATTAGCTAGTGCTCCAAGTTTAAAGTTAAAGCCATGATTTTTAGCATGGGCACGGTAACTTAATGCATCAATACCATCGTCCATCGAACCGGCAGCAACCTCATGCAGCAGCGGTTTCCAAAGATGCGTTCGATTCTTATCAACCAAGGTTACGTGTGCTTTTTTAGAACGCCCTAATTTGTTCCCCAGCTTAGTCGCAAGCTCCAGACCACCGGCACCACCACCTACAATGACAATTTTACACATAATAAACCTCAATATTTGTATGACTAATTCGATTACAATAAAGCTCTAAATTAAAGTGAAGCACTGGTGTAATGGAACTACATTTTGACATAGATCAAACAGCGGTGTAACTTTATTACAAATATAAGGAATTATCACTACTTTTGTTAATGAATTTGTAGATATTAGGTTATTTAATTACAAGGAGGTAAAACGGCAGTCTCAGCTGCCGTTAAAAATCAATTATTGTGCGGATTTAAACTGTTTGATTGTCTGCAGGTGGTGTGAGATATCGCGAAACTTGTGACCCTGCTGGTCATCAAAGACGATTTGATAATATTCAGATAATTCATGATCACTTTCATCGGAATCAATAACATCATCAGATGTAGAAAGAATACACAGGCATTTACTTGTATTTTTCTTTCTAAAATCATTGACACACTTAGTCTCAATATCTAAATACTCTTCCGGCCATTCAATTTTTCCGACCATATTGTCTTCCGGATGCAGGTTCGGATTGAAGATGACCTGTTTAATACCGCATAAGAAACCGATGCGTTCACTCCAGAAACCGCCCAGACCAACTCCGCATATTAGCGGTGTTTTGTCCTCACTGCTTTGGATGTGTTTATGAACTTCTTTTAATATATGACTCATATCAAGTTTAGGATGAATAGTGCTGTAATGAACAAAACGAACATCATCATCTATAAACTTTAATTGCATCACTTTTTCGTGGTTACCTGGGCTTGTTGCGTCGAAACCATGCAGATAAATGATCATTTGTTGTTCCCGCCTTTTTCTTCTAGTCGTAAATTTAGCGATATTTCATATAGTTAAGTTTATGGGATTTCATCTATAGTGCAAGCGCTGCAGGCGACTAATTAGATCCGCTCAGCAAACTGCAGCAGCTTTTGCTGATTTTCTAACCAGATCGGATTGTTTTTCAACGGTAACTTAATACGGTTTTTAACATATTGTAACTTACGGATCACTTCGTTACCGCCTGCGGCAGGTACTTTTAAATTATCAAGCAGCATAACTGCAGCATCTCTATCATTGCATGCCAGCAGAAGATCACAACCAGCATTAAGCGCAGCTTCGGCACGGCTTAGATGATTGCCGGCAAAACTTGCTCCGTGCATTGACAGATCATCGCTGATAATAACGCCGTTAAAATTAAGCTTCTTACGCAGTATATCCTGAAGCCAGTAGCTTGAAAATCCTGCAGGTTGAGCATCACAGTGCGGATAAACAACATGTGACGGCATAACCGCATCTAATAAACGTTCAGTAATCAGTTCACTAAAAGGTAATATATCACTACTAAATATCTCGGCTTTGCTGCGGTTATCTGATGGTAATGCAATATGGGAATCTGCTTTAACACTACCGTGTCCGGGAAAGTGTTTGCCTGTTGAACACATACCGGCAGTTTTCATTCCAGTTATATAGGCCCGGGATAATTGAATAACTTGATCAGGCCGGCTGGAAAATGCGCGATTTTGAATCACATCAGAGATACCATTAATGTCCAGGACAGGGGCAAAACTTAAATCTATATCACATGCAGTTAATTCAGCGGCCATTACCCAGGCACTACTGAAAGCTAACTGTTCTGCTGTATTAAGATCATTCAATTCTAATAGGGAGCCTGCCGAGGGTAATAGGGTAAAATCATCTCTGAAACGCTGTACTCTTCCTCCTTCATGATCTACGGCTATTAAAATATCATTACCTGCATAATAGCGAATCTCTTTAACCAGATCTTTTAACTGATTAATATCTGCAAAATTGCGTGTGAATAAAATGATGCCTGCAACCAGAGGGTGAGCTAACATCTCTTTTTCCTCAGAATCTAGCAGATACCCCTGTACGTCTAAAATTAACGGTCTCATTGTTTTTCTCTTATGTCTGTCTATAAAAAAACCAGCAAAAGCCGGCTTTTTAATTTCAAATGTAATTCAGTAGTTAGTCTAACTGGAAAATATTTATAATCGACTTAATAATTTATCTATCTCTTTTCTCTGTGTACCGTTACTGTCTTCCAGTACTGACAGAAGAATTTCTTTGGCACCTTCTTTATCGTCTATCTCGAGATAAGCACGGGCCAGATCTAACTGAGCTCCTATTCCATTTTCATCATCATCAATATCTACGCTTTCCCCAGAATTAACTACATCTGGGAATTCATCTAAACCAAGATCTAGATCTAACTCAGCGTAAGGTTCATCCTTATTGTAACCTTCGCTGTTTTCCAATAAAGTCTCAATATCAATAAAGTCACTGCTTTCAGCATCAATTTTCGGCAGCGGCGCATCAGACTTAAAAGCAACATCACTTAATTGTTTTGCTAACATATCATGTTCAGTCTGCTCTAGCGCTTCCTGTTCAGCTTCAAACTCAGCTAATGGAGTTGGTTTAAAGCCGCTTTCCTGTGCTAATCCATCCAGTGCCGAAAGATCAAATTCATCATCAAGGTCCAATGTTAATTCATCATCAGACTGCTGTTCATCTAACGAAGATTCTCCATCAAGCGACTCTAAAGTATCTAAAGCCGATAAATCAAACTCAGGTTCAACCGTTTCTAAAACAGATAAATCAAGTTCACCGAGCTCCTGCTGCAGACCTGCATTTAAATCATTCAGCTCATCTGTTTCTGGTTCAATTGTTTCTAAAGAAGATAAATCAAGCTCAGACAGCTCTTCCTGAAGATCAGTATCTAAATCATTCCGCTCATCTGTTTCAGCTTGAATCGCTTCTAAAGTAGATAAATCAAGCTCAGGTAACTCTTCCTGAAGATCCGGATTTAAATCATTCAGCTCACCAGCTTCAGGTTCAATCGTTTCTATAGCAGATAAATCAAGCTCAGACAGCTCCTCCTGAAGATCAGTATCTAAGTCATTCAGCTCGTCTGTTTCAGCTTCAATCGCTTCTAAAGTAGATAAATCAAGTTCTGTAATGTCTTCTTCCAGCGGTCTTTCTAATTCAGGCTGCTCAGATAAAGACTCAACTGACTCACTGCTCTCAAGTTCTGCCAGG
>NZ_KB906981.1:16775-16998 GCF_000381745.1 Psychromonas ossibalaenae ATCC BAA-1528 | reverse complement strand
GACTCAACTGACTCACTGCTCTCAAGTTCTGCCAGGGCTTCTAAATCAAGTTCGGCAGTCTCTTCCGGCGGCTCTGTTTGTAATTCAGGCAGCTCAGATAAAGACTCAACTGACTCACTGCTTTCAAATTCTGCCAGGGCTTCTAAACTAAGTTCGGCAGTCTCTTCCGGCTGCTCCGTTTCTAACACAGGCTGCTCAGATAAAGACTCACCTGACTCACTGC
>NZ_KB906981.1:0-16665 GCF_000381745.1 Psychromonas ossibalaenae ATCC BAA-1528 | reverse complement strand
AAGTTCGGCAGTCTCTTCCGGCTGCTCCGTTTCTAACTCAGGCTGCTCAGATAAAGACTCAACTGACTCACTGCTCTCAAGTTCTGCCAGGGCTTCTAAATCAAGTTCGGCAGTCTCTTCCGACGGCTCTGTTTCTAACTTAGGCTGCTCAGATAAAGACTCAACTGACTCACTGCTTTCAAGTTCTGCCAGCACTTCTAAACTAAGTTCGGCAGTCTCTTCCGGCTGCTCTATTTCTAACTCAGGCTGCTCAGATAAAGACTCAACTGACTCACTGCTTTCAAGTTCCGCCAGGGCTTCTAGATCAAGTTCAGCAATATCGTCTACAAAATCATCGTTTACAGGATCTGCTATTGCGCTCTTAGATGAATCTATCTCTGCAGGGCTTTCACTCTGCTCGGATGCTTGTTCGTTAAAACCCGATGCTGCAGTTAAATCAAACTCAGATTCATCCTGCTCCACAGCATCATTTTGCTTTACATCAGTTTCTTCCGACTCTTCGGATAACTGTGACTCCCATTGTGCAGCCAGATCTAAATCAGCCTGTTCTTCAGGAGAAATCGTATCTGTATCGACCAGATCAACGCCGGAGATAAGATCTTCCTCATCGACTAATGCACCGATACCAAAAGGATCATCTTCATTGTGTTCAACCTCCGGCTCATCCAGATCTACACTTGAAATAAGCTCTTCTTCACTTAATGCGCCGATACCAAAGGGATCATCTTCACTGGCTTCAACTTCATCTGAAGCAGTGAGATCAACAACGTCCGAAGAGGTCAGGTCAACAGCAAACGAATCATCAGAATCATCACTTAAATCGATCTCTTGTATTTCATCATCTAATTCAACTTGCTCAAGGTCAGCAGTATCCGGGACAGGGACATGTTCGTCATTAGAAAAATCTAAATCAGGCTCTGCTTCAGCGCCAAACTCATCGGTCAGCAGTGAATCAAACTGACCTGATTCTTCCATTAATATTGCCGTTGACTCAGCCATTTCCTGCTCTTGTGCAGCTAACAGACGTTTAGATCTTACACGCGTAATCACTAAAAACAGTGCTAATAAAACTAATATTGGAGCAAGAATAACGATTGCCAGATTCAGCAGCGAAGAAGTAACAGCACGTAATAATTCATTTACCATACCTTCACCGCTAAATGGAGGCTCTACAACGGCATCCAGTTCTGCACGATAATCATCAATAATTTTCTGAAGTTTTTTCTGAATTAATGCCTCATCTTCCATCTGTATCTGCAGTTCAGAAATTGTATCCTCTAGAGGCTGCAGCTTTAATTTTAAGATCTGATTTTCTTCAGTAGTAACAAGCAGCTGCTCACTGACAAGTAGAAGCTCTTCCTGCAGTTTCTGTAACTCTAATTCTGATGCGGCTAGCTTTTCCTTATCGAATGCAAGTTGTGCTGCTTTCACCACCTCAGCATCATCGATAATCACTTCTGCGTCGCCCACTATCACCTGTTCTTTGGCCGCCTCCTGCTTCACGACAGGCGGTTTATCCTGCACTGTTTCTTTTACCTTAGCGGGTGGTTTAGGTGTTTTGGCTGTTTGCTTTTTTCGGTTTTTAGAATATTTATTAATTAAAGCCATCGCCTCTGTATCTGTCTGCTGCGCAACAAACTCAAAAGGCGGTATATTTATAACCGATTGGGGAATTATTTTATTAATATTGCCTTCGTAAAATACGTAAGGATTTAATTTGTATATTGCCACCAGTGTCTGCTGAATACTGACAGAGTTGTCCGGTCGTAATTTAGTCGAGATAGCCCACAAAGTTTCATTAGGGCTGACTGGCCCGTATTGATCATATACAAGGCTTTGCTCATTAGCAGGTCCAGTAATATCGAGACTAATACTGGTAGCAGGAAAAAAAACTAAAGGAGAACAACATAAGAGAGAGAGCAGCAGGCGCTTCATATTCATTCCTTGTTAAAGCAGAAAATTGAGTAACTAACTATGGTAATTAATAAATAATAATAAACCAGCTCAATCAAGAGCCGTAAAATAAAAACTATAGTAAGGCTAGAATTGAGACCTAGCCCACTATAATAAACAGCAGAAAGCCGTTACAGGTAAGTATAGATAAGTTTTTCAGCAACTTGTACAGCATTGCTGGCAATACCATAATAAACATTATCAGCACAAACCCATAGGTTGATACCACTAGCATCACAAACATCTTTGCGTAATCGGCCAACCTGCACACCGTCATTGCCAACAACATCGTTGATCATATCCGGATAATCACAAACTGATTCAGCTAACGATACCCCATCACTATGATGCAGAGATTGTGCCACTTCTTCTAGATCAACCGGATAATGAGTCTGTAAATGTACTGCCTGCGCACAGCCGTAAAACATCGGCACAACAACCTGAGTGGATGAAACAATAATTGAAGGATCGTTTAATAAAGCACGAATTTCATTAACTAAACGCAGCTCACTTAAACTGATACCCTCTTCGTTAAATTCACCAACCTGCGGAAACACGTTAAAAGCAGACTGCTGTGGGAAAAGGTCAGTTTCTACTCCTTTAGCATTTAACAAACGCGCCGTTTCACCGGCAAGAGTTGTTACTCCGGCCTTACCTGCAGTGGAAACAGATTGATAGCTAGAAACACTAACACGGACCAGACCAACTTCCTGGTGAAGCTGTTTAACAGCGAGCGCCAGCTGCGCACTTTCACTACTTGGAATTGATACTTTATTTGTTTCTGCATAGCGGCTAAGGTTATCTTCATTCACACCAGCCTGTACTAAGGGTACATTTTCATCGCCTAAAAATGCACCACTGTTATCAATCACAACACAATATTCACTGGCGATATCAGCCCACTTTTGAGTCGTTTCTGTATCCGTTAAGAAAAATGCGATATCAACCTGCTGCCAGTTAAAGTTATCCAGTTCAATAACATCTAGCGGCTTTCCATTGAACATAACGGTATTAGCTTGAGGTCCCAATTCCTCTTGATCAAAGTCTTCTTCTGATTCATCAATACGGGGGGAGCAGAATAGGTCCGCTTCATTCACTAAAGGAAATACCTTTGCAACAGGGAATTCGCGTTGTGCTAATACTTCTAAGGTTGTTTCGATACAGCCGTTTAATTCGCCAATCAGCGCAATATTGTATTCAGATTTCATGTTATTCCTTTGTGTCATTCAGATCGAAGGTAGAGAAACCTAACGACTGTAATAATGTATTTTGATTTACGCTGGAGTGGACAACTAATGTCGATAATTCTCGGCGTTCCTGGTAAGTTTTGCGCATGGTATCAAAACCATCCGTTTGATCAATCATTTGTCTAAATAAGGCATCATCTCGGCGGACATCAAAAATCATATGCATTAATGATTTTAATAAACTCTGATCTATAACCTGTGAGATAGTTACCTGATTAACAGCAGCTTGTGCGACAAAATCTTTTAATCTGTGCTGCGGCTCGATATCTAACAATTCACATAAAGCCTGGTAAAGCATTTCTGTGCCGCGCACTTTACCGTCTAAGCTGTAGCCGGCAATATGCGGTGTTGCAATTTCCACAAACGGCAATAACTGCTGCTCAATATCGGGCTCATTTTCCCACACATCTAATACTAGCGCAGGATGCAGCCCCTGATGAGCAAGCTTTAATAAAGCTTGATTATCAATAATCTCGCCGCGTGATGCGTTTAATAATATTTGTTTGTTAGACAGCTTTTCCAGCTCCTGCTCAGCAAACATATGCACTGTTGGATATTTTCCGTCGGCTGTTTTAGGTACATGCAGACTGATAATATCTGACTCTAGCACTTCATCAAAAGAGCAGAAGTCACGTGTATCACCTGCCAGCTGCAGCGGCGGATCGTAAAGCTTACAGCGGACACCCAAGGCATCTAAGCGCTGAAAAACTGCACTGCCGGTGTTTCCTGCTCCGACAATAGCTACGGTTTTATTGGTTAATTTAAACTGCTGCTTTTCAGCTAACACCAGCAGACTGCTTAATATATATTCTGCAACCGATATTTTATTACAACCCGGTGCACTGCTGAATGCAATACCGCGTTCATTTAGGTAGTCTTGATCGATATGATCCGTGCCGATTGTGGCAGTGCCGACAAATTTAAGTGAGTCGTTTTGACTTAATAACTGCTTATTGACCTGAGTAATTGAGCGAACCAGCAGAACATCAGCATCCGCAAGCTGCTGCGCACAAACCGAACGGCCGGCAAAAAAATGCAGTCTGCCGAGGCCGGCAAAAAATTCTTGTGCATAGGGGATGTTTTCATCGATATAAATATTCATCTATATCTCCAATTATAATACCCAAACTACTTCACGATACAGAAATCAGCAAGGTGATAAACGATCAGGCTCTAGACAGACAATTGATGATCTAGCTATTCTAAATCAAAACCTTCTAACAACGAAGATCGTCGCTTAGCGTGTCGCCCTTCGGGAGTTTGGGTGTATCAGCAACAAAAAAGGAGCTAAAAGCTCCTTTCAAATTTAAACATAAAGTTCAATTTAAACGATTATGATAAACGTTTAAATACTAATGTTGCGTTTGTACCGCCAAAACCAAAGCTGTTTGACATTACGATGTTCAGTTTAGCATCAACCGCTGTGTTTTTAACGATTGGCAGTGCTGTCGCTTTTTCATCAACTTCTTCAACATTAATCGATGGAGAGATAAAGTCATTTTCCATCATAAGTAAGCTGTAAATAGCTTCATGAACACCGGCAGCACCTAAGGCATGACCGGTTTGAGATTTTGTTGCACTGATTTTAGGCGCTTTATCAGCGAATACTTCATTAATTGCTTCTAACTCTTTAGTATCACCAACCGGTGTAGAAGTACCGTGTGTGTTCAGGTAATCTACTTCACCTTCAACTGTTGATAACGCCTGACGCATACAACGTACCGCACCTTCACCAGAAGGAGCAACCATGTCGTAACCGTCGGAAGTTGCGCCGTAACCGACGATTTCAGCATAGATTTTTGCACCGCGGGCAAGTGCGTGTTCAAGCTCTTCAACAACAACCATACCACCGCCGCCGGAGATAACAAAACCGTCACGGTTAGCATCATAGGTACGTGATGCTTTTTCTGGTGTTTCGTTATATTTGCTTGAAAGTGCGCCCATCGCGTCAAATTCACAAGCCATTGTCCAGTCTAATTCTTCACCGCCGCCGGCAAAAACGATATCTTGTTTACCAAGCTGGATCTGTTCAAGTGCATGGCCAATACAATGAGAGCTTGTTGCACAAGCAGAGCTCATCGAATAGTTAATACCTTTGATTTTAAACGGTGTTGCAACACAAGCTGATGTTGTGCTTGCCATAGTACGAGGTACCATATACGGACCAACACGGCGAACGCCTTTGTCCTGCATAATTTGACATGCTAAAACCTGGTTTTTAGAAGAAGCGCCGCCGGAGCCGGCCACTAAACCAGTTCTTTCGTTAGAAACCATCTCTTCAGGAAGGTTCGCATCAGCAATTGCCTGTTCCATAGAAAGGTATGTGAATGCAGCGGCATCACCCATAAAGCGCATTACTTTACGGTCAATATGTTCACTTGGCACAATTTTTAAGTCACCCCAAACCTGGCTGCGCATCTTCATCTCAGCAAACTGCTCGGAGAATGTGATACCAGATTTACCACTTTTCAGTGACGTTAAAACTTCTTCTTTATTGTTACCAATACTAGAAACAATACCAATACCTGTAATTACTGCTCTTTTCATTATTAAGCCTTTATTGCATGAGGGACTAATTATATGATTATCGAAATGTGTCCGTTATTCGTAAATTCAAGGCACACCGATATAAAACTAAAATATAATCGCACAGAATAGGAAATATATCTTGTCTGAAGACAAAAACAAATTAATTAAGCATGCCGAAATAAACTGGTCTGATCAGTCTGAGCCGTTTTCTGCTCAATTTGAAGATGTCTATTTCAATACTGAACAAGGATTAAACGAATCTCTGTATGTTTTTTTACAGGGCAATAATTTACAGTCGCGCTGGTTAAACAGCCGCAGTTCATTTTTTTCCATTGCCGAGACAGGGTTTGGTACCGGCCTTAACTTTCTGCTTACCTGTTTAGAGTTTCATAAATTCCGCACAGCCAATCCGGAAGCTAAGCTGCAGCGTCTGCATTTCAGCAGTTTCGAGAAATACCCGCTTAATAAAGAGGATCTGCACAGGGCTTTAAGCAGGTGGCCGGCCCTTAAAGATTTTATTAAGCCGTTAGTTGAACAATATCCGCTGCCGTTGACCGGCTGCCACCGCATAACTCTGGATAACTTTAATATTACCCTGGATCTGTGGTTTGGTGATGTTAAAGAAACACTGCCGACTGTTCATCATTATAATACGGGAATTTTTGACTGCTGGTATCTTGATGGATTTGCGCCGAGTAAAAATCCAGAGATGTGGAGTGAAAAATTATTCTCACAGATTGCCGCGGCGTGTAAGCATAAAGCCACTATAGCCACATTTACCGCGGCCGGTTTTGTACGCCGCGGGTTAATAAATGCCGGCTTCAAAATGCATAAACGTAAAGGTTACGGCAAAAAGCGGGAAATGCTTATCGGCGACTTTGACAGAGCAGCTGTAAACAGCCAGCCCTGCGGGCCCCATTATCGAGCAGGCAAAACATCAGCTGCGGAAAGTATTGCTGTTATCGGGGGCGGTATTGCCGGCGCCTGTATCTCTTTAGCTTTAATCAAACGCGGTTATAAAGTCAGCCTTTACTGCAAAGACGCAGAGTTTGCAGTAGGTGCATCCGGCAATCAACAGGGTGCCCTGTATCCGTTATTAAACGACCAGCATAATGCTTTAAGTCAGTTTTTTGCCAATTCATTTTTATTTGCGCGTAATTATGTCACTCAAACCGCCGCTTCAACTCCATTTGCTTATGATTTTTCAGGTTTACTGCAGCTTTATTATGACCAAAGCTCAGCAAAGAAATTAGATAAAATACTACAGACAAAACTGCCGCAGGGGCTTGTCTGTCGTAAATCAGCTGCTCAAAGCGATGCAATTGCGGCCGTCGATATTGGCCAGCAGGCACTGTTTTACCCGCTGGCCGGCTGGTTAAGTCCGAAACAGATGGTTAATGCTGTTTTTGATAAAGCTAAGCAAAGCGGTAATCTAACGGTTCATTTTAACCATAAATTAGAATCTTTTAAGCAGGAGCAGGATCACTGGAAATTAGAATTTTCAGAAAACAATGTTAAACATGATCTAGTTGTATTAACCACGGGGTTTGATACGCTGCAGTTTAAACAATGTGAAGCACTGCCTTTATCGGCCGCCCGCGGCCAGGTATCACACGTACCGACAAATGATAAACTCGGCGCCTTGCGGGTGACTTTATGTCATGAAGGTTATTTAACACCGGTTAATAATCAGCACCACTGTATGGGAGCAAGCTTTAAACGTCACCTAACAGACGAAACTTTTTCCCAACAAGAACAAATAGATAATAAACACAAGCTGGCAAAGTGTATTGTGGATAAAGACTGGGTAAAGCAGATAGATATAGAGCACCAGGATGCCAATATCGGTATCCGATGCACCACCCGGGATCATTTCCCCTACGCAGGTGCCCTGCCAGATTATCAGGCAAGCAAAGAGTTTTACCAGGATGCTCATAAATCAGTAAATCCAAACGACGCCCCTTTCCACGATAATCTGTTTATATTAACCGGATTAGGCTCTCGGGGATTATGCACTGCGCCGTTACTGGCTGAGATGCTGGCCGGGCAGATAAATAAAGAACCGTTACCCTTCAGCTGTAATATTTTAAATGCCATGCAGGGTAACCGCCAATGGCTCAATTACCTGAAAAAAAGTAAAGCACTTAAGTTTTAACAGCTGATTACCGGGCTTGGATTATTTTATTAAACGCAAGCCAAGCGCGGCATGATGACAATGGCAAGCCCTTATCGAATGCTGCAACGCAGTATTAGTTTTAGAGCGAGTGATCCAAGGGGCAAGCCGGGAGGCAAACATCTTCGTTGTTGTGAAGTTTCGATTTAACCCGTTAGATCTTCACCTTCATGCCTAGAAGCTTTCCACCTCTCGACTTGTTGATTTTTGAATATTTAATATTGAATGATAACGGGTATAAATAAACAAACACATCAATCATTGACAGCAGAAGTAACAGCAATTATTCTGCTCTTTTCCTGTTTGAACTATTATCTATGAGCACCAATTTTGAACAATTTCTGCGGCCACCTCTACTATCGCCAGATTCATCGCCATTATCCAGTCTAATTCTGCAGCATTTCGACGCATTTTACGATTAAACCTGTTTTACCCGTTAATAATCTGCGTCTTTAAATAACAGCTTTAATAATAAATTTTTGGAAACTTAAAATAATGTCTATGAATAAAACCTTCGGCAGCATACTGATTATTGCCGGAACCACCATCGGGGCAGGCATGTTAGCACTGCCCTTAGCTTCAGCCTCACTCGGCTTCACAACAGCAACGCTTTTAATGGCGGCTATCTGGTCTTTAATGATCTATACCGCCTTATTAATGCTCGAAGTACACCAGCATGCTGCACCGCATGCCACCCTGCATACTCTTGCTTACCAGTTACTTGGACGTAAAGGGCAGATGATTGCGAGTTTTGCCATGATCTTCCTGTTTTATGCATTATGTTCGGCCTATATCGCCGGAGGCGGTGCGCAGCTTAATGATAAATTAACTCACTGGATGGGGCTTAATGTTAACCCGCAGACGGGTACTATCATTTTTACCGTTTTTATCGCGGCAGTCGTTTCGGTCGGCACCCATTCCGTTGATATTATTAACCGCGTTCTATTTACCCTG
Source organism: Psychromonas ossibalaenae ATCC BAA-1528 (assembly GCF_000381745.1). Lineage (GTDB taxonomy): Bacteria > Pseudomonadota > Gammaproteobacteria > Enterobacterales > Psychromonadaceae > Psychromonas > Psychromonas ossibalaenae. The sequence continues at coordinate 7,809 of NZ_KB906981.1, read as the reverse complement.
AAGGTTATTGCGCTTTTTGTTATGCTGTGGCTGTTAATTCCGCATATACAAAGCCAGCACCTGATTGATATGCCGGTACATAAAGGCCTTATTATTTCAGCGCTGCCCGTTGTTTTTACCTCTTTCGGATTTCACGGCAGTATACCTTCAGTTGTGCGCTACGTCGGTGTCGATATTAAGTCACTGCGTAAAATAATGCTGATAGGCTCTGCAGTACCGCTGCTGGTATATATTTTATGGCAGGCCGCCAGCCAGGGGGTGTTAAATCAGTCAGATTTAATAGCCAGCACAACACTAGGCGCATTTATCAGCACATTAAGCAGTATGCTCAATAATCCGCTGGTTAGTAAATCCGTATCAATTTTTGCCGATCTTGCTCTGGCGACCTCTTTTCTTGGTGTGAGCTTGGGTTTATTCGATTTTATTTCAGATACTTTAAAACGCACTAACTGTTTAAAAGGACGCCTGCAGACTGCTCTGGTCACTTTTGTACCGCCGCTTTGTTTTGCGCTGTTTTACCCGCAGGGTTTTATAACGGCCTTAGGTTACGCGGCAATTGCCCTGGTTATCCTTGCGCTGTTTTTACCCGTCGCCATGGTGGTAGCGCAGCGTAAAACACACCAGAAAACAGCACAATGCTATCAAGTACGCGGAGGCACAGCTGCTTTGTACACAGTGACAGGCGCAGGTTTATTAATCATTGCAGCACAGCTGCTGCAGATGGCTGGGTTTATCCCGGCAGTAGGTTAGTCAGCTTAACTCATACAGGGGCTATTTAGCCCCTAATTCAATTTCACTAATAAATAAGGTGCCCACTTCAATCCCCTCTAACTCATCGTTAGTCTGCATATCAATTTCCAGCGGCTGGTCAAACAAAAAAACATAGTATTCACTAAGCACTAGCTCTTTTGGGTTCTACCTATCAATGATACTTGTTTATACAATAAGCAAAATTCAATTGAAGCATACTTTGCTATGTGTTTATTTGTACCCGCTAAGCCTCAACGTTCATCAGTGACTTTATGTTCACATAATCAAAAGACTGGATCAAATGGGAAAATGAAAAATATATAAAAAGAGCAACAAAGTAATTAGTAACACCTTGATTTCGCAACATGTAAATAATAAAAAAACAAGTGCATGCCCAAGCTTTGCATTTAAGACTCTAACCTGTTTAGTTATCAATTAACTTACTTTTATAATTAATTGCCATTGAGACTGTCGGATGAAAAACAATTTTGCCGGATTATTGGTGAACAAACTCAACTTTATACTCCCGTAATTTACTAATTGCCGATAAAATAACTGCTGCCGATTACAGCAAATAAAGCAAAATATTAAGAAATTAATACAAAAATCCTATAAATAAAGCTGCGCTAATGCGTGTAACCGCAATAAAAAGGGTGAAAGCTGGTATTCTTTTTACTTAGCCCTTTGTTAAAACTGAGATTTTGCGTTAACCTACGCGCTCGATTTGAGGGTATGCTTAATTGCTTAAAATTTACTCTTATAGGTAAAGTAATAGATGAGATATAAATCAGTTTAATGAAATATTCACGCGTTTTTATCAACAGCCTTGCTTACGAATTGGCTCCGCATGCAGTCTCAAGCAGCGAATTAGAGTCGCGCCTTGCGCCTTTGTATCAGAAACTCCGCATCCCTATGGGTCAACTGGCCGCCTTAACCGGTATCCAGGAGAGACGCTGGTGGCCGTCAGATCATCGTTTATCCGACGGAGCCATTGAAGCGGCTAAAAAAACCATTGCTGAGACCGGCGTTAACATTAATGATGTTGGTGCAGTGGTTTATACGGGAGTCTGCAGAGATCAGCATGAGCCGGCAACGGCCTGCCGTATTGCAGCAGAGTTAGGTGTGAATAACAGCACTGCCATATACGATATCAGTAATGCCTGTTTAGGGGTTTTATCCGGCATGTTAGATATTGCAAACCGCATCGAGCTTGGTCAGATAAAAGCGGGTCTAGTGGTTTCCTGTGAATCAGCTCGTCATATTGTAGATATTACTATCGACAATATGCTTGAAAATCAGACTATTCAGAACTTTTCGCAGTCTTTAGCTACCTTAACTGGCGGCTCCGGCGCAGTAGCTGTTTTATTAACAGACGGCTCTCTGCCGCTGAAAAATTCACGCCAGCACAAATTATTAGGTGCCAGCCACCTTTCTGCTCCTGAACATCATGATTTATGTAAATGGGGTCTGCAGGAAGTGGGATTAAAACTGCACCGCGAGTTTATGCGTACCAATGCCGTACCGCTTCTTAAAGAAGGGGTAGCACTGGCGCACGATACCTGGAAGCATTTTTTGAGTCAGAGAGACTGGGTCACCGAGCAGGTTGATAAGGTTATCTGTCATCAAGTTGGTTCGGCAAATCAGAAACAGGTATTAGCGGCTTTAAATATTCCGGCGCATAAAGAGTTTCCTACTTTCCAGAAACTCGGCAATATGGGTACCGTTTCTCTACCAGTGACTGCAGCAATGGCGCATGATCAAGGTTTCTTAAAAAAAGGTGATAATGTCAGCTTTTTGGGTATAGGCAGCGGCCTTAACTGTATGATGCTAGGACTCGAGTGGTAATATGAATTTAGATACTTTATTCCCTTTTAAACGCAATTATTTAGTCCGTAACGGACAGCAGTACCATTATCTTAACGAAGGTAGTGGTGAGCCCGTTGTAATGGTGCACGGCAATCCAAGCTGGTCTTTTTATTACCGTAATTTAGTAACTGCACTCAGCAGTCAATACCAGTGTATTGTACCGGATCATATCGGCTGCGGTTTATCAGATAAACCCGGCGATAAAGATTATGAATACACGCTTAAATCTCGTATTGATGACTTAGAAGCCCTGCTCGAATCACTGCAGATTAAAGAAAACATCACCTTAGTTGTGCATGACTGGGGCGGTATGATAGGTATGGGTTACGCGGCCCGCCACCCTGAACGTATTAAACGTTTAGTGATTTTAAATACCGGTGCATTTCATATTCCTAAAAGCAAAAGTTTACCAATACCGTTATGGATCTGCCGCAATATGCGTCTAGGTACAATACTGGTTCGCGGTTTTAATGCATTTTCTTCTATTGCTTCCTATGTCGGTGTTAAGCGTAAACCTATGCCTAAAGATATTCGTCAGGCTTATGTTATGCCTTTCAACTCCTGGAAAAATCGTATTTCAACTTTACGTTTTGTGCAGGATATCCCACTGTTTGCTAACGATAAAAGTTATGAACTGGTGTCTGAGATCGAAAAAAGTTTGCAAAACTTTCAGAAAGTACCCACTATTATCTGCTGGGGTCTAAAAGACTTTGTTTTTGATAAACATTTCTTAGATGTCTGGAAAGAAAAAATGCCCCAGGCGGCTGTTACTGAATTTACTGACTGTGGTCATTATATTCTTGAGGATGCTGCTGACGAGGTGATCCCTCTGGTTAAAACATTTATGGCCGATAATCCGTAACTGAACATTTATACCCATGATACTTCAAGATGCAAAGTCAGCAAGGCAAAATGTGCCAAGATGATAGGCATAAAATTGAAGTATAGTTATTCTACATAGAGATTTTATAACAACGCAGATTGGTGCTGTTTGCCTTGCCCTACGGGGCGCCAGCTCAAAAACCAGTCCCGCGTTGCAACAATCGAAAAGGGAAGTACCATTACCTCATGTTGCTCCTTGTTCTGGTATTTGAACTAGTGCCTGACAAAGCATTTTGAGGTAACATGGGTATATAGTGCCGTTAAATCCTTAACGGTATTAAGTTTATAAAAACACTTAAGGTAGATATTCAATCATTTATGCAAAATATCAATCAAGCCAATCTTTGCCGACATCTAGTCGATGCAGCTCACAACACACCTGAATCCCTTGCTGTTGCCGTTCAGAAGCAGCAGTTTAACAAACTGACTTACCAGGAAATTGACTTTGGATCGCTTAACAGACGCAGTGATCAGATCGCTTTTGCGCTTAATCAATATGGTTTAAAAAGCGGTGATAAAGCGGTACTGATGGTCACACCCAGCATTGATTTTTTTGCTTTAACATTTGCTTTGTTTAAAGCTGGGATTGTGCCGATACTGGTGGATCCCGGTATGGGTACTAAAAATCTCAAGCAGTGCTTTAACGAGGCGCAGCCGGATGTATTTATCGGCATTCCCAAGGCCCATCTGGCACGACGTTTATTCGGCTGGGGTAAGGAAAGTATTAAGCATAACATCACTGTTGCGGGTTCAGGCCTATGGGGCGGAAGCAGTTTGAAAGCTTTGCTGAAAAAATATAAAACTCAGCTGCCTTATGAGATGGTCAAGCTGGAACAGCAGCAGATGGCAGCCATTCTGTTTACCAGCGGCAGCACCGGCACCCCGAAAGGTGTGGTGTACAGCCATGCTATGTTTGAAGCGCAAATCAATGTCTTAAAAAACGACTATGCCATCAGACACGGCGAAGCAGATCTTGCTACTTTTCCGCTGTTTTCACTGTTCGGCCCGGCACTTGGAATGGCTTCCATTGTCCCGGATATGGATGCCAGCAAACCAATCACTGCTGATCCGAATAATATATTTGCAGCTATTGAGAAATATCAGTGTTCTAATCTGTTTGCCAATCCAGCATTGATAGAGCTGTTAGGTCAGGCGGGTTTAGTACAGAGTTTAAAGCTGCACAGTATTAAACGTGTTATTTCCGCTGGTGCGCCGGCTACCCTGCCCTCTATTGAGCGTTTTACTAAACTGCTTAATAAAGGGGTTGAAGTACTCAACTCATACGGTGCGACTGAATCACTGCCTATTAGTAAAATCGGTAGTCAGCAGCTGCTGCAGACCGAATCCATTACCGATACCGGCGGCGGCATCTGCGTTGGATTACCGGTTAACGGAACCGAAATCAGTATAATTCAAATCAGCGATTTGGTTATTGATCATTGGGATGAGAAGCTTAACTTAGCTCCCTACGAGATCGGTGAAATTGTTGTTAAAGGTCCGCAGGTAAGTTCAAGCTACTATCATAGAGATCAGGCGACTCTCTCTAGTAAAATAAACGATGCGGCAGCAGTCCGACACCGCATGGGGGACCTTGGTTATCTAGATGAATTCGGTAAACTATGGATGTGCGGCCGCAAATCTCATGCAGTAGATTCTGTTTATAAAAATGAATCGAAAAGTTATTATTCAATTTGCTGTGAGCGTATATTTAATACTCACCCTGCAATTAAACGCAGTGCGCTGGTTGCAGTGCAGATTAATGAACAGACAGTGCCGTTGTTATGTATTGAATTAATCAGTAAACCGTCCGAGAGTTCGATTAAACTCTTTAATGAATTAAAATTTATGGCTGACCGCCACCCGCAGACAGCGGGCATTAAAGAATTTTTAATTCATCAGGCTTTTCCGATGGATATTCGCCACAATGCGAAAATATTCCGCGAAAAACTAGCCCAATGGGCACAGCAGCAGATTAATAAGTAACTGGAAACTTGATAATGTCCTTTAATGAAATTCCCACATTCAGTCAGTTAGATGAAAAACAGCAGCTGGTATTAAAACAGCTTGCCGGCCAGGTAACATCTGTTTTTGTTACCGGTGCAGGTGGTTTTTTAGGTAAAGCTCTGTGCAGATTTCTGCGCACTGCCGATATTAATGTAGTCGGTTTTGCACGAGGCAGTTATCCTGAACTTAAGGACATGGGTGTCCAGTTAATTAAAGGGGATATCGCAGATAAACAGGCCCTGTTAAATGCCATGCAGGGCTGCGATCTGGTTTTTCATGTTGCCTCGAAAGCTGGAGTCTGGGGTAATAAAGCCTCCTATTTTCAACCTAATGTGAGCGGTACAGAGAACATTATTGAGGCCTGCCGGGAACTAAATATTTCACGCTTAGTGTATACCAGTACACCAAGTGTAACCTTTTGCGGTTTAGATGAAGACGGTATCAATGAATCACAACCCTATGCACAGTCTTATTTAAATTATTACGGCTTATCTAAAGCGACTGCAGAACAGAGTGTGCTGCAGGCGAACACCGCCGGCCTTAAAACTGTTGCCCTGCGCCCGCATTTAATCTGGGGTCCCGGTGATCCGCATTTGGTACCACGTGTACTTGAGCGTGCCAAGGCAGGAAGATTAAAGCTAGTCGGTAAAACAGATAAACTTGTTGATACTATTTATATCGACAATGCGGTGTATGCGCACCTGTTAGCTGCTGTAAAATTGAGTGAAACATGTCCGGTCTGCGCGGGAAAAGCCTATTTTTTAAGTAACGATCAGCCAATCCTAATGGCTGATATGCTTAATAAAATTTTAGCCTGTAAGAATTTGCCAGCGGTTACTAAACGCGTACCGGCGTCCGTTGCTTACGCAGTCGGCACATTTTTAGAATGGATTTACCTAGGATTGCGCAAAAGTGAAGAACCGATTATGACCCGCTTTGTTGCCCGTCAACTGTCAACCAGTCACTATTTTGATATCAGTGCAGCTAAGCATGACCTTGGTTATCAGCCGCTGGTTTCAATTGATCAAGGCATGGTAAAGCTTAAAGCTTCACTGTAACTGTTTTACCCGTCATTTATAGAGCGAACCGTTAAGCTCAGTTTCAATAAGAAATAGACGGGTATCCAGCTCTAATTGATGGTATTCGGGCTGCATGTGCAGGCACAACTTATAGAATGCTTTATTATGTTCTTTCTCTTTAAGGTGGGCTAATTCATGTACAACAATCATATCCAGCATCGCCTGCGGCGCTTCTTTAAATAAGGAAGCGATACGAATCTCCTGTTTAGCTTTCAACTTACTGCCCTGCACACGAGAAACATAGGTATGCGTGCCTAACGCATGCTTAACCAGCTGTAACTTTGGATCGTAACTCACCCTGCTAATTGGCGATGATTGTTTTATATATCTTTTTTTATAATCCTGAACGTAATCGTAAAGTGCCTTCTCATTATTGATTGTATGTTTATGAGGATATTTATTCCTTAGGTAATCAGCCAGTTTGTTTTCTTTAACTAATGATTCAACCTGTTCAACAATATGAACGGGATAATGGTTTACATACTTGAGAACTTTCATGGAGGTAGACTTAAATTATTTATATTAATGGCGAGTATATACCCGTCAACAATCTAAATGCAAAAATCAGCAATTCGAGAGCCGAGCTGATTCTCAGCATAATATTGAAAATCCAATGGTTAAATAAAGACTTTATAACAACGAAAATGCAGCCTTCGACTTGCCCTTCGGGTCGCACGCTCGAAAACCAGAACTGCGTTGCAGCAATCATAAAGGGAACACCATTTAAGGTGTTAAATGCTTGCATTTACACCTACCGCTAGAGGATTAACGAAGTTAATCGCTCGAAAGGTCTAAATGTCACGCCTTGCTCAGGTGTCCGAGCGAGCGCCTGATAAATGTATTTTGACTGATAACGGGTATATCACTCGATTTTATTATCTGTAATGTTTACACTGATCCACGGCAAGATCATTATAAATTGAACTTTTCCTCCAACTAGCGATCTGATCACCATATACTAACAATTAGCTATTTGGTGATAATAATGAGCGCTACTTTTTTGAAATACTTCGATTCCATCTCAGACCCTCGTATTGAACGATGTAAGAAACATAATTTACTCGATATTCTTTTACTCGCTATTAGTGCCGTTATGTCTGGCTCTGAAGGCTGGGAGGATATTGAAAACTTCGGCCATATAAAGCTTGATTGGCTTCGTCAATATCGTCCTTTTGAATCCGGGATACCTCGGCATGACACTATTGCTCGTGTTATCTGTCGTTTAAAA
>NZ_KB906980.1 GCF_000381745.1 Psychromonas ossibalaenae ATCC BAA-1528 | reverse complement strand
AAGCTAGAAGCTGACAAGCTAGAAGCTGAAAAACTAGAAGCTGAAAAACCAGAAGCTGAAAAACCAGAAGCTGAAAAACTAGAAGCTGAAAAAGAAAAGTCAGTTGGCGAAGATTATTATGAAGAGATAATGTTTGACCAGGAACCGGTGAAACCTGCCGCTGCCGACAAAAAAGAACAAAAAACCTTAGGTTTCTTTGCCCGCTTCAAACAAAGCTTAAGCAAAACTCGTTTAAGTATCGGCAGTGGTTTATTCTCTTTGTTCAAAGGTAAAAAAATTGACGATGATCTTTTTGAAGAATTAGAAGAGCAGTTAATCGTTGCCGATATTGGTGTTGATACCACTTTAAAAATCATTGACAATTTAACTGAGCATGCAGACAGAAAGCAGCTTAAAGATGCAGAAGCATTATATAGCCTGTTAAAAGAAGATCTTTCTGAAATACTGCAGGAAGTTGAACAGCCTTTAGTTATTGATGAAAGTAAAAAACCCTATGTTATTTTAATGGTTGGCGTTAATGGTGTTGGTAAAACAACTACTATTGGTAAGTTGGCTAAAAAATATCAGCAGCAGGGTAAGTCGGTAATGTTAGCGGCCGGTGATACTTTCCGAGCGGCTGCCGTTGAACAGCTTCAGGTTTGGGGGGAACGTAATGATATTCCTGTTATTGCCCAGCAGACCGGCGCCGACAGTGCTTCTGTTTTATTTGATGCGATGGATGCGGCTAAAGCACGCGGTGCCGATATTCTAATTGCAGATACAGCTGGGCGTTTACAAAATAAAGATCACTTAATGGATGAGTTAAGTAAAGTGGTGCGTATTATGCGTAAAAAAGACGCAACAGCACCGCATGAAATTATGCTTACCATTGATGCCGGTACGGGACAAAATGCTATCAGTCAGGCACAGTTGTTTGATCAGGCCGTTGGTATTACCGGCATTACACTGACCAAATTAGACGGAACAGCAAAAGGCGGGATCATCTTCTCGATAGCTGATAAATTTAAATTACCTATTCGTTATATAGGGACAGGAGAAGGCATTGACGATTTACGTGAATTTAATGCCAGGGAGTTTATTGATGCACTTTTCTCAAAAGAGGAAGACTCAGAACAAGGTGAAAATTAATCATGATTTTATTTGAAGAGGTCAGCAAAATTTATGCCGGTAACTATGCTGCATTAAAAGAGGTGGACTTCCATCTGAAACAGGGGGAAATGGCATTTTTAACCGGCCACTCAGGCTCTGGTAAAAGTACGTTATTAAAATTAATCAGCTTAATGGAACGCCCTACAACGGGGAGAATTGTTCTAAACGGTAATGATATAAGTAATATTAAAGGTAACGATATTCCTTATCTGCGTCGTCATATCGGCATGATCTTTCAAGATCATCGCTTGTTAATGAACCGTTCAGTATTAGAAAATGTTGGTTTACCATTATTAATCGAAGGTTACAGCCGTTATGAGATTAAGCGTCGTAGTTTAGCTGCGCTTGATAAAGTCGGATTATCAGGTAAAGAAGACTTCTCGCCGATTCACCTTTCCGGTGGCGAACAGCAGCGTGTAGGTATTGCCCGCGCTATTATCAATCAGCCGCCGCTCCTGCTTGCCGATGAGCCGACGGGTAATCTTGATCCTAAATTATCGTTAGAGATCTTGAGTTTATTTGAATCTCTTAATGAGTTCGGTATGTCAGTTTTAATTGCTACCCATGATTTAGGTTTGATTGCAAAAATGCGCTATCGCACTCTAACATTGAAAGACGGTGTGATGATCAATGATGGATTAATGAGAGAACGTAATGGCTAATCAGACAGATTATAAAAAAGTATTATCAAGCTCGCCGCGTATTACAAAAGTTTCATTTTTTGGTCGTGTCGGAGCCGTTATTCGTCAGCATTTTCAGCAGATTTTCAGTAGTTTTACCGAGCTGTGGAAAACGCCTTTTGCCACTTTAATGACTATTTTAGTGTTAGGTGTGGCTTTATCATTGCCCAGTGTTTTTCATGTGTTATACAAAAATGCAGAGCGCGTGAGCGCACAGTGGGACAGTGCATCAGAGATCAGCCTATTTTTGAAGAAAGACATTTCTGAACCGCGGGTACAGGTCTTAATTAATAAATTAAGCATGTATGATGATATTGATTCTGTTACTTATATTTCTCGTCATCAGGCATTAGAAGAGTTTAAAGAGATGTCCGGTTTCTCGAAAGCGCTGAACTATCTGGATGAAAATCCGCTGCCGGCTGTTTTGGTCGTGACTCCAGCTAAGCAGGCGATGAATACCGCGGGCAGCAAGTTATTAGTTGCCAAGCTTAAGCGTGAGCAGGATATTGACCTGGTTAGGGTTGATATCGATTGGATTGAAAAACTGCAGGCTATTTTATCGCTGGTGGTGGATATTGTTATCGGCATTGCCATTCTATTACTGCTTTCCGTTTTACTGATTGTCAGTAACACCATACGCCTGAATATATTAAATCAGCGTCCGGAAATCGAAGTCATGAAATTAGTTGGAGCAACCAACAGTTTTATTCAGCGTCCATTTTTATACGTGGGGGCTTGGTACGGCTTATTAGGCGGTACAATTGCCTGGCTGCTGACCTTTAGTTTAGTGCAGTGGCTGCAGTCCGGAGTGATGGATTTAATGGGCCTATATCAAGTGCAGTTCCAAATATCATTAATGAGTTTTACAGAAAGTGCAATTATGATCGCTGTTGCCACTTTCTTAGGTTTTAGTGCATCCTATATTTCGGTAAAACAGTACTTAGTGCGAATAGAGCCTAAATAAGTCAATACTGTCACTTTATTGTGAAGTGTAAGTAAATAAAAAAGGAGATCTTACTTGATCTCTTTTTTTTTGCTTGTAATATGTGATTTATGTCACCAAATTTGCTGTTTATAATAGTTTAATCGAGGATATTTATGCATAAGGTTGTTGATCTAAAGTTGACCCCTATATTTTCACCTGTCTGCCAGGCACTGATCCACGAACAAATTCAAGACTATTCACAAGAATCTCAAAGTGAACTATATGATAATTACAGCGAATTATTAATTATCCGTTTAGACGGTACAGTTATTGGCTATAGTACTTTCGATGTAGAAGATGGTGATATGATCAGTGTTAACTCCTTACATTTTAGAAGTATTATTAAAGATCATGCGCTTAGTGAGTACTGGTTGTCACGCCTATTAAAACGTCGTTTAAGCAAAAACAACTATCTACAGTTTTTACTTGCTAGTTAATTTTTCTGCTGATCTAATTTGACGGCCTCTATATTCCAGCCTGGTCCGGAACTGCTGATTTTTGCATCTTGAAGCAGTTTCAGTATAATAGACATTTATTTTTGTCTACGGTCAGCATATCGCTTAATACTGTTGTCAAAATAGTTAATATTTAAGTTATCCATTAGAAATTAATAAGGTAAAGCATGAGTAAAACAATAGATTCGATGAGTTTAGTTCCTCAAGGAAGTATTGGAGCCTATGTTCAGTCTGTAAATCAATTCGCTATGCTCAGTGCAGAGGAAGAGAAAGAGCTTGCAGAACGTTTATTTCATAATGGTGATTTAGAAGCCGCTAAAAAATTAGTTATGTCGCATTTGCGCTTTGTTGCTTATATTGCAAAAAGTTATGCGGGTTACGGATTACCGCAGGCTGATTTAATTCAGGAAGGTAATGTTGGTTTAATGAAAGCTGTTAAGCGTTTTGACCCGTCAGTGGGGGTGCGCCTGGTTTCTTTTGCTGTACATTGGATTAAAGCTGAAATACATGAATACGTTATTCGTAACTGGCGTGTGGTAAAAGTTGCAACAACTAAAGCGCAGCGAAAATTGTTTTTTAATCTGCGTAAAGCTAAAAAACGTCTCGGCTGGTTTAGTCATGATGAAGTGGCTAATGTTGCTGAAGAATTAAATGTGACAACCAAAGATGTGCTGGAAATGGAGTCTCGTTTAAACGGACAGGATCAATCTTTTGATTTAAGCGCCGGCGACGATGATGAAGGCAGCTTTGCACCTGTTCAGTATCTGGAAGATAAAAGTGCCGATGTTGCTGTCGTAGTTGAAACAGAAAACGCGCAGCTGCATGTAAAAAATAAACTTTATTCGGCCTTGTCTCTACTTGATGAACGCAGCCAGGATATTGTCAGTTCCCGCTGGTTAAGTGAGCCGAAAGCCACCCTGCAGGATTTAGCCGCTCGTTATGATATTTCAGCAGAGCGTGTCCGTCAGCTGGAAGCAAATGCTATCAAAAAGCTGAAATCTAATATGGATTTTGCATAAATAGTCCCCGAAAAAGCGAGCGATAAGCTCGCTTTTTGTTACTTGCCTTAAATTTCTAATTATTACACTCGGTGCCTCATGCTTAAAATTGCTACGCTTGGTCCTAAAGAAACATTTTCAGATTTGGCTGCTCAGCAATATTTAAAAGGCCAGGACATTCCCTATCAGGTTCAATATCTACCTACACTTTCTGAAACTTTTCAAGCTATTGGCAAAGAGTGTGAAATAGGTGTTCTGCCGATAGAGAACTTATCTGAGGGCTACGTTCAAGTTGTATTAGATCACCTCTTAGACACAAATTTAGTGGTGCTCTCGGAGCTGCTGTTGCCGATTCAGTTTTCTTTTGCAGGTTACTGTGAAGAACTTGAACAACTGACGGATCTTTATGTGCAGTTTGTGGCTCATGGGCAATGCTCCGATTTTATCAATAGGTTAGACAATGTCATTATCCATAATACGCAAAGTAATATAGAGTCGTTATTACTGGCAAAGCAGCAGGGAAAAGGAGCCGGTGCGATAATTCCGCAGCATGCTTTAACCATGGCCGAGGGCTGCTGCCTTATTAATAAAAATGTAACCAATTATAAAAATAACCAGACTCGGTTTTTAGTGATAGGCACACAGCAGCTGCCGCGAAGTGCCGAACTTAATTATAAAACGACGCTGGTTGTGAAAAACGAAAAAGATTGTCCGGGAGTATTGAGTAATATCGTCAATGCCTTTGCTCTGCAGAAAGTTAACCTTACTTCGATTATGTCTCGTCCGACGAAATCACAGTTTGGCAAATATCATTTTTTTATCGATGTTGACGGGCATCAGGATGATGCTAATTTAAAACAGGCATTAGAAGAGATACAGATGCAGTATCCGGTGACGGTCCTCGGTTCATATATTAAAGCGCAATAGTTAAAGCTGCTCTGACATTTATCGTCCCTTAATAAAGTAGTACTCACTAGTCTCTTATCATTTCAGATCTTTATTCTGGAAGCTTCTCCATGAAACAAAAAGTCCGCATACTAAAGATTACCCCTGCGGCTGTGATGCTGAAGGAAAAATCACTCTAAGCTTATTAGCCGTGGGAATTGAGATCATTTGTGATTATCAGGGCTCAGATCAGCATGTCTATGAGTGTTTCTCTGCTGGTGAGGAGGCTGAAGCGGATATATTTCTATGGCTGGATAAAGTCGATAAAACTCAATCGCGTAGTCCGTCTATAACAGCTCTGCCTGACAACGAATATGAAATAGTAGGGCTATACAAAGGTACCTGTCAGCATGAAAACAGTTTGTATTATTTAGTGGATTTATTAATCGAATTACTAACTACAAATGAATTTAATGACGACAGCAGGCCTGCAGAAACTGGTGAGTGGGTGAGGGCAGTCGGCTTTTTTTATATTGAGCTACCCTGAAGCAGCTGCGCATTAAGAAGCAGTACAAAATATCAAATTTGTACTGCCTCTACTTTGCGGCCCTCTAGCGTTTAACTAAATATACGCCGGCTTCTGTATGATGTGTGTACGGAAACTGATCAAACAAAGCAAAACGTTTAACAATATGAGTTTCATTAAACACTTCAAGATTGTTTTTCAGGGTATCCGGATTACAGCTGATATATAAAATATTGTCGTAAGTCTGCACCATTTTCACTGTTTCATCATCAAGGCCGGAGCGCGGCGGATCGACAAAAATAGTATTACATTGATAATCGCTTAAAGTAATGCCTTCTAAACGATTGAATTCGCGTACCCCGTTGATTGCCTGGGTAAACTCTTCTGCTGACATACGGATAATAGTGACATTATCGATATTGTTTTTGGCGATATTAAACTGTGCCGAATGTACTGATGGTTTAGCAATTTCAGTTGCCAGTACTTTATTGAAGTTTTTAGCTAATGCTAATGAGAAATTGCCGTTACCACAGTAAAGTTCCAACAGGTCACCCTGGCTGTCACGCGTACAGTCGATAGCCCATTCGAGCATTTTTATGGAAACCTCTGCATTAGGCTGGGTAAAACTGTTTTCAATCTGCTGGTAAATCAGTTTCTGGCCGTCAACTTCTAACTCTTCCACGACATAGTCTTGATCTAGTAAAACTTTCTGCTTTTTAGCACGCCCGATAAAGTTGATATCAAACTGTCTACTCAGTTCTGCTTTGATGCGCTGTGCTTCAACTAACCACTGATCATCTAACTGTTTATGGTAAAGCAGGCTGACAATAACCTGACCGCTTAAGCTGGATAGGAAATCTACCTGAAACAGTTTATAACGTAGTACTTTAGATGATTTTAGTAGTTCAATTAACAGGGGCATCAGATCATTAATAAGCCTGCTTGCCGGCGGGAACTGATCTACACGGATTTTCTGTTTTGTTTCTTTATCAAACATAATGTAATAAAGATCATCTCCATCATGCCATACGCGAAACTCAGAGCGCATACGGTAATTTACTTTTGGTGATGCAAAACATTCCAATTCAGGCAGGTTAAATGTTGCAAATTGCTCGTTAAACTGCTCTTTTTTAGCATTTAACTGATTTTCGTAATTATCTGGATCAACAAATTGCAGACTCATTGTAACCTCTTGGTTGGTATTTATAATGGGGCTGAATTTTAAAGGAGCGGCCGCTGCTTGACCAGAAAAATTCATTTTATTTCTTTATCGATTATTAACAGGTTAAACTATGCAGCTATAAAATAATTTTCAGTTGGTGAACAATGTCAGTAAAACAGGTGCTTATTTTTGATTCCGGAGTAGGCGGGTTATCTGTTTTTGCGCAGGTATTAAAAGTAAATCCTAATATTAGTTATTCCTACCTCTTTGATAATGCCTATTTTCCCTATGGGGAGCTGGATCATGATTTTCTTATTCAGCGTATTACCCGCTTATTAGTGAGCTTTTCTGAAAAGCAGCCGGTGGATCTTATCGTTATTGCCTGCAACTCAGCAAGTACAGCTGCACTGCAAGCTTTACGTGCCCGTTTTTCCATCCCTATTGTTGGTGTTGTACCGGCCATTAAACCGGCTGCCGGAATGACTAAAAACGGTGTGATTGGTTTATTAGCGACACCGGCGACCGTTAACCGGACTTATACTCAAGAGTTAATTACCCAGTTTGCCGTTTCAGCACAAGTATTAAAAATAGGCTCTACGGAACTGGTTAAATTAGCAGAACAAAAACTGCAGGGAGCAACTGTTGATAAAAAGCAGCTGCAGATTATACTGCAGCCCTGGTTAAGCTTAAAAGAGAAACCTGATACTTTAGTGCTTGGCTGTACCCACTTCCCATTATTGAAAAAGGAAATTGCCGCTTGTTTTGATAATGAGGTTAATCTGGTGGATTCGGGAAAAGCGATTGCTAAGCGGGTTAATCAACTGCTCGGGCATAATAGAGCGTTTGACGCTATAAGTCAGCATCAGGCTTATTATACTAAAAGCTTTTCTTCATCAAAGCAGCACACTGCATTACAAAGCAGCTTCAGAAATTATGGCTTTACGGCTTTAAAATTTTATCCTCAAGGTTAACCTGTATTTTTATCTTACGCCGGTCAGGGGAGTTCTGTGCTCGTTGATGCTGTCTGTCTTTACCTTTTTTCCTGTTCCTAAAAGTGAGTGCTTAATTTATCTGCTTTGAACTCTGCATAAGTGGTGGAGGGGATTTAGGTTAAGTCAATTGTGTTTCTTACGGGTAAAAAAAATAGGAGCCGAAGCTCCTATTTATTATTAACTAAATAACCCGGAGGGTTAATCAGCAGTAGTGTTTACCACCAAGCTTCCATTTGAACACCGAAGTTTACTTCATTGTCTTCGCTATTAGAGAAGGTAGAACCATCTTCATGAGTTTTAACGTATGAAGCAAATACACGTAGTTCAGGACGAGCCCAGAAGCCGTTACCAGCACTGATAGCTTGAGCCACAGTCACTTTGCTCAACGTTTCTTCACCCCATGCATCATCGTCTGCTGAGTAGTAACCAGCTTCTAAGATTGTTTTATGGTAATCATTCCATTTGTACGACGGGCGAACAACTACGTTAAAGTAATCATGAGCATTAGCAAAGTCATCACGGTCGTAAGATGCGTAGTTAAAGCTGTAGCCAATATCAACTTTTTCGCCTGCAGGAACAACACCCCAGTTAATTAAACGGTACGCTGTACCATTTTGACCTGTGTTTTCTGCACCGTACCAGTTACCGCCGCCAAAGTAGCGAAGTGCATGTGCGTAACCTTCAGTACCATACTGAATTACAGCTTTGTTAAAACCGCCAAGAATAGAAGATGTTAACTGCGCAGTAAGCATTACACCGTCATCGGCCTTTTTGCCTGATGCTTCTTGTGCATCAGTTAGATTAGCCATGCCGTATGTAAGACCAAAGTCAAGAGAGTTTGAAGCGCCTAGTTTTAGACCAGTGTAACGAACATCAAAGTTATTTACATTTGCTGCAACGCCTGTGTTGCCTGGAATGTTTACTGTATCACCAGTTGGAGTTCCGGTGCCATCAGTAACGGCACTTGTTGAACCACTTGTAAACCCATCTGCACGGTCAGAACGTGTCCATGCGAAGTTAAGCGCACCGCTACCAGCTTTAATTCCTTCGATACCTGCACCGGCACCAGAGATATCCCAGTAGTAGAAATCGACAATATGGATGTCATTACGTTGATAGAAACGTTTACCTGCCCATACCGTTGCTTCAGGAGCAAAATTTAATACGCCGGTACCTGTTGCATACATTTCACGAATTGCAAAAGCAGCATCATTATCATCACCAGTGCCTTCCCAGTCGTTAGAACCGTCTGAAGTGTAAGCTAGTGTTGTTGCAATATTGAAAATCTTGCTGTCATTGTTATGAACTTCCTGCTTTAAAGTTAATTCAGCATAAGTTTCACATTCATTACCTAAACGGCCTACTTTTTGTTTCTGAGCACTACATGACTGAGCGCCATCATCGCTGATGCCAACACCTGAACGTGCATAACCGTGGTACTCGACTGCAAATGCACTACTTGATAGCAATGCTACTGCGACTGCCGCTGAAAGAGTTTTGATTTTCATAGTTTATTTCCTAGTAAGTTATAAAGCTTAAATCATTTAAGCAGTTGGTTTTACCTATCTTTGTAGGTTTTGTTACTTATTGCTGAAACCAACTTTGTAAGTTAGTTTCAGCAATGAATTCTTTATTTAACGCCGATCTCTTTATAAGTACGTTTACAGCTTGTTCCATCTTCCTTAAACAGGTGACAGCGGTACTCAGGGAAAGTGAAATGGAACTCCTGATCCAGTGCGACATTTGCCACATCGAAATAGCGGATAATCAGATCACTTTCAATATCTTTAGCTTCTACATAAATTTGTGTTTCGTGACCCAGCTGTTCCAGTACTTGAATTTCACCGGTTAGGTAACCGTTAGTTTTATCTGTTCCTGCTCCGTCACCACATTGAGTTGATGGTGATGTATCAATATGTTCTGGACGGATACCTACTGTGACTGCATCACCAATCTGCAGTGTATCGTGCTCTACCTGTACGGTTAATTGTGAATCGTTAGGCAGTTTAACTTTTACGCCTTCGCTGCTTAGTTCCAGAACTTTTGCATTGATAAAGTTCATTTTTGGTGAGCCGATGAAGCCGGCTACAAAGCGGTTCAACGGGTAATGGTATAACTCAAGCGGTGTGCCTACCTGAGCAACTCGTCCGCCTTCTAATACTACAATGCGGTCTGCCATTGTCATTGCTTCTACCTGGTCATGGGTTACATAAACCATTGTAGAATTTAGACGTTTGTGTAGTTTTGTGATTTCAATACGCATCTGTACACGTAATGATGCATCTAAGTTCGAAAGAGGTTCATCAAAAAGCAGAACTTTCGGACGGTTAACTAGAGTACGGCCGATTGCCACACGCTGCTGCTGACCACCAGATAACTCTTTCGGCTTTTTCTCCAGCTGACTGCCAAGTTGTAAAATTGAAGATGCGTAATCAAGACGCTCCTGAATTTCAGCTGGATCAGTTTTCGCCAGACGTAAACCGAAGGTCATGTTGTCTTTTAAATTTAGATGCGGATAAAGTGCATAAGACTGAAACACCATGCTGATTGAACGTTGTGAAGGCGGCGTATCATTAACACGCTCTCCATCAATATATAGGTCACCCGCTGTAATATCTTCGAGTCCTGCAATCATTCGTAACAATGTTGTTTTACCGCAGCCTGATGGACCTACAAAAGCAATAAACTCTCCATCAATGATTTCAAGGTCGATATCCTTTTGTACAACAACATCACCGAATGCTTTGGTGATTTTTTTCAATACAACGCTAGCCATGAACTTTACCTTCTTATCTTAAGTGTTTTATTATTGTTCAGATTTCCCTGCGTGATAACTTCTCTATATGAACACGGACACAATCTGATAAGTATTAAATTTGATGGGAAGATTTTGCGCCAAGCTATGTGCTGAAACATCCTCCCAACCGGGGGGCGTAGAGGCTTATTTGGGGGCGGAGTAGTCCTTATTGTGAAGTAGATCCCGCCAATTAAGGTCTATTTCCTGTTTTAGTGTTTATTTGTGCTTTTTTTTTAATATGAGAGCATAAAAATCAAAGATAACAATCAGCTTAAAACAGTCGTCCAGCCCCCGTAAACGCTAAATGCATGACCTGAGTCACACTCTGTTTTTTTATGCTCCTTTCCAGTTTAAGACCGCTCTGCTGCTTTCCTGTTTTTCTGCTCTTAGAATCACCTTTTTTCTTCTCTGTGAATGATATGGACCGGCAGTATCGACCGCATTGAACTGTTGATATGGATGCGGAGGAGAGGATAAACAGCTTTATAGTAGTCAGTGTAATTAAATGGGCAAAATCACAACGTTACTGTCTATTTTTAATCTGTAAGCCAGGTCAGATATTTATGCACAGTGATATTAGTAGAGGCAGACTGCTTTTTCTTCATTTGGTGCAGAGCTCAAACCGTTGAGTGCATTGTTTATGCTGTTCGATTGCTGTGGAGGCTCTGTTAGTGGGCGATCATCACTCAATTTTGGAAGCAGCATAAGAGCAGGGAAATCTTAGGCTTATACCTTTCCGCTAATAAAGTGTTCAGAGTTTTCGTAGGAAAAATAGTTAAGGTCAAGGCGCGCGATTGAGTGCAACTCAGGCATTAGCTATTTTTACCAGCAAAAATGACCAGATACTTAGGCGGATTGGTATCAGATCTAATAAAGGAAATGAGCCGTGTATTCCTGTCTTAGGCAAAAAAAAAGCTTACAACATGGCTGTTGTAAGCTTTTTTAGCAGTTTGTTATTATCAGTTAAGCAGTGTTACCAGCTGTTCGCTCAGCTGCACCGCTTCATTGCGGTCTTCAAGACCAAGTTTCTGATAAACATTACGAATGTGTGATTTTACCGTGGTTGGTGCAACCCCCATGCAGTTGGCTATCTGGTGGTTGCGGTATCCTGCATGAATATAACCTAACACCTGCCATTCTCTCGGTGTCAGCGGGATATTCTTAACTAATCTTGGAGCGCGGGCATGTGCTTTAATTTTAATAATCGAAGCAGAATCAAACGGATTCTTAGGTGCATCATCGAGATTAATCCCTGATAAAGACAGCAGTTTAACCAGCTTCTCTTTTACCGAGTGAATTAGTGTCGGGTCCTTGGCAAGATCCTGATAAACCGGCTTTAAGTTATCTGATTCACGAATAAAACAGGTGTTTAATCCGGTAAACAGTGACGATTCAACTGCTTGTGATAAATGAATCTTGGCATTACCAAAAAGTTTAAGCTTACTTTCGATACTGGTTAGCAGGATTAGATTGCGGTTTATTTCCATCTGCAGGCTGCACTGCTGGGCATCTTGAATATTCTGCTCAACAATCAGCATTGCCTGCTCTAAATCACCTAATTTAATCAGTGCACGTACCCGGTTACGGTTATGGCACTGTTCAAAGTGATTAAAGGCATGTTCCGGCTGCGGGGCGGTAGTTAACCAGCGTTCAATTGCTGCGGTATCTTCTGTTGCCCGCCAGTATTTCAAGCGTGCGTAATTTGCCGCTGCTATCCAGTCGCTGTGATAGTTTTTATTGCGCAGCAGGCGTTCAATATCTTCAATCAGTTCCTGCCCGCGTACTAAATCGTCCTGCTCTAGAACAATTTTTGCCTGCAGCGTATAAGTATATAAAAGCCACTGTTCGCCATAAGGGGAAACAACACTTAAAGCCTGTTGACAGAAATCTTCAGCAACGCTGAACTGACCAGCCTGATAAGCACGCTGTGCTTTGAAATGCAGAGGAAACGCATGCAGAGGCATTGCGCTTAAGTGGTGTTCTTTAATCAGGCTAAGTGCCTCTTCGAGGTGCTGATCTGCCTGCTGATGAAAGCTTTGCGCCTGAAGAATTTCAGTCTGCTGGTAAACAGCCCATATTTCACTTTGGTACATTTGTTGTTCATTGGCCAGTATTTTTACTTCCTGGAAATACTGATAAGCCAGCTCTAAATTACCAAGGCCGTGATAAGACTCTCCGATAACGGCCTGTGCTACAATATTGGCGCGTGTATTGCTGCTCGGTAATAGCAGTAAGGTTTGTTCTGCTTGTGCTAGTGCATCGTGGATACGGCCCTGGTTAATTGCTATCTGGGCATGAATAACCAGAAACTCGCCTTTAAGCTGATCCGATAAAACAATATTATTCTCGGCAAATAATTTCTCCGCCTGATTGATCAGCGGAGCCACTTTATAACTCTGATGACGGCTCTGCAGCATCCACACTTTTAAGATCACCAGTTCCGGATGCAGCCAGAATGACTGCTTAATAAGGTCAAAACATGCCTGCAGGCTGTTTAGCTGGCCGTCATGAAATAATTTCCAGCCTGCCTGGTTTAACAGGGCGATAACCAGCTGCTGATCCTGACATTTAAGTACATGGGGTAATGCCTCCGCAATCTCCTGATGGTTCAGCCATAACTCAGCAATGACTTTGTCATCTCTTTTTACTGAACCGCACTGTTTAGCTTTGTGCACTAAGAATGCTTTGAAGAAGGAGGTGAAAGTAAACCAGTCCTGCTGCTTATCAACGGGAACAATAAATGCGGCGTGTTCTTTGAGCTGTTCGAGCAGCAGATGCCCGTCTTCGGTGGAGCATAAGCTGTTAATGATATTGCTGTCGACTTTATTGAGGGGCGCAATATGTAATAGCAGGTCCTGCAGCTCCTGGCTTAAGACCGAAAAAACTTCTTCATCGAGGTAATCCCATAGATATACATGATTACTTTTACCTATCTGTTCCGCGCATTCATTAAAGCTGCTGCTGTCTTTACTTAAGATGGAGACAAGCTGCAGGGCGGTCGGCCAGCCTTCAACATTATCCCTCAAAGCCAGCTGCTTTTTCTCTTCCGTTTCGAAATCGGTACTGGCGGCAAAAAAATCTAATGTTTCCTGCTCGGTAAATGCTAAATCAGCTTCTACCAGCTCAAACAGCTGCTGCTTAATGCGTAAACCTGAAACGGATAAGGCCGGCATGGTCCTGCTGGAGATAACAACCTGCCAGTGATTAGGCATGTGTTTAATGAAAAATGCCAGTGCCTGGTGGATATCCGGGCTTTTGATATGGTGGTAGTCATCAAGGATTATGCGTAATGGTTTTTCCAGGCCGGACAGTTCATTGAATAATATACTTAATACGCTGACAAAATCAGCGTCGTCACTTTGTTTGGCCATCTCTAAAGATGCCGGGCATGATACTGCCGGGAGCTGTTCGATTGAATGAATAAAATAGTTACAGAAGTGACTGGGATTATCATCAAAACTGTCAATTGAAAACCAGGCTACGTTTTCATGTGCATCTGCCCAGTCGGCAATTGCAGTGCTTTTTCCATAACCCGCCGGCGCACAAATCAAACCCAGTTTATAACCTTCGAAGTCTTCTAAAAGACGGGTTCGTTCAATCCCGTTTTTTAGTTTTGACGGTTTTTTTAACTTGGACTTGATAATCATATTAAACCTCTAAGCAGCGTTTGGATTGTTCAATCTTAGTACGTAAATGATACGCTTTTTAGACGTGATAAGCGCTTTGAATATTGTAACAAAGTGCAACACAAAAACGACTGTAGAGCCCGCAAACCATGAATTTACGAGCGCTAGATCTCATTTTTAACACAACAAAGAGGGGGGCGTAGATTCGGGGAGGGTGACTCTCTTGACCCGGAGCATTAAAGTTTTGCCTGTTTTAAGACAAACGAACAGTTCTAAAAGCAGGAACAGATTAACTATTTATATCACAACTAGATAACTACTTATTAAGGAATTACGATGAAAAAAGCATTAAGTACATTAGCCGTTTCGGTACTTGTAGCACTAGGCAGCGTAAACATTGCTCATGCGAAAATGGATGAAGGACAAATCACTATCTGGATTAACGGTGATAAAGGTTATGACGGTCTTGCTGAAGTTGGCCAAAAGTTTGAAGCTGATACCGGCGTGAAAGTGATTGTTGCTCACCCTGATAAATTAGAAGAAAAATACGCTCAAGTTGCATCTACAGGCGCAGGTCCGGATATCATTTTCTGGGCACATGACCGTTTCGGCGGCTGGGCTAAAGCAGGTTTATTAGCTGAAGTTAAGCCTAGCAAAGAATTCAAAGCAAAAATTGCTGACTTTACTTGGGACGCTGTTTCTTACAAAGGTAAATACATTGGTTACCCGGTTGCTGTTGAATCACTATCACTTATCTACAATAAAGACTTAGTACCTAACCCGCCGAAATCTTGGGAAGAGATGAGTGCGCTTAATGCAAAACTTAAGAAAGACGGTAAATCTGCAATCATGTGGAATCTAAGTGAACCGTTCTTCACATGGCCTCTAATCGCTGCTGACGGTGGTTATGCATTTAAATTCAGCAATGGTGCTTACGATGTAAAAGATACTGGTGTTAATAACGCGGGTTCAAAAAGTGCACTACAGTTCATCATTGACATGATTGATCGTAAAGAGATCAATGCTGATGTTGACTACTCAATTTCTGAGGCTGCATTTAATTCTGGTAAAACAGCAATGACAATTAACGGTCCTTGGTCTTGGGGCAATATCGATAAAAGCGGTATCAACTACGGTGTAACAGTATTACCAACATTCAAAGGTAAATCTGCTAAACCATTCGTAGGTGTATTAACTGCCGGTGTTAACAGTGCTAGTCCAAACAAAGAGTTAGCAAAAGAGTTTCTTGAAAACTACCTGATGACTGACTCTGGTTTAGACCTGGTAAATAAAGACAAGCCGCTTGGCGCTGTAGCGTTAAACTCTTTCCAGGCTAAATTAGAATCTGATCCGCGTATTGCTGCAACAATGCAGAATGCACAGACTGGTGAATTAATGCCTAACATTCCTGAAATGTCTAAGTTCTGGTACGCAGAAAAAGCGGCTATCGGTAATGCGATACAGAAACGTCAAACTGTTGCTGAAGCACTTGATGACGCTGCTGCACGTATTATTAAATAATTAAAATCAAGTTAAGAGGCTCTTGGGAACTTTGTTCTAAGAGCCTTTATTGATTGAGTTCTTATGGGGAAAGGTATGGAACTATCTATTGAATCAGGAAATGCACAAAGTCCGAGTGCAAATTGGATTAAGTGGGGTTTATTAACACTTATTTCACTATCGGCAGGTTACGCTATTATGTTGATGTACGCACAGGATGAACCTGTGTTTGCTATGCTGACCTTGGTTCTTGTCGCTTCGGGTGTTGTTGTTTTTGCGCGTACAGATACCTATTCTCACCGTTATATTTACCCTGGCGTGGCCGCCATATTTTTGTTCATTATATTCCCGCTTATGTACACGGTTGGTATCGCATTTACCAATTACAGCGGTTCTAATCAGTTAACATTTGAACGTGTTCAGTCGCAGTTTCTAGCGCAAAACTATGAAAAACCAGATTCTGCATATAAATTTGATGTTTACCAGTTAGACAACGACAAAATCCAGCTTCACTTTAGTAAAGATGGTGAAGAGTTTGTTACTCCGGAGATCACCTTAGATCAAAATAATAATAATATTGCTCTAACACCTTCAACAGCTGCGATGCAGGGAGAAAAAGTTAAAATACGCTTCCTGGTTAAAAACCGCGAGGCCTTAAGCAAACTTGCAATTCAAACGGTATCCGGTGAACAGTTAATGATGGGAGGTTTACGCTCATTTTCGGAATCATCTCCTTTGTATGCTCTTCAGGCAGATCAACAGTCTTTAGTCAGTCAGGTTGACGGTACAGTCTTAAAGCCGAATTTTGAGATTGGTAACTACCAGGCTGTAGATGCAGACGGCGAATTTGTCGGTAATGCATTATCTCCAGGTTTTGTCGTGAATACCGGTTGGGACAATTTTACGCGAATCTTTTTAGATAAAGGTATTCAGGGACCTTTTATACAGATCTTTATCTGGACGGTTGTTTTTTCCGGCGGCTCTGTATTATTTACTTTAGCTGTAGGTTTAGTGCTGGCATCCGTGGTGCAGTGGGAAGAGCTTAAAGGTAAAGCGATATACCGTATGCTCCTTATTTTACCTTATGCGGTACCGGCCTTTATTTCGATATTGATATTCAAAGGTTTATTTAATCAGAGCTTTGGTGAGATTAACGGATTCTTAAATGCGTTGTTTGGTGTAAAGCTGAAATGGTTTAGTGATCCTTATTTAGCTAAATCTATGCTGTTGATCATCAATACCTGGCTGGGTTATCCCTATGTAATGATTCTATGTATGGGTCTATTAAAATCAATTCCAAGTGATTTATATGAAGCATCAGCAATTGACGGCGCAGGCCCGCTTGATAACTTCTTTAAAATTACTCTGCCGTTAATTATCAAGCCGTTAACTCCGCTGTTAATTGCCAGCTTTGCATTTAACTTTAATAACTTCGTACTGATTGCGCTGTTAACTAACGGTGCGCCGGATATTATCGGCTCATCAACACCAGCTGGTCATACCGATTTATTAGTTAGTTATACCTACCGTATCGCCTTTGAAGGCGGTGGTGGTCAAGACTTTGGTCTGGCAAGTGCGATTGCAACATTAATATTCTTGATGGTTGGTGTGCTTGCGATTATTAATCTGCGCATCTCCAAGAAACAACAAGCTTAAGGAATTATTATCATGGCAATTGTTAAAGCTAAAAATGAAAGAAAACGAGTCTGGTTTGCCCATGCATTTTTAATCGTCTTCTGCGCAATTATTTTGTTTCCATTATTAATGGTTGTGGCAATTTCGTTCCGCGAAGGTAATTTTGCATCGGGATCGCTGATACCTGACAACCCGACCTTAGAGCACTGGAAGCTGGCCTTAGGCTTTACAGTGACCAATGCAGACGGTTCAACCACACTGCCTCCGTTCCCGGTTTTATTATGGTTATGGAACTCAGTAAAAGTAGCTGCAACAACATCTGTTCTTGTATTGGCATTATCAACCACTTGTGCTTATGCATTTGCGCGTATGAAGTTTGCCGGTAAAAAAGTACTGCTGGAAGGTATGCTGATATTTCAAATGTTCCCGGCTGTACTGGCGCTAGTTGCTTTATATGCATTATTCGACAAAGTTGGTCAGTATATTCCGTTCCTGGGGTTAAATACTCACGGCGGTCTGATCTTTGCCTACTTAGGAGGTATTGCACTGCATGTCTGGACTATCAAAGGTTATTTTGAAACCATTGATGTATCACTGGAAGAGGCTGCTGCACTGGACGGTGCTACGCCTTGGCAGACATTTAGACTGGTTTTATTACCGCTTTCAGTGCCGATTCTGGCCGTGGTATTTATCCTGTCATTTGTTGCTGCGGTAACCGAAGTACCAGTAGCTTCCCTACTACTAGTGGACGTTGACAAATATACCTTAGCGGTAGGTATGCAGCAGTACCTTTACCCGCAGAACTACCTGTGGGGCGATTTTGCCGCTGCCGCTGTTTTATCTGCAATACCAATTACTGTTGTATTCCTGTTAGCACAGAAATGGTTAGTAGGCGGCCTGACAGCCGGTGGTAATAAAGGTTAACTAATACTCGATATTTCCTTGCCTCAAAGCCCCCAATTTAGCGACTAAATTGGGGGCTTTTTATTTCTCCCCCTTTTTTCTGTCTACTCTCCAGTAATAACTATTTAAAATTCTCTGTGTTCTACTGACTCTGTTGTTTGAAGATAAATCGAAGTGGATTGTTATTAAAAGTAATAAAGGCTATGGTTTATTAATCAGGTAAACAGCAGTGGCTGCCGTTTACCTTGATTTGAAGACAGGAAGTTATTTGTGATTATCAGTGCCAGCCGTAGAACGGATATTCCAGCCCTTTATCATCGCTGGTTTATGAATCGAATTCACGCGGGGTTTCTACTCAGCAGAAACCCCTATAATGCCAGGCAGATAAAAAGAGTTTCACTATTGGCTGAAGATATCGATGCAGTTATATTCTGGACGAGAAATGCCGGGCCTATTATCAAACATCTTCCAGAGTTAGATGCCTTAAACTACAACTATTATTTTCAATATACGCTCACCGCTTATCCAAAGATACTGGAGAGGCACCTGCCGAACCCTTACACTGCAGTAAAGACCTTTATTAAACTGAGTGATCTTATCGGTAAAGAGCGGGTAATCTGGCGCTATGATCCTATTCTGTTATCCACTGTTACCCCGGTTAATGAGCATAAAAGGCTGTTCAGCAAAATTGCACAAATGCTGGCAGGGAAAACTAAGAAAGTAGTTATCAGCTTTGCTGATATCTATCAGAAAACTGAGCGTAATTTAAATGCGCTGAACGGGCTGGAATATTTTGATATTTTAGCTGAAAAGGAAGCACTGCAGGAGCTGTGTTTATTTATGGCAAATACCGCCGCTCATTACGGTATGCAGATATCAACCTGTGCCGAGGAAATTAGTCTCGAAAAGTACGGGGTATATAAAGGAAAATGCATTGACGAGCAGGTGCTTAATAAACTTTTTGATCTGCAGCTGTCAGCAGCTAAAGATACAAATCAGCGCCTGCAGTGCGGCTGCATTAAAAGTATCGATATTGGACAGTACAATACCTGCAGTCATGGCTGCGTATATTGTTATGCCGTCGATAGTGCAGAGCGGGTGAAAAGTAATCAGTTAAAACATGACCCGGATAGTCCGTTTCTGCTTGGCGGGATTGATGATGTTGACCAGAAACTGCTGTTGAAACCTATTATTCAGCAGAGTTTATTCTAGCAGCCGCTTAAAAATCGTATTCAATTTTATTGATATACCAGGTTACAACACCATTGGGCGTTTTTACCTGCGCCTCATCATCCACCTGCTGTTTTAATAATGCCCGTGCCATCGGACTGTCAATCGATATGTAGTCTTTACGCTGCACAAGTTCACCACGCTGAAATATTTCATCGGGGCCGACAATCTTAAATCGCTTTATCTCTGCCTGATCATTTTCAATGGTTACCCAGGCGCCGAAGAACACTTTATCTGCCTGCTGCAAAGAAGGAGAGACGACCGTAACCTGCTCAATACGTTTACCTAAAAAACGGATACGTGAGTCTATCTGACGGAGAATACGTTTGTTCTCCTTGTAATCAGCATTTTCAGATCTGTCGCCTAAGCTGGCCGCCCAGGTCACTTTCTTGGTGATTTCAGGACGGTACTGCCGCCACAGATAATCTAATTCTGCCTGCAGTTTTTTAAAACCTTCCGGAGTGATTAAGTTTGTACGCAATGTCTGTCTCGTTTGAAAAAGAGTATAGATACCTATTTATAATGATTAGTTCCTGCTTTGCAAGTGTTGATATGCTGTCTTTACCTTATATAAATGAACTAATCATCAGCCGATGACTCTAAGAAAAATGAGAGCGGTCAATATTTGAATTCGCAGTAACTTAGATGGTAATGCTGTTGTTAAAAAAAATAAGTTTATATGGTGTGCTAATTTTACTGCTTTTTACTATAGCTGCTTGTGATTCGTCAGTTAACAGCAGCGTTAAAAACTATGAAAAGCACGCTTTAATGCAGTCAGGCAGTCAGCTCTTATATCTGCAGAAAATAAAACTGCCGGAGGGGGCAAGTTTAGAAGTGCGCTTGGAAGATGCAGCAGCTTCGACCTTGATAAGCAGTAAAAGCGTAACCCTGAAAGGGCGTCCGCCTTACCTGTTAGAACTTGATTACCCGGAAAACAGTATTGAGCATAACCACATATACAGACTGCGCAGCGTCATTACAATAGACGGGAAACCGCTTCTGGTTTCCAGTCAGAGTATCAATTCATTTTTACTGGAAATTAAACAGCCGCTTGAAATAAAGATTGACCCTGTGGATCGCAGCGGAAAGTTTTAACTGATATATTTCCTGCAATACAACCAGAAGGTACTGCATACTGCTTTTAACTGGAAAATCTGTCTAGATTAACAGCTGCGGATCACTAAACTCTAAAGCATGTGCTTTAGCGACCTCTTTAAGAGTCACCTTTCCAGCACAGATATTTAATCCGTTAAGCAGGTGTTTATCCTCTTTTAAGGCTTGTCGGTAACCTAAGTCAGCAAGTTTTAATACATAGGGCAGGGTAACATTATTTAATGCCTGTGTGGCTGTCAGTGCCACGTCGCCGGGCATATTAGCTACACAATAATGTACGATACCATCCACAACATAAGTCGGATTCTGATGTGTTGTGGCGCGGGATGTTGCAAAGCAGCCGCCTTGATCAATGGCAACATCGACCACAGCGCTGCCTTTTTTCATCTGTTTAATTAATTCCCGGCTTACTAATTTAGGTGCGGCTGCACCTGGAATTAATACTGCACCGATCACTAAATCTGCGTTTACAACATGATTTTCAAGACTTTCCCGGGTGCTGTAAACGGTATTGATACGGCCGGAAAACTGATTGTCAATACGGCGTAGAGTATTGATGTTCTTATCCAGGATAACCACCTCAGCACCTAACCCTAATGCCATTTTGGCAGCATTGCAGCCGACAATTCCTCCCCCTAAAATCACTACATTCGCCGGGGCGACACCGGGGACACCCGCCAGTAATAATCCTGAACCGCCGTTGGATTTCTGCAGTGCGGCGGCTCCTGCTTGAATAGACATTCTACCGGCCACTTCTGACATTGGCCTTAATAAAGGCAGCTGCCCGTTGTTATCGGTAACAGTTTCATAAGCGATACAGACCGCGCCGCTTTTTATCAGAGCTTGAGTCTGTTTTAGATCGGGAGCCAGGTGTAAATAAGTGAATAAAATCTGCTGCGGATGCAGCATCGAACACTCGTTCTGCTGCGGCTCTTTAACTTTAACTATCATTTCTGCCTGACTGAAAACTGTTCGGGCATCTACAGCTATTTCTGCACCGGCATTAATGTAATCCTGATCTGCAAAGCCAATTTCGGCACCAGCATTTCTTTCAACAATAATCTGATGACCGTGAGCGCTTAATTCAGCCACACTGGAAGGGATTAAACCAACCCGGTATTCATTATTTTTAATCTCTTTTGGAATGCCTATTATCATATTTATATCCTTGCTAGTTACTATGAAAATAGGAGAGGCTTAAATAGCAGTCAAAATATGAATAGAGGAAAGCAAGGGTAGTGCACAAATATAGGAGTTTCGATATTGCTGAAGCACAGGTTTGTGTTTTGTTTCTGTACGCTGACACTCTCTTTTAACTGCCGTTTTTCAGCGCCGACCAGCAGTAATCAGGTTAGGCTTTCCAGCTCGATAATATTAGCCAGTGCCTGCTTATCTGTTGTAGCGCATAGGTCCGGGCAGGGCTTAAAATCAGAACAGACTTTTGGTCTTTCCGGTTTGCCGAACAGCTTACACAGATTATTCTCATTGAGCTGTACACATCTTAATCCCGCAGCTTTGCCGTTTGCCATTCCGGGAATTGCAGATGATATACTTGGGGCGATGCAGCAGGCACCACAGCCTAATCGGCAGTCCATAAACAATCCTTAAATTAGTAACAGTGATTCATTATACCATTCACTAGAGTTAAATGGTCTGAAATTATATCAGCAGCTCTGATGCGTATTTCCACCACATTATAACCGGATACTCAGGCTGTTAGTGTCTGTTTTTTCAGTAGAGGGAATTTGTTCAGTTGATCCTGGTGAGTAACTTTTTATGATAAGCAGGGGAAAGCTTTTACTTTATTCTGCTGTAATTAAGTGTCCGGCAGTTCTTGCTAGTGAATAACCAGGTGCTGTATTTCGTCGGGCTGTGTTGGGTTTTGATGCTGTAAGTCTTTAGGCAGGTTTATATTATTATGTTTCTGCATAAAATCCACATGCTCAGCAATCAATGCATCTGATTGTTTTTTCCAGTTTTCTTCTTTATGAAGTTGAAAATATTCAAGCAGAGAAACTAATGTACCGTCTAACACTTTTAAAGAGTAAGTGCGAGTCGGGTTTGACAGCTGCTCACAATCAGCAAATTTTTGGATTTGCACATGTGCTAAATTCAGGTAATAAAATGTTTTCTTTCTATTTCCCTGGTATTGATAAGATCTGGCCAGGTTGTAACAAGCCCTCATATATAAGTGCGCACTGTGCTCGTAAACCGCGCTAAGAGACAGATCATCAATCAGTTTTTGCGCTTCCTGTAAGGCAAGCTTATAAAGCAGCTGTGCTTTATTATACTGCCCATGACTAAAATCAGTTTGTGCTTCTTCGGTTAGCGACTGCCAGTGCTGTAGTGAAAACGGCTGCATAATCAGCTCCTTTCAGCATTAATCAAAACTTTCTCCATTACATCTTAAATATTAGGTCAGGTTCAACAGCTGTGGAAATAACAATCTGAATATATTTAATATTTTGAGATGCAGTAAATCAATTTAAGCGGAAATTAACATTTAACGGCTGTTAGGTGCAGCCTGGAAGAGATGCTGTCCTATACTTATTAGTTATCTCAGTGGATAATCACTGTTCTTGCCCTATAAATAGAGAAACAGATGAAAATTAGTCAGGATGAGCGTGATGCGGTTTATAAAACTATTTTTTCCCGCCGTGATGTACGCGGGCAGTTTCTGGCAGATCCTGTTCCGGAAGAGGTGCTGAAACGTATTTTAACTGCCGCTCACCATGCGCCAAGCGTTGGTTTTATGCAGCCTTGGGACTTCATTGTTGTTCAGAACCAAGAGATTAAAAATAAAATAAAAACAGGATTTGAAGCTGCTCATAATGAATCGGCAGATATGTTTGAGGATCAAAAATCGCAGCAGTACAAAAAATTGAAATTAGAAGGCATATTAGAGTCGCCGCTGGGTATCTGTGTTACCTGTGACCGCAGCCGCAACGGCCCTGTGGTTATCGGACGGACAATTAATGCGCAGATGGATCTGTACAGTGCGGTATGTGCAGTTGAAAACCTTTGGTTAGCTGCCCGCGCTGAAAACTTAGGGGTAGGCTGGGTAAGCATTATTCATGACCATGTATTACGAGATGCTTTAAATATTCCCCAGGATATCGATATTATCGCTTATTTATGTGTTGGTTATGTTTCTCATTTTAAAGATAAACCAGAGCTGGAAAGTGCCGGCTGGCTGCCAAGACGTGATATTGAAGAAGTGGTTCATTATGACAGCTGGATGCCGGATAAAACACAGAACAATTAAACGCTACTATTAAACTGGTATATATAAGCCTGTGAAAGCAAAAGTATAGAGAAAGTAAAGGCCATTTTTTCTAGAATAGTACCGCGGTAGATTCTTTTATTATATTAAATATTCAGAGCAGATCATGAATTCAAAAACGAAACTTAAAGCCCCCGCCGCCCGTAAACAAAGCTATATTCATGAAATTCATGGCCATCAGCGCAGTGATGATTACTTCTGGCTGCGTGATGATAACCGGGAGTCGCCTGAAATTTTAGACTATCTTAATCAGGAAAATGCTTTTACAGGTCAGGAAATGGCGCCGCTGGCGGGACTGCAGAGTGAACTGTATGAGGAAATGGTTGCCCGGCAGGAGCCTGAGCTTGAGTCTGTTCCGTACTTTAAAAAAGGTTACTGGTATATATCGCGTTATGATCAGGGCCAGGATTTTACCGTTTACAGCCGCCGCAAAGGTTCAATGGATGCACCTGAAGAAGTTATTTTAGACTGCAATCAGCGTGCTTTGGGACATAACTACTATCAGCTAGGTGATTTAGCCCTGTCGAGCAATTCATTATTGATGGCTTATTCGGAAGATCTGGTCAGCCGCCGTCAGTATACTCTGCGTTTTAAAAACCTAAGTACAGGTGAAGATTTTGCAGATGTGATTGAAGATATCTCAGCAGTGGTCTGGGCTAATGATAATCAGACTGTTTTTTATGTAAAAAAACATCCTGAAACTCTGCTGCCGTATCAGGTTTATCGGCATAAATTAGGTGATGATATTAAAAATGATCAGCTGATTTATGAAGAATGCGATGATACTTTCTATGTCAATATTTATAAAACCCGCTCTGAGCAGTATTTAGTGATCTGTATTGACAGCACTACGACCTCTGAGTGTCTAGTGCTGGATGCGGACAATCCTATGGGGCAGTTTATCTCCTTTGCACCGCGTACTCGCGATCACGAATACAGTATTGATCATTTCCAGGATAAGTTTTATATCCGTACTAATAACAGCGGTAAAAACTTTGCTTTAAAAACATCTGATTCTTTGACCAATGAAAACAGCGACTCCTGGAATACTATTATCGAAGCGCGTGATGATGTTCTGCTGGAAGGTTATGAGCTGATGGCTGACTGGCTGATTGTCGAAGAGCGTCAGGCGGGACTGCCGTTATTACGTCAGATTAATCACCTTAGCGGCGAGTCAAAAATATTAAGCTTTAAGGATCCTGTTTATACGGTATTCAGTCATTACAACCCGGATCCGGACAGCACTAAATTCCGTTATCAATATACTTCCTTTACCACACCTGCAACGGTTTATGAGTTAGATCTTAATACCGGTGATACCAGACTGTTAAAACAAAGTCAGGTGATGGGGCCGTTTAACAGTGAAGATTACCAGAGCGAACGTCTCTGGGTGACTGCGCGTGACGGTATTAAAGTGCCGGTTTCACTGGTTTACCGCAAAGAACTGTTTAATCATAGCAATCCGCTCCTGATTTATGCCTACGGATCCTACGGTCACAGTTTAGATATTGGTTTTAGTTCATCGAATTTGAGCCTCTTAGATCGCGGTTTTGTTTATGCAGTGGCACATATTCGCGGCGGTGAGGAGTTAGGGCGAAGCTGGTATGAAGACGGCAAGCTTCTGAAAAAGCAAAATACTTTTAATGATTTTGTGGATGTCAGTAAAGCGCTGGTGGAATCAGGTCATGGTGCAAAAGAGCAGGTTTTTGCAATGGGCGGCAGTGCCGGTGGACTGCTGATGGGAGCAGTGATTAATCAGTCGCCGGAATTGTATAAAGGCATTGTAGCAGCGGTGCCTTTTGTGGATATTGTTTCGACTATGTTAGATGAATCTATTCCGTTGACGACCGGCGAATACGATGAGTGGGGCAATCCGAATAAGAAAACCTATTACGATTATATGCTTTCCTACAGCCCTTATGATCAGGTTGTTCCTCAGGATTACCCTAATATGTTAGTTACCACCGGCTTACATGATTCGCAGGTTCAGTACTGGGAACCTGCAAAATGGGTGGCGAAGCTGCGCGAGCTGAAAACGGATAATAATCAGCTGCTTTTATATACGGATATGGAAGCAGGGCATGGTGGTAAATCCGGGCGTTTTAAGCACTTTGAAGATATCGCCAGAGAGTTTGCTTTTTTGCTTAATTTAGCAAAATAGCGTTAAATTTTCAGTTATATTTAAGAGGCGCATTTTGCGCCTTTTTTGCGACTGTTTATTCGTGTCTTTCATGCGTTTCATGCTCTAAATGGTCGGCAAACATTTCTCCGAGGTGAACGTCTTTTGCAATAATGTTTTTTAGTTTATGAATATCCAGCCAGATCAGTTCAACCGGCGTTACTGCTTTTGCGCAGTTTTTATAACGGCCGGTTAAAAATGCATAGCTGCCGATTATCGAACCGACTTCAACAATATCTTCACGTGAAATACAGATCAGATCTACTTTACCGTGCATTACCACCGCGATTGAAGAAGCACGCCTGTTCTGCCGGTAAATGAGTTCACCGCTATTGTAAATCTGTCGTTTAGCAAGCTTGCCTAGCGCCGTCAGGCTTTTATTTTTAATGCCTTTTGCCCAGGGCATGACAGCCAGCTGTTTACTGATCTCTTTGGCAGTAACGTTATGGGGCTGCTGCTGCAGGTGCGCTAATTTATTTTCGACTTCAATGGTGAGTATATTTGCCTCACTCTCGTCCAGCACACCTTCTGAAATAAGATCATCGAGATACACCCGCTCTAAATTAAGCATTAACCTGTGTGCAGAATGCGTTTCGAGACTGTAGGAAAGGTCTGGGAAGTTTTCTCTAAGCTCCTGAATATGTAAGCGGGTATGTTCTTTATTAGACTCTATGTCCTGCACGGCCGCCTGTGCATCCTGCTTTGATGTCGACAGTGATAAAACATGTTTTTGTATCTCTTCCTGTGCCTGAATAAATCCCCGTGCGGTATCATAACTTAGCGCCAGACGTTCAAATGAAAAGTGTACAATGATGCGGTTAAAACCGGGAATATGATTAAAAAACCGCACGTAGCTGGGAGTTTTCCAAAAATCAAACAGCGTACTGCGCGGTGATATCTGTGGATTACCGTCTAGTGCCACTTCAACTGCATTGACCAGCTGCTTAGTTGCGGTGCCGGTTAATGCGCCTTGTCTGAACTGCGACCAGTAGAACTGCCGTTCAGTTTCTAATAAACGCCGGTTAAAAGCGATGCGTAAATCTTCATCCTGTATGGCGATGCTGCTTTGCTGTTCACTGGGTTTATGTATCTCATTTAATGGTTTAGTTAAGCTTGTCCAGTTAGCGCGCTGCAGAAACTCATTCTGCTGCAGTTGCGGCAGTTCGTTTAAAAGGCGCTGTTTTATGGAAAATTTTGCTTTGTCTAAGCTGGCTTGTTTGGCTGGTGGTAATTTATCCAGCCCCAAGTACCTTAATACCATGGTCATGGTGCTGGAATTAATAACTATGGTTAATACTACGATGCCGGCTGTTAAAAACAGAACTTGATCACCAAGCTCTTTCGGCAGCGAGGTGTCCTGGGCGATAATTAAAGCTAATGCTAAAGACACCGCACCACGCAGTCCTCCCCACACTAAAACAATGGCTTTTGCTTTATTAATACCAATGCCGATTCGTTTAAGTAGAGGCATAAAGGCCATTACGGATATTGCGCGAATAACCTGAATGCCGAGATATAAACCTGCTAATGTGATCCACCATTCCAGTACATCTAAACGAATCCGCGATGCGATAATAATCCCAACTAGAATAAAAATAAGGGTATTCGCAATATGTGCCATCATCTGCCAGAAATGATGTAAAAACCCGGCAACTTCCGGCGAAATGCGTGTACGTCCGATGCTGGCAAGGAGCAGTCCTAGCGCGACGACGGCAACCACACCGGAAACATGAAATATATTTTCGGCAATAAAATATGCAATATAAGCAGCGGAGATAGTCAGGGTGATTTCGATAATAGGCTGATTAAATAAGCGGCCTATCCATAATAAAATAACCGCGCCGACACCCAGGCCGATTAACAGGCCTAATAAAACTACGGATAAAAAACTGCCGGAAATGGCGAAAACATTAAAACTAACCTGTGCGCCTTCTGCGACACTTAATAAACCGTAGAACAAGGTAAATAAAACGATTGCAGTACCATCATTTAACAGTGACTCTCCTTCAATTAAGGTTTCTAAACGCTTGCGCGAGCTGACCTCTTTTAATAACGAAACAACGGCAACGGGATCCGTGGCGCTGATTAGTGCGCCGAATAAAAAGCAGACGGTCCATGACCACTGCCAGGGGAAAAAATAATAGGCTAGAACAGCCGTTAAGGTGGTGGTAAGTATTAAACCCGGGACAGCAAGTATTGCAATCTGGCTGAACATACGCTTAAACAGGTGAGTTTCCATCGCAAAGGCAGATTCAAAGATCAGGGTAGGTAAAAACAGCAGAAGAATAAGGTGCGGGTCGATTAATGCCAGCTCACCCAATGCCAGGCTTAGCTCCGGCAGGTTCGCCTCCATATGCGCTGTACGGCTGTATAAACCTATGCTTAAACCAGCCAGCAGGAGAACCACGCTGTAGGGAGAAATCAGTATTTTAGGCAGGGATTTAACCAGTGCACCAAGCAGCAGCGAAACCACTACAAACATTAAAATTAAAACACCGCTGTCTAAATGCATAAGCAACTCCTTGGTTGTTATGATTTAGTTTAGCTCAATGCTGGACCGTGAGTTTTTGAAGGCATAAAAAAACGCCCGTAAGGGCGTTTAAAATGAAAGTTTAATTAATAAAATTAAACTTCAGCATTTTCTTCAGGACGAGGAGCACGTTCGTTTGCTTCTCGTACTTTTAATGAGCGTTCCTGGAACTCCTTTTCATTTAATGCATTAATGGCATTGGCTGCATCTTTTTCCGGCATTTCAACAAAGCCGAAACCACGACGTTTACCGGTGTGTTTATCTTTCATTAAACGAACTGAAAGTACTTTACCGTGTTCAGAGAAAAGTGTGCGGATAGCCATTTCGTTTGCACGGTAAGGTAAGTTACCAACATATAGTGTTGTTGTTGCAAAGTCGCCCTCAGCGGCTTCACTGCTCGGACCAGATGTTTTAGTGCTGATAAACTGGTTGGCAATACCAGCAGCTACTGCACCAGCTGCGAATAATACTGCGCCGGAGATTGTTGGGTCGAGTACTGTGATAATGATAGAACCTAAAATTGCAACAGCAATAGAAAGCAACACAGATGTGTTTGACTTCATAATAAAATAACCTCAAAGGTAAATAGAAAAAGAATTGAATCAACTTAAATCTTTTCTTGGTGCTTTGGCCTAGCAAAAAGTCTTGTCGATAAAATATAAAAGCTTTTTAATCCATGCCGTAAATCATCCATAAAAAAGCACCCGTATTGTAATCTAAATTCTGAGATTAAGTTAATTTCTTTAACAATTTTAGATTGATGGATATCAACCGGAGTTCTATTTTGTGAAATAGGACACGCAGAAATGCTCTATTAACAGGCAGAAGTTGAATGTTTTGTCGGCAAAAACGACTTTGTATTAAGAAAAAGGCTTAGTTATCGATTTGTTAAATGTTGTAAACAGTATTTTTGTGAAGGGTATATATGAATATTGATTTCTATTTTATGCCTGTCGGGCATACTTTATTAACTTTATTAACTTGATTAATCGGTTAAATTTGTCTTTAACAAGGCCGCGGGTAAAGCGTTTCAATGATCTGGGAGTTTATTCTGTTATTGAACGGCGCACGGGGTAGTTGTTTATTAATCTAGTAATCGGTCATAAAGATAGCGGTTGAAAGATAAATTCGATAGAATGCACAGCAATTAATTAGAGCCATAATGACACTGCATAGTGCACACAGTAAGCATGTCACAACATAGGTATTTAAAGTCTTCATGAAAAATATTCGTAACTTTTCAATCATCGCCCATATCGACCACGGAAAATCGACTCTTTCAGATCGTTTGATCAGTACTTGCGGCGGCTTAAGTGACCGTGAAATGGAAGCCCAGGTTCTTGATTCAATGGATATTGAACGTGAACGTGGTATTACCATTAAAGCGCAGAGTGTAACGCTGGATTACAAAGCTCAAGATGGCGAAACTTACCAGCTTAACTTTATCGATACACCCGGGCACGTTGACTTTTCATATGAAGTATCTCGTTCATTAGCAGCCTGTGAAGGTGCATTACTGGTAGTTGATGCGGGTCAAGGTGTAGAAGCACAAACGCTTGCAAACTGTTACACCGCATTAGAAATGGATTTAGAGGTGGTGCCGATTTTAAATAAAATCGATTTACCAGCCGCTGAACCGGATCGTGTTGCTGAAGAGATTGAAGACATTGTTGGTATCGATGCGGCCGAAGCGGTGCGCTGTTCTGCGAAAACCGGATTAGGTGTTGACTTAGTTTTAGAAGAGATTGTACGTATGGTTCCACCACCGGAAGGTGATCTGGATGCACCATTACAAGCATTAATTATTGATTCGTGGTTCGATAACTATCAGGGCGTGGTTTCCCTTGTACGTATCATGCATGGTCAGATTAAAGTCGGCGACCGCATGAAAGTGATGTCAACGGATCAGGTTCACCTGGTTGGTAAAGTGGGTTACTTCACTCCAAAACAGCATGAAACCGGTATCTTGAAAGCAGGTGAAGTGGGTTACGTTATCGCAGGCATCAAGGATATCTTAGGTGCGCCGGTTGGTGATACATTAACGCTGGCGGGTGCTGAAGCACCTGAGCCGTTAGGCGGATTTAAACGTGTTCAACCGCAGGTATACGCGGGTCTGTTCCCGGTCAGCTCTGACGATTACGAAAACTTCCGTGATGCGCTGGGTAAACTGAGTATTAACGATGCATCGCTATTTTATGAACCAGAGAATTCATCTGCATTAGGTTTTGGTTTCCGCTGTGGTTTCTTAGGTTTGTTACATATGGAGATCATTCAGGAGCGTTTAGAGCGTGAATATGATCTTGACCTGATAACTACTGCCCCTACGGTAGTTTATGAAGTTGAAACCAATGATGGTGCTGTTCAGCATGTTGACAGCCCGGCTAAATTACCTGCAGTGAATAATATTAAAGAAATTCGAGAGCCTATTGCAGAGTGTAATATATTAGTACCACAAGAGTACCTGGGTAATGTTATTACCTTATGTATTAATAAGCGTGGTGTGCAGACCAAAATGGCTTATCACGGCAACCAGGTGGCATTAACTTACCATATCCCGATGGGTGAAGTGGTGATGGACTTCTTTGACCGTTTGAAATCAACCAGCCGCGGTTATGCATCTCTTGAGTATAACTTTGAACGTTTTGAAGCTGCTGATATGGTACGTGTTGATGTCTTAATTAACGGCGATCGAGTGGATGCGCTGGCATTAATTACGCACCGTACAAACTCTGAAAATTATGGTCGTGAATTAGTTGAAAAAATGAAAGACCTTATTCCCCGCCAGATGTTTAATATTGCAATACAAGCCGCGATTGGTGGTAAAATCATTGCCCGTTCAACGGTGCGTCAGTTGACTAAAAACGTATTGGCAAAATGTTACGGTGGTGATATCAGCCGTAAGAAAAAACTATTGAAGAAGCAGAAAGAAGGTAAAAAACGCATGAAGTCTGTGGGTAATGTTGATGTACCTCAGGAAGCGTTCTTAGCTGTACTGCATATAGGCAAAGACAAATAGTTGAATCATTGTTCTTTCTGTTAGTCATTTAAAAATGCGCAGGTATTAAAAGCCTGCGCATTTTTTGGTTTTTAAAGACCCTGTGAAACAACATAAAATGACGTTGTTTTATTAACGCAGCTTTAGCTGAAAATGCTGATCCTGCTTACTGTGACGATTACATATCTGTGTAACTGCACTTATCAGTCATATTAGTTAAACCGATATTAATGGATTATGTCAGCTTAAATAATATGATTTTATAAATATATAAAGGAATCAAAATGGCAAATACGTTTGCATTAATTCTCGTTATCTTAACCTTTGTAACCGGTATTATCTGGGTTCTGGATAAATTTAAATGGGCTCCTGTGCGTAATAAGGCGCGTCAGGAAGCACAGGACAAAGCATCCGTGGGATTAGACGAAGAAGTCTTAGCTACCATCCACCCTGAAAATGTGATCATTGAAAATGCGCGTTCGCTGTTTCCGGTGATCGCAATCGTTTTTGTACTGCGTTCGTTTATTTACGAACCGTTCCAGATTCCGTCGGGTTCGATGATGCCGACCTTATTAGTCGGGGATTTTATTTTAGTTGAAAAGTTCTCATACGGTATAAAAGAACCGGTATGGCAGAACAAGCTGATTCCAGTCGGAGAACCGAAACGCGGTGATGTTGCGGTGTTTAAATATCCGGAAGATATTCGTGTTGATTTTATTAAACGTATAGTGGGCTTACCTGGTGACAGAGTGGTTTACAAAGATAAAAAACTCTACCTGATTCCTGCCTGTGAAGAACAGAAGTGCGGTGATTATAAAGTATTAGATACTAATTACCTGGGCACAGCAGAGTACCCGGAGGAGCAGAATACGGTAGAAGTTTATTCTGAAGTTCTAGGGGAAGTTGCCCATAAAATACTGATTAATCCGGTACGCAGCGACCATACTTCTTATTATTTTCAGCAGGAAGGTACCTACGCTTATGAGTGGGTTGTACCGCAGGGGCAGTACTTTGTAATGGGTGATAACCGTGATAACAGTAAAGACAGCCGCTACTGGGGATTTGTACCGGAACAAAACTTAGTTGGTAAAGCTGTTGCAACCTGGATTAGTTTTGAATTTTATCGTGATAGTAATGGTTTCTTACCGACTTGGGTACCAAGCGCCGTGCGTTTCAATCGTATCGGCGGGATTAAATAATAATGAAAAATAATGAATTAAAACGCTTAGAAAAACGCATTGGTTATACATTTTCAGATTTCACTCTGCTTAAGCAGGCACTGACCCACCGTAGTGCACTTGGTGAGCATAATGAGCGTTTAGAGTTTTTAGGTGATTCAATCTTAAGCTTTGCTATTTCAACGGATCTGTATCTGCGCTTTCCTAAAGTAGATGAAGGTGATTTAAGCCGTATGCGTGCCACCTTAGTTTGTGGAAAAATGCTGGCTGAAATCGGTCGGGAATTCCAGTTAGGCGACTGCCTGATTTTAGGCCCCGGTGAGCTGAAAAGCGGCGGTTTTCGTCGTGATTCGATTATTGCCGATGGCGTTGAAGCGATTATAGGGGCGGCCTTTTTAGACTCCGATATTGATACCACTAAAAAACTGATTCTAAAATGGTTCAACAGTCGTTTACAGTCTATTGAGCCGGGAATCAGTCAGAAAGATCCGAAAACACGTCTACAGGAGCGTTTACAGTCACGTAAACAAGCCTTACCTGTTTATGAAGTGATTGAAATTAAAGGTGAAGCGCATAATCAGCGTTTCACTATGAGCTGCTCTATCGACGGATTAAAATCCGTACAGGGACAGGGTACAAGTCGCCGTAAAGCTGAACAGATAGCGGCAGAAAAAATGTTAGATGTATTAACGGGAACAAAATAATGACTAAAAAATGTGGTTTGGTGGCAATTGTCGGACGCCCGAATGTTGGTAAGTCAACGCTTATTAATGCTCTATTAGGACAAAAAGTAAGCATCACCTCGCGTAAAGCGCAGACAACACGTCACCGTATTTTAGGTATTGATACGGAAGGTGATTACCAGACCGTTTTTGTTGATACTCCGGGCCTGCATATCGAAGAAAAACGTGCCATTAACCGTTTAATGAACCGTGCTGCTTCAAGTTCAATTAATGATGTTGAGATGGTCGTTTTTGTTGTTGAAGGTACGCACTGGAATGAAGATGACGATATGGTGCTGAGTAAGTTTCAATATCTGAAATGTCCGGTAATCTTAGCAATTAACAAAATTGATAATGTCGAAGATAAAGAGCTGCTGCTGCCGCATCTTGAAGAGCTGGGTAAGCGTTATAACTTTAAACATATTTTACCTATGTCTGCTAAGTCTGGTGATAATGTTGAGAAAATTCGCCAGTGGTCGCAGGAAGTGCTGCCTGAATCTGAGTTTTACTTTCCGGAAGATTATATTACCGACCGTTCATCGCGCTTTATGGCAGCCGAGATTGTTCGCGAAAAACTGATGCGCTTTTTAGGTGATGAACTGCCTTACTCTGTTACCGTTGAAATAGAGCAGTTTAAGCAAAAAGAAAACGGCATGTTACATATTAATGCACTGATCCTGGTTGAACGTGACGGTCAGAAACGTATGGTTATCGGTAATAAAGGTGAGAAACTTAAAGCTATCGGTAAACAGGCGCGGTTAGATATGGAAGAGTTATTTGACTCAAAAGTATTTTTAGAGATCTGGGTAAAAGTTAAATCCGGCTGGTCTGATGATCTGCGCGCTTTGAACAGTCTTGGTTATGGTGATGATTACAGTAAGTAATCAGTATGCTGTAAATTTTTTTATTAGTAAGGCTGCTGATGTCAATCGAATGTCATAATGCGTTTATACTGCATCGTCGCCCTTATAGGGAGACGAGTCAGCTGATTGATCTTTTCTGCCAGGATGTCGGAAAAGTCAGTTTAGTTTATAAAGGCGGGCGCAGCGGGACTCGTATGCGTAGAGGAACGCCGCAGCCTTTTACATTATTACAAGTTTCTTATTTTGGGCG
Organism: Psychromonas ossibalaenae ATCC BAA-1528; assembly: GCF_000381745.1. GTDB lineage: Bacteria > Pseudomonadota > Gammaproteobacteria > Enterobacterales > Psychromonadaceae > Psychromonas > Psychromonas ossibalaenae. The sequence continues at coordinate 63,904 of NZ_KB906980.1, read as the reverse complement.
AGGCAGTTTAAAAACTGTTAAATCGTTTGAAGCGCAAACACAAGTTGTACCGTTAGCTGGAGATCGTCTTTATCTGGCTATGTATATTAACGAATTAATATACCGTCTGGTGCAGGCTGAAACCGCTTGTGACGGTTTGTTTGAGTGTTACCAGGAAACGTTATTAGCCCTTGCCGGTGAAATAGATCCGCAGGTCGCCTTACGCCGTTTCGAACTGACGCTTTTAGATACATTAGGTTACGGCGTTAATTTCGAAGAAGATATTTACAGCGGCGAGCTGATTGAAGCCGGTTACGATTATCAGTATCAGCAGCAGGCTGGTTTTTTTGCCAAGCAGGCCATTCACAATAAAGATTCTGTTTATCGGGGAGAAGAGCTGCTTGCACTAGCCAGCCGGGATTTTTCAGATCCGCAGATTTTAAAAGCGGCAAAGCGTTTTTGTCGACAAGCCTTAGCCCATTTTCTGGGTGACAAACCATTACATAGTCGTGCACTTTTTGCGGCTAAATAACAAACAATCACAAAGGACAGTATTTAAATGAGCAAACTTCTACTTGGTGTCAATATCGACCATATCGCAACATTACGTAACGCCCGTGGAACTTGTTACCCGGAGCCTGCTCATTTAGCCGCCGTTGCTGAATGTGCCGGTGCTGACGGTATTACTATTCATCTGCGTGAAGACCGTCGCCATATCATCGACCGTGATGTAGCTGTGCTTGCACAGACACTGCAGACGCGTATGAATCTGGAAATGGCGGTTACCGATGAGATGGTGGAAATTGCCGTTAAAACGAAACCGGCATTTGTCTGTTTAGTACCGGAAAAGCGTGAAGAACTGACCACTGAAGGCGGCTTAGATGTAGCGGGTTCTTTTGCTAAAGTTGAGTCTGCGGTGTCGCGCTTAAATGCTGCTGGTATTCAGGTTTCGCTGTTTATTGATCCTGAAAACAGCCAGATTGACGCGGCCGTTAAAACCGGGGCCGCTTATATTGAGCTTCATACCGGCCAGTATGCAGATGCAGAGTCTGAAGAGATTCAGGAAGCTGAACTTAAGCGGGTAGCTAAAGCCGCGACTTATGCTGCTCAGACGGGTATTAAAGTGAACGCGGGTCACGGTCTTAATTATCACAATGTAAAAGCGATTGCAGCTCTGCCGGAAATCATCGAACTGAATATCGGTCATGCTATTGTTGCACGTGCTGTTGTAGATGGCTTTGCCTCAGCGGTAAGTGAAATGAAACGCCTGATGATTGAAGGTCGTAACAGTAAATAATAAAATTCAGTTGAGAGGGAATCGCTTTCCCTCTTTTATTCAAGCGACAAAGCGAGCCTATTTTGTCTGATTCTACTTTCTCTGTTTCTCAAATCCGCACTCATTTTCCGATATTAAATCAGTCTGTAAATGAATTCCCGCTGGTTTATTTAGATAATGCCGCTACGACGCAAAAACCGCTCGCAGTTGTTGAAGCCGTCAGCTGTTATTATCTTAATAACAACGCTAATGTGCACCGCGCCAGTCACCAGTTAAGTAATCGGGCTACCTGTGCATTTGAAGCCGCTCGAGAGAAAGTAAAAAGCTTTATTAATGCGGCAGACAGTAAAGAGATTATCTGGACCAAAGGCACCACGGAAAGCATTAACTTACTGGCAAATGTTCTAACGGCGCAGTTATCTAAGGGTGATCAGATCATCATCAGTGCATTAGAGCATCACGCTAATATTGTTCCCTGGCAGATGCTGGCTGAACGTATCGGCATTGTGTTAAAAGTGATCCCGTTAACTGACAACTTTACTTTAGATATCGCTGCTTATAAAACATTACTGAGTGATAAAACTAAACTGGTTGCTGTCGCACATATTTCAAATGCATTAGGCGTGATCAACCCAGTTAAAGAGATTATTAAACTGGCACATGATGTTGGTGCACAGGTGTTGATTGACGGTGCTCAGGCTGTTGCGCATCAGAGAGTGGATGTTCAGGAGCTGGATTGTGATTATTATGTATTTTCCGGACATAAGCTGTTCGGCCCGACAGGTATTGGTGTTTTATACGGTAAACAGCATCTATTAGAACAGCTTCCGCCGTGGCAGGGCGGCGGCGAGATGATTAAATCAGTGAGTTTTGAGCAGACAACTTATAATGATTTACCATTTAAGTTTGAAGCGGGAACGCCTAATATTGCTGGTGTGATTGGACTGGCCGCCGCTGTTGATTTTATTAACAGCTATGATCGTCAGGATCTTTTAAAACATGAGCAGTCATTATTAAGCTTTACTGAGCAGGCGCTTGCGCAGATACCTGAAATTACTCTGTTTTGTGCCGGTATTAAGAAGTCGGGGGCAGTCAGTTTTTCGGTAAAAGGTGAGCATCCGACGGATATCGCTATGCTGTTAGATGCGCAGGGAATTGCGGTGCGCAGTGGTTCACATTGTGCCATGCCTTTAATGAAAGCGCTGAACTGTAACGGTACGGTGAGAGTATCATTTTCTATTTATAATACGATGGCAGAGGCGCAGCGGTTTATTGCCGCGTTAAAAAATGTTATCCAGATGCTTCAGGAATGATAACTAATAAAAAGGGATGCAGCCGCAGCCCTTTTTAATATCTACCTTAAGATTCAGTAAAGTTTATGCTTTTCTCCAGACTCCCCATTCACCTGACTGCTCCGGGTTATCACCTTTTGTCCACCATTCAGCACGGTAGGTAATACCATTTACAATGACTTGATCACCGCTGTTGTATTCCGCAGAAGCATTCCAGGTAGTTGCCCCAGGATCAACAGGATCAACAGGATCAACAGGATCAACAGGATCAACAGGATCAACAGGATCAATCGGGCCTATGGGATCGACTGGGGCACCGCCTTCACAGGCGACAGGAGCCCAGAACCACGATGCAGCACTCGGTGCTTCCCATGTACCTGGGTTGTTTTGAGCTTCAAAACATTCTCCATTGTAAGAAAATACTTCGCCGTTGCCCGCCGTTGAGGTGCCAGGCACATAAACAGGTATTGTCGGATCCACGACTTTATCTTCGCAAACACCGTTTACCAAAACTTGATCCGCAGTACACTCGGCAGGTTTTTCTTCACAAACTCCATTTACCAGAACTTGATCCGCAGTACATTCTGCAGGTTTATCTTCACCTGTAAAAGTAACTGATTTACTTGTTACTGTTCCTTCGTTATCAGTTGCTTTAACAGTCAGCAGGTTATCGCCTAAGGTAACCGTAAAGTCCGCTGTGTATGTTGAACCGTTTAGTGCCGCCGCAAGGGTATTACCATTAAGGGTCACAATCACAGAGCTCAGTGTTCCATCGCTGTCATTCGCATTAGCACTGAATGAAGCTGTACTGCCGGCAGTAAGTTTACCGCCTGATGTCGGAGAGCTGATTGATACACTTGGCGCTTTATTTTCAGCTGGTATGGTAGTTGACCAGTCAGTTGTGCCTTCAGGATTACCGACAGCCTGGTTCATCGCATTTAAGATATCACCATTGCCGTCGCCATCAATTTCCCAGGAGAAGATACCGCCCAAGCCTAAACTGCGCAGATAGGCACCTTTAGCGAGTACAGAGCGCGGAGTGTCCAGTGTAAGCAGTGTGCTGCTCAAATCGTCCCAGATAAATGAGGCTTTAGCGACATCATCCCAGCCGAGAATTGCATTGGAATTTGCTTCTGAGAATTTAAGTGCGCCGCGGTAATCCATAATGCCTGCTTCCCACGCCCAGGCTGCTTCATCAACTTCTGTTCCTGTACCGCTACTGCCGTTAAACGGGCTGTCTGCAGAGTTGTCAACATGCTGGCCAATGGAGCCCAGAGGATTACCGTTTTCAGCTACCACATCTGTCCAGCCGCGTGCGTACATTGCCGCGCCGACAACCAGTTTTTTCGCCGGAACGCCTTGAGCTAACAGAATCTTAGTTGCGTTATCCAGTGTGTATTCTGGTTTTCCGGCAAATTCACCGATACCGCTGCATTTATCCGCGCTGATATGGGCACCGCAGTAAATAGCGGTCTGATGACCTGTTTCTGGCCCCCACGCTCCGTAGAAATCGTAAGACATCATGAATATATTATCCATGTACTGAGAAGCAGCCGCGTAATCTACATCCTCCAGCTTGTCGTAACCTAGACCAATCGCCGAAGTTAGCTCGTATTTACGGCTGTACTGTTCCTCTAATTCATCTAACATGGCGCGCAGTTCCTGCATTAATGCCACGTAAGCCGGGCCGTCTTTGAGCGGATCACCTAAAGAGGCATTCGCACCGCCGCCGCCGGGGAATTCCCAGTCGATATCGATACCGTCAAAAAATTTCCATGTCTGCAGGAACTCTTTTGCCGAAGCAACAAATGTGTCGCGGTTAGCTTTATCGGTGAAACCGAAAAACGGATCAGAAAGTGTCCAGCCGCCGATTGATGGAACAATCTTAAGATGCGGATAGGCTTTTTTCAGTGCCATTAAATTACCGTAGTTACCTTTACCAATTTCAAGAGAGCCTACAGCTTTACCATCAAGCCTTTTCGCCGGTGTACCGTAGGTAGAGTTTAATGCCGCCCAGGAATCATGAATAACAATTTCATAATCATTCATATCAGAACACACTGTTTTAAGTAGCGCATGTCCCTTAGGATTCGGCTCTTTTAATGACTGATTGTCACCTGTGCCGCCGCAAATCGGCACAAAGCCGTAGATAATATGGGTTAAGTTGTTAGCTGGAATATCGTTAACATTAAATTTCCGACCATAAACACCCCATTCCACAAAGTATGTACCAACAATGCTGTCTTTCTGCTGTGCGTAGGGCTTGTTGGCAGGATCAATATCCATCGGCAGATCTGCCTGCAAATGTGCTCCGTCTGTATCAGAAATCAATAGCTCAGTGGGTGCACTTTCAGAACAGCCGTCAGCATTACAAAGTTTGATAACCATTGATTTTAAACCGCCGCTGCTAAAAGGAATAACAGTGCTGTCACCTTGACCTGTTCCTGATACTGCAGCTTCACCGTCAATAAGTACCTGCCAGGATGTCGCTTTATCACCAGACCAGACATTCCAGGCGACAGGCACTTCAACCACATCAACACGCGTGTACATTGATTTGTAACCAACCGTTGCATCGGTATTGAGGGTTACAAAACCTAGCTTGGAATAGTCAGCCCATGCCAGAGACGGGACAGAAGGGGCAGCCGCGTAGGAGTTACTGGCAAAAGCCGCTAGAATAGAGGCTGCTAAAATATTTTTTTTCATACATTCATCCCTTTGATTTGCAGTGAGAATTAAGTGAAAAGGTCGAAGCAAAGCCGAGGAAAGGAAACAAAATTGAGCTGTTCCGTACAGGATCGTAGCGGGAAAAACTTTTAAATTTTGCTTTACCTGTCCCTGCTGCTTGATTCAAATATTGTATTGCTCTGATTAGTTGCTTTAGATAATTTTATTGAATCAGATGCCGCTGAATATATGGTCAGAAAACAACCTGCACAAGCCGGTGCAGATAAAAACTGTGATTGCCGCCCTTAATATAAAGTTCACTTTCGATGCTAGTGAGATGAATGTTCAGTTACCAATATTTGATAAAATATGCTTTTAATGTGTTTTTCTGCTGGTTATTAAGTTTAGTTCGTGGCTGCCGGTGCAGTCTATAGTGCTGCTTGTTATGTGGTAGTGTGAGTTGGTGTATTTTAAGCTGTAAACATTGTTCTTGATTATAGTTTTATTTTTTGTTTTTTAACCGGCACCTTTTTCAGCCGCAGTGCTTTTGCTTGATCAATAATTTGTATAATTATTAACAAGAAAGAGAAGCATATTAGTTTCGTTCATGGGAGGAGAGTTTTAACCGGAAACGACTGCAGGATAATTTAAAACATCTTAATCAGGCTGTAGATAAAAGAAAGGATCAGCACAGCTGATCCTTTCTTATTAAGTATTTAAAGCGGGCGCTTAAATAGCCGGCTTTAATTATTTGTTTTTGTTATTCATCGCTTTACGAATACAGAAGGCGGCGCCTCCCCATGTTATCCCTAAACCAAGAACCATCATAATGATTGCACCTGTTGTCATCTTAAGCTTCCTTATTGGTTTCAGTTGTTACAGTATCAAAGCTGCTGGATTTATTAATTACAATTGCAACGATTAACATCAGCGCAATCAGTCCCCAGCCAAGCATCAGTAGATCGGACTGTGCATAGCCGCCGTAACCTTCTGTTAACGCGGTAACAATGTTGGTACCTAAAATCACGATTAAAAATGCCGGGCTAATGAAACGCAGGCAGATTTCAAACCATTTACCGATAGTGAATTCAGATACGCTGTTTACATGTTTATGAATATCGGTCAGTTTCACCAACCATCCCATAATGAATAATTCCACAACACAGCTAGCCAGCAGCGCAATGTTATTAATAAAGTAATCCACTAAATCAAGCAGTAATAAACCACCGTTGGTTGCAAAAGACATGGATACAACAAAACCAACACCACAAACAATGGAAGCTGCTTTTTTACGCGACCAGTTTAATTTGTCCATAAAGGCAGAAGTGACTGCTTCAATGATAGAGATATGCGAGCTTAATCCGGCAATCACTAATGCGAAGAAAAATACCGGCCCTAAAACTGACGGTGCAGGCAGTAAGTTAATCGCGGCTGGAATTGTCACAAATGCAAGACCTACACCGGCGCTAACTACCTCTGTTAGAGGTTTTGCCTGCTCATGAGCCATATTACCTAGGATTGAGAATATTAATATACCGGCAACAATAGAGAAACCACAGTTAATTAATACTGTCATAAAGGCATTATTATTAATATCTGATTTTTCAGGCAGGTAGCTTGAATAAGCCAGCATAATGGCAAAACCAACACTTAGCGTGAAAAATATCTGACCATAAGCAGCAGACCAGACTTTAGGATCTGTGATCTTACTGAAATCCGGCTGGAAAAGGTAATTCAGTCCGTCTAAAGCACCTGGTAGAAAAACCATGCGTGCAATTAATGCAACAACCATTAAAAACAGTAAAGGCATCATAATTTTGCTGGCACGCTCAATACCTGCTTTTATACCGCCGAAAATTGCGGCGAAGGTAATCGCCCAGGCAATCAGCATTGGAATAGCAATATGCCACTGTACAGAGCCTAATTTACTTGGAGAGTTATCACTGCCAAGCTTCAGGTATTCACCGAAGAAATAAGCATTTGTGTCTGTTCCCCAGCTTTGTGTAAAAGACATACTGAAATATGAAATTGCCCAGCCGATAACGGCAACGTAATAAACGGCAATAACAGCTGCAACAAAAACCTGGAACCAGCCGAGCCATTCATATTTTTTACTTAACCTGGCAAATGTTCGCGGTGCGGCGCCTCTGTATTTATGGCCCATGCCGAATTCCATGATCATAAATGGAATACCAGCTGTTAACATCGCAAACAGGTAAGGGATGAAAAACGCTCCTCCGCCGTTTTCATAAGCCATATACGGAAAACGCCAAATATTACCTAACCCGATTGCAGATCCTACGGCTGCAAGAATAAACCCCGCACGGGAGCCCCATTGTTCTCGTTTCATAAAAAATTTCCTAAGTAATTCATCCTTGATAATTAGCCGATGCTAACCATTGATCGTACTGTGCTTAAGCTCTCTGGAGCTAAGCGATAAATGCAGACTACCTATTTGAGGCGCTTAAGGCAATAGCTTTGCATGGTAGATCTTGCCGAAAAATGCTGTTTGCTGGTTTTTTGTGTCGCCAAACTCTTGTTGTGTGGGTGAATGTCGTGCTTTTTATGGGTTTGCTGTTATTTTGTTTGGTTGTGAGTTTTTTGATAAAAGATCCCTGGGTGAAGAAAGTTGGGGAATAACTGTATATTGTAAGAATAAATAATATGCAGCTGAGGGTTTTTACAATATTCAGCAATTCCATTATCCTTAAATCTATTCTTACCCCTATTATTGGAAAGCAGCTGATGTCCCAAAGTCACATTGAACAGTTATTAAATATTATGAAGCAGTTAAGGGATCCTGAAAATGGATGTCCCTGGGATATTAAGCAGACTTTTGCTTCGATTGTGCCGCATACCATTGAAGAAGTTTATGAAGTCGCGGATGCGATTGAGCAGAAAGACTATAAGGAGCTGCAGGGAGAGCTGGGGGATCTATTATTTCAAGTGGTGTTTTATGCACAGATGGCAAAAGAACAAAACCTGTTTGAGTTTGATGACATTATTGCCGTCTTAAATGAAAAACTGATGCGCCGTCATCCGCATGTTTTTGCCGATAAAGAATTTGCTGATGAAGATGCTGTTCATGCTAACTGGGAAGCCGAAAAAGAGAAAGAGCGGGCCTTAAAAGCGCAAGCCGCGGATATAGATGAAAGTGTTCTGGATAATATCCCTCTAGCAATACCCGCATTAAGCCGTGCTTATAAAATACAAAAACGCTGCGCAAATGTGGGATTTGACTGGAAGAAGCTTGCTCCAGTGGTTGATAAAATTAAAGAAGAACTCGATGAGGTGCTGGTGGAAGTTAAACGTGATGATTTAACGGATCAGCAGAGGCAGCTTCTCATTGAAGATGAGCTCGGGGATCTGTTATTTGCCAATGTTAATTTAGTGCGTCACCTGAAATGTAACCCTGAACAGGTCCTGCGACAGGCTAACCATAAATTTGAAAAACGCTTCCGTTTGGTCGAGATTGAAGTTTTTAAACAGGGAAAGCGGATGAGTGACTGCTCCTTAGAAGAATTAGAAGAAATTTGGGTAAAAGTTAAAAAGAGGCTTAACGAAGATCTTTCTTCATAGAAAACAAAGGCTAATTTGTTGTTAATGAATGTTGTGCTGTTTTATGTAAGCAGCGCCGCGTGCGTTAAAACAAACCGGTCAGAAAAACTCCGCCATATTTTTAAGTAAATAAGTATAAAAGATTGTCGAAAATGAGAGGTCTTGCTATACTGCATTCCCATCAAAATGTTCAAAATTCTCATTTATAATTACAGTAAATTAATCGGCTGACTTAACCCATCACTTATTCAATTAAGCTGATGTTTTTGTGTTTGCGGGTTTGTTATTAATTGTGAATGAATATAACTTTCTTTTTTCTAATTCCTAATTCTCAGGGTTACTATGACGACAAAATATATTTTCGTAACTGGTGGTGTTGTTTCATCACTAGGTAAAGGTATTGCAGCAGGTTCACTGGCTGCTATTCTAGAAGCACGTGGTCTTGACGTAACAATTCTGAAACTTGACCCGTATATTAATGTTGACCCTGGCACAATGAGTCCTACCCAGCACGGTGAAGTTTTTGTTACAGATGACGGTGCTGAGACCGATCTTGATTTAGGGCATTACGAGCGTTTTATCCGCACCCGTATGACTAAACGTAATAACTTTACAACGGGTCGTATCTACTCTGATGTTTTAGCAAAAGAACGTCGTGGTGACTATCTGGGCGCAACTATTCAGGTTATTCCACATATTACCAATGCAATTCAAGAGCGTGTTATTGCCGGTGGTGAAGGTCATGATGTTGCTATTGTTGAATTAGGCGGCACGGTAGGTGATATTGAATCACAGCCTTTCCTGGAAGCAATTCGTCAGTTAGGTTTAAAAGTAGGCCGTGAAAATGCGATGTACATGCATTTAACACTGCTGCCTTACCTGAAAACTGCCGGTGAAGTGAAAACTAAACCGACACAGCACTCAGTAAAAGAGCTGCGTAGCCTGGGTATTCAGCCTGATATTTTGATCTGCCGCTCTGAAGTGAGTTTCCCTGCCAACGAACGTGCAAAAATCGCACTATTCTGTAATATTCAGGAAAAATCTGTAATTTCATTACGGGATGTAGATTCTATTTACAAAATCCCTGCTTTATTAAAATCACAAGGTCTTGATGAGATCTGTGTAAAACGTTTTGGTATTGACTGCCCAGAAGCAGATCTAAGCGAGTGGGAGCAGGTTGTTTCAGAAGAAGCAAATACAACCAGTGAAGTTGTTATCGGTATGGTTGGTAAATACATTGAATTACCGGATGCCTACAAATCAGTTAATGAAGCATTAAAACACGGCGGCTTAAAAAATGCCGCGTCAGTAAAGATCAAATATATTGATTCACAAGATGTTGAAGTTAAAGGTGAAGAAGCACTTAAAGGTATTGATGCCATCTTAGTCCCTGGCGGGTTCGGCGAGCGCGGTATTGAAGGTAAAATTTTAGCTGCACAGTACGCACGTGAAAACAAAGTACCTTATCTTGGTATCTGTTTAGGTATGCAGGTAGCATTAATTGAATATGCTCGTAATGTTGCCGGCCTTAAAAACGCACATTCAACAGAGTTTAAGCCTGACAGTGAGCAGCCGGTTGTTGGTTTAATTACTGAATGGATTGACAAATCTGGTGAAGTTGAACAGCGTACTGAAACTTCTGATTTAGGTGGTACTATGCGTGTAGGCGCTCAACTTTGTCATTTAAAAGAAGGCTCTAAAGTGATGGATATGTACGGAAATAAAGAAATTTTCGAACGTCATCGTCACCGTTATGAAGTAAACAACAATCTGCTTCCTATTTTAGAAAAAGCAGGTTTAGAAATTACCGGTTTATCTGAAGATAAAAAACTAGTAGAAATTATTGAAAATCCAAATCACCCATGGTTTGTTGCTGCGCAGTTCCACCCGGAATTTACATCAACACCACGTGACGGCCATCCTTTATTCAAAGGTTTCATAAAATCTGCGATAGATCATCAACAAGGCCGATTTAAATAGTTTTTATTGACCCTATCACTTTATTTTGTTAAAAAATTACAAAATAAAGTGTAGCAAAATTACATAAGCAATTTTTAATATTATTTTTACATACAATCAAAGGAACAATTATGTCTAATATCGTAAAAGTACTTGGTCGCGAAATCATGGATTCACGTGGTAACCCAACTGTAGAAGCTGAAGTTCACCTAGCTGACGGTTCTATCGGTATGGCTGCTGCACCATCAGGTGCTTCTACTGGTTCACGTGAAGCTCTAGAGCTGCGTGACGGTGACAAAGGGCGTTACCTAGGTAAAGGTGTTCTTAAAGCTGTTGAAGCTGTAAACGGTCCAATCGCTGAAGCACTAGCTGGTAAAGATGCACTAGCACAAGCTGAGCTTGACCAGATCATGATCGACCTAGACGGTACTGAGAACAAAGCTAAATTCGGCGCAAATGCTATCCTAGCTGTTTCTCTAGCTGCTGCTAAAGCGGCTGCAACTTCTAAGAAAGTTCCTCTATACGCTCACATCGCTGACCTAAACGGTACTTCTGGTGTTTACTCTATGCCTCTTCCAATGATGAACATCATCAATGGTGGTGAGCACGCAGATAACTCTGTAGATATCCAAGAATTCATGATCCAGCCTGTTGGCGCTGCTAACTTCCGTGAAGGTCTACGTATGGGTGCAGAAGTATTCCATAGCCTTGCTAAAGTACTTAAAGCTGACGGTCACTCAACTGCTGTTGGTGATGAAGGTGGTTTCGCTCCAAACCTTGAGTCAAACGAAGCTGCACTTGCTGCAATCAAAGTTGCTGTTGCAAACGCAGGCTACGAGCTAGGTAAAGACATCACTCTAGCGATGGATTGTGCTGCATCTGAGTTCTACGACAAAGAAGCAAACATCTACGATCTTAAAGGTGAAGGTAAGAAATTCACTTCTGAAGAGTTCAACTTCTTCCTACAAGATCTTACTAAAGAATACCCAATCGTTTCTATCGAAGATGGTCTTGACGAGTCTGACTGGGATGGTTTCGCACACCAGACTAAACTAATGGGTGATAAAATCCAATTAGTTGGTGACGATCTATTCGTAACAAACACTAAGATCCTTAAGCGTGGTATCGACAACGGTATTGCTAACTCAATCTTAATCAAGTTTAACCAGATCGGTTCTTTAACTGAAACTCTAGCAGCAATCAAAATGGCTAAAGACGCTGGTTTCACTGTTGTTATCTCTCACCGTTCTGGTGAAACTGAAGATGCAACAATTGCTGATCTAGCTGTTGGTACTGCTGCAGGCCAAATCAAAACTGGTTCTCTAAGCCGTTCTGACCGTGTTGCTAAGTACAACCAGCTTCTACGTATCGAAGAAGCTCTAGGTTCAAAAGCACCTTACAACGGTCTTAAAGAAGTTAAAGGTCAGTAATCACTGATTTTTAAATATTAAGATTTTAAATCCTCACTTCGGTGGGGATTTTTTTTGCCCGCTATTTAGTAAACAAAGAACATTAAGCCGTTCTGACCGTGTTGCAACTCTTTGTTAACTACGGGCAAGCAACAAATATTGATTCAATTTATAACTTATAAATTGAATCAATATTTAACGTAGCTAAGTTGATCTAGGCTCAAAAGCACCTGCATTTACTTCAGTCTTAAAGAAAAGGTCAGTAATATTTACTGAGTTTTAAACGATAAGATTTGAAACGCTTCTTCGGAAGCGTTTTTTTATGTCTGCGGTTTATAAATATAGGTGCAAAGCACCATCATTCACTTCAGTCTTAAAGAGAAGGTCAGTAATTCTGATTTTTAAATTTTAAGATTTAGAATCCTCACTTCGGTGGGGATTTTTTTTGCCTGCGGTTTAGCGGATGAAGAGCTTTAAGCCGTTCTGACCGTGTTGCTCTAGGCGCTGAAACACCTCAACCTTAAAGAGAAGCTCAGTAATTCTGATTTTTAAATTTTAAAGATTTTAAATCCTCACTTCGGTGGGGATTTTTTTTATGTGTAGGAAAGACTATGATGGCTTAGCGAAAATACAGATACTGGAAAATTATTATGATCGACAAACTCGGCATTTACCCGGCAGCAAAACAGATCCGCAGTCCCTTTTATAATGAGCGTCCCGCTGATGTTCAGATTAGCTTATTAGTGATCCACTGTATCAGCCTTCCCGAAGGTATATATGGCGGGAAAGCCGTTGAGCAGCTGTTTACCGGCTGTTTAGACTGCAGTGAAGATCCCGGCTTTGCAGACCTGCAGGGCTTAGAAGTATCGGCGCATTGTGTGATCCGCCGTGATGGTCAAGTGGAGCAGTATGTTCCTTTTGCAAAACGTGCCTGGCATGCAGGTTTTTCTTGTTTTGCAGGTATTGAAGGGTGCAATGATTATTCTATCGGTATCGAGCTGGAGGGGACAGATAAGAGTGCTTATACAGAAGATCAGTATCGGGCGCTTGCTGCATTAACGGTGCAGATTCAGCAGTGTTATCCGGCAATCACAAGGTCGCGGATAACGGGACACAGTGATATTGCACCGGGGCGAAAAACGGATCCCGGTGCTTTATTTGACTGGAATTATTATTTCCGTTTGTTAGCTGATTAACTTCTGCAGCTGTGAGCGCAGCTGCTCAATTTTCAAACGCTGCTGATTGTGTACATCACAATTACTAAGTACATACTCGATAGTGCTTAGTACCGTCCGCCAGCGCGGTGCTTTAGGTAAGGTTTCTAAATGCAGGTATTTATCAAGAGTACGGGTCTGCAGTGTGCTGCGGTCTAAATAAACTCGCCATAAGCGGCTTTGTTCGGCTAGTTCAAATTTAGTTTGATTACTTTCTAATTCCCAGTATTCCAGTGTTCGGTTCATGACATCTACTAGTACCTCGCGTTTAAGCTGGTTTTTATCTGCTCCTTTGCCTTCAACTTTATCCACCAGGCGGGTGAATTCGCCGCCTAACTCTTTTAATGACTGTAACTGTCTGCTGTCGCCGTCAAAGGCATAGCTGGAAAGGGCATCGACGGCATTTTCTAAGTTAGTGACCCGCTGCGCATCATAGTTATCATCAATGCAGAAGATAATCAGGCTGTGCAGCCCTGACTGCTCAGGCAGAGGGATAACTGAAGCGGTTAAGCGTTGAATTTTACCTTCGATATAAATATCAATTTCATGATTATGCTTGTTTTTATTTTCTAAGCTGCGTTTCACTACCAAATCATCAAGCTGATAATGCTGCAGCTGCTGCAGACTGCGTTTGAATAACTTACCGGCGTTGCGGTTGGCAAAATGGATTCTTTCATCATTGCGGATACACAGGACGGCATCTGGGCTATGCTCAAGCAGGGTCAGCAGGTTACCCTGCGTTTCTAACAAGTCTGCTTCTATCTGCTCCTGATTTTTAAGGGTTTGACGCAGCTGTATGTTACTGTTATTCAAACGCTGAGTCTGACTTGCCTGCAGATGGGCATTGATTCGGGCTGCCAGCTCTTTCTGATTAAAGGGTTTACTGACATAATCATTCGCCCCGGCCTCAAAACCTCTAATACGGTCCTTACTTTGACTTAATGCTGTCAGCATAATAATCGGCAGACTGCCGGCATCAAACTCTTTACGCACAGCCTGACAAACTTCATAACCGCTCATTCCCGGCATCATGACGTCTAATAACAATAATGCCGGTATTTCCTGCTCTATAAGATCAAGTGTTTCTACACCGTTTGGTGCGGTTTTTACGCGGTAACCTTCGAGTCTTAAAAAGCTGGTTAATACCTGTAAATTGACTGCTTCATCATCGGCAACAATTAATAACGGAGCATCCGGATTATCGGGCAAGGAGTCGGTTGTAACCGATATCTGTTCATAGGGAGCAGGAATATCAAAATGTTTAACCGCATTGGGCAAATTTGTTTCAGAGACTGCTACTGCTGATGCCAGGGGCAGGGTGAAGCTGAAAGTGGTGCCTATCTGCGGCTGGCTGCTGACATATAAACTGCCGCCCATTAATTCAATTAAACGCCGGCTGATTGACAGCCCTAGTCCTGCACCCTGGCGGTAATAGGGGCTGTCTACATTAGCCTGAATAAGTGGTTCAAAGATATGTTCAAGCTGGCCTGCTTCAATACCGCTGCCGGTATCTATGACCTGCACCTGCAGGTTCGTTTCCATTATACTTGCGCAGATAATAATTTTCCCTTCACTGGTATATTTTATCGCGTTGCCGATCAGGTTGTATAATACCTGTTCTAAGCGTTGTTCATCTGCAGTCACCAGCGGCAGCTGCTCGGGGACTTGGTTAATTATTCTTAACGGTTTGTTATTCAGGAGGTGACTGGAGAGTTCTAAAACCAGGTGTACTGCAGATGATAAATCAACCGCATGTTTGTTAATGTATAAATTACCATAGCGCATTTTATGGTAGTCGAGCAGGTCATCAACCAGATTAGATAAACGCATGCCGCTGTTATTGATTATATCGAGCTGATACAGCTGATCTTTATTAAGGGGGCCGTAGGCACCGGATGATAACATCTCTGTGATACCCAGCATGCCGTGTAACGGAGTGCGAAGCTCATGGGAGGTAGTGGCTAAAAATTCATCTTTTAATTTATCGCTAAGCTGCAGCTCGTTATTCTGCTGCTGAATAAGTGTCAGGTTGGTTTCTAGTTCTTTATTCTGTTTATTAATCAACTGCAGTTTTTCACTTACTGAGTGTTTCATTCGTGCAAAACTGACGGCCAGCCTGCCTATTTCATCCTGGCGCTCAGTTCCTGTCATTTCCTGCTCAAGATCTCCGGCGGCCAGACGCTCTGCAATCCAGGCTAAATTAAGAATAGGGGCGGTAATTGAATTGGATAAATAATGTGAAGCAATAACGACCAGTGCAATAGCAAGCAGCAGAGTGATGATAAATACCTGTTCTAGTTGTTTTATCCGTGCGTAGGCTAATTTTTCCGGCAGCTCAACTGCTAATGCCCAACTTTTCCCTAGCACAGATATCGGTGTAAAGGCTGCCAGTACCTGGTCTCCCTGTGTATTACTGAAGCTGTCAACCGAAGTGAAACCGTTAATTGCCTGTAGGATACTGTCGGTTTGGCTCTCGCTATTTTGCTCCTGTGCAGTTTTGATCCGTGAGCGGGAATTACCGTCAGTTAATAATGTCCGCTGCTGGTGCCCGCTGGATTTAGCAAGCAAAGTACTTAAGTGAGTATTATCAAGTTTAAAAATAACAAAGCTGTGCAGGTACCCCTGCTCTTTTATCGGAGCTGCAAACCAGGCAGGCTCTTCTGTTCCCTGCTTCTTAAAATCAGAAAAAATTACCGGCGTTATTTTTTCGTCTGGATTGATTTTAACGTGCTGAGCAACTGTTTTAAAGGTTTCTGCCAGCGGACTGTTCTGATATTTACCGTTAAGCAGGTTAGTACCGTAATAATCGAATTTGCGGGTAGAATAGACAATCGTGCCTTTTAAATTAACCAGAAGAATATCGCTAAAATCAGATCGAGCCAGCAGGTCTGAATAGAGGTGGTGGTAACGTTTATGGATCAGACGGTAGCGTTCACTACCAAGGTACTCGGGTGAATCGCGTTTTATTTTACTGTTAATAACATCTCCAGAGCCGGTTTCATAACGTCTTTGTGCATGTATTTGTGCTTCCTGGGTAGTATTACCTAAATGCTGGAACGCCTTTACCAGTCCGTAAAAACGTCCGCCGCTGGAGATGCCTAATTCTGAGCGTGCAAAGCTGCGGACTTCAGACTCCTGGGCTTTGAAATAACTTTCTACCTGCTGCTGCTGATTATCACGTTGAGTCGTCAGATGGGTTTTAATCTGTTCGCTTAAATCCTGACTTTGCGTGTATAGGTAAAATAACGAACTCAGAGTTAACGGCGTAATGCTGAGCACCAGGAAAGCGACCATTAAGGTGTTTTTAAGTTTTTTGAAGTAGTTAATTTTAATCATAGAAACTTTTTAAGTGATAACCCCAAGTAGTCTTCATTTTGTCTCTCTTTCAGGAGATGGATCTGTTAAGCGATAATTTTTTTAATTAAACCTATTTTCTCAGCCGTAATAAATACATCAAATATGTAACATCAATTTAAGAGAACAACCTTAATTTGCTAGGCAAAATATTCTAGTTAAAGTTATCACAAAGCGGCATTATTTCTTATCACTTTAGTCTTTTAAATAGAATTGTTAAGTAAAATGCGAGAGAAGTCACAACGAATCGGCAAAATGCAGGAAGAAAAAATCATGAACTGTAACAAATCAAAGTGCTATCGTTTTTTTATGCTCTTTTCTTAAGTGTTGCTTATGTGTCGTTGTAAGTGGGCGCTAACGTAATCTTTCTTTGTGTTGTAAATAAAGGTGATCTACAGCAGATAAATATGTTTATAAAACAAGCATAAAAACGTTGAAAATAACGTTTTTAACGGAGTTTTAAAGGCTTTTGACGTATTTAACGGAGAGAGGAATTGACTCTTTTGAACTGCTGTAGTTTTCTTAGCAGCGAAAGCCGGACATGAGAATGTTTCAGAGTTTAAGTGGCCATGGTTTGAATGGAATTTTTCAATAGGTTAGCACTCAGATAAGAGTGAATACGAGACTCAAGAATGAGCTGCTAGGCACTCAGGATGAGACATAAAACTTATTGAAAAATGTTTGTACGTATAAATATTATTGAAAAATATAGAGTAAGGAATACAAATGTTTGCCAATTTTAAAAAAACGAAAATAACTGCACTTGTTCTTTCAGCAGCTGCTGCGGGTTTGATTACACCGCAAATTGCTCAAGCTTCAGATAAAAGCGAATTAACAATTGTTTCTCACCTATACCCTACAAGTATCCGTAACTTTAATCCGTTCCTGGGTACTGCTTTACGTACAACACTCGGTTTTGTATACGAGCCGCTGGTTATCTTTAATGAGATGCACGCTAACAAACCTGAGTTCCGTTTAGCCACTGGTTTTGAAATGGCTAAAGACCTAAAATCAGTAACCTTTGATATCCGTAAAGGTGTTAAGTGGTCTGACGGTGAAAAATTCACTGCAGATGATGTTGTGTTCACATTCGATTTAGTGAAAAACACAACCTCTCTAGACCAGACCGGTGTTAATAAAGTTGTTACTTCGGTTAAGAAAATAAATGAATACAAAGTTGAGTTCACTTTAGCTGAAGCAAACTCTAACGCACCTTACGAAATAGTTCGTGTACCAGTTGTAGCACAGCACGTATGGAGCAAAGTTGACAAGCCGGATACATTTACCAATGAAAACCCTGTAGGTACTGGTCCGTTTACTGAAGTGGATGTGTTTACTCCTACTTTATACACTCAGTGTACTTCTGCAACATACTGGGATGCAGATAATCTAGATGTTGACTGTATCCGTATGCCGCAAATTGCAAACAACGATCAGTTATTAGGCAAGGTTATCAATTCTGAGCTGGACTGGTCTGCTTCATTCATTCCAGATATCGACAAAACATACGCATCTAAAAATCCAAATCATAAATACTGGTTAACGCCGGCAGGTACTCAGGCATTTGTTGTTAACTTCAAAAACCCTGATGCTGCTAAAAATGAAGCACTGACGAATGTTGATTTCCGTCGTGCATTCTCAATGGCGATAGATCGCGAAACTATTATTGATATCGCATTCTACGGTAACGGTGTGGTGAATGATTTTGCTTCTGGTTTAGGTTATGCGTTTGAAGCATGGTCTGACGAAGCTGTTCATAATAAATACAAAAAATTCAATACCTACAATGTTGACGGCGCTAAAGCCTTATTAACGAAAGCCGGCTTTAAAGATTTAAATGACGATGGTTATGTAGAAACTCCGTCTGGTAAATCATTTGAGCTGATTATTCAGTCTCCAAACGGCTGGACTGATTTTAACAACACGGTACAGCTTGCTGTTGAAAACTTAGAAGAAGTAGGTATTAAAGCTAAAGCACGTACGCCTGATTTTGCGGTATACAACAAAGCGATGCAGGATGCGACTTATGATGTAGCTTACACTAACTACTTCCACGGTAGTGACCCGCACAAATACTGGGACAGCGCGTACGCGTCTAAGTACCAGACAGCAACTGCGCCGCGTTTTGCTATGCACCATTGGAAAAACGCTAAAGTTGACGCTTTATTAGCAAGCTTCTACAAAACGGCTGATAAAGCTGAACAGATCAAGATGGCAAACCAGATTCAGGCAATCATTGCTGCTGATCAGGTAACCATTCCAGTTATGTCCGGCTTAAACAGCTTCCAATACAACACAAGTCGCTTCAGCGGCTGGTGGAATGCAGACAATGCGAAAGGCCGTCCAGGCATCTATGCAGGTATTCCTGAGCGTGTTCTACAGGTATTAGACTTAAAACCGATTAAATAACGTTAACCAAAGGCACACATTGTGTGCCTTTTTTAATTAAACCGTTATTTGTTAAATATAAGTTAACAGTTCTATAGAAGTAAGTTTTGGCGCATCTATTGTGCGCCTTTTTTCCTCGCAATTTTTTATTGTGGTGACTGTTTTACCATGATGATTTTTCCATTCCGCTTACGCGGACAAGTAATGGATTATTAAGGTGTAAGTTATGGGATTTTTCTTAAGACGTTTATCGTTTTACTTTATTGCGTTGCTCTTTGCAGCAACCTTGAACTTTATTATTCCACGGGCAATGCCGGGCGATCCGGTAACCATGATGTTTGCAAACGCAACTACTCAAGTAACACCTGAGCGTATCGCTGCCATGAAAGAGTTATTAGGCTTTGTTGACGGTCCTCTTTATGAGCAGTTTTTTATCTACATCAAAAGTGTTCTTAGCTGGGAGTTAGGCACTTCAGTGCAGTTCTACCCGTTATCGGTAAACTCTGTACTGGGTAACGCATTCGGCTGGTCTCTGTTCCTCGCCGGTAGTGCAGTATTATTATCATTTACTTTAGGCTCTGTACTCGGCATTTTTGCCGCCTGGCGCCGCGGCAGTAAGTTCGATACGATTTTTTCCCCCGGCATGTTGGCTGTTCAGTCTGTACCGCAAGTGGTTATTGCGATGATTCTGATGTTTACTTTTGCTATCGGTTTAGGTTGGTTCCCTACCGGTAATGCCTACACGCCGGGACTCACTCCTGACTGGACAAGCTGGACATTTCTAAAAGATGTCGCTTACCACGCAGTATTGCCGTTAATTGCAGCTTCGATTGTGCAGGTCGGCGGTTTCCTTATCAACATGCGTAATAATATGATCAACTTGTTAGCTGAAGATTACATCACTATGGCTAAAGGCAAGGGGCTGAGTGAAAACCGTGTGGTATTTAACTATGCGGCGCGTAACGCTATGCTGCCGAGTGTCACTGCGCTGTCTATGGCGCTGGGTATGGCTATCGGTGGTCAGATGATTGTGGAAATTATTTTCAATTACCCCGGCCTTGGGACAGTTTTATTGAATGCAATCAATGCGCGTGACTATCAGGTACTGCAGGGGCAGTTACTGGTAATGACACTGTTTATGCTGTTCTTCAATTTATTAGCCGACATGCTTTATGTTGTGCTGGATCCTCGCCTTCGTAAGGGAGCTTAAGAATTATGAAAGGTTTGATTAAATTACTGTCAAATAATCCGAAAGCATTATTCGGCTGCAGCATCCTGTTTATATTTATCTTTATGGCGGTATTTGCACCGTTAATTACCGGGCATGTACCAGATAAACGTACTGGTAAACCGCATGAATACCCAGGGGCTATTGTGAAAATGGCACAAGCTTCTCCAGACGGCTGGGTGGCGCAGAACTTAGCTGATGATAAGCGAAAAATGCTGATGTCTAAAAAAGCAGATCATGTTTTAGGTACAACCCGCATGGGGCGTGATGTCTGGGCGCAGGTTGCCTACGGCGCACGTGTATCTCTGGCGGTTGGTTTCGGCGCAGGTATCGTTGTTTGTTTCTTAGCAACAGTGGTCGGTATATCAGCAGGTTACTTCGGCGGTCGTGTCGACGACATATTAAGTGCGGCGATGAACATCATGCTGGTTATTCCTCAGTATCCGCTGCTGTTTGTATTAGCCGCCTTTATCGGGGAGGCGGGGCCGTTAACCATTGCACTGATAATCGGTATGACCTCCTGGGCATGGGGGGCGCGGGTAATACGCGCACAGACCATGTCATTAAGAGAAAAAGAGTTTGTAAAAGCCGCTGAGGTATTAGGAGAGTCGCGTATACGTATTATCTTTATTGAGATTCTGCCAAACCTGATCTCAATTGTCGGAGCAAGTTTTATCGGTTCGGTCAGCTACGCAATCGTGACTGAAGCAACTATCTCATTCTTAGGTCTTGGTGACCCGGGCACAATCAGCTGGGGCATTATGCTCTATAACGTGCAGACTTCATCGGCGATTCTGATCGGCGCCTGGTGGGAGTTATTAGCGCCGTGTTTAGCACTGTCAACGCTGGCAATCGGTCTTTCCATGCTTAACTTTGCCGTTGATGAAATTGCCAATCCGCAGTTGCGCTCTAATAAGGGCATGAAACGCTGGGAAAAAATGGCTAAAAAAGATAAAGAATCACGTACCCCGCATACAGCTGTTCCAAGCTTTGCTGGTGTAAAAGACTTAGCGGGCGGAGAAAAATAATGACTACACCTCAAATATCTATCCGTAATTTATGTGTTGACTACATCACTGCTGATGGTGATGTACGTGCGGTAAACAATGTTAGTTTTGATATCGGCAAAGGTGAAGTATTCGGCCTTGCTGGTGAGTCTGGCTGCGGTAAATCAACGGTTGCTTTTTCATTAATGCGCCTGCATAAGCCGCCGGCTTATATCAGCGGCGGTGAAGTTCTCTTTGATGATGGTAACGGTGCAAAAGACATCATGAAGTACAGCGATGGTGAAATGGGCATCTTTCGCTGGAGTGAAATGTCCATGGTATTTCAAAGTGCGATGAACGCTTTGAATCCGGTTATCCCGATTGTTGATCAGTTTACCGATGTGATTATGCGTCACACCGATAAAAACAAATATGAAGCAGTAAAACGTGCAGAGCAGCTGCTGCAGATTGTTGATATTCACCCTAATCGTTTATCAGACTATCCGCACCAGTTCTCCGGCGGTATGCGTCAGCGTTTAGTGATTGCTATTGCCTTAGCGCTTAATCCTAAATTAATCATTATGGATGAGCCGACTACCGCGCTTGATGTGGTGGTACAGCGTGAAATATTACAAAAAATCTATGCCTTAAAAGAAGAGTTTGGTTTCTCTATTTTATTCATTACCCATGATCTGTCGCTAATGGTCGAGTTTTCAGACCGTATCGGCATCATGTACTCAGGTGAGTTAATTGAAGTTGCCGCCGCTAAAGACATTTTAGAAAGCCCTTACCATCCCTATACACATGGTTTAGGAAGTTCTTTCCCGTCATTAACCGGACCTAAAGCTGAACTAAAAGGTATTCCGGGAAATCCGCTTAATCTGCTGGATCTGCCGCAGGGCTGTCGTTTTCAGGCGCGTTGTGAACGTGTCACTGATATCTGCCGCAGGAAAGCGACGCAGCTGCGTGATGTCCAGGCAGGGCATCTCTCTAATTGTCATCTTGCTGTCGGCGGCCAGCCGATTGCGATTGTTGAAACTGAGGCTGTCGCGGTTTAGGACCTTCAGATTAGATTATTTAAGGAAATAGTTATGAGTAATAAGTACGGTGAACTTCTGGTTGAAGGGCAGAATATCGTCAAAGACTTCAAGGTCAGCAGTAATGCATTAAAACAGCCGCTGATGCGCGCATCTAATGATGTCTCTTTTAAAATGTACAAAAGCCGCGGTATGGCTGTTGTAGGTGAATCCGGTTCCGGTAAATCTACCATTGCTAAAATGATAGCTAAAATGTATGCCCCGACAGCCGGCAAGATTTTATATAAAGGGCGTGATATTCAGACCATTACACATCGTAAGGAGCTGATGACCTACCGGGAAGGTGTGCAGATGGTCTGGCAGGACCCGTTTGGTTCTTTAAATCCGACCCATAATATCTTCCACCATATTGCCCGTCCTTTGAAGATTCATAACAAGGTCAGCAAGGGTAATAAAAAAGAGCTGGAAGAGCGCGTCTACGAACTTCTTGAGCAGGTTGGCCTTATTCCGGCTAAAGAAACTGCTGCTAAGTTTCCGCATCAGCTTTCCGGCGGTCAGCGTCAGCGGGTTAACTTAGCGCGTAATATTGCGGTGGGGGCTGAAGTAGTACTTGCCGATGAGCCGACCTCGATGCTAGATGTTTCTATCCGCGCAGGGGTACTTAACCTGATGCAGGAAATGAAATTTGATCGTGAAATGTCACTGCTGTACATCACTCATGATATTGCCACTGCACGTTATATCGCTGAAGATCTCGCGGTAATGTATGTTGGTCATATGGTTGAGTGGGGAGATACCGATCAGATCATTCATGATCCGCAGCACCCCTATACACAGCTGTTGGTTTCTGCTGTACCCGATCCGGGCAAATCGATTCATACCAAACTGGCAGGCAACAAGGGAGAGATCCCTTTGTGGACACCTGATTCAGTTGGCTGTCCTTTTGCCGGCCGTTGTTTACATGCTGTACCTCGTTGTAAAGACGAGATGCCGGCGGCTAAGCAGCTTGCTGAAAACCACTTTGTCCGTTGTCATTTACACGAGTAATGGTAAATGCCTGCGATTCAACTCTCCTTTGAATCGCGGAACATCGTTCTAAAGTGGTCTTCCCCGGGCCGTACGGCTCGGGGATTCTTTTTTATAGTAGATCAGATAATTAAGCGCTTTGAAAAGCAACCTTGTTATCTTAACGGACATCTGGAGGTTAAGTGGAGCTGCTTAGCAATCATATAGGTTACGAGCGTTTTGGGGCTAAGCAGGCCGTCCTGCAGACTGAAACGTTTTTAGAATTACCCGCAGTAAAATTAGTATCCGCAGAAAATGGAGAAGTGATTAAACACCTGCCGATTTTATCCTCCGGTTCAGTTGACCAATGGAGCCATAGATACTTTTATCTCGTTGATTTTTCTGATTTTCAGTTGTCAGGTTCATATTTTCTTCGCTGCGGTGACAGTACATCACATACTTTCCTGATTGCTGAAAATATTTTAATGCACAGCAGTTTTTCTGATGTTTTACATTATTTCAAATCACAGCGCTGCACTGGTACTTTTGATCAGCACGATAAGCAGGCACCTGTTTTGGGAAGTGATAAAAAAGTTGA
This sequence comes from Psychromonas ossibalaenae ATCC BAA-1528, assembly GCF_000381745.1. Taxonomy (GTDB): domain Bacteria; phylum Pseudomonadota; class Gammaproteobacteria; order Enterobacterales; family Psychromonadaceae; genus Psychromonas; species Psychromonas ossibalaenae. Next base: position 39,954 of record NZ_KB906980.1, on the reverse strand, counting down.
TGTACACGGAGGCTGGTATGACGCATCGGGGGATATGAGTAAATATTTCAGCCACCTTTCCTATGCCAATTATATGAATCCGCAGCAGATCCCGATGATCGTATGGAATATGTTTAAAGGTTTAGATTTATTACAAGACAGCCCGGACTTTGCGACCCATTCAAAAATTCGCCTGCAGGAGGAAGCTGTATTTGGAGCCGATTTTCTGCTTCGCATGTTCAGTGAAGAGGGCTATTTTTACCTGACGGTTTTTGATAAATGGAGCAAAGATCCAAAGCAGCGCGATATCTGTGCCTACGAAAAACAAAGCGGTAATAAAACGGATGATTATCAGGCTGCTTTTCGTCAGGGAGCCGGCATGGCAATTGCCGCCCTTGCCCGAGCATCACGAAGCCCTGAAGGTGGAGAGTATGATGCACAGCAGTATCTGAACTGTGCTGAAACAGCTTACTGGCACCTGAAAACCTATAACTGCAATTACTGTGATGACGCCGTTGAAAATATTATTGATGAATATTGTGCATTAATCGCAGCGGTAGAGCTTTTCAGCACAACAGAGCTGGATAAATACCTGCAGGAAGCACGTTACTGGGCGGCACAGTTAAGCAGGCGTCAGCAAAGCGATGCCAGTCACAACCATTTCTGGTCTGCTAATGCCGACGGTTCACGTCCCTATTTTCACGGCGCGGAAGCCGGCCTGCCGGTTATTGCACTTTGTCAGTATCTGGAGATTGAAACAGATCTGCAGCAGAGAGAGCTGTATCAGCAGATATTAATTAATGCACTGAATTTTGAGCTGTCTATCAGCAGTGAAGTTTTTAATCCGTTTTCTTATCCGCGTCAGTACGTTAAATCTGTTAATGGTGAAAAACGCAGTGCTTTCTTTATTGCTCATGATAACGAGAGCGGTTACTGGTGGCAGGGGGAAAATGCGCGTTTAGCTTCATTAGCCTGCATGGCTTATTTTGCTAAACCCTGGGTTAATGATGCAGAGATTACTGCTCAACTAGACAAGTTTGCGCAGGGATCGCTGAACTGGATCCTGGGATTAAATCCATACGATATGTGCATGCTGGATGGGGCGGGTTTTAACAATCCGGATTACCTGCCGGAATTAGGTTTTTTTAATGCCAAAGGCGGCGTTTGTAACGGCATTACCGGCGGTTTTGAAAATGAAAATGATATCGCTTTTAACCCGCCTGTACATGGCAGAGACATGCTTCAGAACTGGCGCTGGGGTGAACAGTGGATCCCGCATGCCGGCTGGTATCTGCTGGCTGTGACTGCGCAGTATGCAGATCAGCAGGAGGTCTGATGAAGTATTTTGCCTTAATTAGAGAAGGAGTAAGAGATGAATTTTAAAATAGATCTCGCAGTTCTCGATGCACAAGAGATGCGCCTGTCTTTAACCCTGCATAATCGAACGGATGCAGCGCTTTCTGACTGGCTGCTGACTATGGATTTTGCGCGTTATATTTTTCCTGAGTCACTGAGTAAAGGTGCAGTAAAACAGGTCGGAACCTTCAGCAGGTTAACACCGCCTGCAGCTGAAATTATTGCTGCTAACAGTAGTTACACTGTTGAATTTAAAATAAAATCTGCGCCGTTTAGTAATTATGAATGCGGTATCAGAGAAGCATTCATTTGTGATGCTTCGGATAATTACCAGAAAACGACAGTGGTATCTATTAATCCGGTTAGTTTAAAACTGCCGGTGCAGAAAACAGTGAACAAAATTACTGCTAAAGCTGCTGCCGGCGCAGTTATTCCACAGCCAGCTTCGCAGGTCAGTCTCTTAGGTGTTTTTGAGTTATCGGCAGATACACAGATTAATTCTCAGTATGAACCGGCCATGGCCGCCAGCGACTGGCTGAGTGCAGAAATTACACAAGCATCGGGTTTTACACTGGGAAGAAGTGTCGGCGGCACTGTCTCTTTAGTATTGGATGAACAGATGCCGGTTTGTGCTTATTCGCTTTCTGTTAATCCAAACAGTGTGCTGATCAAAGCAAATTCGCAGCAGGGTTTTGTGCATGCCTGCGCTACTTTAATACAGTTAATTAGCGGGGCAGAGCGGCTGGACAATGTGATTTTATTACCCTGTCTGAAAATTAATGATCAGCCTCGTTATCAGTATCGTGGTCTGATGCTCGATTGTGCCCGCCATTTTCATTCTATCGCTACGGTTAAGCGTCTGATTAAGCAGTTAGCCTTATACAAATACAATTATTTTCACTGGCACCTGACTGATGATGAGGGCTGGCGGATTGAGATAAATGCATTTCCTGAATTAACAGAGATTGGTGCATGGCGGGGGCCGGGCACTGAGTTAGAGCCGCAGTTTTCACATTTAACTGAAAAATACGGTGGTTATTACACGAAGCAGGAAATCCGCGAGGTGATCAGCTATGCCGAACAGTTTGCCATTACAGTGATCCCTGAAATAGATATTCCCGGGCACAGCCGCGCTGCCATTAAATCACTGCCGTATCTACTGGCGGATCAACAAGACAAGTCGGACTATTTAAGCATTCAGGCTTATACGGATAACGTGCTGTCTCCTGCACTGCCGGGTACCTATCAGTTCATCGATAAAGTAATCGATGAAGTTTGTGCTCTGTTTCCTTCACCTTATATACATATCGGTGCAGATGAAGTGCCAGAAGGAGTCTGGAGCAGAAGTGAAAAATGCCGTTTATTAATGGCTGAGCACGGGTATACGGAAACAAAAGAGCTGCAGGGGCATCTGCTTCGGTATGTGGAAAACAGACTGCATAAACGCGGCAGAAGAATGCTTGGCTGGGAAGAAGTTAAACAGGGTGACAAGGTCAGTAAAGAGACGGTTGTTTACTCCTGGATAGGTGAGCAGGCTGGGTTGGAATGTATACAGAACGGTTTTGATGTGGTGATGCAGCCAAGCCGCTATACCTATTTCGATCTGGTTCAGGATTATGCGCCGCAGGAGCTGGGTGTTGACTGGGCCGGTACTCTGCCTTTAGAGCAGGCTTATAGCTATCAACCTCTGAAACTACTGGACCAGGATGACCCGTTAAGGTCACGCATATTAGGGGTGCAGTGTGCACTATGGAGTGAGGTGGTGCTTAATCAGGATCGGATTGACCATATGCTTTTTCCGCGCCTTCTAGCGAATGCTGAAGTCTGCTGGTCACAGCCGAAAAATCGTAACTGGCAGAACTTTCAAAGCCGACTGCAGGGACATCGTCGCTTGTTAACCGCGCAGGGTATTAATTTCAGAGAATTTTAACAGCAGATTTAATATTTAAATCAGAATAATTATTTACAACTAATTCTACTACAGAGTAAGGAAGCAAAATGAAATACGGTTTTTTTGATAATGACAACAGAGAATACGTTATCACACGCCCGGATGCACCGGCGCCATGGACTAACTACTTAGGTACAGAAAAGTTCTGCACCGTAATTTCGCAGAATGCTGGTGGTTACTCTTTTTATAATTCACCTGAATACAACCGTGTGACTAAATTCCGCCCGAATGCGTCATTTGATCGTCCCGGACATTATGTTTACTTACGTGATGATCAGACGGGGGACTACTGGTCTATCTCATGGCAGCCGGTAGCGAAAAGTTTAGATGAAGCGGATTACGAAGTACGTCACGGTCTGTCTTACTCAAAATTTAAATGTGTTTATAACGGTATTACTGCAACGAAAACCCTGTTTGTACCAAAAGGCGAAGATGCTGAGATCTGGGATGTGGTAATAAAAAATGACGGCGATAAAGCACGTACTATTTCTGCCTTTTCGTTTGTTGAGTTTTCATTCAGCCATATTCAGTCAGATAACCAGAATCACCAGATGTCTTTATACTCTGCGGGCACCTTATACCAGAACGGGGTGATTGAATACGATCTTTATTACAACACCAATGAACTTGATGGTTATTATTATCTGGCTTCTTCTTTTGAACCTGATTCATACGACGGTCAGCGTGATGCATTTTTAGGTGCTTACCGGGATGAAGCAAATCCGATCGCGGTTGAAAAAGGCAGATGTTCTAACTCTGCACAAACCTGTAATAATCATTGTGGTTCTCTGCATAAGCAGTTTGTGATCCAGCCGGGTGAAGAGGTGCGCTTTGTTTACATTTTAGGTATCGGCAAAGGTAACGGGGCTAAATTACGCACCAAATATCAGGACCTAAGCAATGTTGATAGCGCTTTTCAGGAGATTAAAGATCACTGGGAAAGCCGCTGCAGTAAATTCCAGGTTAAATCGCCAAACGCCGGTCTTGATGCCATGATCAATACCTGGACCTTGTACCAGGCAGAAACCTGTGTTGTCTGGTCGCGCTTTGCATCATTTATTGAAGTCGGCGGGCGAACTGGTCTTGGTTATCGTGATACTGCTCAGGATGCGATTTCAGTACCGCATTCAAATCCTGCAATGACCCGTAAACGTATTGTTGACCTGCTCCGTGGGCAGGTTAAAGAAGGTTATGGTTTACATCTGTTTGATCCGGACTGGTTTGATCCGGAAAAAGCGGATGTTGTGCCGTCTAAATCACCAACTGTTGTACCAACACCTTCTGATGATGACAAAATTCACGGTATCGATGATACCTGCAGCGATGACCATCTGTGGATCGTACCGACGATTTGTAAATATGTCATGGAAACCGGTGAAGAGAGTTTCTTTGACGAAGTGATCCCTTATGCCAACGGCGGCGATGCAACTGTTTACGATCATATGAAAGCTGCTCTTGATTTCTCTGCTGAATATGTCGGCCAAACGGGGATCTGTAAAGGTCTGCGGGCTGACTGGAATGACTGTCTGAATTTAGGCGGCGGCGAGTCATCTATGGTGTCTTTCCTGCATTACTGGGCACTGCAGGAGTTTCTCGATCTGGCTAAATATCGTGACAAAGTTGCAGACATTGAAAAATATACGGCAATGGCTGAGGGCGTTCGCGCCGCCTGTGAAAAACACCTTTGGGATGAAGAGGGCGGCTGGTATATCCGTGGTTTAACTAAAAATGGTGAAAAAATCGGTACCGCACAGCAGACCGAAGGCCGTATTCATCTTGAGTCAAATACACTGGCGGTATTATCTGGTGCGGTATCACAAGAACGTGGTGAAACTGCGATGAACTCGGTTGATGAACACCTCTATTCTGAGTTTGGTTTACACCTTAACTCTCCGTCATTCTCAACACCTAATGATGATATTGGTTTTGTTACCCGTGTATATCAGGGCGTAAAAGAAAACGGCGCGATCTTCTCGCACCCTAACCCGTGGGCCTGGGTAGCAGAAGCTAAATTAGGTCGCGGCGATCAGGCGATGAAGTTCTACGATGCACTTAACCCTTACAACCAGAATGACATGATTGAGACACGTATTGCAGAACCCTATTCATATGTGCAGTTTATTATGGGGCGTGATCATCAGGATCACGGGCGTGCTAATCACCCGTGGTTAACGGGGACATCCGGCTGGGCATACTTTGCGGTCACTAACTTTATTCTAGGTGTACGTTTAGGTTTTGATGGTCTGATTGTGGATCCTTGTATCCCGACTGACTGGCCGGGATTTGCAGTAACACGTGAGTGGCGCGGTGCTTTGTTTAATATCAAAATTGAAAATCCAAATAATGTCAGCAAAGGTGTTAAATCAATCACTTTGAACGGCAATATGATCCATGGTGCCGTTCCGGTACAGGATACAGGAAGTGTTAACGAAGTTATCGTGGTAATGGGCTGATTCAATAAAGGGGCTTCGGCCTCTTTTTTAATATTCAGCTTATAGAAAATAGATGGAGATAGTTATGGTTAAGTTCGGTACAGGCGGCTGGCGCTCAATTATTGGTGATGAATTCACCAAAGCAAATGTTTGTTTAGTAGCACAGTCGCTGGCAAATATTATGATGATTGAAGATGTTGTTAACAAAGGTTTTGTGATTGGTTATGACCGTCGTTTTCTTTCCGATAAGGCCTCAAAATGGTTTGCGGAAGTGCTGGCGGGTAACGGTATTAAAGTAAGTTTTATTGATAAGTTCGTGCCGACTCCGATTGTTATGCACAAAGCTAAAGCAATGGGCACAATTTATTCCGCATGTATTACTGCATCGCATAATCCGTCAGACTACAACGGTATTAAGGTGTTTATCGAAGGCGGACGTGATGCAGATGAAATCATTACGGAAAAAATTGAGACACAAATTGAGGCAATAAACTCTGCTGATATTCAAGCGCTGGATTTTGAAAAAGCAGTAGAAGATGGTCAAATTGTTGTTATAAATCCGATGAATGAGTTTGTTGATTCGGTACTGGATCTGCTTGATGTGGAAGCGATTAAACAGGCTAATTTACGGGTTTTAATCGATCCCATGTTTGGTGTGGCTAAAAATGCACTGCAGACGGTATTAATCACCGGGCGCTGTGATGTTGATGTTATCAATGACGGCGAAAACCCGGCCTTTGGTGGGCTGATGCCGTCACCAAGTGCCGCTACGTTATATCAGCTTAAGCATCTTGTGGTAGCGAAAGGTTATGATATTGGTGTCGGCACGGACGGTGATGCGGACAGGATCGGTATTATTGATGAGAAGGGTAACTTTGTTCATCCTAATGAAGTATTAATCCTGCTTTATTACTACCTGATCAAATACAAAAAACAAAGCGGCTCGGTGGTACGTAATATCGCTACCACCCATATTCTGGATAAGATAGCGGCTGATCACGGTCAGAAATCCTTTGAAGTACCTGTTGGTTTTAAGCATATCAGCTCACAAATGGAAGCAGATGATTCATTAATCGGCGGCGAGAGCTCCGGCGGTCTTACAATTCGTGGTCATATCAAAGGTAAAGACAGTGTTTTTGCCGCCAGTCTGTTAGTGGAAATGATTGCGGTAACGGGGAAAAAAATATCTGAGCTGCTTGAAGAGATCTATGATATCTACGGTTACTCTTACACTGCAGAAGGTGACTGTACTTTTAAAGCAGAGCAAAAAGAGGTTATTTACAATAAAGTTTATGTTGAAAAGCAGCTGCCTGAATTTCAATACGACATTGAAAGAGTCAGTTATGCGGACGGTCTTAAAGTTTACTTTAAAAACGGCGGCTGGGTGATTGCCCGTTTTTCCGGGACTGAGCCGTTATTACGCATCTTCTCGGAAATGGAAAGCCAGACGATTGCGGAAGGCATTGTTAATCAGGTGAAGTCTTTCTTAGCACTTTAATTATTGCCCCGTAGAGGGCAATAATTGAGAGTACAGCACAGCCAAACCTCAGCTTAATTACTAAGTTGAGGTTTGGTTATCTTTGTGTGCCACAAAATTATAAATGTATATGTTTTTTTGTTTATGTTTTCACTGTGTTATACAGATAAAAAAAGTGAATTTTTAGTTAAGTATCCAGTTTATTTCAATTTTTTGCTACTAAAAAGCACCTGCAGCTGCTACTTTAAATACTATGACTTGATCATGAGTTGATACGTTTGGGCTTTTAATATCTTCATATTCTGCAGCGGTTTCTAATAACTCACTGCTTATCATTCATTCTCTTCAAGCCGGTGAAATAAATACATGCCGACTGCAGTTAGTTAACAGCCCTGAGGTTAATATCAGCACATAAGATTCCATAGCAAAAGGATTTGATATAGATGAAAAATATCAACTATCTAACTGTACTGCTTAGTTTGTTCTCTTGCCTGGTGCAGGCTGAAAATGAAACAAATGATCTGGCGGAACTTGATTTTGATGAATTAATGCAGATTGAGATCACCTCCGTTAGTAAAAAAAGTGAAAAGCTCTCCGAGGCGGCCGCCGCTGTTTATGTGGTGACTGAAAATGAGATCCGCCGTTCCGGCGCGACCTCTATTCCTGAAGCATTAAGGCTAGTACCCGGGGTTGATGTTGCGCAGATAGATCCTAATAAATGGGCTGTCAGCATTCGTGGTTTTAACGGTCGTCTGGCTAATAAATTATTAGTACTGGTTGACGGGCGTAGTGTCTATACCCCGACCTATTCCGGTGTTTACTGGGAGTATCTTGATTATCTGATGGCTGATATTGACCGTATTGAGGTTATCCGCGGCCCAGGGGCTACCCTGTGGGGCATGAATGCGGTTAATGGTGTTATCAATATTATTACTAAAGAAGCCGTGGATACTCAGGGCGGATATTTGTCACTTGCTGCCGGTAATGAATTACGAGGAATGGCTGAAATACGGCAGGGATTCGAACCTTCTGACAATGCACAAATGCGTGTTTATGCTAAAGGACGCAGCCTGGATGAGTCACTGGATCTGTCTGAAACGGATCAGGATAACGGTGGTGACTACCTACAGACAGGTATGCGTCTTGATGTGCAGCATAAAGATGATCAACTGTTGAGTTTCCAGGGAGATCTTTACCGTAATGATTTAAGGCAGCAGCATACAGTCCCCGGATTTGATCCTCCTTATGCGAATAATATTGCTAATGGTGATGTTGAGGCAAAAGGCGGTAACTTAGGTCTTAGTTGGCGGCAGTTGCAGGGACTGGATTCAGAGCTCAATGTAAAGTTTAATTATGACTTTTATGATCACATTGATCTTAAATATAATGAACGTCGCGATACTGTTAATTTTGAGCTGCAGCATCAGCTTGTTCCTTTTAAGGAGCATGAACTGGTCTGGGGAGCTGGTTATCGCTGGAGTCGTAGTGATGCGACTTCTTCACTGTTAATTTCTATTGAAGATCCTGTGGATCACAGTGATATATGGAGCGCCTTTATTCAGGATACAATTCGATTTCCTGAGCAGAAGCTTTCTCTGACCTTAGGTACTAAATTGGAAAGAAGCAGCTATAGCGGTACCGAGCTGCAGCCTAATATCCGCTTGAGCTGGGTACCGGATGAACAGTTTACTGTATGGGGAGCTGTTTCACGTGCAATGCGTACTCCTTCTCGTGGAGAAAGTGAGTTCATCGTTAATATTGCTTCAGCCCCTTCTTTTGCACTGGACCCGAATAACCCGCTGCCGACTATGATGCAGGTTGCGGGCAGCGAAGATTTTCAGTCTGAGCAGTTAGATGCTTATGAATTCGGCATCCGCTGGCAGCCTCGGGCTGCTTTTGCAGTGGATCTGGCTGCTTTTTATAATGACTATTCAGATGTGCGCAGTTATGAGCCGGGTAGTGCGTCTACAGAGGTTATCAATGGTGAAACATTTCTACTGCTTCCGATGGATATCGCTAATAATATTCAAGTATACAGTCAGGGGCTTGAACTATTAACCACATGGCAGGCCACCTCCAGCAGTCGTTATCGCCTGGTGTACAGCATGATAGATATTCATTTACAGGACAATGGATCTAGTGCTGATCCAACCTCCACGGTGGCCAGTAGAACACCTGAACAGCAAGCCTCATTATGGGGAAGTTTTGATTTGAATCGCAGTCTAGATCTGGATCTACGCCTTTATTATACAGGCACACGCTCCTGGCCGGATAGTACTGTCAACAGCTATATTGATGGCGACCTGCGCCTTGCTTGGCACCCGCTATCATCATTTGAATTATCCCTTACCGGTCGTAACTTGCTGGACTCTGCAAAGCAGGAGACGATAGCAGATCCTTGGGCTTCACCGTCAATGATTGAGCGAAGCGTCTTTGTTCAAGGTGTATTGACGTGGTGATTTATCTTAGGGGATATTAATGCTCAGAGTTGGTGCCTGGCGTTTACCGCTTATTTTTTTCTGCTTGCTAATAACGACCGCTAAAGTGAGTTCAGCGTCTGTTCCGGCTGTGCACACCTTAGAATCGTTAAAGGTTGCATATATGTACAACCTGGCCAAATTTACCCGCTGGCCAGTATCGACTTGGAAGACTCCTGAAAGCTCCTTTCAGTTTTGTGTTTATGGCTCAGGGCGGGTCTCTAATGAGTTACAGACTCTGCATAATAAAAAGATTACTGGTCATTCTATTGTTTTGTATCAACCACTCAATGAGGCTGACTTTAGTCAATGCAATGCCTTGTATATCGAACCATCTGAGCATCTTAGGTATCGTTATATTATTTCATTAATTAACCGCAATGCGGTGTTAACTATCAGTGACGACGGACGTTTCTTACGTCACGGGGGATTAATAAATTTAGTTGAAAAAGATCAGCGTCTGCGTTTTGAAGTGAATATGCGCCGACTCTCGCAGACGGAGCTTAAATTAAGTTCTAAACTGCTTAAAATCGCGATCTTAGTTGATAAACCGAGGTAATGTTAATGATCAGACTCAACCGTTTTTCATTACGCAGTCAGCTAACTTCAATCGGATTGTTATCCGGTACGCTGGTTGCTGTAATTATCGTGATATTAATTGCAGTCATGCAGTACCACTACAGCTATACGGATGCTGAAAATCAACTCAAAGCACTGGCCAGATTAATGGCTTCACAGAGTACTGCTTCTCTAACTTTTCAGGATAAAGAAGCTGCTGAAGAAAGTCTGGCTAGCCTTGAGGCAAAACCAGAAATTGTACTGGCTAGGATTTATGACAACGATAACCAGCTGCTGGCTGAATATATCAAGACTTCTTTTGATCCTGATATAAATAAAAAACTACTGCAGATGAATTTAAAAAGCCTGCAAAGCAGCGGACCTGATGATGTTATCTATCATATTGAGGCGGTTCGTTTAGAGGATAAAATTCTCGGACATGTCATTCTTATTAACGATTTGAGTCAGCTTCTGGCCCGTTTATGGCGCCAGGCATTTTTTGCCCCTTTTATTATTATGCTTGGCACCTTACTGGCTTTTATACTTGCTACCCGTATGCAGCGCCTTATTTCTCTACCTTTACTGCAGATGACTCAGGTGATGGAGCAGGTTTCTGCACAGAGAAATTATCATATCCGCATTCCTGGTCAGCGTAATGATGAAATCGGAGCACTGATCAGCGGTTTTAATATGATGTTAGAGCAGGTTGAAACTCGAGACAGAGTCCTGGCTGAACACCGTGATACTTTAGAGCAGAAAGTAACACTGCGGACTCATGAGTTATTACTAGCCAAAGAAAATGCCGAAGCTGCCAGTAAAGCCAAAAGTGAATTTTTAGCGACCATGAGTCATGAGATTCGTACGCCGATGAACGGTGTGCTGGGTATGACTGAGCTGCTGCTTGACAGTCCGCTTGATCCGCGGCAAAAGCGTTTTACTGAAATTGTTTATCAGTCTGGAAAATCTCTGCTCGATATTATCAACGATATTTTAGACTTTTCGAAAATTGAAGCGGGAAAAATGGAGTTGGAATCGGTTGAGTTTAATCTGCGGGAGCTTATTGAAAGAGTGCTTGTTTTGTATACAGAGGGCGCATCTCGAAAAGGCATACAGCTGACATTTTTTATGCCTGATGATTTTCATTGTACCTATCTAGGCGATCAGATAAGGCTAAGGCAGGTACTTAGTAATCTGATCAGCAACGCCATTAAATTTACCGATCACGGACAGGTAATACTGCGTGTTGCTGAGTTGGAAACTGGAAGGCTGCACTTTGAAGTTGAAGACACTGGAATAGGTATTAAAGAGAATAAAATAGAATATATTTTCAGCTCTTTTTCTCAAGCAGACAGTTCAACTACCAGGAAATATGGCGGCACGGGGTTAGGTTTAGCGATCAGCCGTCAGCTGGTTGAGATGATGGACGGAGAATTAAACGTAAAGTCAGAAGTTGCTAAAGGCAGTTGTTTTGCTTTTACATTGCCGCTGCTGCCTGTAGTGGACACTGCTTCAGCACTTCCTTACGAATTATCTATGCGCCAGACTGCGGAAGTCAATAGTTATGGGCCTATAGGTGATTTTCATTTTGAACAGCCTTATCGTTTACTGCTGGCGGAAGATAATAAAGTCAATCAGGAGGTCGCGGTCGTTATGCTGCAGGCCTTAGGCCTGCAGGTTGATCTGGCAGATAACGGGCTGGCGGCTGTTAAAGCGGTTCTGCATCAGAGCTATGACCTTATTCTGATGGATATGCACATGCCGCAGATGGACGGACTGGAAGCTACCGGAAAAATACGGGAAATGAACTTAAACGGAGTACCTTTTTCTAAACTTCCGATTATAGCATTAACAGCCAATGCTATGGACGGCGACAGGGAGTGCTGTCTGCGGGCTGGGATGGATGGTTATCTGAGCAAGCCTTTTTCGGTTGCTGAACTTTTTGAAGTCTTAAGACCGTGGTTGAGTGCATCAAAGGCGTTAACATCAAATAAGACAGCAGAATCTGCTCAGCGAGAGAGCTTAGCTGCGCTGGAAAAAATTGACAACGAAGTTTCACATTCAGGTCTATGTGTGGATCCTAAAGCTCTGCATGATATTGCAGTGCTGAGTTCGGAAGCGGGGCAGGCCTTAACGGCTAAAGTTACAGCTCTATTTTTAGAAACACTGGAAAAAAGTTTAAAGGAGCTGGCTGAAAAGCCTCAACAGGTCGCAAGCCTGCGCTTATTAGCCCATACTTTGAAATCGAGCAGTGCTAATGTCGGGGCTCATCAGCTGTCGAATTTATGCTGCCAGCTAGAAAAAGCCGCTATTAAGGAAATGTTGTCTGTGATACCTGAACTGATTAGCGAGATTGAAAAGGAATCCTGTGCAGTAAAACGTTATTTTCGTGAAACATAATATAATGTTGAGGTCCTATGAATAGAAAGTCGATCTTGGTGGTGGATGATGATGAAATGACCCGGCTGCTGATTCGCCAGTCATTATCAGAAAGTCTTTATAATATTATCGAAGCGGAAAACGGCTCCCAGGGACTGTCCCTGTTTTATGAACAGTCACCGGATATAGTGCTTTTAGATGTGCAGTTACCGGAATTAAACGGATTCGAGGTGTGCAGACGGATTAGAGAGTCGCTTCAGGGGAAAGATGTACCTGTAGTTATGATTACCGGATCAGATGATACGGCCTCAATTGATAAAGCTTATCAGCTAGGTGCGACGGATTTTATTGTCAAACCGATTAACTGGTCGTTAATTGAACATCATATCCGTTATATTCTGCGTGCCAGTTATTATCTGGAATCTTTAAAGAAAAGTGAAAAGCGCCTGGAGCATGCTCAGCATATTGCCCGGCTGGGGCACTGGGAGCTGGATGGAACTGATGGATGTCTGCTTTTGTCCCGGCAGATAGCTGAAATGTGTTCTTTACCCGGCACCTTGTTTGGTCATGGTCTTGATTACCTGATTGCTTTGATACATCCGGCGGATCGATTATTTGCAAGAAATATATTTATTAAGGCATTATCTAACGGGAAGGCGTTCAGTCTTGATATAAGGTTAAAGCTTGCTAATCAGAGTTTATTATATGTGCAGCTGCAGGGACGGCGGCTGGAAAGCCGCAATAGTGCCAGCCCCGTTCTTTCCGGGGTAATACAAGATGTGACTGAACTCAAGAGGTCGCAGCATCGCCTGGTCCATATTGCCCACCATGACGCCCTCACTGATCTGCCTAATCGAATTTTGTTTCATCAGCAGCTGGAACGGGCGATGGAGCGGGCTAAACGACGTGATCGTAAAGTCGCATTGTTATTTATTGATCTGGACCGTTTTAAGAATATTAATGATTCATTAGGACATGAAATTGGTGACTGCCTGCTGCGTGAGGTTGCCGCCAGGTTTCGCCGTGAAATTCGCAATTACGATATGGTGGCCCGGCTTGGCGGCGATGAGTTTGCCATTATTCTTGATGCAGTTGAAAATGTGCAGGAAGCGCTGCATTTTATTCAACGTATTGTTGCTTTGTTTGAACAGCCTTTTTATCTCAATAATAAAATGCTCTATGTCGAGGCCAGTATCGGTATCAGCCTTTATCCAGATAACGCCTCCAGCGGCGAGGAGCTGCTTCGCAATGCTGATATGGCGATGTATCAGGCGAAACGTGCCGAGCTGCATCACTTTTCTTTTTATTCAGCAGATCTTACCGAAAGTACCATCAGACGTTGGTCATTAGAAAACGGCTTGCGCAAGGCATTAGAAAATAATGATTTTTATCTTTTGTATCAACCTAAAGTAGAACCCGGCAGCGGTCATATTGTCGGTGTTGAGGCTTTGATCCGCTGGGATAGAGGTGATAAGCCGGTAATACTGCCCAGTGAGTTTATTCCGGTTGCAGAAGAAACCGGCCTGCTTATTCCGTTAGGCAGATGGGTGATTCAGCAGGCGGTCAGTCAGCTGCGCAGCTGGCAGAAAACCCTGTGTGCAGAGCTGACGATTGCGGTTAATGTATCTGGTCGTCAGCTGTACAGTGATCAGTTCACCGATTATGTGTGCAGCGTCCTTGAGAAAGAGGGGGTTAGTGCGTCGCTTCTTGAAATCGAGATCACCGAAGACCACCTTGTGCCGAAAAAACGGGACGGTGACTGTCAGGAAACACTAAGAAAATTATCTGAACTGGGTATTAAAATGTCAATTGATGATTTCGGCACGGGATATTCCTCTTTATCACAGTTGAAAAATCTTCCTATTTCTACATTAAAAATTGATAAGTCATTTGTTGATCATATTCCAGATGATGAGCAGGATGTTGCCATCGTTAAATCTATTCTTAGTCTGGCAAAAAACCTCGGGTTAGAAGTTGTAGCTGAAGGAGTAGAAAATGCACAGCAGCTTGCCTGTCTACACGGTTACGGTTGTGATCTGATTCAGGGATATTTTTATTCAAAACCTGTTCCGGTAGATCAGATAGAAGCGCTGCTTGAATCTGATAAGTGTAAATGGTTAAAGTCTTGTGTTGATACTGAAAGCACACAAGGCGAAGCCCGGCTAGATAGAAGTATATCTGTTAACCCCTCTCCGAAGGGGCTGGGAGAGAGCGGAGAAAAAAGCATCATATCCGAAGCGATAGGAAAATAAACCAAAGTTCCTAAGCAGGGACTGCGTGCTCTGTACAGTAAAAGGACGGCACTCGTATAAGTTGATTATCATTCCTTTTGCTGTTTGCTGCTTAACTACATTGTTTTTACCCCATCTGTGTTTATGTAATTACCTTTGCTTTTTACATCCTCAAAAACCCCGGCCTAGTCACATTTTATTAACATTATTTTAAAATTGGTCATACCTTTTGAATATTTAAGTATAAAATGACGCCGATTAAAATCTGTAGTATATCTTTTTGTTGATGTAGATCAATAAGCACTGGACAGTGGTGGAAATAATTGTTAATTTTCATGCTTAAAAGTAAATTGGTAATACCATTTGTTCTACAATTGAATTTCTGTTTATTAAGGGCATCATGTCTTACGCAAAAATCAAACAACCTAAACTTGCAGATGTGATCGAAAACCGTCTTGAAAGCATGATTTTAGAAGGCACTTTAGAGTTAGGTGAAAAACTGCCTCCGGAGCGGGAGCTGGCTAAACAGTTTGATGTGTCCCGTCCTTCTCTGCGGGAAGCTATTCAGCGGTTAGAGTCAAAGGGGTTACTTACACGTCGTCAAGGCGGCGGTACTTATGTTAAAGAGGAACTGCGCGAACAGTTAACCGATCCGCTATTTGAATTATTAAATACACACCCAGAATCTCAATATGACCTGCTTGAATTTCGTCATGCTCTGGAAGGTGTCTCGGCGTATTACGCAGCGCTGCGCGGCACCGCAGAAGATTTCTGCGCTATAAAAAATAGTTTTGAAGCCATTGAAAAAGCGCAGCAGGCTGATGATTTAGAACTTGAAATACAGAATGTTGCATTGTTTTATCTGTCCGTAATCGAAGCGTCGCATAATGTAGTATTTCTACATTTAGCGCGTGGTATTAAACCGTTACTGGAAAAGAATATTTCCGATAACGTTAAGCAGCTTTATTCTTATCCTGAAGTGGCTAAAAAAATTCATCAGCACCGTGTACAGTTGCTGGATGCAATTCTTTCTAAACAGCCGAAAAAAGCGCAGGAAGCGTCGGCAAAACATTTAATTTATATCGAAGAAACACGTCTGGTTATGTTACGTGAAGAGAGTTTGTTTAAGCGCGAGTTAGGACGCTTTTAGCTTTTAAAAAAATAACCGCAATGTGTAGCTATTTAGATTACTTATTGCCGGGATGGCATAAACCACAGGTAGTGGGTCAATCTAAATAGTTATGAAATTTAACGCTTAGCTTAACGGCTGAGATTACCTAGTGCTATATAAGGAAAGTGTCATGACTGACATCTTAAACAGTGATATTGATTCGCAGGAAACTTCTGAGTGGCTTGAAGCGCTTGAAGCGATAATTGAAGAAGAAGGCACAGATCGTGCTCATTTTTTACTTGAGAAATTAATTGATAAAACACGTCGTAGTGGTGGTCATCTGCCATTCAACTCTACAACTGCTTACATCAATACGATTACTCCGGGTCAAGAACCTCATTTCCCTGGTGATTTACCATTAGAGCAGCGTATCCGTTCGATTATCCGTTGGAATGCTCTGATTACAGTATTACGTGCTTCTAAGAAAGATTTAGAACTAGGTGGTCACATCTCAAGCTTTGCGTCTTCTGCGACAATCTATGATGTTGCATTTAACCATTTCTTCCGTGGTCCAAGCGATATTGACGGCGGTGATTTAGTTTACTTCCAGGGACATATTGCACCGGGTATCTACTCGCGTTCATTCCTTGAAGGCCGTATTAGTGAAGATCAGTTAAATAACTTCCGTCAGGAAGTTGACGGTAAAGGTATTCCTTCATACCCGCATCCTAAATTATTACCTGAATACTGGCAGTTCCCGACAGTATCTATGGGCCTTGGTCCAATCTCTGCACTTTACCAGGCACGTTTCCTTAAGTACCTAACGGATCGTGGTATTAAAGACTGCTCACAGCAGAAAGTTTACGCATATCTAGGTGACGGCGAGATTGATGAGCCGGAAGCGCTAGGCGCGATCGGTATGGCATCTCGTGAAAAACTAGATAACTTAGTGTTCGTTGTTAACTGTAACCTGCAGCGTCTTGACGGCCCTGTTCGTGGTAACGGTAAAATCATTCAGGAACTTGAAGGTACATTCCGCGGCGCAGGCTGGGAAGTTATCAAAGTTGTCTGGGGACGTTACTGGGATGCACTGCTTGCACAGGATACGACGGGTAAACTGCTGCAGCTGATGGAAGAAACTGTTGATGGTGAATACCAGAACTTTAAAGCCAAAGGCGGAGCTTACACACGTAAGCACTTCTTCGGTAAATACCCGGAAACAGCGGCTATGGTTGCTAATATGTCAGATGACGACATTTACCGCTTAAACCGCGGTGGTCATGACCCGTTTAAAGTTTATGCCGCTTACAAAAAAGCAGCAGAAACTAAAGGTCGTCCAAGCGTACTTCTGGTTAAAACTGTTAAAGGTTACGGCATGGGTGATGCGGGTGAAGGTAAAAATATCGCTCACGGTGTTAAGAAAATGCCGCTGGATTCGATTAAACATTACCGTGATCGTTTTAATATTCCGGTTGCCGATGCAGATCTTGAGTCACTGCCTTATTATCATCCGGGACCAGAGTCTGAAGAAGTTAAGTACATGACAGCTCGTCGTGAAGCGTTAGGCGGTTTCCTGCCGAAACGTCGTATGCAGACGACTGTTGAGTTAGATATTCCAAAACTAAGCTTGTTTAAAGCATTACTTGCCGGTTCAAACGGTCGTGAAATTTCAACAACTATGGCTTTTGTTCGTGTATTAACTGCACTGCTTAAAGATAAAGCAATTGGTAAACATATCGTACCTATCATCCCTGATGAAGCACGTACATTCGGTATGGAAGGTCTGTTCCGTCAAGTGGGTATCTACTCGCGTGAAGGTCAGAAATATACGCCGCAGGATCGTGAGCAGGTTGCTTACTATCGTGAAGATACGAAAGGTCAGGTACTTCAGGAAGGTATCAATGAGCTGGGTGCTATGTGTGACTGGGTTGCCGCCGCAACATCATACAGTACCAATGATATGCCGATGATTCCTTTCTACATCTACTACTCAATGTTTGGATTCCAGCGTGTCGGTGATATGGCCTGGGCTGCCGGTGATCAGCGTGCGCGTGGTTTCATGATCGGTGGAACAGCGGGACGTACAACACTGAACGGTGAAGGTCTGCAGCATGAAGACGGCCACAGCCACATTCAGGCGGGCGTTATTCCTAACTGTATTACTTATGACCCGACTTACGGTTATGAAGTAGCGGTTATCGTACAGGACGGTATGAAACGTATGTATGATGATCAGGAAGATATCTTCTACTACCTGACTGTTATGAATGAAAACTATGTGCAGCCGGAAATGCCGGAAGGCGTTGAAGAAGGGATCCGTAAAGGTATCTACAAACTGGACGAAGTTAAAGGTTCAGGCAAAGCGAAAGTACAGCTGCTTAGCTCAGGTACTATTATGCTTGAAGTACGTAAAGCCGCGCAGATTCTTAGCGATGATTACGGTATTGATTCAACGGTATTCAGTGCAACATCGTTTAACGAGTTAGCACGTGACGGCCAGGCTGTTGACCGCATCAATATGCTTAACCCGGAAGCGAAAGAAGTTAAAGCGTACATTACTGAGCAGCTTGAAGAGAATGTATTAACAGTTGCATGTACGGACTACATGAAATCATACGCTGAACAGGTACGTGCTTATGTACCAGGTACATACCGCGTATTAGGTACTGATGGTTTCGGCCGCAGTGACAGCCGTGAAAACTTACGCCGCCATTTTGAAGTTAATGCAGGTTATGTGGTTGTTGCGACGCTGCATGAACTTGCTAAATCAGGTGAAGTTGAGCGCTCCGTGGTAACACAAGCAATCGCTAAATTTGATATCGATGTAAACAAAATCAACCCGTTATTAGCGTAAATAAAACTAAGTCTTAGCCATGCTTATCAGCATGGCTTAACTGTTTTTATTGATTAGGAAAAATTATTATGTCTGAATTAAAAGAATTTTTACTGCCTGATATCGGCGCTGATGCAGCTGATATCACTGAAATTTTAGTTTCTGTTGGTGATACTATCGACTTAGATCAGGATATTCTGTCTGTTGAAGGTGATAAAGCCGCAATGGATGTCCCGTCTTCAGTTGCCGGTGTTGTTAAAGAAATCAAAGTAAACGTCGGTGACAGTATCTCTGAAGGTCATGTTGTACTGATTGTTGAAGCTGCCGGCGACAGTTCAGCTGCTGCTCCTGTTGTAGAAGCTGCTCCCGCTGCTGAAGTTAAAGCTGAAACAGCGGCTGCATCGGTTAATGAATTAAAAGAAGTCTGCGTACCGGATATCGGTGGTGATGAAGTTGAAGTAACTGAAGTCTTGGTTTCTGTTGGTGACAGCATTGAAGCTGAGCAGGACATTCTTAGCGTTGAAGGTGATAAAGCGTCAATGGACGTACCTGCACCGTTTGCCGGAATCGTTAAAGAAGTTAAAATTGCTGCTGGTGATAAAGTTTCTGAAGGCACATTAATACTGATTGTTGAAACGCTAAGTGAAGGCGGCGTTCCAGCTCCTGTTGTTTCTGCTCCTGTTGAAGCACCAAAAGCAGTATCGGCAGCTCCTGCGCCAAAAGCACCGCCTGTTTCATACCACCCTGCGTCAAATGAGCAGACCAAAGGCGGGGCAATTCATGCTTCTCCTTCTGTGCGCCGTTTGTCTCGTGAGTTTGGTGTTGATTTACTAAAAGTAACTGGCACCGGTCGTAAGAAACGTATCTTAAAAGAAGACGTTCAGGCATTTGTTAAATACGAATTATCTCGTCCTAAAGCAACGGCATCTACGGTAACCGGCGGCGGAAATGGTCTGCAGGTAATCGCTTCACCTAGCATTGATTTCTCTAAATTTGGTGAAATTGAAGTTAAACCGTTATCCCGCATTCAGAAAATATCCGGCCCGACTCTGCACCGTAACTGGGTAACGATTCCGCATGTTACTCAATTTGATGAAGCAGATATCACGGATTTAGAAGCATTCCGTAAAGAACAGAATGCCATTGCTGCAAAACAAGATTTAGGTGTTAAAATCAGCCCGCTGGTATTTATGATGAAAGCTGTTGCTAAAGCGCTGCAGCAGTACCCTAACTTCAACTCTTCATTATCTGAAGACGGTGAAAGTTTAATTCTGAAAAAATATTTCAATATCGGTATTGCGGTAGATACACCAAACGGTCTGGTTGTTCCGGTTGTGAAAGATGTATTAAACAAAGGTATTTATGATATTTGTCGTGAAATCGGTGAAATATCTAAGAAAGCACGTGCAGGTAAATTAACAACTAAAGATATGCAGGGCGGAAGCATGACAATTTCCAGTCTTGGCGGTATTGGTGGTACACAGTTTACACCTATCGTAAATGCACCGGAAGTGGCTATTTTAGGTGTTTCTAAATCGGCAATGAAACCATTATGGAATGGTAAAGAGTTTGAACCTCGCTTAATGGTTCCTCTAGCTCTTTCATACGATCATCGTGTGATCGATGGTGCTGACGGTGCGCGTTTCATTACCGCAGTCAATAACTACCTATCTGATTTACGTACATTAATTTTATAATAATGTTAACAGGTCGGCATTTGTCGACCTTTTATTTTGCATTTGTTTAACAATTAAATAGACTCGAAAAACTTCAGTCGTTTTTCTAGCGTAAACGCTAATAATAGAGGTCAAAATGAGTAAAGAAATTAAAGCACAAGTTGTGGTATTAGGCTCAGGCCCTGCTGGTTACTCAGCAGCATTCCGTGCAGCTGATCTAGGCTTAGAAACCGTATTAATCGAAAAATACAGCACACTTGGCGGTGTTTGTTTAAATGTCGGCTGTATCCCGTCAAAAGCCCTGTTACATGTTTCAAAGGTGATTGAAGAAGCTAAAGCACTTTCTGAACACGGCGTATTATTCGGTGAACCTTCAACAGACGTGGATAAAATCCGCATCTGGAAAGACAAAGTTGTTTCACAGCTGACCGGCGGCCTGAAAGGCATGGCTAAAATGCGTAAAGTGACCGTGGTAAACGGTTTTGGTAAATTTACCGGCGCTAATACGATTGTTGTGCAGGGCGAAGATGAAAAAACCACGGTTAACTTTGATAATGCGATCATCGCTGCTGGTTCCCGCCCGGTTAAATTACCGTTTATTCCACATGATGATCACCGTGTCTGGGATTCAACTGATGCATTAGAGCTTCGCTGCGTACCGAAACGTCTGCTTATTTTAGGCGGCGGTATCATAGGTCTGGAAATGGGGACTGTATATAAATCACTGGGTTCAGATGTTGATGTTGTTGAGTTTGCAGACCAGCTGGTGCCGGCTGCAGATAAAGATATTGTGCAGATTTATACTAAAAAAGTGAAAAATAAATTTAACATCATGCTGGAAACCAAAGTGACCGCGGTTGATGCGAAAGAAGATGCGCTTTATGTTTCATTTGAAGGTAAAAATGCTCCTGCAGAAGAAAAAGCCTACGATGCAGTATTAGTTGCCGTCGGCCGTGTACCAAACGGTCTGTCTCTGGATGCTGAAAAAGCAGGCATTACTGTGACTGAGCGTGGTTTCATCGAAGTTGACAAGCAGATGCACACTAATGTTGAACATATTCATGCAATCGGCGATATTGTCGGTCAGCCTATGCTTGCGCATAAAGGTGTGCATGAAGGGCATGTTGCCGCTGAAGTTATTTCCGGTAAGAAACATTACTTTGATCCGAAAACGATTCCTTCAATTGCTTATACTGAACCAGAAATGGCCTGGGTTGGTTTAACTGAAAAAGAAGCCAAAGAGCAGGGCATTAACTATGAGAAAGCCGTATTCCCTTGGGCGGCTTCTGGTCGTGCAATCGCTTCAGACTGCTCTGACGGTTTAACTAAGCTTATCTTTGATAAAGAAACGGACCGCGTAATCGGTGGTGCTGTGGTTGGTTCAAATGCGGGTGAATTATTAGGTGAAATCGGTCTGGCAATCGAAATGGGTTGTGATGCCGAAGATATTGCATTAACAATCCATGCGCATCCTACACTGCACGAATCAGTGGGGCTGGCAGCCGAAATTTATGAAGGTTCAATTACTGACCTTCCTAATGCTAAAGCGGTCAAACGTAAGTAACCTACACCAGGTTTATTGTTAAGACAGCTCATTGAGCTGTCTTTTTTTTATCTGAAATTGACCGCATAGCAGGTTTTTTGTTGTGCAGACGGTGTTAACATTTTTGTAACTTAATAAAGGGGCTGGAGGGGCATGCGTTTTATTTGTGCAGATGATGCGATATACTTTGCGCCAAATAACAGTAAAGTAAAATAACGATTCCAATAAAAGCGAAGAATTTCGCTAAAACAAGAGGTTACTATTGTGCTAGAAGCTTATCGTAAACATGTCGCTGAACGTGCCGAACAGGGTATTGTTCCACAACCTTTGAATGCTGAGCAGACTGCCGCACTCGTTGAACTGTTGAAAAATCCACCATTAGGTGAAGAAGTCTTCCTGATTGATCTCTTAGAAAACCGTATTCCTCCCGGTGTTGATGAAGCTGCTTACGTAAAAGCCGGTTTTTTATCTGCCATTGCAGCCGGTGAAGTGATCTCACCGATTGTTCATCCAGAGCATGCCGTTAAGCTGCTGGGCACGATGCAGGGCGGTTACAATATCGAAGCCTTGATAACTCAGCTTGATAATGAAGCGCTTGCACCGCTGGCAGTAACTGCGCTGTCGCACACCCTGTTAATGTTTGATTCTTTTTATGACGTTGAAGAAAAAGCAAAAGCAGGTAATGCTTTTGCACAGCAGGTTATCCAGTCATGGGCTGATGCGCAGTGGTTTACTGAAAAACCAACGGTTGCCGAAAAAATTACTATGACGGTATTTAAAGTAAGCGGCGAAACCAATACCGATGATCTGTCACCGGCTCCTGATGCCTGGTCTCGTCCTGATATTCCGCTGCACGCACTGGCGATGTTAAAAATCTCTCGTGACGGGATTAATGCGGATCAGGAAGGTGTTGTTGGTCCGGTTAAGCAGCTTGAAGCATTAAAAGCGCAGGGACATCCTTTAGTTTATGTTGGTGATGTTGTTGGTACGGGCTCATCTCGTAAGTCTGCAACTAACTCAGTTTTATGGTTTATGGGTAATGATATCCCGTTTGTACCAAATAAACGTGCCGGCGGTGTCTGTATCGGTAATAAAATAGCCCCTATTTTCTTTAATACCATGGAAGATTCCGGTGCACTGCCGATCGAAATGGATGTCAGCGCGTTAAATACGGGGGATGTTATTGATATCTACCCGCATCACGGTATGGTAAAAAACAGTGCGACGGGCGAAGTCGTTTCTGAGTTCGTATTAAAAACAAATATTATTCTTGATGAAGTGCGTGCCGGCGGCCGTATTCCATTAATTATCGGCCGTGGTCTGACTGAGCGGGCTCGTAAATCTTTGGGGCTTGAAGCTTCCACGGTGTTTGAGCTGCCTGTTGATGCAGAGGTTTCAACAAAAGGTTATACGCTGGCGCAGAAAATGGTCGGTAAAGCATGCGGTACCGACGGCGTTCGTGCTGGTCAGTACTGCGAGCCTAAAATGACCACTGTTGGTTCACAGGACACTACGGGTCCAATGACACGTGATGAGCTTAAAGATTTAGCCTGTTTAGGTTTCTCTGCGGATCTGGTTATGCAGTCTTTCTGTCATACGGGGGCTTATCCGAAACCTATTGATGTGATCACCCATCATACTCTGCCGGATTTTATTATGAACCGTGGCGGCGTATCACTGAGACCTGGTGACGGTGTTATCCATTCATGGTTAAACCGTATGCTGATGCCTGATACTGTTGGTACCGGTGGTGATTCTCATACGCGTTTCCCTATTGGTATCTCTTTCCCTGCCGGTTCTGGTTTAGTTGCCTTTGCTGCTGCTACTGGAGTTATGCCTTTAGATATGCCGGAATCAGTACTCGTTCGTTTTAAAGGTGAAATCCAGCCGGGTATCACATTACGTGATCTGGTTAATGCGATTCCGCATCAGGCAATAAAAGACGGTCATTTAACTGTTGATAAAGCAGGTAAGATTAATGTTTTCTCCGGTAGAGTACTTGAAATCGAAGGGCTTTCAACATTAAAAGTTGAGCAGGCTTTTGAGCTTTCAGATTCATCTGCAGAGCGAAGCGCTGCTGGTTGTTCTATTAAGCTGGATAAAGAGCCTATTATTGAATACTTAAATTCCAACATAGTTATGCTTAAATGGATGATTGCGGAAGGTTACGGTGACGTTCGTACGATTACTCGTCGTATTGAAGAGATGGAAGCCTGGCTTGCTGATCCGCAGTTAATGGAAGCAGATAAAGATGCACAATATGCAGCTGTTATCGACATTAATTTAAATGACATAAAAGAGCCGATTGTTGCATGTCCGAATGATCCTGATGATGTAAAACTGCTGTCAGAAGTTGCTGGACAGCAGATAGATGAAGTATTTATCGGTTCATGTATGACCAATATTGGACATTTCCGTGCTGCTGGTAATTTACTTGAAAAATATAAAGGTCAATTACCTACTCGTTTGTGGGTGGCTCCGCCGACGAAAATGGACGCGGCTCAGCTTTCTGACGAAGGTTATTACAGCATTTTTGGTAAAGTTGGTGCTCGTACCGAAATGCCGGGCTGCTCTTTATGCATGGGTAATCAGGCGCGCGTAGGTGATAATACAACAGTTGTTTCTACTTCTACCCGTAATTTCCCGAACCGTTTAGGTAACAGTGCTAACGTATATTTAAGCTCTGCTGAATTAGCGGCAGTAGCTGCTATAGAAGGTAAATTACCATCGGTAGAGGAATACATGAAATATGCAAAATCGTTAGATGCAGTTGCTGCTGAAACTTATAGATACCTTAATTTTGATCAAATTAAGAGTTATACTGATAAAGCAGAGACAATTATTTCAATAAAAGAGGAATAATTTTTTAACTTCTTAAATTGATTGTAAGTCTTTCAATTAAAACCCTATTCTTATTTGAGAATGGGGTTTTTTTGTCTGTAGCTAGTTAATAAACTTAGTTTGTAAAGCAAAAAACTGTGACAAAAACGTTAACAAATGCAATTTAGTTTGTTTTTTCACCAAAATTTGATAAAATTATTAACGATGATAAAAAACAGAGGCTGTCGAAACAGCCCGCAATAATAAATTACTATTAACGTAAATCTATAGAATGGGTACTATTATGTTAGAGAAAAGTTTAGTCGTGGGTGAATACCACATAGATACAAGTCAAAACAGTTTAATCCATGGAAGCCGTAAGGTTTACCTGGGTCCTTTACGTACATCACTATTACATTTCTTATGTAAAAATGTTAACACAGTTGTAACGCGCGAAGATCTCGCTCAACACGTGTGGGGCCGCTTGGTTACTGACCATACTATTAACCAGCATATTTCTCAGCTGCGTAAAAGCATCGGTACGTTGAGTCTGCATGGTTTAAATATTTCTACCATTCCTAAACGCGGTTATATCGCGCGCATGGAAGGTGTTGGTATTTCTGAAAATCAAGTATCACCAATGGTACAGTCTGAAGTTTCTGCTAATGCGATTAACAGCATGAAGGTGTTAGTTGTTGAAGGTCAGGCTGCTGAACGTATTGAGTTAATTGAACAACTTGAAAGTTTAGAAGTTTCTTATGTTGAAGGTGTTGCAACAACTATTGAAGCTGAACGTTCTGTTGCACTGCAGGATTTTGATCTGGTTATTGTTGACACACTGCTTGAAAACAGTGCCGGTGTTGAACTGATCAAGCGTATCCGTACGGGTCAGACTTCTGCATCTGCTGATATCAGCATTTTAAGTTCACACTTTGATGTGCAGCGTGAGCTGCTTGGCCTGAACAGTTTATTAGACGTTCAGGGATTATTATTGAAACCATTTGAGGCTAACCGTCTAAAACAGATGTTAATGGTTGCAAATAAATCAAATGTTGTTTTAAAACCTCAAGCTGCTTATGAGCTTGTACCAACAGACGTATTAGAAGTACTTGCACAAGCAAAAGCTGTTAACGAATAAAGATTCATTTATTCTGTAAAAAGGCTCTAGCGGAAACGTTAGGGCCTTTTTTGCTTTAAAGAGAAATTATGGAATTTGATTTTAGAAAAGATTTTATTACCGGTCAGGCTACGGTTAAGTTATCGATGGGACATGAAGCATTTGCCACCTGGTTGGAACAAGAAGGGCAGGCGCTGAACTGGATAGAAGGCTTACTTACTCAGGTAGTGCAGCTGCAGCAGCGGGAAATTACTGAGGTTAAGTTAGTCGGTAGTGAATTTTCACTTTTACTTAATCAGGAAGAAGCGCAGGTTATTAATCACAGTTTGTTAAATAATGATGATGACAGTGACCTGCAGGATGACTGGAGTTTTTATGATCTGGAAATTGAGGCCTGCTGCGGTCTGGAAGATTTTTTAAATCTACTTGAGTCCTGGTTAGAATTTATCCAGGGATAAGGGGGGAAACTGCAATGACACACCTGTCATTGCAGTAAACTTACTAACTTAATACTAATGTCGCCATACCTAAGAAAGAAAACAGGCCGATAACATCGGTTACCGTTGTTAAAGCCATACCGCCGGCAAGTGCGGGATCTATTTTATATTTATGCATAATCAGCGGGATGGTGACCCCTGCTATTCCGGCCGCTGATAGATTGATAAACATAGCGCCGCCAATGATTAAACCAACGGAAATATCGCCTTTCCACAGGGTAACAGCAGTCGCTACTAAAAATGCCCAGATCAAGCCATTAAGAATGCCGACAGCAGCTTCTTTGCCGATTAACCATTTAGTATTGCCACTGCCTATATGGCCGACAGCAATCCCGCGGATAACTAAAGCAAGAGTCTGATTACCGGCAATACCGCCCATGCTTGGCACTATGGTCATTAATATTGCAAGTGTTGCCATCTGCTCTAATGTTGCTTCAAACATATTCGTGACAGAGGCCGCGATAAATGCCGCAATTAAATTAATCGAAAGCCAAACGGTGCGGCGTTTTGTACTTGGCAGAATAGGAGCAAAAGTATCTTCGTCATCATCCATGCCCGCCATACCCATCATAGAATGCTCAGCATTCTCACGGATGATGTCAACAACATCATCGATGGTAATACGGCCAAGAAGGTGGTTTTGGGCGTCAACAACGGGGGCTGAAATCCAGTCATGACGTTCGAACAGTTTGGCTATTTCAGTTTCATCCATCTCAGCGAGTAACGTTTCGGTTTTATTATCCATCACCTGGGCAACAGAAAGAGAGGGGTCGACGGTCAGCAAAGTAGAAAGAGGGACGTCACCGATTAACTGATCATCTTCATCAACCACATAAAGAGTATCGGTTGCTTCCGGCAGTTCACCTTTTAAGCGCAGATAACGTAATACAACATCAATGGAAACATCCGGGCGCAGGGTGATAGTATCGGTATTCATTATTGAGCCGGCAGTATCTTCCGGGTAGGCAAGTGCCTGCTCTACACGGTGCCTGTCCTGAGCATCCATCTGCTGCAGTACTGCTTGATAAAGACTGTCCGGGATGCCTCGCAGGATATAAGCAAGGTCATCTGTATCCATACCCTCTGTTGCCGCGACCAAGTTAGCAGCACCCATTAAACTGATAATGCCGTCTTTAGCATCTTCGTTTAATTCTTCCAGTATTTCACCCTGCTGGTCGTGATCGGTTAAATTCCATAAAACTTTACGATTGGCAGGGGGGGAGGATTCGAGCAGCAGAGCAACATCACAAGCCGGCATTTTTTCAAGAATGCTGCGCGCGAGTACAAACATGCCGCTTTCGAGGGCTTTATTCACTTCTTGGAGGCGTTGCTGGGCATTTTGTGTGTCGGTATTTTCCAGCATTACGTAAGCTCCTGTATTATTATTCTTCTTCTAAAAACTTATCTTCTATCAGCTTAGTGACCGCAAGCATTGCCTGCTTCGCCTCTGTTCCTTTTGCTAATATTTCAATTTCCTGGCCGTAACATGTTTCTAAAACCAGTAAACCAAGTACACTGTCGGCATCTGCCTGTTTACCTTGATGCTTGATTATAATGGTTGCATCAAAAGAATTAACTAATTCAACAAGTTTAATGGTTGCACGAGTGTGTAGACCTAATTTGTTTTGTATTGTAATAGTTTGTTTGATGATATCCACTTATTTTATTGCTCCTTTAAGCACTTATGCTCAATTTGTACCTGGTATTTTTGTTTGAAACGCGCCGCAATTTGCTCCGTCAGGTAAACGGAACGGTGTTTTCCGCCTGTACAGCCGATTGCAATTGTCACGTAGTTACGGTTATTGGTTTCAAGGTGAGGCAGCCAGGAATGAAAAAGGTTTTCAATCTGGTTAGCGGTCTGTTTTACCAGACTGAAAGAATCAAGATAATCTTTAATCGGCTGATCTAAACCGCTGAATTTTTGTAATTCTGGTTCCCAGTGCGGGTTTGGTAGAAACCGTACATCAAAAATATAATCAGCATCTTCCGGGTGCATATATTTAAAGCCGAAAGACTGAAATATAATCAGCAGCTTGCTTTTGGATGACCCCTGTAGATGAATCTTAATACGCTCACTTAAATTATGGATAGACAGTGTTGTTGTATCGACTGATAAGGCTGCACAGGAACGAATTGGCTGGAGCAGTTCATTTTCAAGCTCAAGCGCTTGAGACAGGGATAATTTTTGTTTAGACAGCGGGTGAAGCCGTCTCGTTTCACTGTAACGGCGGATTAATTCAGTTGTTATTGCATCAATATAAATTATTTCGATAGCAATTTTATTTTTCAATGAAGCAAGCAGCTGCTCTATTGCAGATGTTTCGGTAGGTAAATTGCGAACATCCAGGCTAATCGCCACTTTATTATTTTCTGCATCAATGGTATCGATCAGTTGTTCAAGCAGTTGGAACGGGACACCGTCGATACAGTTATAACCTAAATCTTCAAGCACATGTAGTGCGATGGTTTTTCCTGAGCCGGAGCGTCCGCTAATGATTATTAATTTCATTTTTATTCCAACTTGAGCATGTTAGTTTGTCTGCAGTAACTTGAATAAAGCCTCATTACTTTCAGCGTTACGTAATTGACGTAAAAAAGGTTTATCTAACAGTTTTTTACTGATTTCAGCAAGTGCCGCCAGGTATTCTTTACAGCGGTCTTCCGGCACAAAAATAGCAAAAAGGATATCTACCTTATTACCATCATATGAATCGTAATCGATGCCCGAATCACATTGTATAAATACGGCAGTGGCGGGCAGTGAGCTGTCAATCTTTACGTGTGGGATGGCTATGCCTGATCCTACGCCGGTTGAACCGATTTTTTCGCGGGCGATTAAATTATTAAATAATATCTGCGGATCGATATTTAATTTCTCACCGGCAATATGGCTGATTTTTTCTAACGCACATTTTTTGCTGGTGCAGTTCGTCTGGCTAAAAACGGATTCTTGATTTAATAAACTAGAAATTTTCATATTATATTTAATTTGCTGTAACTGAACGCGCCAGTTTAGCAGTTTGTTGATGAATGGCTATGAAGAAATTGCAGTTTCTTAACATTAATCAACAATAATAATGATTTTAATCATAATATATTTTGCGGCTCTGCTGCTCGTATATTAATACCTAGAGTAGCTGTTTTCGCTGATTTGACGGCGGAATACCCAGTGACTCCCGGTATTTTGCAATGGTACGCCGTGCTACTTTAATTCCCTGCTCTTCAAGTAACTGGGTTATTTTATTGTCACTTAAAGGTTTCGTACTTATTTCTGCATTAACCAGCTTTTTGATCAGTGCACGGATAGCGGTCGAAGAACATTCGCCGCCGTTTTCCGTTGCTACATGGCTGGAGAAGAAAAACTTCAGTTCATAAATGCCCGTTGGAGTATGCATAAATTTCTGTGTAGTGACACGTGAGATGGTTGATTCATGCATCTCAACCTCAAATGCAACATCATTTAAGACCATAGGTTTCATTGCTTCATGACCATATTCAAAAAAGGCCTGCTGCTGCTGCACGATACAGTTTGATACTTTTAATAGAGTTTCGTTACGGCTTTCTAAGCTTTTTATAAACCACTTTGCTTCCTGCAGATGTCCCTTGATAAACTGAGAATCTGTTTTACTGATATTACCTTTGCATAAATCCGCATACTGCTGGTTTACCGACAGGTTCGGGTTACAGTCAGGGTTTAAGGATACCCGCCACTGTCCGGCAATTTTTTTCACATAAACATCAGGCACAATATATTGCGCTTGACTGTCTTCAATCTGATTGCCTGGTCTAGGCTCTAAAGTCTGAATTAGACGCATCACTTCAGCTAACTGTGCTTCCTTTAGCTTACTTTTTCTAGCCAGCGTGCGGTAATCGCGGTTGCCAAGCAGATCCATATATAAATCCAGCACCATTAATGCTTCACTGCGCCATGGAGTCTGTTCAGGTAGGTGCCGCAGTTGTATCTGCAGGCATTCCTGTGTCGAGCGAGCCGCCACACCGATAGGATCAAAATGCTGGATGCGTTTTAATACCACCTGAACTTCATCTAATTCAAGCTCGTTGTCCTCACTCACCAGACTCTCAAAAATAGATTCACAGCTTGTGGTTAAATAACCAGAATCATCGATAGAGTCGATAATTGCTGTTGCAATCATTAAATCGCTGTCAGAAAAAGGAGTCAGCTGCATCTGCCAGATCAAATGATCCTGCAGCGAGGCTGATGACTCTCCCTGATAAACAGTGTTTTCACCATCAAAATTTGTCGAACCTGAAGCCGGCGAAGCTGCCTGTACCGGGGTATATGACTCTTCCCAGTTATTATCTGCCGGCAGATCATCAGAAAACTCTTGTTTGGTTAAGGCCTCTGCTGTATCGACCTGACTGCTGTCCTGCTCTTTATTTACCTGTTCGATGCTGCTGTCGTCATCCTGATCAAGGAGCGGATTCTCATCGAGTGCATTCTGGATCTCCTGCTGCAGATCCAGTGTGGACAGCTGTAATAGTTTGATTGCCTGTTGTAATTGAGGGGTCATCGCAAGCTGCTGACCCATTTTCAATTGTAAACCTTGTTTCATCAAAATATTTTTCCTAATCCGGGAAATAAAGAGTGTAAGTTATTATAAACTATAGTTTAAATTCTTCGCCAAGATATACTTGTTTTACATGGTCGTTCGCTAATATTTCGTCTTGTGTGCCGACTGCAATAATTTCACCATGGCTCACTATATAGGAATGCTGACAGACATCTAATGTTTCGCGTACGTTGTGATCGGTAATTAATACACCTAATCCGCGGTCGCGCAGCTGCTGAATAATATTTTTTATATCAATTACAGATATCGGATCAACACCGGCAAATGGTTCATCTAAGAGAATAAATTTAGGCTCAGTAGCCAGTGCCCGTGCTATTTCAACTCGACGCCGCTCACCACCGGACAGGCTCATGCCTTTATTATCGCGGATATGAGTAATATGAAACTCTTCCAGCAGGGTATTTAGTTTATCTTCGCGCTGCTGGTTAGATAATTCCTTACGTGTCTGCAGAATGCCCATAATATTTTCAGTCACTGTTAAGCGCCTAAATATTGAGGCTTCCTGGGGCAGGTACCCGATACCTTTCTGCGCGCGAATATGCATAGGCTGATGAGAAATATCTTCATTATCAATGATGATAGAGCCTTCATCTTGTTTAACTAAACCTACCACCATATAAAATGACGTTGTTTTTCCCGCACCGTTCGGACCAAGTAAACCGACAATTTCACCTGTTTTTACCGTTAAAGCGACACCATTTACAACCGTGCGGCCTTTGTAGCTTTTTACTAAACCTTTTGCTATTAATTCAGCCATTTTGCTTATTCTTCTTTTTCTGTAGTGTTGTTTTCTGTGTCGACTGCTGATTTATCTGTTTTTTCTGAGACTGTATTTTCAGTGTTAATTTCTGATTTATGAGAACTCATATTTTCAGTATTAGTTTCTACTTGATCAGAAGGGGCATTTTCACTGCTCTTCTCGGACTGCTCTGCCGCCGGCTGCTTAGTTTTATTTTTTTCAAACTGGGCCGGTAAAAATACAGTTTTAACACGTTCACCTTTACTTTGGTCGGTATTGACTATCAGTTCTTCAGTTTCCAGAAAGTAAATTATTTTTGCACCGTTGATCTGGCTGTCAAGCTGCTTCACCTGCGCATTACCTGTGAGGGTTATTTTACCTTTGGCAACCTCATAACGAATGCTG
The DNA here is from genome assembly GCF_000381745.1 of Psychromonas ossibalaenae ATCC BAA-1528. Classification (GTDB taxonomy): domain Bacteria; phylum Pseudomonadota; class Gammaproteobacteria; order Enterobacterales; family Psychromonadaceae; genus Psychromonas; species Psychromonas ossibalaenae. The sequence goes on along the minus strand of NZ_KB906980.1, from coordinate 7,784 downwards.
TCTGCTTCCGCATCAAAAGGTTTGCCGTCATCCTGCGTCTGGTAAAAAGTAGCCACTTTTCCTTCGGCTGTCATCACTTCATGATTCGGTTTTGTACCGCGAATAACGGTCAATTTATCACCGGTGATTTTTATTGTGCCCTGAGTCAGCAGTACATCTTTTTGAAAGACAACTGTATTGCTTTTCATTTTCGCATGCTGGCTGACTGAGCTGACATTAATCGGCTGATCAAAGTCAGACTGCAGCGCAAAGCTGGAGCATGAAAAGAAGAATATGCTGAATATGATACTTAGGTTATTTTTTTTCATTTAGGTATACCGTTTTGATTTGGTCTTTAACAATTAATTCTTCTGTCACTAAAGAGGCCCACATTCCAACCCCCTGCTGTTTCATCTGCGGCCCTAACCAGGTTACAAACAGGTCACTGCTGATCTCGTTTTGATCGAGTAGAACCGTTAACTTTTCAGTTGCCATAGACTGTACCAGCTGATCTAAACTGAGATTTTTCAAAAATACATTATTTTCTAATTCTAGGCGGTTCTGTTCGTGAAGTACTGCGTCTTCACTCGTTACCTGCCAGACCGTTGTATCATCCGTTTCTTCATTATAAATATAAACAATGACTTTCGGTTTCTCAAAGACTGTAATATTTTTTTCAGTGAAGCTAGTCGCTTTATCTGCAAAAATTTTGTGACTGATTAAACCTGTCTTATCAAAATGAGTATTGTTTACATTATTGGCAATATAGCTAGGGTGATGTTCAGGTAATTCTGGCAGCACTGCTTCTGGTTTGAAATATAACCATAATAAAAAGGCTGCCAATAATAAAACAAATGGGATGCTCTGGCGTTTGTTCATCTATTCGCTTTTACCCTGTGTGATATCAAGTTTATCTGCGCACTGTAAAAAAAGGTCGCATACTTCTCGTACCGCGCCGAAGCCGCCGTTAACATGGGTAATTAAGTCTGCACCTTGTGAGACAAGCGGATGAGCGTCCTGTACGGCGATACCTAAGCCACAGTCCCGGATAACCGGAAGATCAACCATGTCATCTCCAATATAAGCAACCTGCTGCGGTGTTAAATTAAGTGTAGTTAATAAAGACTGATAAACGGTTAATTTGTCTTCCTGACCTTGGAATATGTAAGGCACTCCCAGCGCTTTCATTCTATTTTCAACAATATTTGACTGACGGCCTGTGATAATAGCGACATTGATGCCGATATTTAATATGGCTTTAATGCCGAAGCCATCCTTGGTATGAAAAGCTTTTAACTCTTCACCCTGGTTGCCTAAATAGATGCGTCCATCAGAGAAGACCCCGTCAACATCGCATATAAGCAGTTTAATTTTTTCAGCCTTTTGATAATTCTCAGTGCTGACTTGTCCGTAAGGCGTTGTGATCATTTTATTCTCGATTAATTCTTATTATGCCGCAAATGAAGGCTGTTGAATAAAATAACAAAATGCCACCTGCAACGCGAGTAATGATTTCCGGTTTAGCAATAGAGGTATAAGTAAAATCGTGAGAACAGGCATAACTGAAGTAAATCTCAGCTTCCTTCAGGTGATAACTGTCGAATAACTTCTTCCATGGTTTTTATAATAAAGTTTACAGCTGTATTTTATTTAATGAAAAATAAACTTACAACTTAAAAAAGGTGCTCATTTTAAGTAAACGGACAGTAAGGCTGCCAATACAGACGATTTCAGAATTTAATTATTTGTATATGCATGAGCATAACCTTACAATATTGATTAATTTTAGATATATAGATAATAGCTAGCGATGAAACAGGCACGCCATCTTTTTATAAACAATCTCTGCTTCTCTCGAAATGAACGATTATTATTTGATAATTTATGTTTCGAATTTGAGCGCGGCAAAATAACGGCTATTCTCGGGCCAAGCGGTATCGGAAAAACGACTCTGCTTAAGCTTATCGGCGGGCAGCTGCCTGTGGATAGTGGTGAGATAATTTTTAATGATATTCCTATCCATAACTGCTCTAACAAGATGTTGTATGAAGCTCGTAAAAAAATGGGCATGTTATTTCAAAGCGGTGCGTTATTTAATGAGCTCAGCGTATTTGAGAATGTTGCTTTCCCGCTGCGGGAGCATTTTCAACTAGAAGAGTCATTAATTTCTACTCTGGTATTAATGAAGTTAGAAGCGGTCGGACTGCGCGGTGCAAAAGATTTAAAGCCTGCAGAGCTTTCCGGAGGCATGGCAAGACGAGTTGCGCTTGCTCGTGCAATAGCATTGGATCCTGAGTTGATTTTATATGATGAACCTTTTACCGGACAGGATCCAATTTCTATGAATGTATTATTAAAACTGGTCAAGCAGCTTAATGATATACTGGGCCTTACCTCTATTATTGTTTCTCATGATGTTAATGAAGTGCTGGCGATTGCTGATAATGTTTATGTGTTAGCAGAGCAGAGAATCATAGCGCAGGGGCCTGCTGATTCCATTCTGCAGCAGACAGATAACCCGCTATTACAGCAGTTTCTGCACGGTAGAAGTGATGGTCCAGTACCTTTTCATTTTAAAAGTGATGATTTTCAGTCGGATCTGAACAAGGTGAATAAATGATAGGCATTTATGTAAGGTCCGTTGGACGTTTTAGTTTAGCGTTAACGCGCACGGCTGGAAAGTCTGCTCTGCTGCTGCTGCGTACTGTCTGGGGAGCACCTCACCCGAAACTATTTTCGCTGTTCATTGCGCAGGTATTTCAGCTCGGTATTTTATCTTTGCCGATTATTTTAACTGCCGGTCTGTTTATCGGCATGGTTTTAGGTCTGCAGGGATATTATGTTTTAGTTGATTATGCCGCTGAACAGAGTTTAGGCAGCATGGTGGCTTTGTCGCTGTTACGTGAATTAGGCCCGGTTGTTGCCGCCCTGCTTTTTGCTGGTCGAGCAGGTTCCGCTTTAACGGCCGAAATTGGTTTAATGCAGAGTACAGAGCAGATTGCCAGTATGGAGATGATGGCTGTTTCCCCTTTGAAGCGGGTGATTGCGCCGCGTTTTTATGCCGGTATTGTAACCCTGCCTATGCTGACGCTGTTGTTTAATGTTATCGCTATCTGGGGGGGATACTTAATCGGCGTGAGCTGGATGAGCATTGACGGCGGCGCATACTGGTCAGTTATGCAGGGCAGTGTCGAATACCTGCCTGATGTCGGTAACGGCATTATTAAAAGTGTCATTTTTGCTGTTATGATCACCTGGGTTGCACTTTATAACGGTTATCACGTTGTTCCCACCGCGCAGGGGATCAGCAAAGCAACGACGCAGACCGTTGTTGTCTCTTCATTACTAGTATTAGCAATGGATTTTATTTTAACTGTATTTATGTTCGGCACATAATCAGTTACGGAATAATTGGAATTAATATGTTACAGAAAAAACTAGAGTTATGGGTTGGTGCTTTTGTTATCGCATCTGTGGTTTCCTTAGGTGTATTAGCCTTCAGTGTTGCTGGTGTTTCATTTAAAGGAGAGGGCGACAGTTATACACTTTACGCTAATTTTTCAAATGTCGGCGGATTAAAGGTACGTGCGCCGGTTAAGCTTGGTGGTGTTGTTGTCGGGCGAGTGGAAAATATCCACCTGGATAAAAATACCTATACACCTGTGGTGCGTTTAGCCATGTTTGAAAATACGGGGTTTTACCCGGAAACATCTTCTTTGGCTATTTTAACGTCTGGTTTATTAGGAGAGCAGTATATCGGTATTCAACCTGGGTTTATTGATGACGATATAGATATGTTAGCGGACGGTGACAGTATCGAAGATACAAAATCTGCTTTGGTGCTTGAAGACTTAATCGGCCAGTTTATTTACTCAATCAATAAGGATAATTAATGCGAATTTTATCAGTTGTTTTATTAATGCTGTACAGTAGTCTGGCCACTGCCGATGAAGTGGATATGAGTAATCCGAATCAGGTTATTCATTCGGTTTCTATTAATACTTTTTCTCGAATTAATGCCGAAAAAGAGCATCTGCAGAAAGAGCCTGGTTATATACAAGTTGTTATTGAAGAAGAATTAATTCCCTATTTTGATTATAAATATGCAGCTTATAAAGTCATGGGCAGTCATTTAAGAAAGACTTCAGCTGAACAGCGCAATGACTTTGTGCAGGCCTTTCGTACTTATCTGGTGAATGCGTACGGGAATATCTTGATTAAATACGATCAGCAGCAGATTGAAATTTTAGACAACACGCATTTTATGGATAAGAAAATAGTGAGTATTCCTGTTAGAATCCGAGATCAGAACGAGCAGCTTACTCAGCTGGCGTTTAAATTACGAAAAAACAAGAAAACCGGTGAATGGAAAGTTTTTGATGTGATAGCAGAAGGGATCAGTATGCTTAATACTAAACAGTCTGAAATTAATGATTTAATTAAGAAAAAAGGTATTAACCATGTTATTCAGCTGTTAGAGAAAAAAAACAGTGAGTTTTCCTCGTGACTAACACAATAAATAACGAGACAATGAGATTAACGGGACCCCTGATACTAAGTGAGTTAGCGGCCGGCAGATTATCTGCGGCTGCTTTTCAAGATGTCAAAACAATTGATTTACAGCAGTTAATAAACATAGACTCCGCCGGGCTTGCATATTTAGTACAAATAAAAACTAAGAATCCCGGCTTATCCTTTATCGGGGTACCTGAAAAAACAACCATCTTAGCCGATTTATACGGGGTAAGTTTTCTCTTCAAATAGTGGGGCATTCAATGAATATTGAAACAATTAAAGAAAAATTAGAGCAGGCATTAGTACTCGATGAATGCATCGTTAAAGGTGAAAATGGTACCTTTCAAGTAATAGCGGTCGGAGAAATATTTTCAGATTTAAGCCGGGTTAAAAAGCAGCAGGTTGTTTACGGACCTTTAACTGAAGAGATTGCAAGTAATGCAATTCATGCATTAACAATTAAAGCATTAACGCCAGATGAGTGGCAAAAACAAAAACATTTTATTTAGTAAGCGGGAAGGATAGTTAGATGGGTCAGTTTTTAATTCAAGGCGGCTGCCGGTTAAATGGTGAAGTTACAATCTCCGGTGCCAAAAATGCAGCATTACCAATTCTTTTTGCCAGCTTATTATCTAAAGGTGATGTGAATTTAAGCAATGTTCCTTTACTTAAGGATATTTCGACAACACTTGAGCTTTTAAAAGAGTTAGGTGCCGATGCATCACAAGATGGTCATAAAGTGCATATTAATGCATCTGGTGTAAAAAATTATACCGCATCCTATGAACTTGTACGTAGTATGCGTGCGTCAATTTTAGCGTTAGGCCCTTTAGTTGCCCGGTTTGGAGAAGCGGATATTTCTTTGCCCGGCGGCTGCGCCATTGGTGCTCGCCCGGTGAATTTACATATTCATGGTTTAGAGCAGATGGGCGCAACCATTAAAGTTGAAGACGGCTTTATTAAAGCGCGTGTTGACGGCCGTCTGAAAGGTGCACATCTATATATGGATCTGGTCAGTGTTACTGGTACTGGAAATCTAATGATGGCGGCGGCACTTGCTGAAGGTATTACTACTATTGAAAATGCAGCTAAAGAACCGGAAATTGTGGACCTGGCTAATTTTATTAACGGCATGGGCGGTAAAATATCAGGTGCAGGCAGCGATACGCTGACTATCGAAGGTGTTGAGTCGTTAGGGGACTGTGCTTATCAGATACAGCCGGACCGCATTGAGACCGGTACATTTCTCGTTGCAGGCGTAGTCAGCGGCGGTAAGGTGAAATGTATAAAAACAAATCCTCACCTGCTGACTGCTGTGCTGGCGAAGCTGGAAGAAGCAGGAGCTTTAGTAACTACTGGTGACGACTGGATTGAAGTGGATATGACTGATCGTGAATTAAAATCAGTCAACATTACCACTGCACCACACCCTGCATTCCCAACTGATATGCAGGCGCAGTTTACGGTATTAAATACCGTTGCACCGGGTACTGGGCTTATCAAAGAAAATATTTTTGAAAACCGCTTTATGCATGTTCCTGAGCTGCAGCGTATGGGCGCTAATATTGAATTAGATGGTAATCTGGCTATTTGTGGTGATCATGATCAATTAAGTGGTGCTAAGGTGATGGCAACAGATTTACGTGCTTCAGCAAGTCTGGTCATTGCAGGTTTGATTGCTCATGGTGAAACCATTGTTGATGAGATTTACCATATTGATCGCGGTTATGAAGCTATCGAAAATAAACTGATTCCGCTTGGTGCGAAAATTAGACGTATTGAAGATTAGGTTTTAATTTTAGCAGTTAAATACAAAGGGAAGCATTAAGCTTCCCTTTTTTTATTCTATATCCTGCTCTTTCCTGGAGAGGGCCTGGATATTATTCAGCTCGCCAATTTCTACCTCAAGCTCAATTTCATTACCTTTGCGCAGCAGGGTCAACACAGCTTTGGTACCGGGTTTGATTTCAGCTACCTTATCCATCGCAATGATTAAGTTTTCAACCTCGACACCGTCGATTTTTAAAAGAATATCATTGACTTGCACACCTGCTGTTGAAGCCGGTCCGCCTGGGTGTATATTTTTGATAATAATGCTGTTCTGCGCTTTTAATCCCCACAATCGAGCTAAAAGCGGATCCAGATTCTCAGCTGTAATACCTAAGGAGCCGCGAATAACACGTCCTTGTGAAATCAGACTCTGCATAATACGACGTGACAGTTTGTAAGGAACTGCGAAACTGATACCGCTGCTGAAGCCATTATTATTGCTGGAGAATTCAGAAGTGTTAATGCCTACTAGCTCTCCCCTACTGTTGATCAGGGCCCCTCCGGAATTACCTTCATTAATGGCCGCATCGGTTTGTAGAAAATCCTGACGCCCCGAAGAGCTCATCCCGTTTCGACCGGTTGCGCTGATGATCCCCTGGGTGGTAGTCTGTCCTAAGTTATAGGGGTTGCCGATAGCAAGCACAATATCACCCACTTGAGGTTTGTACTGCATATTCTGGGGAATGACCGGCAGGTTGTTACCTTTTATCTGCAGAACTGCAAGGTCCGTGATCAGGTCACTGCCGACAATAGATGCAGTAAATAAGCGTCCGTCCTGCAGCGCAATAAGAATCTGATCGGCTTGTGATACCACATGAAAGTTGGTCAGGATGTAGCCTTTTTTATCAACAATAATACCGGAGCCTAACTCAGAAGGCTGCAGATGCTGCTGATTATCAAGGCTCGAGTCCAGATACTGCTGTGAATAAATGTTTACTACTGCCGGTGCTGCTTTTTTAACTGCATCACTGTAACCGGCAACTGTATCAGTCTTTAAAAAAGAAGAGATTACTGTAATGAACTGCGCGCCGTTAGTGACCAGCAGGGCAATAATAATGCCCCAGAAAATAGGTTTTACAAAATACAGCAGCCGTGCTTTCAAATTCATCTGTTTTATGACCAAGTATAAATGGAAAAAGGAAATGCAGATTATATACAAAATGAAAGCTGGATGGGATTTTATTGTATATTCTGCAGTATGAGGTTAAAAAACAAGCGCTAGTTGCAGTGCTTGTATCATTCTATATTTAGTTATTCAGTAATAAAGTGTGTATTGTCTTAATCAACTCATAGATGACTGAAATCCAGACAAAAAAAGCACCGCTAAATGCAGTGCTTCTATCCATTCTGTACTTAGTTATTAAGTAATAACGTGGTCAGAAGAAAAGTGTATTGTCTGAATCAACTTACGGATGACCTAAATCCATACAAAAAAAGCACCGCTAAATGCAGTGCTTTTA
>NZ_KB906979.1 GCF_000381745.1 Psychromonas ossibalaenae ATCC BAA-1528 | reverse complement strand
TTAGTTCACTGAACTTAAACGCAGAACAAAGTCTACATGCAGTCCGTAATCATTGGCAGGTTGAGAGTATGCACTGGATGCTAGATATGACTTTTAGAGAAGATGAATCAAGGATTCGTAAAGGCCGAGGTCCACTTGCTTTTAATGTAATGAGAAAAATAGCGATGGGCTTATTTAAACAAGATAAGACAAAGTCGGCGAGTATAGCTGCAAAAAAAAAGATGGCAGCACTAGATGATGGCTATCGCTCAGCCCTTTTAGAATCAGGGATTAAAATGCGCTAGCCGTGGAGGTTGGGTCTGTTTGATTAGTAAAAACTGATAAAAAACGCCTGCTGTGTAATAACAATTACACAGCAGGCGGAATTACTGCAGATTAAACTTCAATGTCTATATGTTTACCCAGATTACCAACAGGCGCCGGCTTCACTGATTCTAATAACTTCACGGTCTGCTCTTCTGCCTGCTTATTGGCTGTTTTAAGTAAACTGACATTAACTTTTTCCAGGGTACTAATTTTAGCCTGCTGGGTCATTACCCCGCCGACAACACTCATATCCATAATCACCTCTTTCGTCACTCAAAACACCAGCAGCAGACAATCTATGATCTGCTTACTTAGATTATAGGAGTTAACCTGCCTAAAACAACTGAAGCCTCTAGACAGGTAACATCAAAGCATTAAATATTTCTGGCAAAGCGAAGATAAATAACCATCGACAGGACTGCACTTAACGCCATCATTGCAACCATAGGCCAGGCAGACGAACCCGGCAGCAGTGATATACAGGCAGCCATCAGCGCACCGGTTCCAAAACGTAATGTACCGGCCAGCGACGATGCGGTGCCGGCAATATGAGGATACTCACTCAGCAGCAGCGCCATACTGTTACTGCCGATAATTGAAATCGTGCTGACGAACATCATCACCGGGATTACTACGCCCCATAAACCAAGATCCAGAACCTGGGCTGCAACTAATAAAATACCGGCCAGCAGCTGAATACTTAAACCGAAACGGAGCATCCAGTGAGATCCCATTTTTTTGACCAGACGCCCGTTAAAGCTGGTCATCACCATCATCAGCAGTACGTTCAAACCGAATAAATACCCCACGTATTCGATAGCAACACCATAAAGTTCGATATACACAAAAGAGCCGGCAGTTAAAAATGCGAACATGCCTGAAAAAGAAAATGCACCGGTAAAAATCAAACCTATCGCTTCAGGGCGGGTAGACAGTTCAAAATAATTACGCAGCGTTGTCTGCAGGCTAAAGGACGGTCTTTTTTCTACTGCAAGTGTTTCCGGGATAACCAGAGTTGAAGCAATAATCACGACTACTGCAATTAATGCCAGCAGCCAGAAAATTGAACGCCAGCCGAACCACACCGCCATATGCCCGCCGATCATAGGTGCCACTAAGGGAGCAATGGTCATCACTAGAGTTATCATCGACATGGTACGGGCGTAGTCTTCTCTTTCAAACATATCCCTGACTATCGCCTGAATAACGACAGCAGAGGCGGCACCGGCAAAGCCCTGCGCTGCACGTACCCACATTAATGCATTAATGCCCTCGGTCGTTGCACTGATTACCGACGCGACAGCAAAACACGCAGTACCAATCAGCAGTACTGGTTTACGCCCGTAACTATCAGCCAAAGGTCCGTGCACCAGCTGCCCTGCTGCAAAGCCGCTTACATAGGCAGTTAAAGTGATTTGAATTGCCCCGGAGCTTACGCCTAACTCCCGGGCAATACTCGGCATTGCCGGCAGGTACATATCAATGGCTAAGGGTGTAAGTGCAGATATTGCGCCTAGTATAATAATCAGCAGTAAACTTAACTTCGATGAAGCGTTTGAACTCATAGAAATTCCTGGGTGGACGAATTTGACAATAGAATAGAAATTAGTGTCTTAGGATAACACGAGCCAGATCACATGAGAGGTTATTTTTACATAGTTCATATACATTTATGTGCAGAAAAGCAAAAACGAAAAAATGTTTGTCAGACACTTTTTCGTTGTGTTTACAAAGCCGTCAATATTATGCGGCAGCTGTGTTTGCCGGCGCCTTTGTAGATTTACGTTTGTGATGGAGCTTTGACAACATATAAACGAGGCATACCTGAGCGGTAAGTGCAGCGGCTAATACCAGCGGGCTTGCAAATACACCGGCTATGATAAAGCTGGTCAGCGCAATACCACCATTCAATAATGCATAAGGCAGCTGCGTACGGAAGTGTTCAAACTGATCACAACCGGATCCCGTAGAAGACAAAATAGTTGTTTCAGATATCGGCGAGCAGTGATCTCCAAATAAACCGCCGGATAAAACGGCACCGATACAAACATAAAGCGGCGCATCAATAGCAAACGCAGTAGGTATCACCAGCGGCATCATAATGGCAAAAGTTCCCCATGACGAACCGGTAGCAAAAGATATAATGCCCGCCAGCAGAAAAGAGACAGCCGGTACTAACCAGTAAGGAAAACCACTTTGTGCCTGTTCAGCGATATAAGCGGCAGTCCCCAGCTCTTTACCAATACTGCTTAATGTCCAGGCAAGGATCAGGATAATCGCCACCTGCATCATATTACCCATGCCTTTTAGATAAACAGAAATACCATTAGACAGATTTCTGACCTTGTACAGTGCCATCAGACAAATCAAGGTAACAGCAGCAAAGAAATAAGCACTGGACAGTGCGGCTCTAAAATCTGCTCCGGAAATTTTCTCAAAAGGGAAACCTAACGGCAGCAGCATACTAAACAGCACAATCGCCATCATCAGAAGCGGTGCCCAGACAAATGAAGCCTTAGCTTTATCATGGGTAAAGGGCTGCAGCGACTCCTTACTACTGCCTGTACTAATGCCCTTCTGAGCATTTTCTTCTGCGGCAGCCATAGGGCCGAAATCTAATTTTTTAAAAGCCACGAGCGGCACGATGAAAATAGCCAGAAAAGCATAAAACTGATACGGAACAGCAGAGATAAATGCCTGCCAGTCACTAATATCCACATTTAATACACTGAACTCCTTATGTAGAAGTCCCATTATATAAACTCCCCAGCCGATAAAGGGAATAAGGATTGCCACAGGCGAAGAAGTTGAATCAAGAATAAATGCGAGTTTCTGACGAGATATTTTTAACTTGTCAAAGATTGGACGAAATACCGGCCCGACAATCAGCGGTGTTCCTAAGTCAGAGAAGAAGATAATAATACCGCCAAACCATGAAGATGTCTGAGCTTTAAATTTTGTACTGACCCAGCCGGTTACTTTAGAGGCAAAAGCAAAACCGCCGCCGGACTGCTCCATCAGTGCCACAAAGCCGCCGATAAACACCAGCAGAACTAATACGCCGGCGTTATAACTGTCAGTCAGCTGCGGCGCAATATAATCTTTAACCATTAAGCCGACATTCTGCAGCGGGTTAAAACCATTTATCATTACCACCCCTGTTAATACACCGCCAAACAGGCCGATCACAACGTTTCTCGTGGTTAATGAAAGCGCCAGAGTGACAACAATCGGCAGCAGTGAGGTTATATCTATTTCTTGCATTTTATTCTCATTCCCAGGTAAAGTTTTCAACAGCTATATTATTAAGACAAACACACAAAGTGAATATTTACACATAAATAGTGAATATATATTTATTTTTGCGTTATGTATAGTAACAACGCTTCTTCAGTCTAACTATTTAATAATAAGCACAAATAACGTAAATGACCTTTTCTTTAGCATAGAGAGGTGCATTAAAATTTGATGTGTTTATGCAGTAAAAGTGACTGGCATTTTTTCTTAAAATGAACTGGATATTTGCTTATACCAATCGGATTAAGTATGTGATCTACTTTTTGCGTAGGAAAAACTGCTTAGTTCAAGGCGTAAATTGATGTAAATGGTTGTTCCCTTTACGAAATTTACAACGAAGAAATAAGCTGTATTAACCAGTAAAACTGATCAGCTATTTATTCCGATTGGTATTAGAAGTAAAAATTAGAAAAATTACACAGAAGAGGAAAACTGCTCAAACGCCTTAACATCAAGCTGGTCAGTAAACGATCATACCGAGAACGTTACAAAATAAAAAAGGGAGCTTAAATAAGCTCCCTTAGCAAGATGTTCACTTAATACAAAACTTAAGCGACTTTCTTCTCTTCTTGTCCGTTAATCGGCGTTACTTCTGCATCAACCTGATTTTCCGGGTTGAATTTATCCACGATCACAGCACAAGCAGCATCACCGGTGATATTTAGTGCCGTACGGATCATATCGAAAATACGATCCAATGCAAATAACAGCGGTAAACCTTCAATTGGAATACCGGCCGCCAGCAGTACTGCAACAACAAGGAAAGAAGGACCAGGTACACCCGCCTGACCGATTGCACCGATAGTTGCGGTGAAAATAATAGCGGCATACGCGGCAAAACCAAGATCTACATTGAATACCTGCGCAAAAAACACTGCAACTAGGCCGTAGTAAATTGCATTACCACTCATATTAATGGTCGCGCCCAGCGGCAGTACAAAAGAAGCGGTAGAGTTAGAAACATTCAGCTCTTTTTCTACTGTATCTAAAGTAACCGGCAGTGTTGCCATAGAAGATGCAGTTGAAAGTGCAACCGCCTGCGGACGTTTCATTGCAGATAGAAAACGGCTCACTGGAACCTCAGAAAACAGTTTGATAAATAGCGGATAAACAACAAAACCAAAGATGAGAATTGCTGCAACGTAAACAACAAACAGCTGCATTACCGTTGTTAATACATCAAAACCAAAGGTGCCTACTGCTTCAGCCATCAGACCGAATACACCAATCGGTGCTATACGCATAACAACATTGATCATCCATACAAACGCATCAACCAGGCCGTTAAGAATGTTTAATAACGGTTCACTGCGTTTCTTTTCAACTTTAGATAATGCAATGCCCAGAAACAGACAGAAAACCAGAATCTGTAGAATATTGGCGTTATTTAACGACTGGAAGACATTCGTCGGGATCATGCCTAAAATCGTATCGAAAAAGCCGGGGACATTACCTTTATCAGCATACTCATTAGAAAATATTCCCTGCATGCTTGATAAATCTACACCGACACCAGGAGTAAACATCTCTCCCATAAAGATTGCTAAGGCAACAGCAATAGCAGAAGTCAGCATGAAGAAGCCGAAAGTGGTAAGACCAATTTTTCCGGCCGCCGGACTGTCACCAAGATTGGCAGCCCCCGTAATAATAGCCACGGCTACTAAAGGGATCACCAGCATTTTGATTAAATGAATAAATATTGCACCCAGCGGCGCAAACATTGATGCGGCGTCGCCCATGTAAACCCCGACAAGGGAGCCTATAACCATGGCAATAACTACCTGCGTCCCTATGTTGGACAAGATTCCTTTATGTTTCGTTAGCACTTTTTTCATCCTTAAGTATTGTATAAGCTAAATTGTATGTTGAGACTATATATGTCTGCGGACGCAGTTTACCTATCCCTTATTCACTGAGCAATACATTAACTTCATATTGTGTCTGTTCTCACATCTCAATACACTCTGTAGGGATTTATTGGTTTTGTGTCAGGGAGTTTTTCTGCTTAACTGTATTACTTCACTTATTTTTTCCTCCGGTCAGCTTCTTACCAATAAGCAGTATCGGTGCGAGGATAAAAATACAGATAACAAACCACTGGAAATTATTAACACCCGCGACTGCTGCTGTCTGCATTTTTAGCTGACCGCTAAGCAGCATAGCGACACGCTCCGGCGTGACCTCCAGCATGGCGTTTTCCAGAATGCGCACCATTGCTCCCTGATAAAGGACAAAAGCCTGATTTGTTTCATTAAAATTCTCACCCAGCACATTAACAGCGGCAGAGGCTTCCAGACTCATTAAGCGGGAAAACAAAGCAGTTCCTGCCAGCCCGCCGAATGTTCTAAACAGATAAAAGTAACTGACTCCCTGAGGGATATGTTTTTTCTCAAATCCGCCAAGAATATAAATGGTCACTGTTACATTAAGCACACCCACACCAAAACCACGCAGCAGCAGCGCTAACCACATATCACTGGCACCGCTGTAGGCATTACTGGTAGAAAGGAAAGCACTGGAGATCAGGATCATCAATACTCCGACAGGGATCACCACATCAGGTTTTAAGGTCGGATGATTACAGATCCAGACACTTACCAGCAGCCCAAGCAGCATGCTGCTGAATGCAGGAACTTGAATCCAGCCCAGTTGACTATGACTGTACTGCAGTACGCCGGCAAGATAACTAGAAATCAGCATAGAAGTCCCTAATACCGCAAAACCTGCTAACGCGCCGTTATACATAGAGACGATATTCTTAGCTGAAGCCAGTACATCGGAGCGGATATATTCCCCCCTTCCCCAGCGTTTTTTAATCGCGAAAACACAAAGCAGGATCAACGCAGATGTTACCACAGCGGCATTAATTATAACTGAGCTGTCAAACCAGTTATAAAACTGACCGCGCATCAGTACAAAAACGCCCCCAGATATTGAAGCCGTTATTAAAACAGCCTGAAGCAGATTAAATGTAACCAGCTGTTTTTGTTCTTTACAGGGAAAAGGACGTAACCAGACCCAGGTCAAAAAGATAATATAAACAAATATCTGCACGGCAAAAGCTAACTGCCAAAGCTGGCTTTCTGCTAACTCAGCTAAAACCCATGGATAAATACCAAAAGGCACTAAGGTGGTCATCAGCAGCATTAGACTTTCAGCATAAGCAATATAACGGACCGATAAATTGCGCAGCACCAGTACCTGAGCGGCAACAATCATAGCACTGGCTGCAATACCGTGTCCGCCCCACGCGATGAAATGCATCAAAGGCGCATGACTAAAAGTACTGACTAGTGTACTGAGCAGACCAATAACCGCCCCGCTAACCAGCAGACGAACAGCGCCGCATCGGTATGTCAGCCAGGAAGCAAAAGGCAGCATTATTAACTGCGCGCCTATATAGAGAATATTGAACCAGGATGTATCATCTGCCGATAGGTGCAGTGCGGCTGCAATCTCAGCCGAGCTGGCATTATAAACCGCTGAAGTGATACCAAAGGGAATCATCAGCAAAGATACCAGCACAATAAGCTCTCTAGACGCTTTCATCATTAAACTCCTGTCGTCGCGGCATGAATAACAACCTGTGCAGAAAGTCCCGGCACAACACGTCCCTGCAGTTCCTGTGGAATATCCAGTTCAATTTTCACGGTGACACGCTGTACCACTTTTACAAAGTTACCCGTAGAGTTGTCCGGCGGCAGCAGGCTGAACTGCGTTCCGGTAGAGGGAGATATACTGCTGACCCGCCCTTTAATCGCTTTACCCGGAAACATATCCAGCAGCACATCAACCGCCTGCCCTGGTTTAACATTTGTTAATTGTGTTTCTTTGTAATTAGCGTTTAACCAAAGCTCATCGACCGGCACTATCGCTAGAATGCCTGTTCCCGCTTTGACAAACTTACCTACCTGCAGAGAACGGTTACCTACAACACCTGTGATCGGCGCGCGGATTTTAGTGTCCTGCAGCGCAAGTTCACTCAATGCCAGCCCAGCCGCCGCCTGCTGCTGCTGGGCAATAATCTGCGCACGTTCGCTTTGTAGGGTCTGGATAGTCTGCTTAGAGGCCGCCAGCGTAAACTTTCCAGCTTCCAGGTTAGCGGCGGCTTTTGTTGTGGTAGTTTTCTGCAGTTCGTACCTGGTTTGACTTACCGCACCGGTTTTAACCAGCCTGGAATAACGCAGGAGCTCGCTTCTCTGCAGTTTATCTTCGGCCTGCAGCGTATCAAGCTGCGCTGATGCCTGTTTAATATTAAGCTCTTGTAATTCAATACGAGACAGGTTGTTTGCTAATGCAGCCTTGACCACAGCTAAGGCTGCACGCGCCTGATCCCGGTGTGCTATATAATCCCGGTCATCAATAACAGCGAGTAGTTCACCGGCCTGCACCAGCTGGTTATCACTAATCAATATTTTAGTAATTCGGCCGGAAGCCTCTGCACTTATCTGGGTAATTTCTCCATGAACATAAGCGTTTTCAGTTTTTACCCGGTTAGCCTGCAAGGCAAAGGTGTAATAAACAGCAGCCGCACAACCACTTAAAATTAAAGCCGTTAGCAGTGTTTTGATTTTGTTGTTCATATCGTATACTCTCCTTATAAACAACGTACCGTACCGGACAGTACGATAAGTCATTATCCAAAACTGATCAAGTTATATTTACAGGCAGCCCGCAGAAACAGCTAAACTGCATCGCAGGTGCACTACTAACAACAGCTGCTCAGAAATTGCATGTCATCAAACTAACTGTTTTAATATGGATAAAAAAGAGGTAGTTATGCGTCCATCAACCCTATTAAAGCGTCAAAAAATTATTGCAGCCGCCACGCAGCTGTTTTTCAAACAAGGATATCCAGAAACCAGTCTGGATCAGATAATTGAACAATGCGGTGGCTCAAAACAGACTCTTTACCGTTATTTCGGTGATAAAAAAGGGATTTTAAATGAAGTCATTACTCAGGGTACTGAAGAAATGAAAAGCGTTTTTCAGTTTCAAAATGATTCAGATATTCCTCTAACAAAGCAGCTCAATGAATTTGGTTATTTATACATCAAAACCCTGTGTTCACCACAGCTGCTGAACATGTACCGCATAGTTATTACGGAATCTCGCCGCGATCAGGAACTGGCAGAATTTTTCTTGAGCCGCGGCCCGCAGCATTTTCATCACCTTTTAACTGAGTTTCTACTGCAGCAGGCAGAGCAGGGAAAACTGCACATAAATAACGCGTCGTTAGCCGCCACCCGCTTATTAGGATTATTAAGAGGTGACTTTTTCCAACAAGCAATGCTAGGAATGCCCAGCCCGAGCGAACAGGAAATGCACAAATCTGCACAACAAGCAGTCAAATTTTTCCTGCAGGGCTGCAGCATTGCAGATTAACTTAACAGGCTCCTTAAAAAGATCAGATGTGCCTATATTTTTAATCAACAACATAGTAACGTGTCGGGCAATACAATACTTACAGCTTAAAAAGGAAAAGTTTAAATGAAAGGTTTAGTTTTATTATTATCATTAATCATGGTTCCATTCAGTCAGGCTAACAGTCTGATCGGCGGAAAAGGCGTAGAAATCTTAGCCGTTGACGGCCAGAAGATAAAAAGTAATTTTTTCACTAGCGCCGATGCACAGTTGACAGAGGGCAGCCATCAGGTGGTGGTCAAATATGTAAACAGTTTTAGAAATAAAGAGCTGATACACAGCAAACCCTATATTTTTGATATCGAGGTTATCGGAGAGACTGAAATAGCAGTTAAAAATTTCAATACTCAAAGCCAGGCTGAAAATGAGATGCGTAAAGGCTTAACTTGGATTGTTAGTAATGAGCAGGAAACTAAAAAAATTGCCGGCAGTGATACATTACATGGAGAAGGTTATCTGCCTTACAGTGATATCGAAAAACTGATCACAGCTTATAATAACGAGCAGGGAATTACTCTAGCAAATGCACCGGCGACGGCAGCAGTAACAACGACACCAGCGACAGCGGGCGAGCCGAATAACAATTTAAACCAGGCAAAATCAGAGCAGCTGATGCAGCTGTACAACTCGGCAAGCAAAGAAGAACGTAAAGCCTTTAGAATCTGGCTGCTTGAACAAGAAATGAAATAACCCTGCCGTTACTTTCACAGAAACCGTAAAAAAAGGTGTCCATTATTAAAGGGACACCTTTTTATATTTATACCCATGATACTTCAAGATTCAAAGTCAGTAAGACAAAATATTCCAAGATGCTAGGCACAATATACCTGTATTTTTTATGAAGGCATAACCGCCAGTTTAGTGCGGATAAACTCATTATGTCCTACATAAATTAACGCGGCGACTTTTCGAATAATAGACTCCTCTATTGGATCTAAATGATTATCTGCATAAGCCACTTCCCACATTGCACTTATTAATCTGATACGACTTTCACTGTCTAAATGGCTTAGCTGCGAGGTAAAATCAAACAATGAATTCGAAGATTTAATCTCTTCTTTACCAATTTCCAGGAGCTCCTGCGCTTTGTCTGTGTCGATATGCAGGAGTTTACTCAAGGTTCTAACTACAGCCTCTTCCTCTTTATCTGCAATCGAATGATTCGCATTACAAACCTCACACAGTAAAGAAACAATCGCGATCCTGTGATCCTCTTCTGAAGCTGATGCATCTGTTTCTATCATTGAATTTAAAAAATCTTTAATCTTTGCAATCATTACTAACTCTTATATTTAGTATTACTAACTTACACCAACCTGCTTAATGTTCTGTTTTAGCCTCACCTCTTGAATTGCGCGGTTAAAACGCACTTCCAGATAAAAAGCAGTTCAGTTAGTTTGGCGAATTGGTATTACACGATTTAACTGGGCAGCCCCCTTTTGGCAGGGCTAGACGAATAAGTTATGGTTAAACTTAGAGCAGAAAAGGACGAATAAGTTCAATTTACATTAAAAATACATACTTAAAAAAACGCATGCGCACAGTCATTCATGTCCATTTTATAACACAAATGTTGATAGGAAGGAGACAAAAGCCGCCAGGTATTTCTGACTGCTGAATAACAGTTTATTTATACTAATTTTCACACAAGCATTGACAAATGTGACAATGATCACCATATTCTCTTTTCAAATCGAATATGAACAAGTGGTTAATGTCGTGCGTAGTGTAAGAAACGTTTTTATTACTTTCTTATTTTTAATGAGCTTCTGTGCTTATGCCGGCTCATACACTCAGTTTAATACACTGCACAAACCCAATCCGGCTGCACAGTTAGAAAGCAGCTTAACTGCGGTAACATCTGTCGATAACCAACATACGTTATTATCGGACAACGGCTCTGTGCAGGAAGTTATCCTGCTCAAACAAAAACTGGTTAAACAAAATACTACTGCAGTTAAACAGGCAGTCAGCACTGCGGTTAAATTGTTAAGTCAAAAATCCCCGGCGTCAAAACAGCAGCCTAAATTAAAAGACGGCATACATGTCGATCCAGGATTAAGCAGAAACGCTTATCTGCTCAGTGACTATCAGCGCCAGCCAGTTTACCAGCTTGAAATTGAGTTTAATCCCCCGCTTGCCCCTACGCAAAAGTCTACACCTTCATTTGCGGCCAATGATTTTCGTCCCTGGTTTTTATCAACCTGCAGCAGCAGCCCGGCACGTATTGCCGGCTGGAAAGAGAGTAACAGCCTTTACAGCGGCTCCATTACCTACCACAGCTAATTACTTTGTTCTCACCAAAGTAATAAAAATCACCGTCGGCGTTAACTAACGCCGCAGACATTTTTGTCGGCTTTTTTGTCGACTAAGCTGGATAGATCTCTTATGAAAGTAAAACCCAAAGCTGTTAACCGCTATTCAAAATGGCAGTACCTTGTACTTATATTTACCATCTTCATGCTGTTTCTCAGCGCATTACCGAATATTTTCGGTCAGAATGCAGCACTCAATATCCGCGGCAGTTCTGATTCCATGATGCCCGCATCTCAAGTTTACCAGCTGCTGCAGGAGCAGAATGTGGCAGTAAAACAAATCGATATTAACAGCAGCGAATTAACCGTGTTATTAAACGACAACAGCCAGCAGGCTAAAGCACAGAAAGTACTGCAGCAGGCACTCGGCCATAACATAACGGTGGCTATGTCAATGCACTCTGCATCACCTGCCTGGCTCAAAAGCTTAGGCCTGGAGCCGATAAAACTCGGCTTAGATCTGCGCGGTGGTGTGCAGTTTCTGCTTAATGTCGATACCGATCAGGCCGTTGCCAACAAGCTGACACAAATGCAGCAAGAGATCCGCACTTTATTACGTGAGTCTCACATCAGAAACAGCAGTGTGCTGATCAACGGACTCGAATCAATCGAAATCAAACTGCCTGCTGTCAGCAGCCAGGCTAAAACCAGTTTAAAAAACAAACTGGCAGAGCTTTATCCTAATTTAAAAACAGCTGTTCATAGCGGCGGAGACATTTCAGTCATCATCCCGGAGACAGAGCAGCATTTAATTCGTCAGCTTACTCTGCAGGAAAACCTGCATACCCTGAGAGGTAGAATTGAAGCTTTAGGCATCACCGAGGCAGTAACCCAGCGTCAGGGGCAAAACCGAATTCGTATTGAACTGCCCGGCGTGCAGGATCCTGCTGAAGCTAAACGTGTGATCGGTGCAACAGCTTCACTGGAATTTTACCCGGTACTGGCAGGCGGCGGTCGACTCATAAAAACAGCGCGCGGAGAAACCATCTCAATTGCACGCCTGCCTATATTAACCGGCCAGCATATCAGCGACGCACGCAGCGGGCGCGATGAATTTGGCAGTGCCCAGGTAAGCCTGACTCTGGATGCAAGCGGCGGTAAATTAATGTCTAACTTTACCCGTGCTAATATCGGTAAACCTATGGCGACTCTGTATACAGAATATCGTCAGGATCAAGATGGAAACTTAATCAAAGAAGGTAAAATAATTAATGTCGCCACCATTCGCGCACATTTGGGGAGCCGTTTCCAGATCAGCGGTATGGAGGACTCTAAAGCAGCTCAGGAATTAGCACTGCTGCTTCGCGCCGGCTCCTTGTCTGCACCGGTTTCCATTATTGAAGAGCGCACCATAGGTCCTTCATTAGGACAGGATAATATTGAAAACGGCTTTGCCGCCCTGCTCCTTGGACTAAGCGCCATCGTAACCTTTATGGCTCTCTGGTACCGCCGCTTAGGCTGGATTGCTAACCTTTCGCTGCTTACTAACCTGGTCATGCTGATCGGTCTGATGTCTTTACTGCCGGGGGCTGTGCTGACCCTTCCCGGCATTGCCGGACTGGTATTAACTATCGGCATGGCGGTCGATACCAATGTCCTTATTTTTGAGCGTATTAAAGAGGAGTCTAAACGCGGCCGCAGTTTAGCCATGGCAGTCGAGGCAGGTTACCGAGGAGCTTTAACTACCATCATGGATGCTAATATCACCACCATGATCTGTGCTGTGGTTTTATTTTCCATCGGTTACGGACCGGTAAAAGGTTTTGCCGTCACGCTTGGCCTGGGTATTTTGACCAGTATTTTCACCGGTGTATTTACTTCCAGAGCATTAGTGAATTTAACTTTATTGAGAAAGAAAAAAACATCACGCAAGCATGTATTGCAGGGGGCAAAATAATGATTACTCAATTAACCCGATTACGTTTTTACGGCTGTGTATTAGGTTTAGTGGCCGTGCTTTTATCTTTTGCCGGCTTATTGACTTTTGGACTCAATCAGGGCCTTGAATTTACCGGCGGTATTGTTACCGAAATCAACACAACAGAAGTTGTTAATCTACAGGATATGAGCAGTCAGGTCAGTAATCTGCTCGGACCAGAAGCCAGCGTCAGTTTGATTGATGACGGACATACCTGGAGTATACGCCAGCCTTTATTAAAAGATCCGGATTTGTCCTGGTTTGCACAGCTTGGCGAAAATACCGCTAGCGAAACCACACTACTGAACTCCAGTATAATAGGGCCGCAGGTCGGTGATGAACTGCTCGAACAGGGCGGCCTGGCTATGCTGGCTGCTGTTTTGGCTATTTTTATCTATCTGGCATTTAGATTTGAATGGCGATTTGCTTTTGGCGCCGTGCTGGCACTATTTCATGATGTAGTCATAACTCTGGGTATCTTTGCCTGGAGCGGGCTGGAGTTTAACCTTACCGTATTGGCAGCTGTACTGGCTGTTATCGGTTATTCGCTCAATGATTCCATTGTTGTGGCCGATCGGATCCGCGAAATACTGCGCAGCAAACCGTGCCAGGCTGTTTCGCAAAGCATTAATCAGGCGATCTGCTCAACCATGAGCCGTACCTTGATTACCTCGGGGACAACCTTGACCACGGTCGGTGCAATATGGCTGTTAGCAGGAAGGCCGCTGCAGGGCTTTTCGACTGCCCTGTTTTTCGGCATCGTCGTTGGTACTATCTCTTCTATTTGTATCGCACCAACACTGCCTGAGAGGCTCGGTTTAAGGGCCGAGGATTATCAGCCGAAAGAGCCTGTACCTGAATTAGTATAATACTGAGACTGCAGTTTATAACCACCAGCGCTGTTACTGGTGGTTATTTTAAAGCATATACAAAAACTGCATCACAAGTGAATTACGGCATAACTTAAACAATCTTCAAACTAAAAATCCGCCTCAAACACTAAGTGAATGGTATCGCTGTAGGTTCTAACCGGCTGCGCTTTAGATATATCCAGAGAAAACTGCACTTGGCCCTGATAACGTTCAGCCGCACTGCCTGTATTCTTCACATAAGTGTCGGTACCACCGTTGAATTTAATCGGCTCAGACGGTGTATTTTTGCCGGTAAACTGCACACCGTCAACATAAACCGGCTTATTATGCTTTAAGTCCAGGGTGACATTCTGCTGCGGAAAATACACACTGCTGGACAATTCCAGGTCTCCGTCGGCATCAAAATAACAGTTATCTGCCAGACTGCCGCCATAAGTCCCGTACTGCAGGGTAATACTGTATTTCTCATTACTGGCCGCATAAAACGGCAGCTCGCCGCTCATTATTTGATCGGGCCGGCTCGGTGAAGGATTCAATACAACTGCGTCGTAGGGAAAGTCAATAAAAAACACATGCGGTACCGTCAGCAATAAACGAGGAATAATCGGCGCATAAAGGGGAGCGGCAGTTTGACCTGAGTTGCCACCCAGTGTATTTTCACTCATACCTAATACGTCTATGTCAAATGTATATGTCCCCATCCCGTAAACGCCAGGCGTAATAGGGCCTGTATTCATAATTTCGAAAACCAGCGTAAGTTCTTCTTTCCTACTGGTTCCCGGTTTGTATCTGACATACAACGACGTAGTTTCATTAACTGCTTTTTCTGCCCAGAGGTGGGACTTCCCAGCACTAGTTGTTTGGGAGCTGCATGTAGTACCAATAAGTTGATGAGCAGTATGATTAGTCTTACCGTATTTAAGATAACCAACCGGCCGGATAATTAAATCCACCGAGCTGCCGCCGCGCACATTATTGAGCGTCACTTTCTGCGACGGCTGCCCGCCTAAATGAACGGTTCGCATTAAATTAGCAGTTCCCCTTAACCCGGACATGATATAACTTACCGCATAGTCATTTCCACACCGGCTATACGTATTTCCGTTAAGGGGCAGTGCGTAGGATCCTTCACTATTTAACGGATCGTATTGTAAATGGATATCCGGAAACGTCGGAATCCCCGTTGCCGTCGCCAGCCCCGGCAGTAGAGAAAAACCAATAAACAACAGCGCTCTATGGATAAGCATCATAAACAATACCTATTAAAAATTAACGAAAGTGATAAAAAAATAATAAGCCGGCAGCATTAAAAATCCGCCTCAAACACTAAGTGAATGGTATCACTGTAGGTTCTGCCCGGCTGCGCTTTAGATATATCCAGGGAAAACTGCACTTGGCCCTGATAACGTCTAGCTGCACTGACTGTATTGGTTTGGTGATAGTAACCGGTCTCGTCACCAGCCTCATCCAAAATGTCCTTACGCTCCGGCGTATTTATACCGGTAAACTGCACGCCATCCACATAAACCGGTGTATTATGCTTTAAATCCAGGGTGACATTCTGCTGTGGAAAAAACACGCTGCTGGACAGTTCCAGTTTGCGTCGGCATCAAAATAACAGTTATCAGCCGAACTGCCGCCATAAGCACCGCACTGCAGGCTAATACTGTAGCGCTCATTACTGGTGGCATAAAACGGCAGCTCGCCGCTCATTATTTGATCTGGCTGACTCTGTGAAGGATTTAACACCACCGCGTCATAGGGAAAGTCAATATAAAACACATGCGGTATCATCAGTGCCAAAGAGTTAATGATAGGAACGTCAGTACCGAGATGAACAGAGTGCGGACTTACAGTGAAAACTGACTTGTTAAATGCATAACCTGAAATCCCGTACACACCAGGGGTCATATGAGTAGCGTCCACAACTTCGACCCCCAGTATTAATTCGAGATTATTCCCCGCCATTTGATATCTAATGAATAAGGGCTCGGTGCTGCCGAGCATTTTTTCAGCATAAATATCTTCACCTGTCAACATTTCCCCGCAGGTAGTCCCCGTTACAATACGGTCAACATGCTTGGTACCTTCATTGAACTGGGCTTTAAAACCAAGCGGCCATATTTTTATCTTCACTTCCCCCCCCCGCCACGCAGATTTCTCAGGATAATTTCATCTGTCGGTTCCTTGCCTATTTCAATCTCTCTATATCTTTGAGGCTGCCCACTAATCCCACCCACTTTATAAGCGGCCGCAAAAGGATTTCTACAGGCATTTTCGAGAGTTCGTATCGAGCCGTTAAGCGGAGTCGCATAAACAGACGTTGCATTAGCCGGATCATATACAAGATGCATATCACTTATCGTTGCTGCCGCTAGTGCTTTCTCTATAAATAACAAAAATCCAAAAATAGCAAATATAACCTTAAACATATAAAACCTCTAAATTAACCGCGATCACTCCGAAAGGAGTATAGAAATGTCAGCGGGCAAGTTAAATATTAAATACTCGACAGCGTAGGCAGAACATTGTCGAAGCTGTTTTACGGACTGCATTTATATTAACGATTAGATTAAAAAAAACGCATCTTTAGTAAAAAGTGATGCTTTTTCACCAGACTGCACATTTTCTATACAGCTCACATTTTCCATGAATATATTGATTTCACTTGTTTTTTTATTGATTTTTTAAAACCCGACGCCTAACATGAGCCGCACTCCAATACCAAATAAAAACCGGAGTAACGCTTCTGTTATTTTGTCTGTACGACAATCTGCACAGTTAATTTAACTCTTTCTATCACGCATTGTTTTACTAATCGGGAGGTAACCACCCAGCAGATTAAGCAGATAATTATCATTATATTTAACCAGTAAATTTTAACACTAAGGAATTTATATGAAGATAGTGAAATACGCCCTGGCCCTGCTGTTAACACTCAGCAGTTATTGTTATGCTGCTGGCGCAGATAATAAAAACCTGCAGATCGGCCCTCAGGACTATATTGAAAAATGGGATCTGGCAGAGATGGGCTTTCCGGATCAGGGCTATTATGATATCGCTGATCAGCCGCAGTATAACCCCGGATTAAAATCACAGACGATCACCTTTTGGTTCAAAATCCCGCAAGCAGGCAGCGTGCAGCAGCTGGTACAGAAAGGCAATACCAGCAGCGGCGAAGCTGGATGGTCCCTGTTTACCAATAATAACAGTCTCTATTACAGAATTAATATTAACGGCCAGAAAGCGGATCTGCAGGCAGATTTCGCCGATCTGAATCTAGAGCAATGGCATCATTTTACTGCGGTTGTTGACCAGCAGGCAGGTAAACTGAGTGCGTGGATTAACGGTCAGAAACTTGATCAAAACAGCGGGGAATACGCCAGTACCTTTACCCCGGGTGAATTCAGTAATGAAGCGCCGATAAGAGTCCACCAGAAAACCTCCGGTTATATGGTAGATGATCTGCGTTTGTATGACAGAAGCTTATCAGAGCAGGAAGCCAGCTCATTTATTGACAACACTAATTTACCGCCGCAGGCAGTTGTTGACTACAAACACCTGCAGGACACCCAGTATCTATTTTCTGCACAAGACTCTAGCGATCCTGAAGGAGATGAACTTCAGTATATGTGGGACTTTGGTTATGGTGAGATTAAATTCGGAAAAAACCTTAACCATGATTTTGAATGGGGCGGTGACTATCCGGTTAAACTGACTGTTATTGACCCGTGGCGTAATACCGATCAGCAGACAGTCACCATTTCCGTAAGCGGCGAAGAGCGTCCGCTGCGCGAAGTGGTGGTATATCAGCCGGGAACGGAAGGTTATGCCTGCTTCCGAATCCCGACCATTGTTAAAGCAGGTAACGGGGATCTACTGGCCTTTGCCGAAGGCCGAGTTGATAACTGCGGTGATCACGGCAATATTAATGTGGTGTTAAAGCGCAGCAGTGACGACGGCATCACCTGGGGACCTTTAACGGTTATTGCTGAGTTCGGTCAATTAGCAGCGCAGAACATGACCGCTGTTTATGATGAGTATTATCCACATACCCAGGCGGACGGGACTCCTGTTGTCAACTCACAGGGAGAAGCACAATTCGGCCGATTAATGGTGATGTGGAATAACGCCGACGGCGGCGAAGCAGATGTTTCTGATGATGATCACCCGGCACAGCGCTGGGTGCTTTACCGCACCAGCCTGGATCATGGTGTTACCTGGTCGGAGCCGACTGATATCACAGATCAGGTCCGAATTCCCGGTCAGAAAATGCATATTCCGCCGACCGGCCATGCCATTCAGCTCAACACTCAGGAGGCTGCTGAAGCAGGGCGTTTCGGCCGGCTGTTCTTTTCCGGCCAGTACAACCCGGTGGGTGCAACTTCAGCTACCGCTAATGAAAACTATGCTTACTGGAGTGACGATCATGGTGAAACCTGGGAAATCGGCGGGCTGATTGCCGGGGAGTCACTCAACGAGGTACAGGCTGTAGAGCTGGCAAACGGCGACATTATGTTTAACAGCCGTAATTACAGACCGACGGCAGATAAAAGACGTGCAGTAACATTAAGCCATGACGGAGGCAGCAGCTTCGGCGAAACAGTCGATGATGATAATTTAATCGAACCCACCGTTGCATCTGCTGTTATCCGCTACACTCGGGAAGATAGAGACGATAAAAACCGTTTGTTATTTTCTAACCCGCACAGCCAAAGCTCACGAGTTAATATGACCGTCCAGTTAAGCTATGACGAAGGTCAAAGCTGGCCGGTGAAAAAAACCATTAACCCGGGCACTTCTGCCTATTCCGACTTGGTGATTCACGATGATATGCGCATCGGACTTTTCTATGAAGCGACTACCGGAGAGATCCGCTATGCCAGCTTCACGTTAGAATATCTGACCGACGGAGAAGATTTTATTCCTGAATAAATAATACCAGTCAGAATAAGTATCTGATCTTTTATTTAATCAGTTTGCTATAAATTAACATAACCACAAAAGCGGTAAAAATTGTCCGCCGCTTTTGTGATTCTGCTCTAATGATGAATTTATGAACGTTCCACTCGGTATTAACACTGCTTAAACTTATTTATCCCCGTTTTACATCTGTAAATAAAAGCACGCCTGAGCTATAATTTTTCTTAAATCAGCATTGTTCAAAAATAGTTCTTTCTTTAAAGAACAAGGATATAACGTGAAATACTTGCAGAAATTAATCAGCCGACAATTCTACCGTTCCCCTCTTTTCTGGGTTTTATCACTGACAACTGGCTACAGCCTTGCCGGTTTTTTACTGGTGCCTCATCTTATTCACAAAACTGTCGTTGAGCAGGTTGAGCTGCATCTCGGCTGGCGGGCTGAAATTGAAAAAATTGAGTTCAATCCCTATGCCTTAACGCTGACGGTTCATCACTTAGCGGTTGTTGATCAGCAGGGCAAAGAGCAGCTTGCCTTTAATCGTTACCATATGAATTTCGAACTACGCTCTATTATTGAAGGCGCATTTACTTTTGCTGATATTGAACTGGCCGGACCGAGCATCAAAGTAGAAATCGATAAAAACGGGGTAACAAATTTCCAGCAGGCGCTGCTGTCCCAGCAAAGCAAAACAGCACCTGAAGTTCAAACCGCGGCACCAGCAGACAGCGCTTTACCTAAGCTGCTGTTTGATAACATTGATGTCACTGCAGGCAGTATTAATATTGTTGACCATAGTCCGGTTAAAACAGTCAAACACCAGCTGGATCCGGTTTCTTTTAATTTACAAAATTTATCAACTTTTATAAAGGAAGACGGCAGTTATCACCTCGATATTGCACTAGGTGACGAACAGAGCATAAACTGGAACGGCACAATCAGCCTTGCTCCCCTGCGTTCCAGCGGTGCATTGGATATAAAAGGCATTAAAGTACATCAATTCTGGGATTATCTCTCCGAGCATGCCCCCTATACTCTGGAGCATGCCCTTGCCGGATTTAACGGCCAGTATGAGCTAAGCATGGCGGGAGAGTCCGTTGAGCTGAAGATTCAGCAGAGCATGATACAACTTGACCAGATTAACCTGGCTGACAAACAGCAGGCGCAGCGTTTTGCAGATATAAAAACAATCACAGCCGGACCATTGAACTTTAATCTGTCAGAGAAAAAACTACAGATAGACACAGTTAACATTGAGACAGCAAATTTACTGATTGAGCGCGATAAACAAGGACTGCTTAATATATTAGCGCCCTTCGCCGATGGATCTGATTCAGAAAATACAGCTGAAACGGCAGCAGAAGCACAAGAATCGTCTTCTCAATCAGCTTTTCAATGGTCAATTGCAGATGTTATTTTAACCAACAGCCAGGTTAATTTTGTTGATAAATACCCTAGTACAAACGCACAAATAGAGATAAACCGGATTAATTTTAATCTTGAAGGCCTCAACCAGAATTTAGACGCAGATCTGCCTTTTAATCTCTCTTATTATGTCAACAATTCCAACGAAAACTCTGTTCGTGGTCAGGTAAGACCCCTACCGCTTAAACTGCAGGCGCACTTAGGCGTCAATGATTTTGCGTTACCCGGACTGCAGCCTTATATAAACGATGCCGCACACATTAATTTAGAACAGGGAAAACTATCAGTCAGCGGCGATCTTAACTTAAACAAAGATCAGCACGGAGAGATTCAAGGTGATTTTCAAGGCGCCTTTAATATCAAAGAGTTTAACAGTACGGATCAACGTCTTAAGCAGCGTTTAGTCGGCTGGCAGAGTCTCGATATTGCTCCGTTAAAAGTTAACTTTAATCCTTTGAGTATTGCACTGAGCAGGGTCGAATTAACTAAACCTTATGTGCGTTTGATCGTGACTGAAGATCGCAGTATCAATTTTGCTCAGTTAGTTGTTGATAATAAGCACACAGACAAACAGACAATCAGCAGTGGTGAACAGGAAACAGCGCAGCCTTTAGCGGTTAAAATAGATAAGATTGAACTTAAAGACGGCAGCGCTTATTTTGCAGATCTGTCTTTACGTCCGCAGTTCGGCACCAGTATTCAAAATATGAACGGGGCAATAAACGGTCTCTCTTCTGATAACCTGGCTCGTGCAGATGTGAATATCAGCGGTA
Source organism: Psychromonas ossibalaenae ATCC BAA-1528 (assembly GCF_000381745.1). GTDB lineage: Bacteria > Pseudomonadota > Gammaproteobacteria > Enterobacterales > Psychromonadaceae > Psychromonas > Psychromonas ossibalaenae. The sequence continues at coordinate 77,903 of NZ_KB906979.1, read as the reverse complement.
CTATCGAAGAGTACGGAAAGATGCTGCTAAAAGGGAAAATAAACCCGCTCAGCGGCGATCTTTATACGGATATCAATGCGGACTTTGACAAAATAGAACTCACTACGCTTACGCCCTATTCCGGCCGTTATGCCGGTTATGTTATTGATAAAGGCAAACTCAGTCTGCATCTTAACTACAAAATAGCTAAGCGTTTTCTCGACGGTAATAACCGCCTCATTCTGGATCAGTTTGAATTAGGCTCCAGCGTTGACAGCGAGGAATCGCTGGACCTGCCGCTTAAACTGGCACTGGCACTGTTTAAAGACAGCGACGGTATTATTGATATCAGCCTTCCGACCAAAGGTGATATGGATGATCCGGATTTTGCGGTTGGCGGTTTAGTGATGAAGGCATTTATAAATGTACTCACTAAAGCGGTCACTTCGCCCTTTTCTATGATAGCTAATCTGGTCGGCGGTGATCCTGATAAACTCAACTCAGTAGCATTCGAACTTGGCAGTGCCGTCTTAACAAAGGAACAGGTTACTCAGCTGGACACACTCGCAGAAGTATTAAACAAACGCCCGCAGTTGATTTTAGAGATCCGAGCGATGGTCGATGAAAAACAGGACGGTGGAGCATTAAAGCAGCTTAAAATGGATAAGTTGTTAAAAGAATCCGGCGGTGACAGTGAAGACCAGAAAAAACGTATCTCGGTTATGCAGCGTCTGTTAACTGAGTATAAAGGCGAAATAGAACGGAGCAGACTGCACAACGATATGAACACAGAAACAGCAGCAGTGAATGATGACGCAGAAGATAAAACCCAGCAGCTGCAGGCGGTAATGGACAAATATGAACGGTCACTTTATCAGGCTCTGTTAGTCAGACAGCCGCTGTCCAGTCTGGAGTTAAGTACGCTTGCTCAACAGCGCATCAGTATTATCAAAGCACAACTGATCAAACACGATAAAGTACCCAATAAACAGGTATTTGCATTACAACCGTCTTTAACCGGTGAGGCACAAGACAGCCGTATTTCAACGACCTTTACTCTGACAACTAATTAGTCAGAAAAAGAGCTGCACAAAGGTCATTAAAATTTAATGACCTTTTGAAGTTTAGTGGCCGCAGCCGCCGGCGCCATGCACATGACCGTGACTAATTTCTTGATCTGTTGCAGCACGTACCGAGACAATCTCAATAGCAAAAGTTAACGTTTTACCGGCAAAGGGATGATTTAAATCACAATCGGCATTAAAACGCCCTACTTTTACGATAGTTACCTGCTGACGGCCTTGATTTGATTCAACAACCGCTGTCATACCTGGTTTCCATACTTTAGCTCCCTGCAGATGTTTAATTGGAATACGCTGCAGACCGCCTTCTCTACGCTGACCGTAAGACTGCTCTGGTGTCAGTGTCACCTGCAGTTTGTCGCCAATGGTTTTACCATCGAGTTGTTTTTCTAAGGTTTCAAACAGACCATCATGACCATGTAGGTAAACTAGCGGATCACTCTGGAAACTGTTTTCAAGCTCCTGCTCTGCTTCACTTAAAGCATAATGGAACTCTACAACCGTGTTTTTACTAATAAGCATAATAATTCTCTTTTTAAATGAATCTGCATTGTACGGGTTAACAGCATGATAACCAATATCATTATAAGCAAGTGTAAAAATTTCAATTGACGCATACACAAAACCGACGCAGCCAGGCTGTGCCGGTTTTAGTCACTCCAGTTAAAGATTTCTAGTCTGACGAGCCGCCTAGACGAACCTGCAGTTGATTAAATAAAAAGAAGCACAGATAAGCAACAGAGCAGCCGAATATAAGAATAGCTATTTCAGCCGTATTAGGAAGATAGCTCTGCACCGCACCTAGCCAGGTTTGTTTCGGCCCTAAGACCTGCAGCTGCCCCTGAATCACAAAGAACAGCTCCACCAGCAGCAGCGTCGGCAAGGCGATCAGCGCACTCACCGCCGGTTTTGCTTTATAAACCAGCATCGACGCTAACAATAATAACGGCATCCACAACTGTACCCAGGCTATGTCAGCCAACACCGTGCTGCGGGCAGAATATAAATACAGGGTCAATAAAAACACTGCAAGACCGGCAAGCAGCCTTCTTCCCGGCAGCAGCAGTACTTCTCGCGCCTGCTCTTTAAACAGCAGCGGCGCTAAACTCAAGCCGCTTGCCAAAGCACAGAGCAGCGTTAGAACAGAAGCATCTGCACCTTGATAACCAGTGCGTCCGACTGCGGTCCCGAATACACTGCCTAATACTAAAGCGGCCGCCACCGCCACACACAATGCGGCTGACGTTAACCATTGCTCTGAATTAGAGGGGCGTCCGCGCAGTAAAAGGTAATATTTAAAACCAAGCAGCAGCAGTTCAACGGCGTACAGTGTGCCCATCCACCAAATTGGTGAACTGAGGTTCGGACTAAACAACAGCCAGATAACATGAAACGGGGATCCCATTTCTGTAGCTAATGCAGCAAAAGCCCCAATCAGCAGAGACAAGGCGGCAGTCAGCAGCGACAACTTGTGCGCTTTGACAGCCTTGTTGTCCAGCAGTTCTCCTGCTGTCATTAAGATTGATATGCCGGTGCTGGTCAAAGCCAGGAATATGTAGGCTACTAGAGGTAACGTCCAGAACAGACCGTCATTAGCGACATAGCTTGGGCCAACGAACCATTCCATGGAGGCAAAATAGCCTCCGAACAGTAACCCGGCAACAGACAGTGCCAAAAACATTATATTGCAGTTTGCAGTTTTCATGGTTCCTCTCTTATCAGCGGTTTTCCGGAGTATATCGACGGATATAAAAGACCTTGCTTCCCGTACCTAACTCAGGTTTAAGCGGCTTACCGTCATACTTGCGGATCAGCTTCGAGACTTCACTGTTCGGATCATCGAGATCCCCCACTACCCGGGCATTCGAAGGACAAGCATCCACACAGACAGGATTCAATCCGACCTTAAGGCGATGATCACAGAAGTTACATTTTTCAACTACGCCGCGTTGTCGTTGTATCGGATAACTACTGCCGCGTTCAGGGTTGCTCAGGGGACTTCCTTCCCCGCCAGCCTCTGCAAGCATAGCGGACGGCGTAAAAGTTCCAGCAGCCAGACCTTTGTTTTCCTGCCATTCCTGATGCGGGCGCTGCCAGTTAAAGCTGATCACCCCATAAGGACAATTCTCCATACAGGCTTTACAGCCGATGCACTTTTCCTGTTCGTGAAGAGTCAGACCTCCCTCCGACTTGTGCATTGCCTGAGTCGGACAGCCCTTGACGCAGGGAGCATCCTCGCAGTGATTACACATGGTTGACAGATATTCGAAACGAACATCCGGAAATTGACCGCTGCTTACAATCAGCTTGTCACACCAGTTGATCTCGGGCGGCGTATGGTTTTCAGCCTTACAGGCGAAAACACAACCAGCACAACCCACACATTTTTGTTGATCGATCACCATTCCATAACGCATTGTCAGCCTCCTATACTTTCTCTACCCGGACACCGATCTGGCCATAAAAGGCAGAGGATCCAGGCAATTGCTCATATACCGGCGGCAGCAGTTCATTATTATTGCCTCCGAAGGGGGGTTTGCCAAACTGTTTAGATGCAATGCTGCCGTAAGCCCAGTGCCCCTGACCAAATGCCTTGGCAACTGTACCGGGACGTACACCTTCATAAAGGGCTGCCTGACAGGTTATGCTTCCCTGCAGTGAAGTAATACGGATGGTTTATTTCGTTGTCGCCCTCGAAAGTTTTTAGCTATAGAAATCGCACTTTTTCCTTTCAAATAGCCAACAACATTTGCAACTGCAAATTTTGGAGGAATACTCAGGCAAATATGAACATGATGCTTCATTAAATGCCCTTCTTCGATTACTACTCCTTTTCGTTTCGCTAATTCATGAAACGTCTCACCTAAGTGTTTTCTGATCGCTCCATATATCAGCTTTTGTCTTTTTTTAGGGATAAATACAATATGGTATTTACAATCCCAACGAGTATGAGACAAACTCTTATAGTCTCGCATAGGTTTTTCCTCTTTACTTTTGGTCGAGCAAAGAAGATACCCCTACTGTTGTTACGGTTAAACCTATGCGAGTCACCCCAGCTGAGCTGGGGGTTTATCAATGTTTAATTAATAACAAAGCAGTTAAAACATCAGAAAGATAAGACGAATGATTAGCATTCTTGATATGGGTTAAACAGGTTTACACAGATACGTGGCGAATTATTTACGGGGAGTCTATTTACTCATTTATAAAGTAATTGAGTGAACAATAAATACAAACAAGCAGTCAACATTTTATGTTGACTGCTTTTGTTAGATTCAAACTGCCAGTTAACTGATCGCTTTAAACTGTCCAGTCTAAAACGACTTTACCAGACTGACCGGAACGCATCATATCGAAACCTTCCTGGAACTGCTCAATAGGGTAAGTATGGGTTATCATCTTGGTCAAATCTAAACCAGACTGGATCAGACTGGCCATTTTATACCAGGTTTCAAACATTTCTCGCCCGTAGATACCTTTAATAATCAGCCCTTTAAAAATCACCATGTTCCAGTCAACGGTCATATCCGCAGGAGGAATACCCAGTAATGAAATCTTACCGCCATGGGTCATATTGGCAAGCATGCTGTTAAAAGCAACCGGCGCTCCGGACATTTCCAGCCCCACATCAAAACCTTCTGTCATGCCTAATTCGGCCATAACATCTTCGAGTTTCTGCTCAGCTACATTTACTGCACGCGTCACGCCCATTTCTCTCGCTAAAGACAAGCGGTATTCATTCACATCGGTGATCACCACATGGCGTGCCCCGACATGTTTGGCAACAGCCGCCGCCATAATTCCGATGGGACCGGCTCCTGTGATAAGCACATCTTCACCGACAATATCAAAAGACAGTGCCGAATGAACAGCGTTACCCAGGGGATCAAAAATGGAGGCTAAATCATCAGAAATACCATCAGGTATCTTAAATGCATTAAAAGCCGGGATCACTAAATACTCAGAAAAAGCACCGGTACGGTTAACACCGACACCCGTTGTATTACGACAGAGGTGGGTTCGCCCGCCGCGGCAGTTACGACAATGACCACAGGTTATATGTCCTTCCCCTGAAACACGGTCACCAACGCTGAAACCTCTGACTTCCTGGCCCATGCCGACCACTTCACCAACGTATTCATGGCCGACAACCATTGGAACAGGAATGGTTTTTTGTGACCAGTCATCCCAGTTATAGATATGTACATCCGTACCGCAGATAGCTGTTTTGCGGATTTTAATAAGCAGGTCATTATGGCCCGGTTCCGGTTTATCAACTTCAGTCATCCATATGCCGACTTCCGGCTGTAACTTTGCAAGTGCTTTTATTTTCATGGTCATGGCCCTTAAATTAATCCCATCTCTTTACCTACTTCAATAAAGGCGGCAATCGCGCGATCCAGCTGCTCAGTTGAGTGAGCCGCTGACATCTGAGTACGGATACGCGCCTGTCCCTTTGGTACAACAGGGAAAGAGAACGCAACTACATAAATGCCCTTCTGCAATGCTCGTTCAGCAAACTCTGCCGCCACTTTAGCATCACCCAGCATAATAGGAATAATCGCATGGTCGCAGCCTGCCATGGTAAAACCGGCTTCAGTCATGCTGGTACGGAAATGCGCCGCATTTTCCCATAATTTATCACGCAGACTGCCGCTGTCCGCCAGCAGATCAATCACTTCAATGGATGCAGCTACAATGGCAGGTGCTAATGAATTAGAAAAAAGGTAAGGACGAGAACGCTGACGCAGCCAGTCAATCACCTCTTTTTTACCAGCGGTGTAGCCGCCGGATGCACCGCCCATTGCCTTGCCCAGCGTACCGGTAATGATATCAATGCGCTCAATCACATCGTGATATTCGTGTGTGCCGCGGCCGTTATCACCCATAAAACCAACTGCATGAGAATCATCAACCATCACTAATGCATCGTATTTATCAGCCAGATCACAAATAGCAGGTAGATTTGCCACCACACCATCCATAGAGAAAACACCGTCAGTCACAATCAGTTTATGGCGAACGCCTGCCTCAACAGCATCAATTAACTTCTGCTCTAACTCAACCATATCGTTATTAGCATAACGGTAACGTTTAGCTTTACATAAACGTACACCATCAATAATTGATGCATGGTTGAGTGAATCAGAAATAATCGCATCCTGTGCATCAAGAATGGTTTCGAATAAACCGGTATTGGCATCAAAACATGAGGTATACAGAATAGTATCTTCCATGCCCAGAAATGTTGATAACTTAGCTTCTAACTCTTTATGTTTATCCTGCGTTCCACATATGAAACGCACCGAAGCCATACCAAAACCCTGTTCGTCTAATCCTTTTTTTGCAGCATTAATCAGCGAGCTATTATTAGCTAAACCTAAATAGTTATTAGCACAAAAATTCAAAACCTCTTCACCGGTGCTGACAGAAACACTTGCACTCTGTGCTGATGTTATAATACGTTCTGATTTATACAGGCCTTCATTTTTTACTTGTTCAAGTTGTTGATTAATTTGCTCATAGAATTTTTTAGACATCACATACCACGCATTAAAAGAATTAGGATAAAAGAATAAGTCCTGTCCGCCGAAACAGGTAAACGGCGACAGAGTTTAATAGTGCCTTTATAACAAAAAAAAGCACTCGGTGATAATGATTTACACTACAGATTTTAAACTGCATCACATATCTCCATATATAACTCAGACAGGTCTGCTTATAACGGGTAAAAAACCTTCTAAAACATCAACATTACAAGGTTTACGTTAATAGTAATACGGTGCTGAACAACACTCGATTTACACACTTTACAGCACCGCAGTATGGTACAAAAATGGCGGCTGACGCGAACTTATGAAATGCTTCTATTGCACTTGAACTGCGCAAAGGCCTACAGCTGTTTTAGCATTGTTCAACAGACAAACATATAGATACAAAGTCCATTCAAACAAACTAACACCCTGCACAATATTATCGGCATCCACTGTGCCGGTTAAAATAGCTGATTTCGACTGTATTGACAGTGAGATGTATCATACCTGCTGTTTTAATTTATTTTATAGCAAATATTTTTAGTTTGAAAGATCTTACCGCCGTTCAAAAATACACCAAAAGTCAACGAAAGACCAACAAAACAAGAGCCACCATTTATTTCACAGAAACCATTGATCTAACTCATTTAATACATCATTAGCTGGCTATTTACTAGACAGAAGACATGTTACATTAATATCACAATAGGGTTATTTAGTTTACTTTTAACAAAGGGGGATAATATGAAAGTTTCGGTACCAACTGAACATTTCAGTTCAGCGAGTAAAATTATACACATTGTTTCGGCGGCCGCATTTATTGTGTCTATGTTGCTTATATTGGTTAACAGTGATCCAGATTCAAGCGCTTTTGCGCTTCATCAATCACTGGGGATAGTGGTGCTTCTTTCCTATGTAGTCAGAATAATATGGCTTAACTGGACAGGTCACCCTAAACCTTTAGGCACCAAATTCGAAAAATTTGTAGCGGCTATGGCGCACACTGTAATGTACGCAATCGTACTTTTAATGCCGTTAACCGGGTTACTTATAAGCCTGGCAAAAGCTAAAGATACAGTAGTATTTGGAATGTTCACTATACCGGGCTTTGCAGAGCGTAATGCAGGGTTGATTGATGTGGCATCAACTGCTCATTCATTTCTTGAAATCGTTTGTTACATTTTAGTATTTGCACACATTGCAGGAACCTCTTACCACCACTTCGTATTAAAAGACAGCACCTTAACCCGCATGATGGGGAGAAAAAATAATGACAACTAATATTAAACTCAGCAGCCTGGCGCTGCTGCTGTCAGGCGTATTATCTACAGCCGCCACTGCATATCAAATGAACGTCAATGAAATTGAATCCAGCATTAACTGGCAGAAAGTACCTGTAGTCGAAAAAACTCTTTTTTTCCCGGGAATGATAACTTATGACTGGATCAACTCGCCAGCACATAAGGGTACAACTAAAGATGATTTTGAAAATAAGACTTGTTCTACCTGTCATCAAGATGAAGAGCAAGGTCTTGGTAACCTATTGATTGAAAATGATCTACTGGATAAAGCTGCTGGTAAAAAAGGGTCGATACAAACTCAGTTCCAATTTGCAAATGATCAACAGCACCTATACGTAAAAGCAACTTGGGAAACGGCATCCCCCTTTCCTGCGCGTATGCATGATGCAGTGCTGTATGAAAACGGCAAGTGGACAATTGTAGGAGGAGATATAGGTAAGAATCCTTATACACCAATTTATGAAGATCGTTTTTCAATCATGATTGATGACGGCGCTGTTGAACAGTTTACCGAGCAAGGCTGCTGGATGTCCTGTCACCGAGGCTCAAGAGATATAGGCCAGGCAACCAAACGCGATGTACTAGCATTACCTGTCATTGGAGCCGATGGATTAGGCAAAAACGATATTCGTAAATATCTTCCAGACACTCGTACAGAGCGTTACGGCTTGAACTGGGATAAATTAAAAACACAGATAGAGATAGATAAACTTAAAGCTGAAGGTAAGTTTGTTGATCTGATGCAGTGGCGTTCAACACGTAGTGCACCAACAGGCGCCGCCGATGACGGTTACGTGCTTGAGTATCGTCATAATGATGCAGGTAAAACAGTCTTCACTTGGAACTTCGATAAAAAGACTGGTGAACCTAAGTACATGTACGATAAATCAGTAACTGGTTTTTATGCACTTGATAAAACTGATTTTAATGACTTAAGCAAACATATTGCGATGATCGAAGGTGTAAATACTATACCCTATGACGCCAGCAAAATTAAAGAAGGTCAGTATCTTCAAGGCCGCTTAAACCGTAAAGGTGAAGGCTCTGCAGGTACTAATCAGGAAATTGCATCCTCATGGAAGGATGGTAAATATACTGTGATCTTTAAACGTAAACTTGATACTGGTTTCCCTGAAGACGATAAAATCATGAAAATAGGCGGTACCTACGACTTCAATATCGCTATTCATGACGGTCAGACAACGACCCGCTATCATTACGTAACATTACCATTCACACTAGGTATTGGTGAAAATGCACAAGGAAGCGTGTTAAGTACTCAGCAATAACATCTAATTTAATACCGGTTTTACTATGAAGAATAAGACCGGTATTAATCATTTCCAGCAGCATCAACACACATAATCGAATTTCGCGCATAAAATCTGTAATTACTTCTAAGCTTAGCCTATCAATTTAATACCAAAATCCTATGCTATACCCGTTATCATTCAAGATGCAAAAATCAGCAAGTCATAAGGTGAACAGATTCTAGGCGTGAAGGTGAAGATCTAACGGGTTCAATCGAGACTTCACAACGAATTGTTAAATGCTTGCATTTAACAATGTCGATAGAGGAATCACGAAGTGAATCGCTCGAAAGACAACGAAGATGATTGCCTTAAGGCTTGCCCTGAGGGTCGCCAGCTCGAAAACCAAGACTGCGTTGCAGCATTCGATAAGGGCTAGCCATTTAAAGATTAAAGTCTTTATTTTAATCTTACCGACAGAAGATTAACGTAGTTAATCGCTCGAAAGGTCATTATGCTTCGCCTTGTTTTGGTGTCCGAGCTAGCGACTGATAAATGCATTTTGATTGGTAACGGGTATATATATAATGAAAAATTAGAATTCGCTATTGATGCTACAATATAATCACTGCAAATGATTATCGGCATTTTAAAAGGATCTACTATGCAGAAAAAAAGTACCGGCTCCCCCACCCGCTGTCGTTCATATATAAAACTACTTAACTTACTAATTCAACAGAGTGATTTAGAAGAACAAATAAAATGTGCACTAACAATCAACGGATTTGGAACTTGGAGCTGGGATTTAAAAAACAATTATATATATTTATCTGACGGCTTGTTTACATTAACTGGTACAGATAAAAAACATTTCGACAACAGCATTACCTACATCACAGAGCATATCATTCACCCCGACTATAAAGAGAAATTCACACAGATTGTTGAAGCAAAGCTGCACAGCGGCTTTATTGAAACCAGTATATTCCGCGTAAACCACCCCTGCAATGAAGAATGCTGGGTACGCATCATTGGTGAAGTTATAACTGATGGACAAGGAAAACCGCTAAGGGCGCTGGGCACCATACTGGATATTACCGCAGAGCATATTCACAACAGAGAATTAAAAAGCAACCTCAGTTTCTTGAAATCGTTAATGGAAGCGCTGCCTAATCCAATATTTTATAAAGATAACCTAGGATTGTACCGCTTCTGCAATAATGCCTTTCTAGACTATATCGGTTATACACAAGATCAGGTGATCGGTCATAGTGTTTATGACGTTGCACCACACGATCTGGCTGATATATACCATAAAGCGGATTTAGAGCTGATGGCAAACAAAGGTCAGCAGGTTTATGACGCGAATGTAAAGTATGCGGACGGATCAATACACGATGTTATTTTCAATAAAGCCACACATGTAGGGGATGAAGGACAGGTGCTGGGGCTGGTCGGTATAATACAGGACGTTACCGAAAAGAAAACGACAGAGAGACAGCTGCAGATGCTGCATAAAGTAAAAGATATATTACTGGAACTAAATCATTCAGTCATTTCCTATAACAATGAGTCAGAGTTCTTTGACGTTTCCCTTAAACAATTTCAAACTCTTTTTGAACACTGCCGAATATCAAAGGTGTACAAACTGGATCAAGAAAATAATCTTACAGTACTGGCCTGCAGCGGAGCGAATGCCTGGCACTCTCCTGTTAAGCTTGAACAGTCATATTTGAGATCTTTAGTGACAAAAGGGTTAAACCACGCATACATAGCCAATAACCTTAGACCAGAAGAAACACTGCTAAGCGCAGAGTTAAACTGCGGAGAATCACATGTTCTCCTGAGGTCATCACTCGTTATACCCGTTACGATTGATAGTAAACTAATGTGTATTTTTTCCTTTGACAGTAACAGTAATAATTCATACAGCAAAAATGACATAATTATCGCTGATTATATTGGTCAGCAGCTGCCGGTTGTGTATCGCGTTTTTGAGCTCTACCAAAAAACATTAATACTATCGCGCTATGACAGCTTAACCGGCCTTATGAACCGTGGTTATTTTGATACAATTGTCACCGATAGACTCTCCGTCGCCAATAGAAAAAATCAGACGCTGGTGATCATTACATTTGACCTAGACGGGCTTAAAAGCATCAATGATAGACACGGACATAATGCCGGTGATCTTTACATACAAACTTTTACCCGTTTACTGACCAGAAAATTCAGAATTTCAGACGCATTTGCAAGAGTAGGCGGTGATGAATTTATCGGTATTTTTAGCGATACTGATGCAGATACACTCAAAGAAAAAATCCTCGAACTCGGATCTGACTTTGAATTGCATCAAATGAATGCCCATGGACAAAGTTTCTCTGGCAGTTTTAGCTTTGGTTTGGCGGATTTTCCGGTAGATGCTGATAATATCGCCATGCTGAGTAAATTGTCTGACGAACGAATGTATCTAGACAAAAAAAGGAAGAAATGACTATTTATCAGCCCTCCCGACGCCTATAATTGTCAAACAGTTTTGCTGAGGCAGACTGATATGAACATTTTTATCCTATCCACCCCTGAAAATAACCCTAGGATTAATAAATTGACTAGATTAAATCCAGCCGAAAATGAAGTTTTCTTAGCATTCCAAGTTATTCCTCGACTTAAAGAAGGTAACAATTTTGAAGTCGTCGATAAAGCGATCGAAGTTGTCAAACAAGCTAACGTACCCTATCAGGTAGGTGCAATGGAAACGACAATGACCGGGGAATTAAACCTGCTGCTGGATATTGTTAAAAATGCACAGCAGGCATGCTACGACGCAGGCGCCTTAGAAGTTATTACCAATATCAAAATTCACAGCCGAACACCTGAAGCGACGGATACATTTTGTACCTATCACCGCGGCGTTACCCCGGCAAACCATATGTTTGTTAAAAAATAAATTTCAAGATAACTCAGTTAGTTAGAATTTATTTAAAGATATTTAAAATAAACATGAAATTTATTGTGATCTGACACGTTCTTTTATTGTGTAAGAAATACATTTCTTGTGTATTTCTTTAGTTCAAAAAAAGAGAGGTGATTATGATTAGGTTAATTAGTTTATTTGCAGCGGCTGTTTTAGGCGCATCACTTTTTACCGCCCCCGCTTCAGCTTTATCTGATACACAGCAGATTAATAACGACATCGTATACTCTGAATGTGTATTAAAAGTTGGTGCTGAGAAATTTACATGCCTACGTAAATTAAGCGGACGTGACCGTAAATAATAATTCAATAAAGCTGTCAGTCAGCTGTTCAATTAATAGATTCATCTGAGTAATTCCGCAGACACTTTGCCCTGCTGATTTAACTGCTTCGCCGGACACTCAACGCCGGCGACTTTTAATTTCCTCGATATATCAGTACCTCCCATGAATCAAAACTTTCTACAGGTGAATTTATTTTCATTTATGGCCTATCACATTTAACAACATATTTTGTAAACGATTACAGGTCACCCTCGAGTATTACTCATTCTATAGAGCCAGATCTCATTTTCTGTGCTGTTGAATAAATAGACTGCCTGCAAATAAGCACTGATCACGGCTGTTCAGTGCAGATAAAAACATCACCGTTGACGGTTTTGTTTAAAAAATAATTAGTTAATGGCAATAAGGGTAATCATGGAAAATCGTTGGCAAATCGCGTTATCAGCAGGAATTCTAGCAGCAGTCTGGTGCGGCATCGCAGATCTGTTTCATCTTGTCACCTGGATAGGTTTTTTAGGCTGCAGTACCTATTTTGCGCAGCCGAACTCCAATTTTAAGGGCGTTGTTGTTACCTGGTGTACAACGCTGTCCGGTGTTTTATGGGCATGGTTAATTATCAACGGCAGCAGTTATTTCGACACACCGTTTATGGGTTATATTTTCACCGGTATCGCGACTTCAGCGATGTGTTTACAAGCCAGCCACCAAAAATTCTCTTTCATTCCCGGCGCATTTATCGGCTGCTGCATAACATTTGCAGTAGGCGGCGATGTGGTAATTATTGTTCCTGCATTAATTATCGGCGCACTCCTTGGTTACTCTATGACATTATTTACCGGTCAGCTGATCAGCATCACCCATAGATGGCAAAAAATAACTGAAATGAGCAAAATAACAGCAAAGGCAAAAACAGAGTAATATACGAATTTTGCACTATACTCCGGTATAAGTACTTATGCTCAAAAGAGTTTTTGTAACACGTTATACTACTATTATTTAAATGGAATTACGTTGGTAGCCAATATGAAACAAATTGAATTTAGAAAAATTGACGCGCTGATGATAAAGCTGAGTCTAAATGGAAAGTTTTTTCTACTATGTTCTCTGGTGACAGTGATCACCACCAGCATTGCATTGTTCAACTTAAATCAGGTAAAACAACAAACCGCCGTAAACTCACAGGCCAGGGCCCAGGCGATGGTGGACAGCTTCGCGCAGGTCGCATCTAAACAAAGCCTGGACGCTGATGCACTGAGCAAATTTGCCAGACAACATGGGCTGCAGCTGACATCGCAGTTAAATACTTCCCGTCAGGGCGATTCAGTAACGGTAAGCGCGCCGGCAGGCCGCAGCTATCTTCAACTGAGCACTGATGTCGGCAGCTGGGAACAGCAGGCTTTAGATGATGCAGGAATGATGCTATGGGTAGCCCTGCTTGGATTACTGCCGTTATTTCAATTAAGTTACTGGACATCTACCTCACTGGGGGGCGGTTTATGGGACATGTATATCGCTATCAAACGCTTAGCCGACGGTGACTTATCACAACGCCTTAATTTCTTTGGTGTTGATGATTTCAGCATGATAGCCACTGAAATAGACCGCAGTGCCGACAATATGAGCGAAATGGTCATTGCCATTGGTAATAATGCGGCCAGCCTTGCTGAAGCTGCTGATGAATTTAACCAGCAGGCCAACCAAAGTGAAGAATTGATTAGTCTGCAGCACCAGTTCTTAGATACGGTATCAGTTGCTATGGAACAGATGACAACGGCCATAGAGGATGTCTCCCGCAACGCGGCTAATACTTCTCTACAGACCAAAGATAACTCAAGCCAGGCTGAATCAAGTAAAGAGCAGATTTCGCAGGCAGTGGTCAGAATATCAAGCTTAGTGAGTAAAATTGACTCAGCCTCTGAATCAGTTTCACAGCTGTCAAATAATGCCTCGGAAATTGGTGCGGTAGTCACCACCATTAACGCTATCTCTGAACAAACTAACTTATTAGCATTAAATGCAGCCATTGAAGCGGCACGTGCAGGCGAACAAGGCCGCGGCTTTGCTGTTGTTGCCGATGAAGTGAGAACTCTTGCAGGACGGACACAACAAGCCACGGTAGAAATTCAATCTATGATTGAAGGCCTGCAGTCCGGCTCGACAACACTTTCCAAAGTAACCGAAGAAATTGTTGAACAGGCAGATAAAGGACGTAACTCGATAGTTTCAGTTGGTGATGATGTTGAATCGATGGCATCTTCAACCAGTGATGTGTTTGACATGAGTTCACAAATTGCAGCCTCTGCTGAAGAGCAGAGTGTATCCGCGCGAGAGATCAGCTCGCAGCTTAATGATATTAGAGAGCAGTCAGAAACCATTCGTCAGACAGCGCAGCGTTCGGTGACCTTAGCGTCGGATCTGAGTAAATCATCTGTGCAGCTGGAAGGAATACTTTCACAATATCAACTGCCTGAAAATAGTTAAATCCCCCCTTTCAACACAGCTTCCTTTTTCTTATCAATATAAAAAAGGGAGCTGCCGCTCCCTCTTCCTGTCTTTGTTTAAATGTGTAAATAGCGTTTTATTTTTTTAGTCGGTGTTTTAATAAACGGTTCACGCTGTTCCACTACGCGAGTGATTTTCGAATAACTGGAAAGCTGTGTGTTTACTTCAGTTCTAATCTCTTCTAATAAGGAGAGAATGTCATCATGCAGAGCGGAATCACTGGTCTGGTTGATATTATGCGCTTCGTCAAACTGGTCATAATCAATATGTATTTTAGCAACTACTTTATGATCAACTTCGTAAACCATAGAATCTAATACCAGCGGATTCTGATTGATTACCGATTCCACCGCTTCAGGATAAATGTTCTCTCCGCTTGCACCGATAATCACATTTTTACTGCGCCCGTTAATGGTCAATACACCATTGTCATCGATATAACCCAGGTCTCCTGTATTGAACCAGCCGTCTTCATCTAATACCTCAGCCGTACGTACAGTATCTTTATAATAACCCATCATAATATTAGGACCGCGTACGTGAAGCTCACCATCACGGCTGTCTTCAGACTGTTTTTCAAAGCGGCATTCGATATGCGGCGCAATAATGCCGGTCGTCCCGACTTTGGTACGCCCCGGAACTGCGCCGGCGATAATAGGAGCCGTCTCGGTCAGACCGTAACCAATCGCATAGGGAAAATCTGCTTCCAGTAAAAAGGCTTCTACAAAAGGAGATAATTTTGCACCTCCGATACCAAAAAAACGTATCTGACCGCCGAAACTTTCCTGCAGTTTTTTACCTGCAATCTTATTTAATTTTTTACGCACACAAGTAAGGTTTTCATAAAGAAATTTAACGGCTCTATTTTTATTAAAACCAGCCTGTACTTTTGATTTGTATATTTTTTCAATCACCAGCGGCACACTTAACATACATGTCGGACGTACTTTCTGCATAGCAGCGAGAATGATTTTCGGTGACGGTACTTTGTTAATATAATGAATGGAGGCACCGTTTGAGAAGGGTACTAAAAACCCAACAGAACATTCAAAAGTATGCGCCAAAGGTAAAATTGACAAAAATTTATCGTCAGTAGTAA
Source organism: Psychromonas ossibalaenae ATCC BAA-1528 (assembly GCF_000381745.1). GTDB lineage: Bacteria > Pseudomonadota > Gammaproteobacteria > Enterobacterales > Psychromonadaceae > Psychromonas > Psychromonas ossibalaenae. The sequence continues at coordinate 61,898 of NZ_KB906979.1, read as the reverse complement.
TTTTAACCAGACTTTCAGCCTGTTTTATCTGCGCAATTAAATTTTTATGCGACAGCATCACCCCTTTTGACTGTCCGGTTGTACCCGAAGTATAGATAATTGAAGCGAGATCATTTTCATCAATTACCAATGTCTGACTGTCACTCTGTCGATTCGTCAGCTGCATCGCTTTTGCCTTAAACTGGGCAATTTTTTCTGTCCCTTTAATTACCAGCTCCGACTGCTTGGGGGTTTTATCTTCGAGTATTTCTAAGGACTCAAGTGAAAATACATACTGCAGGGATGAACTAAAATCATCTTCATTGAGTTTCGCACTGAGTTTTTTTGAAACAAAAATGGCGACAGCTTCGGAGTGTTTAATTATGTGATGCACTTCATTGCTGTGAAAGTCGGGTAAAATAGGTACTGCAATCGCACCAAGAGAAGTAACAGCAAGATAGACAATTCCCCAGTGAGGCATATTCTCACTGCAGATAGCCACTTTATCACCCTGTCTTATTCCTAAGTCCTCGAAAATGCTATGAATATGAGCAATCTTTGCTTTGGCCTGAGCATAGGTTATTTCAATTTCTCCAATATTTGAGACTAAAAGTTTGTCTTCATAAAGAGAAGTAGAGCGCTCAGTTAACGCTGCCAAAGTATTATTTTCAAGCTGTATGGTCATTCAGGATCCTTAGTTAATCCAGGGTAATTCGGTTGACGCGGCCTGGCGTCTAAAATCTGCGGCAAAAAAGCGCGACATTATACTAAAATAATTTAAATAATGCAGCTGCCGGAAGAGGAAGTTTGATAAATATTAAAAGCCCAAAGCGGCTTAGACGCAGTATCTTGTTTGGAAAGTTTAGCCCCTATGAGAACAATTGTAATGGAGAGACGACAGGTATATAAGGCTACAGGAATATTCCGGCAGCAAAGCGCTCAACGCACAGCAGCCGGAATTATCATTATAAACAATGTTGCTAACAAAAGCTGAAGCCTCTGATAGGTTGAACGATTAATCGTTTAAAAGGTATTTTATTCGCGTTTTTAAAATATCCGTTGCGATACGGTTTTTTCCGCCACGGGGAATAATGATATCAGCATGCTGTTTAGAAGGTTCAATAAACTGCAGAAACATAGGACGAACTGTTGCCGTATACTGAGCCAGTACATTTTCCATGGTACGACCGCGCTCTGCAATATCCCGTGCTAAGCGACGCATCAAACAGATATCAAGCGGCGTATCAATAAATATACTCGCATCAATCTGCGCTCTGACTGCAGGATCGGTCAGCAGTAAGATGCCCTCAAGTATAATGACCTTTTTAGGTGTTAATACATGACTTTCCTGCATACGGGTATGCTCCGTATAACTATAAACAGGAATATCCACTGACTCGTTATTTTTTAATGCTTTCAAATGATCACATAGAAGCGCATGATCAAACGCTTTCGGGTGGTCATAGTTGGTCTGCATACGTACATCTAAGGTCAAATGGCTCTGGTCGCGATAATATGCATCTTCAGAAACAATACCGATCTGGTCGGTACCAAGCTCCTGACATAACTCCTCAAATATCGTATTTGCGATAAGACTTTTACCCGATGCTGAAGCCCCAGCAATAGCAATAACGACACAATGTTTTGAACTCAACGACATATAACCTCAGATAAAATAAGACGAATGGGATAAAAAACGCGTATGGTATACGAGTAAACGAACAACGACAAACACAACGGCGCTTTAGATTGACTTTAAGCACAATAAGCGAACAAATTCACAGAAAATTGTCATTAAAATAATAATTAATAAACGATATTGCCTGCAAGTTTTACTTTTTGTGCAGTCAGAAATAATACACCGCGTATTTCTATTATAAATGATTCAGCTGAAAGCGCTGAGCATCTTTACGCATCTGCGTATATTTAGTAATAAGTTCATCCCTGGTTAGTTTCTCATCACCAAAGAAAAATGCATTACTCTTGTTCAGCTGCTCAAAATTACCGCTTAAAAAAGTTAAAACCAAATCTACTTTTTTAAGCGTATAAGCAGTGCACGACTGACCATGTAGATCATCAAGCAGATCCAGCACGTTTGAACGGAAGCTTTCTACTAAATACAGCTCCCTTAAAGCGCAGTCACACCCCAGCGCTTTTTCCCAGCTAAGGTTAATATTCAGCTGTCGGTTAATAACACTAAGCTGTGCATCGGCATCACGTAATTTCTGCAGTTTGTACTGATAAGCCGTCAGTGCGCACTGCTTTTCCTGTCTATATAATTCAAACAGTGCCTGCTCACTGAGATTAAGCGGGTTTTTCATTAAATAATCAAAAAAGAAACGCGTCTCAAAACGCTCTATCCCATGAAATAAAGGTGTGGCCTGACCGTTACTGTTAAAGTGTTCCGCAGGGTCAAACTGATACATATAACCAAAATCAAACAGTTTAATTATATTATTTGTATCGACTAAAATATTTCCCGGGCAGAGGTCCCATTCAAATAATCCGTTTAACTCCAGATTAATGATGCAGGAAAAAATCTGCTCAAGCAGGGCTTGACTGAAAGTCAGCAGGGACTCTCCGGCAATCCACGGCGAGAGAATGATACCATCCGTAAATGATGCAAACTGTGTGTCGACTATATTTTCAAATGCATGTGGTTCACTTTGTTTGAGTGCAGTCAAGTCACGACGTCGCTGCACTTCATTAAGAAAGGAAGTCTGCCCGTCAATATTTTTTACCAGACTAACGGGTCTTTTTAACTTTAAAGTCCAGTGTTGCTCGCCAAACTGAAGATGGTGCACGACCGCGGTCAGGCCTGAATTAAACGATTCTACAACATAATCAGATCCACTGTTTGTTGCTTTTAACTGCGCTAGTGTTAATGGAAACTCCTTAAGGTCCCCTACTTCAATATTTCTGCCGCTTTCTGCAAAAGACTTCTGCACCTGCTGGCGTTGTTGTTCAAAATCCATTTTATACTCCTCATCGACTCAGATAAATAAGATCGCATAAATACTCATGAACTACTAACCCCGCCCCCTGCTTTTTTTAACAATCAGCAGTGGGATAAAAAATAATATGAGAGCATTACAGCAATTATCAGTGTCAAAAACAGACATATACACCCCTTAATACACTGCTAACACTAGGTTTTAAACTAAGCGGTGCACTTTTAAGACAGCAGCCATGTTTTTAACAAATAAGCAGCAATTAATAGCTAATCAATCCTGTATAAGTGTTAATTTTTAGCTTCAATAACGGATGTCGTCTACATTAATAAAAAGGAGACACTATGAGTAAAATATTATCGGCATTGTTATTTTGCTGCGCCTTCGCTTCTTCCTTTAGCCGCGCAGATACTTATATTCATTTTCCAGATAGAAATACATTCCCTGAACTGTCCTATATCAGTATTACAGAGCTTAGAGAACAGCTTGCCCAAAGTTTATTGATTGATGTACGTTCACCTTTAGAATTTGACACCGTGCATATTCATAAAGCAGTCAATATCCCCCTATCTAACCTTGGTTTTTTAAACCGAATTAAAAGGCTAAGTGAACAGTTTCCAAACAGACAGCTGGTTGTTTACTGTAACGGCCATAGATGTCAGAAAAGTTATCAAGCAGGCAGGTTATTACTGGATCACAAAATTAACAGCCGGGTTTTTGATGCTGGAATTACTGACTGGCTGAATGCTTATCCGGAGCTTTCCGTACTGCTGGGGAAAAGTCCGGCTGCTCCACAAGACATTATCTCAGAAGTTGAATTCCAAGCACATCAACTTGACTCAGACAGCTTTATAAAATCCAGTAAAAGTCATTATTTAATTGATATTCGAGATATTACCCAGCGTACACATATTTCAGTTACCGCCGTTACACATCAACGTTCGATTACTATGGCTAAAATGTATAAGCAGATAAAGCAAGGTAGACTAAAAGACAAAACCTTATATATTATGGATGCAACCGGACGCCAGGTGCGCTGGCTGCAGTACTATTTAAAGAAATACCACTATACAAATTATTATTTTCTCAAAGACGGCGTACTGAGTTTTCAACGGTAATAATAGGGAGTTTCTATGTACTGCAGCGCTTTGGTTACAGCAGTTATTTTATCAGCCGGTATTTCCTTTACTCATGCGGCTCCAAATATAGTAAAGGTGATAACTTTACACGATTATGCCCCTTTTTGTATGACCAGTGGTGAATATGAAATCAATCAGGTCATAGAACCGGGTCATGATGCAGTTGGCTTTAGCGGTTATAGTTGGGATGTATTACGGGAAAGCTTCCATGAAATGGGGTATATAATCCACCTGTCAATAACCCCCTGGGCAAGAGCTGTCGCTAATGTAAAAAATTCAGCGGCTGACATTGTTTTTCCAACAGGTAAAAACAGTGAACGCCTTAAGATATTTGATTACTCATTTGAATCGGTTAATCATGCAGACTATATCGTTTATGTCAGGTCAGATAGCCCTATACAATGGCATGGTTTACAGTCTTTATCCGGACATACCATTGCTGTTAAAAACGGGTTCAGTTACGGCAATAACTGGGATGCTGCTGACTCTATCAATAAACACGATGTTCTTACAATTCTACAGGGATTTAAAATGTTAAATGCCGGGCGCGTCGACGGTTTTGCAGGTTATGAATTTAACTGGGACTATGTGCTGCAGCAGCAGAAATGGTCTCATAAATACAAAAAGCTTGATCCATTCGGCTCCTCTTCTGAATATCTGGCGGCACTTAAAACTAACCCGAGCGGTAAAGAATTATTAACGGCCTTTGATCTGGGTAAAAAACGCCTGCACAAAAATGGAAGACTTGAGCAGATAAGAATCAAATGGTTCGGCAATTAAATAAGCGCCTGCAAGTTAAAATACCGGTTAATAACAGCTGTTTCAGGCATCCGCAATCCATCTCTACTATGTAAAAATTATTACCTTCATTTTCCACACACAACCACGCATATACAATTATTTAACAGAATCATAACCTTATAAGAACGTTTGAGTCTAAAAATGTGCCCCTGTTCTAATATATAGAGATTGCTCTTATCCTGTTCTAATTATGTGAATTATCTTTAATCATTTAATTTCAAACAGTTAGACAATAGCTTAACCATCACTCTTTTAAGGATTATTATGCTGTATCTTGAGTTTTTATTTCTGTTAGTAATGCTCTATATCGGTTCCCGTTATGGCGGAATTGGTTTAGGGGTCATCTCCGGCATAGGTCTGGTTATTGAAGTATTTATCTTCAAAATGCCGCCGACATCACCTCCCGTAACTGTCATGCTGATTATTTTAGCCGTGGTGACCTGTGCTTCAATTCTTGAAGCAGCCGGCGGTTTAAAATACATGCTTCAAGTTGCCGAAAGGATACTGCGTAAAAATCCTAAACGTGTTACTTTAATTGCCCCATTCGTAACATACAGCATGACTTTTCTGCTAGGAACCGGCCACGCGGTCTATTCAATTATGCCGATCATCGGTGATGTTGCACTGAAAAACGGGATCCGCCCGGAAAGACCGATGGCAGCTTCGTCAGTCGCTTCGCAAATTGCCATCACCGCTTCTCCTATTTCAGCGGCTGTTGTCTATTACCTGGCACAGCTGGTTGATATTCAGGCTGATATCACACTGCTTTCAATACTGATGGTTACCGTACCTGCAACTCTGTTCGGTACCTTGCTAATGTCGCTATACAGTTTAAAACGCGGAAAAGAATTACAGGATGATCCTGATTATCAGGCTCGCCTAGAAGATCCTGTCTGGCGAGAAAAAATACTAAATACCACTTCCACCTCTTTAGATGAAGATCTACCGACTTCTGCGCGAAACTCCGTACTAATATTTTTAAGCGCGATTGTCACTATTGTGTTTATTGCCATGGTTCCGGAAATCAGAACCATAGTTGATGGCGGCAAGCCGATCAGTATGTCAGTCATTATTCAGATGATGATGCTGGCATTTGGCGGGATCATTTTATTAGCAACCGATACCCATCCTCGTGACGTACCCAACGGTGTTGTTTTTAAATCAGGCATGGTAGCGGCTATTGCTATTTTCGGTATCGCCTGGATGTCCGATACTTATTTCCAGTATGCAATGCCGCAGTTCCAATCGGGAATCATCGGTATGGTGACAGACCACCCATGGACTTTTGCGCTAGCACTCTTTGTTGTTTCCGTGGTGGTTAACTCTCAGGCGGCGACTGCCCGTATGATGCTTCCTGTCGGATTAGGGTTAGGTTTAGATCCTGCTTTACTGATCGGCTTAATGCCGGCGGTCTACGGCTATTTCTTCATTCCGAATTACCCGTCAGATATCGCAACGGTGAACTTCGATTCTTCGGGTACCACAAAAATAGGTAAATGGTACTTCAACCACTCATTTATGTCAGTTGGTATCATCGGCGTAAGCAGTGCCTGCTGCCTTGGTTACGTTCTCGGCCAGATAGTTATCGGCTGATAAAGCAGACAGCTTCAAAGCGTGATCCTGTCTATGCGCTTTGAAGTTGTTAACATTGATACAAATCATAAAGCTACCTGCCTTTATTTATCCGAGTTATCAGCAGCTGAACAGAAAAATAGAGATAAAGCTAACATATTGAAAGATTTAATTAACTATAGCCTTATTAAGTGGAAGTTAGGTAAAGTTTTACCGTTCAAACTTGTGAAATCAGGGCTATTATTAACAAATGGACTGCATCTAGTTATTACTCTCACGACTTCCAGCTGACGGTCAAGAGATGATAATGATATAAAATTTAAGCAGGGAGCTTTTATGAAATATATACTGCTGGCATTATTATCTGCTGTTTCAGTTTCACCCTTATCTGCTCAGGAAGTCAAAATTTATATATGGGATCATTATATTTCCGATCAGGTACTGCGTATTTTCAATGAGCGTACCGGACATACAGTCAAACAGTATCTATATGATGACGAAGTTGCTCGAGATGCCATTCTAGTTAATGAACAGGCCGGGAAATATGACCTGATTGTTGTCGATAACGCCAATACCCTCACTTATACAAAGCTTGGACTGTTCGCACCGTTATACTCCTTAACTTTAAAAAATCTAGAGCATAATTCGAAGGAATCACTGGCATCATGCGGCCGCAGCGCAGTACCCTTTGCAAAAGGCACAATGGGCATCGCCTATCGAACCTCTATATCAGCAAAAAAAATCGATTCCTGGAATGATCTTCTGCTGCCCCCGCCGGAGCATAGAGGTACTGCAATGATGCTCCATAACGATATAGATACCGTTGCCATTGCTCTGCTTGCCAAAGGCCTGGATCCATTCAGCAGTGATAAACAAGAACTAAAAAATGCTTATGCTCTATTGAGCCGTCAGTCACAATATCTACTCACATACGGCCACCCGGTTGCTTATGTCACAGAACACGGCAGCAGCTCCAAAGTCACTATGGCGGCTATCTATGCCGGTGACTTACAGAACCTCAAAGACTTTACAGGACAGTCGGACTGGCAGTATATAGTGCCGAAGGAAGGGACGCTGTTTTTTGTAGACTGTTTTGTAGCCCCGGCCAATAAACCTGTTCTGCAGGGAACAAAGGCATTTCTTGAATTTATTAATGATCCGGATATTGCTTATATGAATGCGCAGGAGATGTGGTTTTCCACCACCAATCAAAGCGCACTGACAAAAGCCAGTGAAGAATATAAAAATGACACTGAAATATCCCCGAATGAAAGTGTACTTAAACGCAGTTATCACTATCGATTACTGAGCAAAGAACAAATTATTCTTCGTAATAGAATCGTGTCTATGCTCAGTACCAAGGAGTGAAGTGTTTATGCAGCTGAGAAAAAAAATACGTTATATTCTAATACCGGTTATTGCCTTAGTTTTTACTATGAGCACGGCTGTTTACTATAATGTCTACAAAGATCAGATTATCGCCAACAAATTAATATCCCTTAATGACCGCCTGCAGAATCTGAAGTTAATGAGTAAATATCACCTAGCCTACACAAAAAGTTTTATCAGGCAGAAAATTGACAGCAAAGAAGCATTTCATATTTTTGAAGTCATTAAACAGGGAAAAGAGATGGCTGCGCCTTATATCACCCAGCTTCTTAAACGTTTTGTTGATAAACAGAATGAGTCAAATAACACCACCAATATAGTTAATGATTTTACTATTTTTGGATTTGATAAAGAGGTTTTATTTTATGTTAATACCAGCGATCCTTTTGCACAGGCCGAATTAAAAAAACAAACAGAAAAATTAATTGATAAAGCGGTACTTACGGAACCCGAAGGTGATAAATTATTCCAATATTATTACTTTATTGAAACAGACAGTGAACAGAAGTTTTCATCCATGAATATTATTGAAATATTCTCGCCCTTTTATCTCACTTCTAAACCTACATATAACAAAAATGATGAGCTTTACCTCATACAAAGTGAAATAAATGTAGACTTTGTAAAAGAAGAGATACAACGTATTATCAGTGAACATCAAGGTTATATGAGCTTCACATTTAACGACAAAAACAGTATCGCGAATAACATTTCTGTTTCCGGTACTCCGTTAATAAATAATAACGGTCTTTATGAAAGCACCTTCGAAACTGAACTGTTTGATATTAGATTTATTCTCGACGAACGCTACTTTGACGATATTTTATGGGGGATCATTTTAAAGCTATCACTTCTTAATATAATACTTATTGTAGCCTGCTCCTTGATTCTTCTGATGATGATTGACAAACAAATAATACTACCAATCACTAATCTTGCTAAAAGTATTAAGCAGGTTGAATTATCCGGTGATATGAAGCTCCAGCCTTTAACAACAAAAGATGAAGTTGCTGATCTGAATGAAAGTTATATTTCATTCATTGATAAAATCAACAATCTTGCCAGTAATGATGCATTGACCGGACTGTCTAACCGCGGCAGTTTTAATAAGAAATTATCATTAGTTAACAACCGTCCTGCTGACAATAAAAGCTACCTTGCTCTATTTTTTATTGATTTAGATAATTTTAAACATGTTAATGATACTTTCGGCCATGATGCCGGCGATCAGCTGTTAATCGCATTTAGTCAGAGATTAAAGAAAACGGTAAGAAGTGAAGATAAATTTATTACTAGTGACACAATTAACAGCATAGCCAGACTCGGCGGAGATGAGTTTGTGATCCTTATCAACGGTTTGCCGTCGCTAGATGTCATTGAGAATATTGCCAAAAGAGTTTGCGCTTTATTCAACAATGGTTTTGTTATTGATAATAACGTGTTTGATGTTCATGCCAGTATCGGTATAGCTTACTCTAATACTAATAAGGACTCGGGAGAAGCGCTACTCAATCAGGCCGACTCGGCAATGTATATGGCGAAAAGAGACGGTAAAAATACCTATAAAGTTTATTCGTCCGATATTGAAGCGGTAATTGAGCATGATAAAAAAATTGAAAAAGAGATAATTGATGCGCTGGCCAATAATGAATTATTTTTTGTCTTTATGCCCGCCTACTCAGCGGCAAACCTTAAACTACAGGGTTATGAATTATTATTAAGGTGCCCCGGTTTAAGTCGAATGAATATCGGCCCGGATATTTTTATCCCTATTACTGAAAAAACTGATCTGATAATAAAAATTGATCTCTGGGTTGCGGAACATGCAGTAATCAAACTGGCAGAGATGACCTTTACAAATCAATTTTCTGGTTTTATATCACTTAATATCTCTTCAAGATCCTTAAAAAATGATCTCCTGTACACACATCTGCAGATGTTGATTGAGCAGCACAATATTAACCCGGAACAACTCGAACTTGAAATAACCGAAACATGCCTGATGCCCGATGACAATAAAGCGATAGCCAGCCTGACGAAGCTGAAATCTCTAGGTTTAAAAATTGCGCTCGATGATTTCGGCACAGGTTATACTTCATTTAATCAGTTAAATAACTATCCGCTGGATACACTTAAGATTGACCGGTCATTTATTAAAACACTTAATCAGACCCCCGCAGGTAAAAAACCTACCCTGGATATTATCTTTGAGCTTGCCAAAGTTTATCAGTTAGAGGTTATTGTGGAAGGCATTGAAACTCAGGATGAGTTTAAACATGTTAGAAATCTTGGCTGTGACATAGTTCAAGGCTTCTATTTTACTCAGCCGTTAACATGGCAAAGTGTTATAGAGGGAAAATCTCAATTGGAGCAGGGTTAAAAAACTATTATCTTTGTCACTTTTTGTAATTAAATCTTTAAAGAGGCTATACTTGGCAGATGAATGCATTAATAGAAGATATGGGATTTAATATCTGCCGGATCAATAACAAGCAGCCTTCTCTAAGCGGTTTACTTATATTGCATGCTTGAGTTTATACTGCTCCGGTGTGCATTCAGCATATTTTTTAAACATAGTGATAAACGGGCTGGCCTGATTATAACCAAGCGTAAAAGCAATATCTTTTACGGATCTGCCGCTTCTAAGCAGCTCCAGAGAATAAATATAACGCATTCTTAAACGCCACTCGGTAAAGTTCATGCCCAGCTCATTCTGACAATGACGCGCCAGCGTTCTTTCAGTACTATGTACGCGTTTAGCCCAGACAAACAGCGGTGTATCATCGGCAGGATCCAGCTCAAGTGCCGTTAATACTGGTGCCAGTAATTTATGTTTACTAACCGGTAAGAAGTGTTCAATCTGATCTGTTATGGCTAACTGATCCAGCAGTACTTTAAACAAACGTTTATCTGCCTGACTTTGCGCAGTACGAACATCTCTATTGCGCAGATCGGAAATTACTGCATCGATAATCGCTGTTACCGCTAATAAACATACATGACCAGGCAAGTCTCCGGCCAGTTCAGGCACTATATTAACCGAACAATAATCAATGGGTTTGCGGTTATAACTCTGATGCACAATGCCGGCAGGTACCCAGATGGCCAGATTGGGCGGAGATAAAAAACGTTTTCCCTGCGCCTGTAACTCCAATAAGCCGCCGCTGACTATCTGAAGCTGTCCCCAGGGATGCAAATGCGGGCGCGTTTCGGTATTGGAACGGAAAGCATCAAAAAGAAGAAACTGTGCGGCCGGTAGGTCTTTTAGCTGCAGAGCCGGCTGAATATTACGGACACTTAACATGTTGTCTTCCTAATGAGGCTTACTGTCTGATCAGAGATATATATAACCATACAGACCTGCCACACTGTTTGCATCTTTTATTAACAGACACTAAGTCCATGAATTACCTATTTCCGCTTTTCACCGTTATCATCTGGGGCGGCAACTCAATCGTCAATGTCAGCTCGGTTTCGCTGATAGAGCCCAGCGCCATGAGCTTTTTCAGGTGGTTTTTTGCTATGCTGATTTTAACACCGTTTTGTTTACCTGCGGTTATTAAAGCACGTAAAACTATCCGCCCATATCTCGCTAAGCTGGCATTCTTAGGGCTGCTGGGCATGGTATTAAATCAGTCATTAGGTTATTACGCGGGTTTAACTACGACTGCAACTAATATGTCGCTGATTACAGCACTGGTACCGCTGCTGAGTATTTTTATCGCAGTGCCGCTGCTGGGTAAGCGTCTTTCAACACTAAGCATTATCGGCGCAGTTATTTCAATTACCGGCTTAGCTTATATGCTCGGCAGCGGCGATCTGTTATTTATGTTAGACCAGCCTGTTACCCAGGGTGACGGCCTGATGGTCATTGCTGCGACTGTTTACGCCACATACTGCGTGCTGCTTAAGCGCTGGAAAATGCCGCTGAGCAGCTGGCAGCTTATTTATATGCAGGGATTGTTTTCAGTAGTTATGCTCTGCCCGTTATGGCTGACCAGCCAGTCTCTTTTACCAACAACTGAATCACTGCCGTTAATCGCTTATGCAGCTGTCGGTGCTTCGATTATTGCCCCATGGATGTGGGTCAAAGCGATTGATTTAATCGGGGCAGAATCTAGTGCTATGTTTATGAACCTGCTGCCAGTTGTCGCAGCCTCATTAGCGGCACTGTTTCTAGATGAAAAGCTGCAGTCATACCACCTGCTCGGCGGCATTATGGTTATTTCCGGGGTAATGCTGGCGCAAATTAAACTCACGGATAAAAAGCCGCCTGCAGCTCCTGACCTTAAACCTGTTAACAGTAAACTATAAAAAAAACCCGCCGTGAAATATTCACGCGGGCTTTTTATTCTACTTTTTAATAGACAGTTTAAACCTTAAAGTTATTTAACTGATCATCCTGTTCTCCAACCTGTTCGCGCATCAGTTCAGCATGTTTTACCTGCTCATGTGCTCCATTGGTAACATCTTGAGTGATATCCCTGATATTCGTCGTATTACGATTAATCTCTTCAGAAGTTGCAGACTGTTCCTCGGCAGCGGCGGCTATCTGTAGATTCATATCATTGATCTGCACAATCGCAGACTGAATTGTTGACAGCATATCATTTGCTTTACCAGCCTCTTCCGCCGTGTTTATGGCAGCTTCGCGGCTTTGTTTAATAATTTCTTCCGACTTACGTACCCCGGTCTGCAGCTGCTCAATCATGGATCTAATTTCGCTGGTCGATTCCTGTGTACGTGAAGCTAATGAACGAACTTCATCTGCAACAACCGCAAACCCTCGGCCAGACTCACCGGCCCTAGCTGCTTCAATGGCGGCATTTAACGCCAGCAGGTTGGTCTGATCAGCAATACTTGTAATAACAGATAATATTGATTCAATATTATTGCTGAAATTTGCAAGTTCAACAACCGAATCAACTGCCCCTTCCATCTGAGCAGCCAGCTGGTTCATTGAGTCTGTCGCCGCGGAAACAACCATTACCCCGTTACCAGTTTCGACATCGGCGGTGCCGGCAGCCTCAGCAGCTACCTGAGCGTTTTTAGCTACCTCAACTGCACTTGACGCCATCTCATTCATAGCCGTGGCGAGCTGATCCAGCTCACTTAACTGCTGCTGCAGTTCATGGGAAGCTTTTTCCGACTCATCACTTACTTGAACCGTACTGCCGCCAATTTGTGAAGCAAGATTTTTAACTTTGGAAACAATGCCCTGAAGATTGCCAACAAATATATTAAATTGAATTGCCACATCTCCAAATTCATCCTTAGATATGATCGGCAGGCGTTTGGTTAAGTCACCGTTACCGCTGTTAATCTCAACTAATGAGTCACTTAACAGAGTAATAGGTTTTAAAATAGTCTGCATCAGGGTACCAAGAACAAAGAAACCGATAGCAACACTGATTAGTACACCTATAAATGAGCGCCAGCCCATTGCATCTGCCTCTGCCATCACAATATCGGCATCAACCACAACACCAATATACCAGTCCATGCCTCGAAGTCCTTTAAGCGGGGTAAAACTTACCCACATAGACTGACCGTCAACTTCAATTTCCTTAACTTTCTTGTCTAAAGCAACTGACTGCCCGTCAAATAACAACGAATAATCTTTACCATTATTTTCACTGTGGGGGTGACTAATAATATTACCGCTCTTGGTTAATAAGAAGGCATAACCCGCATCATTAAAACTCAGAGTATTAAGTGCATCAGATACAGTTTTTAAACTAAGATCGCCGCCAAAAGCCCCCTTGAAACTGCCTTTATCGGTAAAGTTAGCCACTACAGAGATCATAATCTCCTTTGATACTGCATCAGCATAGGGTTCAGTGATCATTGCCTGGTTGGCATTTCTAGCAACATCGTACCAGGGGCGCTTTCTTGCATCCCAGCCTTCAGGCTGCCAGCTCGGATCATTAGTAATACGTATTCCGTCAGTGTGCAGTCCGCCGAAAATAAGCAAAAAGTTATGTTTAAGCAGCGGGCTGTCGAAGGTTTTCTGTATGTTGTCAGCAGTAAAATCGGAGTCAATCACCTGCGCCATCAGATCTATGATTTCTAACTTACCACTCAGCCAGTAGGTTATCTGCTGCGCCAAAGCGTCACTAGATTCCTCTATCGATGCACTTGACTGATTTTGTAGGGTGCTTTTTATTTCCCGATACTGAAATAACGACAACGAACTAATCGCTAAAACCAGCACTAAGGAAGATATTAAAACAACTTTGACGGACACTTTCATAGTTACATCCTTTGTATGTATGTAAGACCAAGACGACTGAACTAACCAGCCACTCTATTAAAGAGCTTATAACTAATTGAAACTTTTGCTAAGCCGACTTCAATATATTTAAAAAATTGATGTATATATAACATTTTAATGCCTTTAAAGTTAAATGCTGATGGTTACTGACTTGAAGCATTGAAAATACTGCAAGTAAGCGGGGCTCGGAGCGGGTATCTTCATTTTGCTGTACATCTGGTCAAGTCGGTTGCATTTTTTATCTATACTCAAGATAAATATAAGAAGCCAGGGAAGATATCTATGAAACAGCAGCTCAAGCTTGAAGATGCAAAAAAAATGATGCTCAGCTGTGACATGGGCGAGCTGGACTTTGCCGAAATATTAAACAATATAAATAATGATGAACTGCTCAGTAAATATTCACCCGACGGCATCTGCCAGATTGATCCGCGTAATGGTAACCTGGTGGTTTATAACTCCTCCCGCGCTAAACGAATTCATACTACAGTTGACAAACCGCCCCAGCATCAAGAGTTCGAGAATTGTCCCATCTGCAATGGTCAAAGCTCAGAGATCCTGGATCTTGCTGAGCAGAGTGAAGGTTTTACTTTTATTAATAAAAATATTTATCCCATTTTTCATCCGATCGAAGAATTGCCTCAAGAAGAAGCTGATTATTTTTTACATCAGGACTTAGAGCATAAAGGACGTGCTTCATATGGATTTCACCTCTTACAATGGACCTCATCTATTCACGATAAAGACTGGCATAACCTGCCCTTTACTGATGCGTTAATCAGCTTTGAACAGCTGGCGGCATTAGAAAAAATATTACTCTGCCAGACAACCAGTTTTATGTCCCGCTCTATCACAAAAATGGAACAACAAATGGTAAGTGGTTATGTGTCAATCATAAAAAACTACGGGGCAGCTGCTGGTGCGTCATTAACCCACGGGCATCAGCAGATCGCATACAGCAATATTTTACCGCAGCGTTTTTTTAATAATCTACGATTTCGTAAACGCCACGAAAAGAGTTTCAGTCAGTTTATGCAGGACGAAAATCCAGCTAATTTAATTGTCAAAGATTACGGAGAAGTAATACTCATTGTGCCCTATTTTATGAAACGTCCTCTGGATATGATGCTGATGGTAAAAGACAGCAGTAAACGTTATTTACATCAGTTAAGTTCGGTAGAAAAACAACAGGTGACCCTTGCTGTGCAAGAGTCCATACAGACAATTATCGGACTGATGGAAGATATGGACATCCCGCCAGCTTACAATATGATAGTCAACAACGGCCCAGGCTGCGGATTATATTTTGAGTTTCTTGCACAGACCCAGAAGATGGGCGGTTATGAACAGATCGGTTTATTCGTCTGTCAAGCTAACGCAGTGGATTCTGCTTCACGTCTTCGTAAAAGAGTTTCATCACTGAGCAGCTGATTTCGGGCTGTTTACGGAGCTTTCTCCCCGCAGAAAAAGCAAACAATGAGTCACTAACAAAGCCATTCTGCATGTAGTTTTTCACTGTCACCGAGGTAATTCAATAACCAGATAACAGCTGGATTTAAGCTGTCATTATTCCAGGCCAGACAGCAGGGGCTGTTCGGGTGCGGTTTCAGTAATGTCCGTTCAATCAAGACCCCTTTCTCCACCAGCGGTCTTGAACGATGCGACGGCATAATACCAATTCCCAGGCCGGCAATAAAACACTGTTCAGCACTGTGCCAGTTTGGCACAACCAAACGTCTCTGATTATCCAGAAGCCAGGTCGTTCGTTTTGGAAGTTTGCGTGAACTATCATCTAAACAGATACATGGGTAACTTATAAGCTCACTCTCTTTTAGCGGCTCACTGTATGCGGCTAATTCATGATCGGCACTTACTACAAAATCCCATGAAAGAGAGCCCATAGCACGATAAGATATATTTCCAGCAATCGGTACAGAAGCTGTTGCACCAATAGCAATGTCCGCACGGCCGTCAGCTAAAGCATCCCACACTCCGTTAAATACTTCCATGGTAAGCAGCAGCTCAACATCGGGAAATTCATCGTAAAAATCCTTTACCAGCTGGTTCACGCTGGCTTCGCGTACCACATTATCCAGTGCAATAGATACACTGCTCTGCCATCCATTAGCAACCCGCTGGGTTTGAAATTTTATATCATCCATCTGCTTCAACAGCAGCCTCGCCTGCTCTACAAAATAATCACCCGCAGGGGTTAGTTGTACTTTGCGGTGCAGACGTTTAAACAGGACCACATTTAATTTATTTTCGATCGATTTAACGGTGTAACTTATAGCACTCGGCACTTTATGCAGCTCATCAGCAGCGGCTGAAAAACTGCCGCGCCGCGCGACAGTATCAATAACAACAAGATCTTGGTTGGAAAACATACGCATCAATTATTTTGAAAGGAATAGTGAAAATATACCGTTTCACAATACTAAATAGCAAGAATAAACTGTGGAAAATTTATTATTTCAGAGGTAACAATGACAAAAGAAAAAACCGTAATTCCGTATATCTGGTTAGCCGGACTTAGTATGCTGGGCTTTTTAGCAACAGATATGTATCTGCCTGCTTTTGATATTATTCGTCAGGATTTACAAACAAATGAGAGCTTAATAGGCTGGTCATTGACTATATTCCTATTAGGGATGGCAGGCGGACAGCTGGTATACGGACCTTTAGCAAAACGTTTCGGAAAAAAACTAGTATTATGTTCAAGTTTAATAATTTTCATTATCGGTAGTGTTATTTGTGCTTTTTCCAGCAGTATTGAAGTACTGTTATTCGGTCGTTTTATTCAGGCAGTCGGCGCCTGCGGCTCCACAATAATATGGCAATCATTTGTCATCGAAAAATATGATTCAAAAACTTCGCAGCGTATATTTGCAACGGTAATGCCGCTAGTTGCATTATCACCAGCCTTAGCGCCGCTATTAGGTGCTGTGCTTGAAGCACAGTTTGGCTGGCAGTCTATTTTCTACTCGTTAGTTGCCATTGGTGCAGTACTGATCCTGCGCAGCAGCTTAATTGATTTTACACTACCGCAGTCTGCAGCACCGCTTCAATCAGCAAAGTTGTCACCGGCCTCAAAACCATTAAATGTGTTTCAGTCGTACAAAACTATTCTGCAGTCAAAAAAATTCACCGGCAATATGCTCATTTATGCAGCCTGTTCAGCAGCTTTTTTTGCATGGCTGACCGGTTCTCCTTTTGTAATGACCAGCATGGGTTACTCAGGCGCTGATATCGGCCTAAGCTATGTACCGCAAACTATCGCCTTTATCGTTGGTGGTTATACCTGCCGAGTTTTATTAAACAAGCATGAACCAGCAGTAATACTGCCGTGGTTATTAAAGCTGTTCACTGTCAGTGTACTGCTTATGTTTATTGTTGCTGTCAATTTTACCAGCACCTCTATCGTACCTTTCCTGGCTCTAATGTGCTTTATGGCAGCGGCAAATGGTGCAATTTATCCGATTGTTGCTAACAGTGCTTTATCTGACTTTAAAGAAAACAGCGCATCTGCATCTGGATTAATGAACTTTCTACAGATGATGCTTTGTGTTATCGCCAGTGGTCTGGTATCGGCATTTATCAGCGGTTACGGCTTAGTGGCAATGACAACAGTAATGCTCCTTCAGGCGGGAATTGTAATACTTGCATATCCGCTAGTTGCTAAAAGCGCTAAAACACAGCAGCAGGCCCAAACAGCTCAATAAATTTATCAAAATTTAAGTTTAAAGTGGACCAGGGAGGGTTCAATGTGAATAAACAGCAAAGTTCGCATGTGCATAAAAATCAGCCATGAAATATCCATTCAAGGCTGACTTTTTTTTACCTGTGCACAAGCCGGCAAAAATACCTGCTAAATAATTACGGCTGCTGACGAGTCGGAGCTACCACAATTTCACGGATACAAACCCCTTGCGGCTGCTGATAAGCAAAAAACACTGAACGGGCAATATCATCTGCTTTCAGGACCCCGCCCATGGACTCTTTCCATGAATCATAACCATCTTTAATTTCAGTCGAGCTAGTATGCGACAGCAGTTCTGTTTCCACAGCTCCCGGAGCAATAGTTGTTACCCGTACATTTGAGTCTGCAACTTCTTCACGAACATTTTCAGAAATCGCATGCACAGCGAATTTTGTGCCGCAGTAGGCAGCATGATTAGCAAATGTTTTACGTCCGGCAATGGAGCTGATATTGATAACTGTACCGCAGTTACGCTCTTTCATCGGGGCAAGCACAGCCTGCAGGCCGTTTAAAAGTCCGATCACGTTTACATCAAACATACTTTTCCACTCCGATGAGTCCTGAGTATCAATTTGACCTAATAACATTTTACCTGCGTTATTTACCAGACAGTCAGCAGGTCCATAAACTGCTTCAGCTTTTTTAATGGCAACTTCAAAACTCTTTTTATCAGTAACATCTACTCTTTCACACAACATATCCGGCAGCTGCAGTGCTTCTAATTTATCAATGCGGCGTGCCAGTAATAAAAGCGGATGCCCTTCTTTACTGAAACGTTTAGCGATGGCTGCACCGATACCTGAACTTGCTCCGGTAATTACAATTAACTTCTTCATTTTAACCCTCAATTGATTCTATTAGTTTCACTAATTTAAATAATGCTAACGGAGAGTTACGCTGTTTTGTAACTCTCCGCGACTTGAAGTAATAATACATAAAGCTATATTGGTGATATATACGACAGAAAGAAAAATATTGTTTACATAAACTGCACAATGAAAATTACAGCGTATCTCTTTTGAGCAGATTTAAGACAAATAACAGCCATTAACCATACAATAAATTCGCTATGTAAATTAACTGTACCACTGCATTAAACAAAGTACAATTCAGCTGCTTTACCTAGCAAAATCAATAATTAAAAGGTTAACAATGAAACGTACAAAATTACTTATTCCCTTTACGCTGGTCCTATCCAGTGCTGTTTTCGTTAATACAGCGGCAGCTTCTCCTGAGAGTATTCAGTCAGATATTGAACTCAGTCAATTTACTTCCAAACGTCAGGTTGTTGAACAGTTATTAAATGAGGCCTATCAGACATTTAAGTCTCCAGCCCGCATCTCCCATGCCGGTTTTACCGCAAAAATGCCGAGCAGTATGGAGCTGATAACAGAGCGTCTTCTACAGGCCTATGAAATAGAGCCTTACAGAACAGATCTTCTTATTTCTGCCGCTAACGCTCAGGTTTATAACAGTAATATAGACAGAGCAATTGAACTGTTTGAAAAAGTATTAACTGCCGCACCAAATGACCTGGATGCACACTCATACCTGGCAGTATGGCAGCACTTTAAAAATAATAAACAAGCAGTACAAAAACACCTTAATGCTTTACAAAATATCAATGAAGGCAGGGTTAAAGATCTTAAAAAGATCATGTCAACGGTTGACCGTATCGTACAGACTCCGCTAAAAAACCAGGCAGATGTCCAACATAAGGGAAAAACGGCTATTGTCACTTTAGGTTATGCTTTAAACCCTGACGGCTCTATGCATGATATATTAATTGACCGGCTTAATATCACCTTAGCAATGGCCAAAAAACAACCGGATTCATATATCATTACCACAGGCGGGGTGCCGAAAAACCATAAAACAGAAGGTAAATTAATGGCTGACTGGTTAGTCGAACACGGCATAAACCGTTCGCGTCTTATTGAAGATAACTACGCCAGAAGTACCGTTGAGAATGCGCTGTACAGCAGTTATGCATTAGCAAGACATAATATTGATCATGCCACAATTATAAGCTCAGCCAGCCACGTTCGACGCGGTCAGGCACTGTTTGAAGTTGCCTCATGGAAAACCGGACCTGTAGATATTACTTTTGATACTATTGCAGGAGCAGATCAGCCGCTGCAAGAGTTAAAAACACCAAGTGATACAGAGCTGCTTGGTATTTACCGCGATGCGCTGCGCGTTTACGGAATGTGGAGTTACCGCTCATACCCGTTAGAACAGCGTTAATCAAAGTGTTAGCTACCAGGACAACCGCTCTGGTAGTTAACAGCGCCCGACGCAGCTGCAGGAAACTCAATAAAAAGCGATGTTTTCCTGCTGGGATTCACTGCATATTAACTGTGCAGTTTCCCTCGCAGCCAGTGCTTTATCAAAATAATAGCCCTGCGCATAATCACAGCCAAGCACCTCAAGCACCTCGTGCTGTTCAAGTGTTTCTACCCCTTCAGCCAGTACTTTCACTTGTAACACCTTACCCAGATCAATAATATGTTTGGCAAATTCCCGGTCTAATGAAGTATTACAAATATTCTCGATTAAAGTCCGATCAAGTTTCAGCTTGTTGAGCGATAAATGAAAAGTACGTATCAGGCTTAATGACGAGTAGCCGCAGCCGAAATCATCCACCGCAATATTTATCCCCAGCTCCCTAATCTGGACAACATTATCGTGCAGGACTTTTAAATTATTAATAGAACTGGTTTCGGTAACTTCAACTTCAAGCAGTTCTGCCGGGCAGTTTGTCTGCCTGATGATAGCGCTGATACGTGAGATAAAGGTAGTCATTTCCAGCGTTTTAAATGAAAAATTGACAGCAACTCTCGGCGAGTTAATGCCCTGCTCCCGCCATGCGGCTATCTGCGAACACACCTGAGTAAAAACCCATAGATCAAACTCAAAATGTAAACCGATATCTTCGGCAATGGCAACAAATATGTCCGGCCTAATATTACCCAGCTTATTATGAAACCAGCGTGACAGCGCCTCAAAACCGATAAGATGCCCGCTGCTGAGTTCGTACTGAGGCTGGTAATATATTTTGATCTGACACTGCTCTATAGCATACGGAAACTCATCAATTATTAACTTAGTGGTCAGCAGATCATCACTGGTTTGATCAGTGGCCAGACAGTACTTTGAAATACTGTATTTTTTGGCTTCAAGCAATGCTGTTTCAGCGGCTATTTCCATAGAAAGGTAGCTGTCATAGGATGTTCGTTGTGCACTAACTCCGATACTGAAAGACTTACTGATTTTAACACCGTTAGCTAATTGAACTGGATTTGCAGTTAAACTGCATAGACTTTCACACAGGCGGATGACATGTGCCGATAAAGCCGTATCGGATAAATTCTCATAGTCCTCGATTAGAACGCCGTATTTAGCATTAGAGTAACGCACAACCAGTCCAAATTTTTTAGCCGTTTTTTGCAGCATTTTCCCCAGTACAGCTAAATAGTTATCACCAACATCATAACCGTAGCGGAAATTTATAGTCGAAAAATTATCCACACTTAATATTACCAGAACCAGATTACTGATTGCGGTCACAGGAGTATGAAGCAGGTAGTTGGCTCTGGAGCTGATAGCCCAGCCGTTTGGAAGAGCACTAATCGGATCGATGGACTTGTTATCCAGAACGCGTAAGTATAATTTGAACGACTCAGCATCCCCCCCGTCACAAATGCAGTGCACTTTAACGGGCAGCTGGTAATGAAATCTATCTATTATCGTTGCTTTGGCAAAGATACCGGATTTGTTAACAGCGGCAGCTGCAGACAGCTGTTCAAGATTAACTACTGCAGAACCTAGATCAGCGGTTATTGATAATTTATCTTGTAAACGAGACGAGACAATTTCAGTACTGGTAAAACCAATCAGTTCCGTAAACACCTCATTACAAGCTGTAATAACCCCGTTTGTGACGCTCAAAACCGGCAGTAAAGTATTCTCAATATCGTCCATTATGATATGCGTTAACCTTGTATTCAATGCTATGAATATAACTGTACATTACTTTCTGTTTTAAACCATTTACTTCCACTATAAATTTTCTTTGCGGCAGACAGGTGTGACAGCGGTCTAGATTAATATCTGTTTAACCTTACAGGGTGAATATCAGAAGTGAGGTATGGTTGTTTTACTGAGGATAACGAAGCGTTTATGCAGCTTGTTGACAGGAGCTTTGCAGAAGTTGTGATCCACAAAAAGTGCGGGTATTTATAGTAAAAAAATACCCGTACTATCTTGTATTAGGCTCGTAATTATTTTTGTAGAAGATAAGAAATAGTCTCAGCTATTTTTGCAGGGTCTTTATGCCCGGCAACTAATACCTGATAACGACCGTTAACAACAAAAGTAGGTACTGAATCAATCTTAGTACGCTGAGATAACTGACTTATTTCATCAACTTTAGCAATTAATTCCGCACTCTGCTGTTCGTTGTAGTCAAAGGGGCTAACCAGGCCGCGTGAAGTAAATGCGTCAGCCATAGCTGCAGTCTTTTCTTCATCAGGAGTTTCTTTAGACATCTGCATGGCGTTAAACAGATCTAGCATAAAATCATGATCCGGCGTTGCCTTTAACTGCATTTCAGCCGCATAATAAAACATAGCGGCAAACTGTGCAGACTGATTAAATACAATATGCATTTTACCAATATCCGCATCAGCTTTTTCACTTATAACAGGTATAAAGTCTTCCATCTTACGGCAGTGACCACAACCTAGAGAAAAAACTTCTGTGACAGGTTCTAAACCTTGACCCTGCAGATTTTCAGGAAGCTGCACATACTGTTTACCCTCTTCAGGGATACTCGATTCAGAGCAGGCGGCCAGAAATAGTAGTGAAGAGAGAAGAATAAACATTGGTTTGCTGATGAATTTCATTTTTTGTCCTGATAAGTGAAGAAAATTGAATAATTAAGTTATAAAAATCAACAATATCATTTTATTAACAGATAAAAAATGAAAATTACAATGCGATTAAAACGACTCGTCCTGATGTGATACAACAATAAGTGGAGAATGGTTTTCAGGCACAGTGACATTTACAGTTATCGGACAGCAGCAGACCTGGCAGTCTTCAATATAAGACTGCTCTGCGGCCGAGCAGTCAACAACAATTTCGATTGTTTCCCCGCAGTAAGGACACTGCACAAAGCAGCAGACCAGCATGTTGATAAGCACACCTCAGATTAAAACAGCCAAAATATACAATGAATAATAAATGTATTACGTTTGTATAATAGACATATTTACTTTTTATGCAGGCAATATTTCAGCCCTGTCAACATTATGATGACGTCGCACAAAACAGCAGGTTGATAAGTGTACCCTGGATTTAACGTAGGTAGAGGTCGCATTCAATATATAAATATAGTGTATTACAGACCGGTAATACACTATATTTAGACTAGCAGGCAGTCATCAGCCGCGGAAATAACGCTGCGGAACAAACGGCATTTTCTCGACGGTCATAAGCAGTTTTTTACCACGTACGTCAGCAAAAACTTCACTGCCTAACGCCGCAAAATCTCGATGTACATAAGCCATCGCGACAGGCGCCCCCTTTGACGGCCCAAATGTACCGCTGGTGACTATGCCTATTTCATTATTTTCAGCATCAAATAGTCGACAACCTTCACGCACCGGCGCTTTAGAATGTCCGATTAAACCAACTCGTTTACGGGCGACTTCCTTGGTGCGGATCTGCTCTAAAATCAAATTTGCTCCTGGAAATCCACCCGCACGTTCACCATCTGCACGGCGGCTAGGGCTGATCCCCCAGAGCAAGCTTGCTTCAACCGGCGTGGTCGTCGGATCAAGATCGTGCCCGTACAAACATAAACCACATTCAAGGCGCAGCGAATCACGCGCGCCGAGACCAACCCATTCAACTTCACTATATGCTAACAACTGACGCGCTAACTGCTCTGCGGTATCCGCCGGCACTGATATTTCGTAGCCGTCTTCGCCGGTATAACCTGAACGGCTGACATAACACTCTGTCCCGGCTAGTTCGATTCTGCACGCATCCATAAACACCATATCACTGACCTGCGGGTTAATACGGGCTAATACCTCAGCAGCCAGAGGCCCCTGCAGCGCTAATAATGCACGATCTTCAATGACCTCAAGTTCCACATCTTCAGGTAAATTGTCCTGTAGATGTTTTATATCCTGCTCTTTACAGGCGGCATTCACCACCACGAACAGGTGATCTCCAAAATTAGTTATCATCAGGTCATCATTGATGCCGCCCTGCTCATTGGTAAAAAAAGCATAACGCTGCTTACCGGCGGGTAAATCAATAATATCCACGGGTACTAACGCTTCCAGCTCTTTAGCTGCATTCTCTCCGTAAAGGCGAAGCTGGCCCATATGTGAAACATCAAATAACCCCGCTTGTGCACGACAATGCAGGTGCTCCTTACGCACCCCTAGCTCATACTGTACCGGCATATCATAACCGGCAAACGGCACCATTTTAGCGCCCATTTCAGTATGTAATAGATGCAGAGGGGTAACTAATAATTGTTCAGACATACGTTTAATTCTCCATAGAGCGCATCTTTGCGCCTTATTATTCAGATTAAATAACTGCTGTTTTATAAATTAAGAAGCCGTAACCCAAAGGATCAGGGCGTCCTCCTCACTAACTGACGCTAACATGTGTCCCATATTGGCATCGTAATAAACCGAATCACCTTCACTTAAATTAACCGGTTCGTAAAATTCCGAAAAAAAGTTTATTTCCCCCTTTAATACCAGTAGAAACTCTTCACCGTCATGACGGATCCAGTCTCCGTAATCATCAAAACTGCGAGCCCTTATTGTAGATTTAAACGGCATCATTTTTTTGTTGGTAAGCTGTGTTGCTAATAATTCATGTTCATAGGTTGAAGTCGGATGTGTTTTACCTTCTTCACTACGCGTAATGTCACGGCGCCCTGTTGCTGTTACTTGTTTGGGCGGCGCAAACAGCTGCGGTATATCAACCTGCAGACCGTTGGCTAATTTCTGCATCGCCTGAAACGTCGGCGAGATCTGTTCATTCTCAATCTTAGACAGGGTTGAACGCGCCAGGCCTGTTTTTTGACTAGCTTCCTCCAAAGTTAAACCGAATGACTTACGTATCTCTTTTAAGCGTTTACCCAGTTTCAGAGGTTCGATTTTTTCTGATGACTGCTCTGAAGTAATGG
This sequence comes from Psychromonas ossibalaenae ATCC BAA-1528, assembly GCF_000381745.1. Classification (GTDB taxonomy): domain Bacteria; phylum Pseudomonadota; class Gammaproteobacteria; order Enterobacterales; family Psychromonadaceae; genus Psychromonas; species Psychromonas ossibalaenae. The sequence continues at coordinate 36,811 of NZ_KB906979.1, read as the reverse complement.
TCATCGACGGATAAATATCCTGCGGGCTATCGTCATCCATATATGTCCTCCTTGATGTAGTCCTGTTCAATCTAGACGCTGTTATTGTGATTTGTTTTCATTCTCACACAAATTGAGACTAATAATAAAAGTGAATCTTGTTATAAACATGATCCTGATCACAAATGCGGGATAAAGTTTCCTTTAGGAAACTTATGCTCGTGAGCATTAAGGTAATCTAGGCTGTATATTATAAGCAGAGATTAGCTATACACCTGCACCATTCGCAGCGCAATATTAAAACACATTATAAAACATGACCTTATAGCATGACCACACAGGTAAACAGAAGAGAAAAGCCTAATAACAAATAGGTGGCTTGGCAGGTGCGAGTTAACAATATATAATTTCACTATTGGAAACTTACTTGTTTTCAGGGGTAGTTAAACAACAGAATGTTAATGACTTGTTACTAAATTAGCGATGTAATGGCAGTAGAACAACATTACATGCAAAGATAAATAAACACTTCACCACAGCTTCAGCTGCTGGTGAAATAAATATTTTTTTAATAAATCTTTAGGAGTTGTAAATGGAAAAGACACTGATGTTCACAGAAAGTCATGAATGGGTACGTGATAACTGTGACGGTACAATCACCACAGGTATTTCACACCAGGCGCAGGAATTATTAGGCGATGTGGTTTTTGTTGATCTCCCGGAAGTCGGCGATCATACCGAAGCAGGCGAACCCTTTACACTGATTGAATCAGTAAAAGCTGCATCTGACATTTATGCGGCGATTTCCGGCGAAATTGTAGAAATAAACACTGAGTTAGAAGATAACCCGGAACTAATCAATGAAGAGCCCTATGTCGGCGGCTGGATTGCAAAAATCAGATTAACAGATACTAAACAACTTGAAAGCCTGCTTGATGGCGACACTTACCTTGCCAGCTTTTAACAGTTATTAAAAGTACAGATGGAATAAATTTCATCTGTACTTGAAGACTATTTTAATCAATTGAAGCGCAGCAGCCAGCCAGTTATAAATATAAGAACCACAGTTTACCATCGCTTAGCAGCCGACATACGCATGCAAAAGCAATAACCGTTCAGGAAACTCTAATGACCGATACCAAACTTCTCAATCTATTAAGTGACGAAAAAGAATTTGCCGCACGTCATAACGGCCCCGATGCAGCCCAGCAGCAAGTTATGCTGGAAACAATCGGTCTCAGCAGTCTTGACCAGCTTATTGAACAAACTGTACCGGCAGCTATTCGCCTTCCCGAGCCAATGAAACTAGCCGAGCCTCAGAGTGAAGTTCACATGCTTGCTTCTCTAAAAGCGATGGCAAAGAAAAACACCATTAACCGCAGCTGCATCGGCCAGGGTTATTACAATAACTTAACCCCTAATGTCATACTGAGAAACATTCTAGAGAACCCCGGCTGGTACACAGCATATACGCCTTATCAGCCGGAAATTTCACAGGGACGTCTTGAGTCACTGCTTAATTATCAGCAGATGATTATGGACTTAACCGCAATGGAAGTTGCTAATGCGTCACTGCTCGATGAAGCAACGGCAGCAGCCGAAGCAATGACGCTATGCAAGCGCGCAGGTAAGAGTAAAAGTCTTAACTTTTTTGTGGCAGACGAACTGCACCCGCAAACCATTGATGTGGTACGGACACGCGCTAAATACATAGGTTATAATGTCATTGTCGGACCGCTCGCTGACATTGAAAATCATGATCTGTTCGGCGCCCTGCTGCAGTATCCGGGCACCAGCGGCAATGTTGAAGATCTTACAGAGATCATCGAAAAAGCACATGCGAAAAAAACCTTAGTTGCCGTTGCCTCCGATTTATTAGCCTTAACCATTTTAAAAGCACCGGGCGAAATGGATGCAGACGTAGTAATTGGCAGTGCGCAGCGTTTCGGTGTCCCCATGGGGTTCGGCGGCCCGCATGCAGGTTTCATGGCAACCAAAGACAAATACAAACGTACCATGCCCGGCCGCATTATCGGAGTATCGGTAGATAGTAAAGGTAAACAGGCTCTGCGTATGGCTATGCAGACCCGTGAGCAGCATATCCGTCGTGAGAAAGCGACATCCAACATCTGTACTGCACAGGCATTACTTGCCAATATGGCTGCTTTTTATGCTTTATATCACGGACCTGATGGTCTGCGGAAAATAGGCCGTAGAGTCCACCACTTAACCGCAATTCTCGCAGCCGGGTTAACCAGCTCAGGTATAGAATTAATTAATAAAACCTATTTTGATACTTTAACCGTTAACACTGGTGAACAGACTAACACTATCTACAACAAGGCATTAGAAGTCGGTATCAACTTACGTCATTATCAGCATATTGAAAATAGTGTAGATCAATTAGGTATCAGCCTGGATGAAACAACAACGGTCGCCGATGTTGAGCAGCTTATTGCACTGTTCACCGGCAAAACAATTAAAGCATCTTATTTAACTGCTGCGATTGAAGCCGATGAATTTGCAGCTGTTCCACAGGCGTGCCGACGCACCAGCAAATACCTGACTCATCCAATATTTAATGAGCACCATAGTGAAACGCAGATGATGCGTTATATGAAGAAGCTTGAAAACCGTGATTACTCGCTGACTCACGGCATGATCCCGTTAGGCAGCTGTACCATGAAATTAAATGCAGCCGCAGAAATGCTTCCTATCACCTGGCCGGAGTTTGGGCAGATGCATCCCTTTGCTCCCTATGAGCAGACATTAGGTTATCAGGAACTGGCAGTTGAATTCTCTGAAATGTTATGTTCTGTTACCGGTTACGATGCATTTTCACTGCAGCCTAACTCAGGTGCACAGGGAGAATATGCCGGGCTTATCGCCATTCAGCGTTATCATCATAGTAACGGTGACGACCATCGTAATATATGCCTGATCCCAAGCTCAGCACACGGTACTAATCCGGCATCAGCTTCTATGGTATCCATGAAAGTTGTGGTGGTGGCCTGTGATGAATTCGGAAACATCGATCATTGCGATCTAAAAGCGAAAATCGAAATTCATCGCAACAATCTGTCCTGCATCATGATCACCTACCCTTCGACACACGGTGTATATGAAGAAGCGATTAGTGAAGTTTGTGAGTGGGTACATGAAGCGGGTGGACAGGTTTATCTGGACGGCGCAAATATGAATGCCCAGGTAGGTCTGACTAATCCCGGTTTTATCGGCTCCGATGTATCACACCTTAACCTGCATAAAACATTCTGCATTCCACACGGCGGCGGCGGCCCTGGCATGGGCCCGATTGGTGTAAAATCACACCTGACGCCATTCCTACCGGGTCATGTTGAAGCGACTAATTCTGAGCAGGAGCAGTTCGCAGTGTCGGCAGCCGAATTAGGCTCAGCATCAATCCTGCCTATTTCCTACGCATATATTGCCATGATGGGGGAAGAAGGTCTGACTAAGGCCACTAAACTGGCAATATTAAATGCCAACTATGTTATGGAACGTTTACGTGTTTATTACCCGGTACTTTACCGCGGCAGTAACGGCCGTATTGCCCATGAATGTATCATTGATATTCGCCCGCTTAAAGAATCGTCAGGTATCTCAGAAGAAGATGTTGCTAAACGCTTAATGGACTATGGTTTCCATGCGCCGACTATGTCTTTCCCGGTACCCGGGACCTTGATGATTGAACCTACCGAATCAGAAGATCTGGCCGAGCTAGACCGCTTCTGTGATGCGATGATTGCGATTCGTTTTGAAATCACCAAAGTAGAAGAAGGTGAATGGACACTGCAGGATAATCCGCTGGTCAATGCACCGCACACGCAGGCTGATTTAACCAGCTGTGAATGGCCGCATAATTACAGCCGTGAACTTGCCTGTTTCCCGTCGAAACAAACCAAAGATGCTAAATACTGGCCGGCGGTTAATCGTGTTGATAATGTCTTCGGTGACAGAAATCTAATCTGTTCTTGCCCTAGTATTGCAAATTATATTGATCAGTAGGATTAATTGATGACTGGCAATAAAGGTTTTGACTACTTAAATGAAGTTTGTGCTCGTAATTAAGATTGTGACTCATTAGGTATGAAAAACACATAAAAGGCGAATCAGAATTGGTTCGCTTTTTTTATTGAATATTTTTAGTCAACGTACGGTTATTAGCAGGGAGGCGGACACCTGATAACAGGTGTCATCTATCCGATCTAAACCGAATTAGAAATAAATTCTGAAATACGTATTAACGAATGTTAACGGCTAAAGATTCCAGGCTAAAATTTAGTTATTTATTACTTAGTCATTTGTTGATGCATTGCTTTAACTAAAGCAACTAGTGCATCTTTTGATAACTTATCAGCCTTTTCAACAGTATCAGCCAGGTTCTTTTTGTCAGCAGCAATCGGCGTGAAATCAATTGCCGGCTTAAGTACCGTTTTGATTAATTTATTAGCCGTTTCAGGATCATTATTCGCAATAATATCTAACACTTCAGCTTTCATTGCTGCATTTTTATCTAGCAGCAGCTTAGAAATATGCGTGAAACCAACTATTTCACATTGCTCTAATGTGCCAAATTTAGGCAACATACGCCAAGAAATCAGTGTATTAGGCGTCACCTCTTCAATATCCGTTGAACATTCAGCGATAACGTTTGACCATACCCAATCAAGAAAAGCTTCATCACTACAAAGGATCTCCCTTGCTTTGTTGCATGCTTTACCAATCTTATACTTAGCTTCTCGTTTCTCTTTTGCTTTTGGTGCATTAGAATCGATGTAATGTGTTGTATCTAAGTATTGTAAGATAGTTTCTTGTTGTTCTTTTAACGCTGAGCTCATTGAGTATACCTATTTTATAACACCTCATTATTGGGTGTCTTGACGAATTAAACGCAGTGTATCTTACCAAAACAAAGTGTCTAGAAATATGGAGCGTCTGCTTGCATTAATTTCATTGCGTGTATAAATATTTACTCATAAAAAGTGTTCTTATACCTATTTATAAATAATGGTGTACTGGCTGCTGATGAAGACCGTAACATAATAGCCCCGACATACACGTTGGCTATTTCAATAAGACTACAAGCACCACCACTAATAAATACAGGCATGTTCAATGGTAAACAATCAACTAATCCATAGTAAGTGGCACAGGTATTCTGGCCACTTATGTAGGGGGTAATTGATGACATTTTCTAAGATGCTTTGCCCCTTTCCGTCCTAGAACGAATGCTGATGTCAAATAACAAAATGAAAGGTCTGACCGGAATTTTTCAATGGGTACCCCATAGTTTTTCCATTTCATATTGTTCTGTCTGTTCACCAATTCACATCCCGTTAATTTAATGGTCAAATATTGCGTAGCCAAAAAAGTTAGTTTAAGGCGAAAGTTGTAGTAAATGACGATTCCCTTTATAAAATTGATAACTCAGAAACAGCTTCTTTTAACCAGTAAGATTGAGCAGTTATTTATCGGATTTGGTATAATTATTGAGTTAAGGTATTTTGAAAAGTATGCAACATAGTCGGCGCTTTCTAAGTGACTAGTATTCATCGTATTGCTTGAATATTACCTGTTAACAATATTACTTCTTAAATCATCAGTTTATTGTTTCGGAATATATAAAAATGGCACGTAAAAAAGAGAAAAAAAACGGCAAAGGCTCAGCTGGACAAAATAGAAAAAACAGCGAAGATTTTTTAAAAAAGTACCAACAAAAATCGGACGTGATCATCACTGATTCGGGTCTAATGTATCGGGTTATTGAGGAAACCAACAACCCTCACCCTACTATGGAAGATAGTGTTGAAGTCCACCAGCGCATTTTATTAACAGATGGTAAAGTTATTGCCGATACATACAAGACCAATAGCTCTGAGAAGTTTAGTGTCGAAGAAGCAATCGACGGATTAACTGAAGGTTTGCAATATATGACATTAGGTGCACGTTATGAATTTGTGATACCTGCGGATTTAGCGTGGGGGAAAAAAGGCAACCGCAGCAGTATTGGTCCTAATGCGGTATTAGTTATCGACATACGTTTATTAGATATATATTAGCATTTTTCCAGAAGGTAATAGGATCACCCATTAGTCAGTTCATAGTAAGCTGGTATGCAAGTTTCCTTGGTGTTTTTTTCAACCAAGGGAACCACTGGAGTCTATCCCTGCCTTTTAAATTAAAATGAAGTAGTATCAACTGTAGTGCTGCAGTGATTTTGTGCACTAATTTAGAGTTACGCCAGTCATATTATCTAAATCGAAATGTGCCCCTTTTCACCTTAGAAACCTAAGTAGCTAATGCCCCAAAAGTATTTTCGAAAACTATAAATAAGCGGCCAAATTTGTTTAGTCATTTCAGTTAGAGCTTTTAATTTACATGCCTCCACTAGAGCTCACTCCCCCCTCATTCTTAGTTTGATTTCATCTTTGCTGCTGCAGAGTTATTTACAAATATAATTAGTGCTGCAACAATTCTATTGCCCTCCCTACTCGCCAGAGATCAGCACATACTAATTTTATCCTTATACCTTTAACCAATCATTGCAGCGTTTAGGTTAAACGACCAGCTTATATACCAGAGGTATTGCCTCACAGCCAAACAACTGCGCATTAGTGAAGCCAACATTCCATCACCTTAAAACTACTGCGCATACCCCTTAACTTCTTTTGTGTAATATGAATCACTTTGTATTGTGTCGTTAAATTTATGCTGATTCAGCCTGTATATTAGTTGAATAATAATGACTTACTTATTAAGCACTACCATTTCAAACGACAGCATTTTGTTAAACCGCTATTGAAGCCTTCTGTTACAAATGCAATAATAGTTAGAACACTAATGATTACAACTGTAATTACATTTACTCCGCTATAGGTGAAATTTCATGCCGCACGCAGCAATAAAAGCTAAGCAGTACACCCCTGATACCTCCCTTAGACTGGTCAAAAATACAAAAGAGAATAAGTTTTCTGACTATCAATCATTGATGGACTTTGATGTCGCAAGTCGGCCCTGGCGCGAAACATTGGCTTATTCCTTTAAAACTGATAAGCAGCTTGCCGAGGTATTCAATAATATTAACCCGGTTGATGATCAGGTACATAAGGTCATAGCCACTCGTATTACGCCCTATCTTGCCCAGTTGATGGACAAGGACGATCAGGATTGTCCGATCCGTATTCAATACGTACCTGAGCAGAATGAAATGGAGGCAGCCCCCCAAGAGATGGGGGACCAGCTAGGTGAAGATGCCATGATGCCCGAGGGTACCTCTATCGTTCACCGTTATCCCAACCGCGTGCTCTTTCTGGTACACAATATTTGCGGTGCCTACTGCCGCCACTGTACCCGAAAGCGCATGGTGTCGGATCCCCTGAATGTTATCTCGATGGATCAAATCCGAAAATCAGTGGAATACTTACGTGAACACCCGGAAGTACAGGATGTGCTGCTGTCTGGCGGTGATCCATTGCTGCTCACTGATGACAAGCTCGATCAGATTTTGTCTATGATCCGCGAAGCAAGAGCAGACCTGAAAATACTGCGCATCGGCAGCCGCCTGCCCGCTCAACTTCCTACTCGTATTACGCCAAAACTGTGCCAGATCCTGGCAACAAACCGTGTCACCCTGCTCAATACCCAGGTCAATCATCCCAAGGAAATCACTCCGCTGTTTAAGGAGCATATGGCAATGCTGCGTACCAGCGGTATTATGCTTGGCAATCAGAGTGTATTGATCAAAGGAGTTAACGACAGCGTTGAAGTGATGCGTGATCTGGTCATGGAGCTGATCTCCAATGGCATTCGCCCTTACTATGTATATTCCATGGATCCCGCTCCTGGTAACAGCAAGTTTCAGGTCAGCTATGATCGTATGCTGGAAATCTACCATGGCATTCGAGGCTGGGTATCAGGGCCTGCTATTCCGACCTTTATCGTTGATGGTATTAGCGGACTAGGTAAAATGCCTGTACAGCCGGAATACGTCAGCAAACAGGAGCTCGATGGTGAAACCAAACTCATCGCGACTAACTTTGAAGGACGCAGCACCGACATGACTTTCCTGCTGGGTGAGTAATCATGTACTATTTTGATTATGCCGTTTTTGCCTGCGGCTTAATTGGCAGCCAGTCTTTGTCTGCTATTATTTTCGTCGCCATGAAAAGGTTAAATATTACTATCCGGACAGGTGAAACATCAAAGCCAGACACGGGAGTTCTCCATCGCAGTCCCGGATGTCGGCTTTAACTGCCGGGCTGCGTTTTAGTATGCAAACATTTTCCAGTACAAATAATGACGGTACAACTTACTGAGGACAATTATGAGCGAAGTCATCTGCAGCTTGTTTGATACCTGTGATCTGCTTGAAGGAGCTAGTATTCAATATGGCCCTAACAGCAGCCGGGTTTATTTGATGTCAATGAAGCAAGGTAACCCGGCTCAGCTGCCAGCTGCTATGCATAAACTTGCCAAAGCACAGGGTTATGGCAAATTATTTGCCAAGGTTCGGCAATGTGAGTCGGAACACTTTTTCAACCACGGCTTTACCGAGGAAGCGCGCTTACCGGGGTATTACCAAGTTATGGGACAGGGCGAGGATGCCCTATTGTTATGTGCTTATCTTGATCCTGAGCGCCAAATAGAGAGCAGAACAGCAGAATATAAAAGAGTACTAGATCTGGCCTGCAGTAATCTGTCCGGGATAAATCTATCCAAAGTAACACCTGCTCCTCATTGGCAGGTTATGCCATTGGATAAAATGTATGCCGAAGAGATGGCCCGTTTATATCGAGAGGTATTCCCCAGCTATCCCTTCCCCATTCATGAGGCTCGCTATTTGTGTGTAACCATGTCCGATAATGTCAGTTATTTCGGCATCAAACACCAAGGCCGACTGATTGCCTTAGCCTCTGCTGAGCGGGATTTGGAAAATATGGCTGTGGAAATGACGGACTTTGCGACTTTACCTGAGTTCAGAGGGCAGCATCTGGCCGAAGCACTACTGGATAAAATGGAATCGAGCATGGAACAACTGGGTTTTCGGCAGGCTTTTACCATAGCCCGTGCGGCTTCTGTTGGTATGAACAGAACATTTGCCAAAAATGACTATCAGTATCAGGGGCGGTTAATTAACAATACCCAAATAAGTGGTCAGATTGAAAGTATGAATATCTGGTGTAAACCACTGAATGTTGACTAGACAAGAGAGTTCAACAGTTTAGGGGGAGAGAAGCGCCGCATAGGCTGTATCCCCCCAAAGTCACAAACTTAATTACAGTTTTTTCCTTAAAATATATTTAATAAACATTGATTCCTGTAGTCTCCATTACCAGCAATCACTGAACAGCAGCCATGCTTCAACTAATTTAAAAGGGCTTTTACAAAAGTAGAAGCCCTTTTAAATATTCAACACCTGATTTTAAATTTAGGTCAGATTGAAAGCACTTATTTTATTACACTTCTATAGCTGCAGGTTTAAAATTTTCACGAATAGTATCGTAACTCCAATTATAAATAACGGCATAAACTACGAAGAATAATGACAGCCCGATATTTATCATGAAAACAGAAATGAAATCTCGATCCAGTACCCACATAATCATCGGCATGCTCACAGTTAGCAACCCTATTTCAAATCCAACTCCATGACCTAAACGTTTTACAACCCCTCGAGATAAACGCTCCGCACCGAATATTTTATCAAACCCTAGATTATAAACGTAATTCCAAAGCATTGCGGTAAGTGAAAGGGAAATGGCTAAGCCGCTGACCGTTGCCGGGTTATGGTCAGTAAATGCTTTAGATAAACTGATTAATATAATTAGCGCTATTACTTCAAATAATATGCTGTGAAAAATACGTTCTTTGATAGACATGCTTTTATTCCTTAAATAATAAATTCACAGTCAATGTATATGAATATACAATGAGGTCTAGTTAGTTAGTATCAGTTTTGGTGATAGTATGTGTAATTTAGAACAATTAAAAATGTTTGTCCTGTGCGCTAAACTAGGCTCTTTTTCAGCGTGCGCTAAGAAGCTGGGCAAGGTCCAGTCTGCAGTAAGCCAGGGCATAGCAAACTTAGAAATAGATGTAAATAATCAACTATTTGACCGTTCGACACGTAAACCAAAATTAACCGAGGCGGGTCAGCATCTACTGACATTTGCTGAAGCAGCTCTGCAGCAGGTACATGAATTTGAGTGTGCGGCTAATGCGCTGAACAATAATGAAGAGAGTAAACTTAGCATAGTCATTGATGACGGCCTGCTGCTGGAGAGCTTTTATAACATTATTGAACAGTTTGCAGTGCGTTTTCCAGCGACTTCACTGGAGGTCTTTTCTGCAGCCAGTTCAGATATTATTGATCTGGTAAATAACGGGGGTGCCGATATTGCACTGATGTACAGTGATATGTCATTCACTACCGAAGTCGACCTCTGTTACATAGGCAGCATAGCATTTACGGCAGTCGTTAGTCCCGTTCACCCCTTAGCAAAGCTTTCAATCGTATCAGCTCCGCAGTTAACAGCCCATCGCCAGCTTATGGTTAAAGGCCTCTATAATAATCAGTCTCAGTCAGTGCCCCTAGCGCCGCTAATATGGTGGGCGAATGATTACCGTATGCAGCTGCGATATATAGAAAAAGGAATAGGCTGGGGTTACCTACCCTGGCACTTAGTCGAAAAAGAGCTGATTTCCGGTCAACTGCATGCTTTAAAACTAAGTTTTGATCATAAAGCCTGGTCGATCCCCGTTGAACGTATTACTCCTAAAAATCGAATTATGGGGCCGGCCTGTCTCTGGCTGGCTGAACAATTTACCACCCTGCTTGAATAAGCGCAGAAAACAGGTTTTACTATAAGATAGATAAAAAAAACACTGAACCCGCAAGTAAAACCATATGGTCAATAAAGTCGGGTTCAGTGCTGGTTAGAGAGAAACACATATATTTTTTCTGTACTTTCAGCTCAATGGTACTGCTGTTCTTAAAGATCAGGGGTTATCAATATCACTGCTGCTCTGGTATATCCACAGCCCCTTACTGCACACCAGTACATCTGTACCGCTGTGCACATAACTTCCATCTGCATAACTAACATTATTAAAATAACAACAGGGCTGTTCTTCCACCTCCTGCCTGAGTACTTAAAATTCATCATCAGTATCAACAGCAATAGGCGAATTTTTCATTTCAGGAACTTGTGCACCGACGTTAGCAATAGATTTACTTGATTCATAATAAACATTCCTTAGCGTGAACAACAGCGGCAACCCCTGCACAGGCAAGATAAAGCTTTGTTAGTATAGCTGATAATGCAGTGCTTATACCGGGCTTAATATGATGCTTTAATTAATCCAAAAGCAACAGCAGCACGACTTCGTTACTCTTACCTAAAAGCTACGATAAAGCACATTCAAGCTTGGAAAATCAGCTGATTTTTTTGTTTATTAACCTTTAAAACAGCGCAGATCAAAGCATATTTTGCAGTGCGTAACCTTCTCTACCTCGTCCCTAACGTTAATGTAAAAATAACAAATCACTCACCATCAACCATTTGTGACAACAATATATTATAAAACACTTTATGTTGACTATAATCTGATATGAAGGCAGATAAATGGTGCCTTTTATTTAAAAAAGATAGTGCTACGTTTGATTATAAGTTGTTGTAAAAAAGCAAAAACTAATCATCTTATCCGACAGAAGAGTACAAATAAAATGGATAATTTTGAAGATCTGAATATTCTAATTTGTGATGATTCAATCACCAATGTTCTAATTCTAACTAAACTGGTTGAAAGTGAAATTAGTGCGGGTGTTGTTACCCTTACTGATCCGAGAGAAATTGCAGCGACCCTGGCAGAGCAGAGAATTGACTTGATCTTACTGGATCTGGAAATGCCCCATCTCAACGGCTTTGAGGTAATGCAGCAGGTCAGAAAAACCTATGAATCTGATCAACTGCCGATTATCATAATTACCGGTACAACCGGTTTAGAAACAAGAAACCACGCTTTAGAATGCGGTGCCAATGATTTTATTAATAAACCCGTTGATCAAGTAGAAGTCATCTTAAGAGTAAAAAACTTACTTAAAATCCGTGTGAGTTACCTGCTGCATGAGAAATATAATCAAATACTGGAACAAAAAATACAACTGCGGACAAAGCAGTTAAATAAATCAATTCATTCCTTACTGCACAGCCTTGCTGTAGCAGGTGAGTTAAAAGATGACGACACCGGCAAACATGTAATTCGAGTAGGGAAATATGCGCGCATATTAGCCGAAGGTTACGGGCTGCCCGCAGAACTGGTTAATATGATTGAGCAGACAGCGCCACTACATGATATTGGTAAAATAGGTATACCTGATAAGATTCTGCTAAAAGCCGGTAAACTAGACAAAGCCGAGCGCTTAATAATGGACAAGCATACTATTTTCGCGGAAGCGCTGATCGGCAGTAATGACTCAGATATAGTGCAGATGGCCAGAGTTATTGCTCTTTCCCACCACGAACGCTGGGATGGAAAAGGCTACCCGTCTAAACTGCGGGGCGAGTCGATTCCCATTGAGGGACGTATTACAGCCATCGCTGATGTATTTGATGCACTGACAACACAGAGATCTTACAAGGAGGCCTGGCCCGTCGAAGAAGCGGTTAATTATATTTCAGCCTCCTCAGGTCATGCCTTTGATCCGGCATTAGTGACTGTTTTCCAAGAAAACATATCCAGTATTATTGAAATAAGTAAACGCCTGGCTGATTAAATTTACACGCATCCCCTGGAGGAAAACAGCGGCAGCTGCATCATTTACTGAGTCATTTTGCTGTCTAATAATCAGCAGCCTGGGGCAAAACGATTCTAAAACTCATGCACTTCTTATTTTTCAGCTGCCGCAAAAAAAACGTCTTCTCAACTAAATTGTAATAACTCAGTGATAACTCCGTTATTTGTGCTGTTTATACTGTTGACTGTTGTCAGACAACACAAGGAGTTCACAATGAATACCAAACAACTAGCAGCTGCCGGATTAATCAGCTTATTCAGCATAAGTGCCGGTGCTAAAGATCTCGACATCACTATAACCAACCTCACCTACGGCGTTTATTTCACACCGATTATTGCCGCGGCACATAACGGCGGCACCAATATTTTTACTAGCGCGTCCGACGCATCAGCTGAGCTTCAGGCTCTCGCAGAAGGCGGTGACATTTCAGGTGTCAGCGGCACTCTTGCAGCTGCCGGCGCGGATTTAGTCGAAAATCCTGCGGCAGGTTTATTAAGCGGATCTGCAAGCAGCAGCTTTACTTTATCAGCAGCTAAAGGCAACAGATACTTGTCGCTTGCCGCTATGATGCTGCCGACTAATGACGGCTTTGTTGGTTTAGACAGCTGGAAAATACCCAGAAAAAACGGCACTTATACCATCTTGCTGAATGCTTATGATGCCGGTACAGAAGCAAATGATGAACTGATTGTCGGCGGAGCCGGCGGCGCTCCGGGTGTTCCGGGAATTCCGGCTGCACCAGGCGGGGATGCAGGGGTTAACGGCACAGGAATCAGCGACCCGCAGAGTAACGGCAAAGTTCATATCCATCGAGGCATAGTTGGCGATGATCTGCTCAACGCAGGGCAAAGCGATCTGGACAAACGTGTACACCGCTGGATAAACCCTGTTGCTAAAGTAACAGTAACCGTATCGGGCAAAAAACACTGAGTATCACGAGCAATAAATAAAAGACTATTGGACAAATCAGGGCAGGCCTGGCAAACAGCTCTGCCCGCTTCTATGATATTAGAAACCTAAGATGTATTGGCACCTGAAATGCTAAACAGGGAAAACTATGCAGGACTCTATACTGATTGTTGAAGATGATCAGGACATCGCCGAACTGATTAAAGTACATATGCAGGACCTTAATATGCATGTTGAGCTGTGTGAAAACGGTGACAGCGGTCTGGCTATGGCTGTCGACAGTGATTATTCTCTGCTGATATTAGACATCACCCTGCCCGGCTGCAGCGGCCTGGATATCTGCAGACAAGTACGACAGAGTAAACCAGAGCAGGCAATACTCATGTTAACTTCACGTACCTCTGAAATAGACCGGGTAGTCGGTCTAGAAGTAGGAGCTGACGACTACATGACTAAACCTTTCAGTATTCGTGAACTTCAGGCAAGAGTACATGCTTTATTACGGCGGGTGCATCTATTAGAAAAAAGCCGCAGTAATGACAATAAACACAGCCCGGACGATACCGTTATCCGCAGCGGCAGGCTGAAGATTGACCTGCGCAGTCATCAGGCACTTTTAAATACAAAAATATTAGACCTTACCTCAACCGAATTTGATTTATTAAGTTTTATGGCCCGCCATCCTAATCAGGTATTTTCACGCACGCAGTTACTTGAGCAGGTATGGGGTTATCAGCATAGTGGTTATGAACACACGGTTAATTCTCATATCAACCGGCTGCGTAACAAACTGTCAGCGGATACAAAAGCACCTTTAAGCGAAGCAGTCACTCCGATTATCCAAACAGTATTCGGGGTAGGTTATAAATTTAACCCCGAAGGTACAGCTAAATGAAAGTAACTTTATACCAAAGACTGTCGTTATCTCTCGTTATTATATTTATCTTGATTACCGGACTATTTATCTGGTGGTCAGAAAACCTTGAACAGTTATCACGTAACGAAGCAGAGCAGCGTCTGCACCTTTCTATTGCAGATCACCTTGCCTAGGATAATCCACTATTAAAAGAAGGGCTCTATGACCATGATGCATTAAAAAACCTGTTTCACAGTTTGATGATTCTTGGCCCCAGCTTTGAATTTTATCTTCTCGATAGTAAAGGAAAAATAATCAGTTACTCCGCTGAGCCTGATAAAGTTAAACGGCAAAAAGTGGATCTCGAACCGTTAAACGCCTTCATTTCTCGCAGCCGCTCATTACCAATCTACGGTGACGATCCAAGAAACCATGAAGGGCAAAAAATATTTTCAGCTTCAGCCGTGTACAACGGCGATAAACTGCAGACTTATTTATATATCATCATCCGAGGTGAAATTTACGACTCGATTTTTTCAGATATTCAGTCTAACCAGCATCTGTCTCAGTCCATTGGTCTGCTGCTGGGTGCGGTTATTTTCTTTTTTTTCGTTTTGCTTGGTTTATTACGTTTTCTAACTTTGCCGTTACAAAAACTCAGCAGCAGTATGCGTGCTTTTCGTATTGCCGGATTTGAAAAATCAAAACTACAGCTTAATGACTGGCCCTCTGCCGCACATAATGAAGTACATGAATTAGGCTCGGCATTTAACGAGATGGCAGAGCAGATAAATTATCAATTGGCACAGCTGCAGAGCAGCGATAAACAAAGACGCGAATTATTAATGCATTTATCGCATGATTTAAGAACCCCGCTTGCTTCACTGCAGGGTTACCTTGAAACAGTAAAATTAAAAGGCCGCGATCTGTCCGAGCAGCAGCAGCAGCGCTTTATTGATATTGCTTTTAAAAACGCCAGCCAGTTAAATAAACTTGTCGAGCAGATATTTGAGTTAGCTCACCTGCAGGACGAACAGGTCACTCTTAATCTCGAAAGCTTTCCTTTGGGCGAACTGCTGCATGATATTGCAGCCAAATTTTCATACAAAGCAGGCGAAAAAAACATCAGCTTAAGTGTGCAGCCTGAACAATGTACATTTAATGTCTATTCCGATATTGGTAAGCTGGAGAGAGTATTAACTAATCTGCTTGAAAATGCTGTTCGTCATACCGCTGAAAATGGAAAAATTATTATTAAAGTTTCTGAACAAACCGTTAACCAGCTTAAACTGCAGGTAATCGATAACGGCAGCGGTATTAATGCGGCAGAATTAGCCTATGTTTTTGATCCAAGATATCGTGCCAGCAACGCAGTGAATGATCAAAAAGAACATAGCGGTTTAGGGCTGGCCATCACCCATAAACTGTTAAGCCTGTTGAAATCTGAAATTCGTGTAAGCAGTGAATTAGGGCATGGTACCACCTTCAGCTTCAATCTTAACCGCTGCCGTTAATCTTAAAACGCTTGTACCTGTGCACTTTAAGCCGGGGCTGCTATGCTGTTAAGCTAGCGCCCGTTATACACTTCTTTTTGTCTAACCCTCGAGATAAATAAAATGAAAGATGCGCACAGTCAACGCTGCAGTATAGTGAAACATTATCATCAGGAAACTAAGCACTTCCCGGATCACCCCGCACGTTCATCCGGATATATGGACTGGCAGAATCAACCCGCACCTTTTCGCGACTATTTAGGGGCTCCGCAGATTAAGCTGCCGTTACAACAGCAGGAGCGCAGCCTGTCTTATCAGACGCTGTACCAGGCAGATCTTGTACCAGCAGCTGAAGTTTCATTAAACACTATCGCCATTATGCTTGAACTTGGCATGGGACTGTCCGCATGGAAAAAGTATGGCGATACGCAATGGGCATTAAGAATGAATCCATCAAGCGGCAACCTTCACCCTAGTGAATGTTATCTCGTCTTACCTGAGTGCGCTCAACAAAAAGCATCTGTCTGTCATTATCAGCCCTACTTACATGTGCTTGAAGAAACGGCATTATTGAACACAGAGCAGGCAGAGTGTTTTAAAACACTTGATGGTTTTGCACTGATTTTAACCTCTATTGCCTGGAGAGAAGCCTGGAAATACGGGGAAAGAGCGTACCGTTACTGTCAGCTTGATCTCGGCCATGCTTTAGGCTCGCTTCGTTATGCCTGTCAGCTTAACGGCTGGAAAATGACTATGCTCCCGCAGGTCGACGAACACTGCCTGGATCATTTCCTGGGACTAGAAAACAGAGACAGGCACAATAGCGAAGCAGAGCATGGAGCCTGTCTCTGCTGGATCAGTACTAAGAAGCCGCATATAGAAAAAATCACAGCATGGTTTGCCGCTCAGAACACACCTGATTACCCCTATCCGCCAAACCGTCTTAGTGAAGAGCATATTGACTGGACAATTATCCACTCAGTGCAGCTGGCTGCGCGATCATATGCTGAAGAGCTGGAGCTGCAGCAGCCGTTAACTAGCGTTCAGCAAGATAAAATACAATCCAGCTATAGCGCAGAAACCATTATTAGAAAAAGACGCAGTGCACAAGAATATGAGCTCAACAGTAGTCACATAACCCTGGCTGTTTTTATTCACAGTTTAGCAAAAACCCTGACAACACAAACTTGCCCTCTTGATATTTATCCCCATGCCTCTGAAGTGCATTTTGCTGTTTTTGTTCATGCTGTACAAGGGCTGGAACCGGGGTTATATATGCTGGTACGCAGCCCTTTACACTTAACACAGCTGCAGGAGCAGTGCGATAGAAATTTTCTCTGGCAGGAGGTGCAGGCTGGAGTTCCATTATTCTTATTAAAGAAAGGTGATTTTCGACAGCAGGCGCGGGAGATCAGCTGCCAGCAGGCAATTGCATCAGACAGTGCCTACAGCCTGGCAATGATCGCCCGTTTTGATAAGCTTCTGAGCAATACCCCGAGTATGTATGCACGTTTATTCTGGGAGTGTGGTCTGCTCGGCCAGCTGCTGTATTTAGAAGCTGAAGCTTTTTCAATGCGGGGTACCGGCATAGGCTGTTTTTTTGATGACCAGATGCATGAGCTGCTGGGATTAAAAGATCAACAGTGGCAGGATCTGTACCACTTTACAGTCGGTAAACAGCGGGATGATCCACGCCTGCAGACTAAAGCTCCCTACTGGCATTTACAGCGTAAAATCTAACTTTTACCAGCGAAACAGCTTACAAATCAACTTTTGACTGTTCACGTAATTCGCCGCGAATATCCAGAATTTTGCGTTTATAAATAAACTTCACCATCTGATAATCAATCTGTGGTGCAAACCAGGCGATAAGCGTGCGGTCATTTTTTCCCGTCTGCTGCAGACGATATGTATCCAGTTTACCAAAACTGCTGTCTATTTTTTCTTTAGCGGTTACTTCGAAAAAATAGTGTTCCACGGAGTCTGATGTCTGCATGTAAAACTCGAAATGTGTCTTGCCGGCTTTAAGGCCTTCACTGATCTGCACAAAAAGCGTATTAAAATCGATGATTTTGTCTTGCTCATTTAAAAAGGTCCGGCGCTTGCCATTCCGCAGTATCGTGCTTTGATGTCCGTCTTTAAAAAATTCGGCCGTCATACTGACACGAGAAAATCCAACACTGTTTCGTTGAAAACTTTTACTTAAAAACATCTGCGAGTTTTTATCCCAGTACATTTCAGAAAGCTGATTACCACCAAAATAGATATACAAAAAAGATAAATCCGCGCGAGTATCAGCAGTGATTTTTTCTCCCTCATACTGTAACTCCCGGATTATTTCTCCTACGGTTATTTTTTTGTAAAAAAGATCGTAGGTATAACGCTGCTTTACAGGTGCAGACTGCGGGCCATGCAGCGCCGACAGCAGACTGCTGTTAAGTGATAAAAACAATAGAAGAATTAAGCTTTTATAAAACAAATTAACACCTTACATTTTCTGCATACAACAATAGTTAGAAGTATAGGAAATTTTAAAATTGATGCGCTCCTATGCTGTTATTCGTTTTGTAAAACCTGTCGTCCGTAACGCACTATTTCCTGAGAGATCTGCTTATTTACGCCTTTAACTAAAATCCAGCTGTGCCAGTACAAGGTTTCAATCAGCTGCTGCTGCGGGCAGAGATTAATTAATTCATCGTTTGCCAGTTCATTTTCTATCTGCAGCTGTGGAATTAAACAATAAGCCAGGCCGCGTTTGGCCAGATCAACAAACGCTTCAGATGAGCTGACTCTATGACAGTAATACTCGCTGGAATCGAGTTCAAAATGTTTGCCGATAAAGTGCAGATGCATATTATCCTTCTGGTCATAGGTGATGCCCGGCGCCATTTTTAAACTGGCTTTACTGACACCTTTGCTGAAATACTTATTTTTAAACTCTTTAGAGGCCACCAGAATATAATTCATTTCACCCAGTTTAAAAGAATGGTACCCGGGTAAAGGTTTCTGCACATTAGTTACGCCGCCGATAGCCTGACCTGAACGCAATTTGTCCAGCGTATGTTCACCGCTTGCAATCAGCAGGTTCATCTCTACCAGATTGTTTTTTAAAATTGGCGACATCGCATCGATAAACCAGGTCGCAATACTGTCAGCATTCACCGCGAGTGATACTTTAATCGGTTTGCTCGGCGCATCAGAAGATAAACTCGGCAGTAAATCACTCTCAAGCTGCTGCACCATTTTATAGTGGCTTAACAGCTTTTCTCCAGCAGGAGTTACTGTTAGTGGCTGACCGCGAATAACAACCGGCTGGCCGAGCTTTTCCTCCAGACTTTTAATACGTTGTGAAACTGCCGGCTGGCTGATGCAGAGTTTTTCGGCGCCAAGTTCAAAACTCTGCTGTTCAATCACAGCATTTAACGCGGCTAATAATTTATAATCAAACCCCTGCATAAGCACACCTTATCTGCGATAAAAAATATTAATTATACTTATTCAATTCGTCGATGCAAAATCTTTGCTTCTTAGGTATAAAAACAATGAGATATAATGAGTTTAGTATTAGCAGCCAAAGGTTTTGCATTAGGGATCAGCATGATCCTGCCTATAGGCAGTCAGAATGCAATGATGTTGAATCAGGGAATAAATAGAAATCATCATATAGCAGCCGCGACTCTTTTTGCTTTGTGTGACATCTTATTAATAATACTGGGTGTAGCCGGCGGCAGTTTACTGTTAACCGGCAGCGCGCTGATGTTTAATCTGCTGACCTGGGGCGGCATTATCTTTTTATGCACTTATGCATCACTGTCAATAAAGTCAGCACTTCAACAGACAGCACAAAACCGCGAGCAGACTGCGGTTAAAAAGCCGCTGAAGATAGTTTTAATCACCTGTTTACTGGTTACTTTCTTAAACCCGCATGTTTATATTGATACGGTCATGATCATCGGCAGTGTCGGCGGACAATATCAAGGAAGCAGTAAGATATATTTTATGCTTGGTGTCATGTCGGCATCGATTGTATGGTTTTATACGCTGGCAGTCGGTGCCGCTAAACTATCTAAACAACTGAGCAGAAAAAATACCAAACGGGCTATTGATTTGATCGTTGCCGTCATCATGTTTTTTATTGCCTGGTCGTTATTCAGAAGCTGGTTAGCTCATTAACTCTATATCTTAATTTATTTTACGCTGTGCGTTATTGACTCTAAATTGTAGTCTCGATTGTTTTGTTACTTTGATATAAATATATCAATTTCTGGATATATTTATTCTGAGCTCCCGCTTTGATTAAATTGTCAATTAGCTGAATATTATTAGCATACTCAAGCTTTCTTAGTCAGATTATTCACTTATGGCCTTATATCAGGGGGGCGCCCAACAAAAAAGAGTGATGCAGATCGCACCAACAATACGAGGTAAAATAAACACCCCGAAGGGGGTACCCCTCATTAGGTGCCAAGGTTATTGATATTTAAGGGCGATTATCGTAACCGTCTGTTTTAACTTAGCTTTCCATATGAAACACATACAAATAATCATTTTATTCTTTCGTTATTTTCTTTATTATCGCGCTTAATTTCTATAAACAAGGCAACGACGGGCTCATAAAACCAGTAAACCATTGCTATGCCATAAGCTTTTTGTGATTTTATTGTTACATGCAACGTCTTTTCAACCTTACGGTGATTTCAATTTCCCATGCAGGGTGAAATGCTGTTGTACAGATAGCAATGGCTGTAAGCATTTTCACTGCAGGTATTCTGCAATTCGACGTAAATGCCTTTATATGAAATTAATATAACAATTACTAGGAAGACTATTAGGAAAACTATAATGAAAAAAACATATTAACGTCAGCAATTCTGCTGAGCTTTGCCTGCACAGCAAGTGCAGCAGACAAAGCACCTAATGAACCAAGCATCTCGGTATGGGAGTCAAGTAACTTACAATTCTCTAAGGTAATTCTAGACACTAATGGAACACCTGGCCGGGGTTACAAAGCAATGGTTCAATACCAGGATGAGGCTGAAATATCTATTCAGTTTAATCTTTATAGCGGTGAAGCTACTGATTCTTATAACATTTTATTTGACGGTAATGTAGTTGATTCCGGTTCTGTTCATGGCAGCAAAACAACTGCAGTCTTTGAGTATTCAGAAGGCGGCAAATACGACTTACAAGTTCAGACATGTAATAGTGCAGGTTGTAGTATCAGTAAGACGCATGACTTGATCATCGCTGATACTGACGGTTCCCACTTAGATCCGCTGCCGATGGATATTGATCCAAATAATAAATCTTACACAACAAATAAAGACACGGTCGTAGGCACTTACTTTGTTGAATGGGGTATTTATGGTCGTGATTATACGGTTGATAATATTCCAGCAGATAACCTGACCCATATTCTTTACGGCTTTATTCCTATTTGTGGCCCTAACGAATCATTAAAACCACTAGGTGACAGTCATAAAGCCTTAACTGATGCCTGTGTCGGATCAGAAGATTACGAAGTAGTCGTTCATGATCCATGGGCTGCATACCAAAAAAACTTCGAGCATGCCGGCCAGGACTACAATAGCCCTATTAAGGGAAACTACGGCATGATGATGGCGCTTAAACAGCGTAATCCAGACCTTAAAATACTGCCTTCTATCGGCGGCTGGACTCTATCTGATCCTTTTGCTGATTTCACTGATAAGAATAATCGTGACACTTTTGTTGCTTCGGTTAAAGAATTTCTAAATACCTGGAAATTCTATGACGGTGTTGATATCGACTGGGAATTCCCGGGCGGCGGCGGTGCCAACCCAGACTTAGGCGATCCGGATAAAGATGGGCCTACTTACATTGCATTAATGCGTGAATTACGCGTTATGCTTGATGACCTGGAACGAGAAAACAATAGAGATTATGAACTAACATCCGCTATCGGTGTTGGTTATGACAAAATTGAAGATGTAGATTATGGTGAAGCAGTCCAGTACATGGATTACATTTTTGCTATGAGTTACGACTTTTACGGTGCCTGGGATAATGTACTTGGTCACCAGACCGCCATTTCCTGTGGTACCTACATGGCTGAAGGTCAATGTGAGGGCATCGGTGCAGAATTTGAAGGCCCAGCCTACACACTTGAAAACGGTATTAATTTATTACTTGCACAAGGTCTCCCTGCTAACCAGCTAGTTGTTGGTGTAGCGGCCTACGGACGCGGCTGGTCTGGTGTTATGCCGTCAAGCCTGACAGACTCTTCCGACCCATTTACCGGTGTAGGTAATGGCAAACTGCAGGGAACACCAGCTATCGGAGTCTGGGAACCTGGTACAATCGACTACAAAGGCATCAAAACAAACATGCTGGGTGAAGACGGTACTGGTATTAACGGCTTTGAATACGGTTACGATGCAGAAGCGAATGCGCCGTGGGTTTGGAATCGTTCAACGGGTGAATTGATCACTTATGATGACCAACGTTCGGTTATAGCTAAAGGCGATTACGTTCGAAAACTGGATCTTGAAGGTTTATTCTCATGGGAAATCGATGCGGATAACGGTGATATTCTCAATGCAATGCATGAAGGTTTGGACGGATACGTAGCTGAGCTTCCTAACCCGGGTGAGGGAACTGAAGACCCAAGTGAAGGTACTGAAGAGCCAGGCACTGGTACTGAAGACCCAAGTGAAGGTACTGAAGACCCAAGCGAGGGAACTGAAGAGCCAGCTCCAACAAATAGAACTCGTGCTGATGCAGGTGAAGATCAGACAATGCAGTTTGTTGTAGGAACAACAGCCTTTCTTGACGGCACTGGCTCTACTGTTAGTAAAAAAGGTGAAGAGCTTACATACCAATGGGCGAAAGGAACAACCAAAGGTATGAAAAAGAATGCGGTTAAACTTCGTAATGTTACTAGAGCAACGGCAAAAATTATCTTAGATGATGATGCAAGCCTTGCTGACAACGGTACAATGGTATTTAAACTGACTGTAACAGATCAAGCCGGTGTATCACGTACAGATAGAGTGACTTACACGTTCAACAATGAAAATTCAGAGCTTCCTGAAGAAATTGAAGAAGCTGAAGAAACTCCTGAAGAAAATACCGAATACCCAGTATGGGCTGAAGGTACCACATATGCTCTAGGTGATGTAGTGCAAAGTCGTACTTCTAATAACCTGTTCTCAAGTACACAACCTAGCTGGTGTACACAAGCTACCTGGGAACCTGAAGGTAGTAACAGCAGCAGCGCCTGGACTCCATTTGTAGAAATCCAGCAGGTTAATCCTGAGATACCTTTCTGGGAACTAGCCGGCGGCTACTCAGCAGGCGATAAAGTTCAGAGCAATTTCTCTTCTGAAATTTACACATGTGACGTAGCAGGCTGGTGTGGCCAAAGACAACCTGAGTCAGGTAACGGCTGGGAAGATGCTTGGGTAAAATAACTCTCTTAAAAGTTAAATAAAACCTCTCAAAGCCGGAAGTTAATATTAACATCCGGCTTTTTTACCTTTTCATCTTAGGCACCCATTGCCAGCGCAGACAAACATCACAAAGGCGGCTTCTGCATTCACACAACTAGTCTGATTAATGCCTTCTGATAAGCAGACTCTGCTGATAATGGGGTTCATTTCTTTTTATCCAGCACTTTATTCACTGCTTTAAGAATTTCAGTTTTATTGGAAGGTTTTAAAAGATACCCATTAAGCCCTTGCTCAGCCCATTTTTTAATCAATTCTTTATTTTTATTACCGGTTAATGCAATAACAGGTAAACTTTTCCCGCCTGTTACCGCTTTAATTTGCTTGGTTGTATTGATGCCGTCTAATTGGGGCATAAACAGATCCATCAATATAAGTTCATAACAATTCTTTTTAATTTTTTTAAGTGCACTTAAACCGTCATCGGCTACATCAACAACAAAATTCTCATTATTTAATACTTTCACCAGCATATCGCGGTATAAAACATTGTCTTCGACCACGAGTATTCTTTCTCTTCCTCGTAACGGCGGCTCTGCTAACTCTTTTTGCAGCCTCGCTGCTCTTTGATTAGGATTTGAATCGGACATGTCGTTTATCATAGCCACACGGCTTTCAAAAGTGGATAAGCCGTTTTTCTGCGCTAATAACTGTCCGATAAGGCTGTCTAAATTCTCTCTTATACTGCTTTCCAGGTCAGCCAGCATCGGTTCGATATGACTTTTATTTATTTTCGCCAAAATAGCTCTAGAAACATCATCAGGCTCGACTGAATCCGGAGAATTGATGACTTCTTTGCAGGAAGAGATCGAACCTAATAAAGACTGCCTGCATTCGCCGCTCTGATCAATTAAAGACGATAAATTCTCGCCAATATTCTCAAGTTCTTCGTCATTGATCCCCGCGTATCTGGTCGATGTCTGGCTGGACTGCAGTCCATTATGAACAATCATTTTTAATCTTAACTTTTCGTATAAAGGCTGATAAACAAAATAATCGTCAAACAACCCTTTTAAACAGCACCGGAATGCCGCAGCTGATTCACGATTGTTACATAACAGAACACTATGGTGAGGGTAATCCAGGCACTTATTCTCAATAATCTGGTTATACAGTTCGATATTTCTTTCAATCGAGCTTAATGCCAGTAGTATAACGGCTGGTTTACATTTATTTATAATCAGACCGATTTTACTGTTTACCGGCAGAGTCCGGTATTCTTCGACCTGCTCAGCAATGATAGTGGCAACGCCTAACACATCCTCTTCATTTTCATAAATCATAATAACTTCTGGATCGCGGCAAGCTATTTTAGAACGGTTAGCCATTTTTCACCTCTTTATGCACCAGTAACAGTGACTCTTTTATCTGTAAGATTTTCTGTTTGCTTTTTTCTTTATTATTTTCTAAAGCAGCATGCTCCAAGGCTTCCAGAAAATCCGCAGCCTGTTCTGCACCCACAGCTTTGGCTGAAGTTTTTAGAAAATGTGCCTCTTCTTTGACAGCAGCTAGATTTTTTTCATTGTACAGTGAGGCGATTTTAATAAGTGATATTTTTGCCTGCTTTAAAAAATCTATTTCAAACTGACGAATACTCTCTCGGTCATCACCAATCAGATCGATCATCACATTACGGTTTAATACTTTTCTCGATTCAGCCATTTACATACCACCTGGTCATCACCTTTTTAAGATCTTTAAGTACTACCGGTTTACTAACAAAATCATTCATTCCTGTTGAGTAACAATATTCTGCATCACCAGCCATAGCGGCTCCTGTGATAGCAATAATTGGAATTTCAGCTCTGCTTTGTGTTTTTTCTATCTCACGTATACGCTTTGCCATATTATACCCGTCAAGATTGGGCATATGGCAATCCGTTAAGATCACCTTATATTCATTAGCCTGCCACTTCTCTATGCCCTGCAGACCATCTTCTGCCAGATCACACTGATAACCTAATGTTGAAAGCTGCTTTACGATTAATTTTTGATTTAATGGATTATCTTCTACAATCAGCACATCGGACGGCAGTTGTTCTGGGAGGCTGTTAATAACCAGGTCTGATTCTAAGTCCAGGTCTAAATCTAAATCTAAATCTAAATCTAAACCCAGGTCTAAATCATCCATTGTAATATCATCAAGTTCCAAGGAAGTTTTATTATCCAGCAGCTTTTGAGTTAAAATCAGCAGCTGCATTTTTGTCATCGGCATAATGGGTAAAATAGGACAGTCAGGTATTGATAGTCTAATACTCTTTATTAACGCCCGCGGGACAGCCACCAGTAAGTTATCTACAGTTTCATTCGTCTGATAAATATACTGCAGCTCATCCAGCTGATTTTTATCTGCATCCATCAATAACAACACAACATCAAAATTCTTTAACGCATCTGCAACGGCACTAATATCAACCTGCTCAACCTCGGCATATTCACAGCTCAGGTGCGCTAATATTGTTTCATGCATAACATGCTGATCATGGAAATGGGTCACTGCAATACTTTTATTCTGCAGACAAGGCAGCGGTTCCGTTTTTCCTTTAGATCGCCAGAATGGAATTTCAATACCAAATGTCGCTCCATGTCCCAGACTACTGTCTAAGGACACTGTCCCCCCCATTAAACAGGTAAGCTTCCAGCAGATAGCTAAACCCAAACCTGTTCCACCGTATTTTCTTGTCGTAGAAAGCTGTGCCTGAGTAAAAGGTAAAAATAATTTTTTCTGGGTTGGTTTATCAATACCTATGCCGTTATCCGTTACGGTAAACAACACCTGATAAATGATACCGTTAGTTTCAATGACTTTAGTCCGCAGTGTAACAATGCCGGGTTTATCCTTGGTCGACTCGGTAAATTTAAAGGCATTGCCAAGTAGATTAAATAATAACTGTCTTACCCTTACTGCATCACCTTCGAGTAACTTAGGTAATCTGGGATCCTCTTCAACATCGAATTGAATAGACTTACTACTGGCTGTCGGCAGAAATAACTGCACAACGTTATCAACTACTTCAGCAACAGAAAAATCACGCTGTTCTAACTGCATTTTTCCTGCTTCAATTTTCCCGATATCCAGAATATCATTTAAAATATAGATAAGATTTGTTGCCGAAGTGCTCGCTGTCTCAATAAGATCCATTGACTCAAGGGACTGTTTCGATAATGCCAGTAAGTCTAAAGAGCCTATCACCGCATTCATGGGAGTTCTCAATTCATGACTCATCATAGACAAAAATTCAGTTTTAGTCTGACTTGCATTTTCCGCTCGTTCTTTTGCCTGCTGCAGCTCTTTAGTACGCATAGAAACACGCTTTTCTAATTCACTGTTTATTTTTTTTAACTCTGTCTGAATACTGTTAAGTGCCGTATGATCAAAAAAAACACCGTCGATTCTACTGTTTTTACCAAACAGATCTTTGCTGACTTTGCCTTTTCCTAAAAAGTATTTGAACTGCCCGTTAGGAAGTACTGCTCGAAATTCCTGTTCAAACGCCCTACCCGTATTTAAAGAATCCTGAATCGCTTTAAATACAATATCTACGTCATCCGGGTGAATACGTTGTGACCATTTATCTAAATTTCCTGTATCTTCAGCTTTCAATGCAAACATATTATTTGCCTGTGTATCCCAGTCCCAGATCCACTCTGCCAGCTTATTTTTTTCCGCCCGCCAGGTACCTATTTTACCAGCCTCAAAAGCTAAGTTTTTTTCTTCAATCACATTTTTCAATGCTAATAAAACTTGCTTTGACTTAGTACTGTCATGTAAAGAGCCGACAAAAAGAAAGTGTCCGTTATCAGATAGAGAAACCTCACTTTTTAATTCAAACCATTTGTCCTTTTGATCAACTTTAACCCGGAATTCAAAGTCAATTCGTTCACCAGCGCTAACTTTGTTTATATCAAATGCGTTAAACTTTGCCTGATCAGAAACTGCAGCTTTGTTTACCAGATCATCCCATACAGGCGGCTTATCGGCATCAAGACCGATTAGCTCTTTTAATTTAAGAGAAAAGTATAAAAAGTTCGTCTGCGGCATATATTCCCAAGTACCTATACCCGCACTTCTAACTGACTGATTGAGCAGTTTTAATTTATTTTCAGTAATATTCTGCGGTACAGTCTGGACATTAACTTTATTGAATAAAAGACAATACTCATCTTCTGTCTGCGGGTTTTCTTTTATACTCAGATAGACACTCTGTTTCTTTCTCTCTTCAAGTAATAAAAATGCATAGCTATGTTGATTATTTATAAGCAGCTTTAAAAAATAAACTGCAGACTCAACTGCAGTTTTTTCAGGAAAGGACAATAAACTTTGTACTTTTCGTCCGATCAATCCATCTACAGCAATATTAAACTGCTCAACAAAAGCGGCATTTACAGTAACAATATTGCCCTGACTGTCGCAGACTAATATCGGGTATGGTGTTAGATCAAATCCACATTGACTGGTCATTGCCCTTTTCATCCTTGCTGTCAAATTGCTTATGGATAAATAATAGTATCTCTTTGAAAAATAGCATTATATCCAACTGAACTATCAGTATAGTTTTGTGACACCAATTTGTTTTAAGTATTTTCAGCACAAAGCATCAAGGGGTTTACAACTGCCTGTTTGTCTATAGGAGTAAATTTTTTCAGGATAAATGCGTTATGTCTTTAGATAAAGCAAAGTGAAGCGGTTTGATTTGTTAACAGAAGCAGGCTGCGAGTGAGAGTTATACTCACCCGTAATAAAAGTATAAAAATACAGTAATGCTATTTACGTCTTAACCAGAATAGTGCGCCGTCTACTGCCCGCCAGGTTTCTTTACCTGCGAGGTTAATATAGGTAAGTGCTTCGCTTTTATCTCCGCTCTGATAAGCCTGAGGTACCTGCTTGGGAATTTTACTCTGACCAGTAAGGTATTTTTCAAGGTGTTTATTGGATTTTTTAAGTTGTCTCTTGATCTGTTTTGACTCTTTACTGTCTCCTGACTGGGCAAATAACATCAGAGCTTGTGCCGCCAGCATAAAGGTACTTCTTTCTTCATAGAGATTAAGCAGCCCTTCAACTTCTGACCAGCGCTGTTTAATAATTAAATAATTGACCAGTGGATAACGATTCGCCTGATTATCATTCGGATTTAATTCAATAAGTTCCTGCAGTTCCTTAATAGCCGGATCGATCAATCCTTTTTCAAAATTTATCTGCGCACGTCGTGCTCTTAATACCATGTAAGGGCGGATTTCAGGGTTAAGCCACATCTGGCCCAGATTGTTTTTTTCAAAATCAGGCCCAAGTTGTGCAGCTTGAAAGGAAATCATCTCCTCAAGCAGGCGGCAGGCATTATCATCACTTTGATGCATGATAATCTGGGTAATTTCCCTAAAGGCCTGTTCGTCAACTTTGCTTTCTTCTTCCTGTGCGCCTTCATCTTCGCCTGCAAAACGCATTTCATGAATGAAATCAGCAATTAAAGTCGTTAATAAGCGCTTCATACGATGCCCTGCCAACTCATAATCATCATTTTGTTTAGAAAAAATATGTTTAGCATTTTTTATACTGGTAAAAGCAGTCAGTGTTTCTTTGATGACTAATAAATCATCTTTATGTCGAGCAGATAACAACTGTACATCGATAAAATTAAGCGACTTAATCATGCCTAAGCACCAGCTGGGCAGCGCAGATTCAGGTGATAACGAAGATTTAAAATCAGTTTTAGAAAGTACGCACTTTGCAGGGAGCTTAATTTTCATCTCCATTACATCATCCATTTGTGATGTGTAAATCTGCAGTACAGCCTGCATCTGTTCTTCATTGTCCAGCACGATATCGCCGAACAAATCTTCCATCCAGAGCGACGGGACTATCAGTTCTGGTGAGCATGCTAAACCCATGAAATAACCTTGAATAAAATAATAGTCTGGCTTTAATGAGCTGAAACTGGAAAACTTAATCGTTTGAAGACGCGCTTTTTGTGGTGAGATCATAATAATAAATTGTCGATTCTTGAAAAAAAAGCAAGCTTACTCTTTTTGATCATACTTTATCAAGTCTCTATTAATAAACCACACAAACATGCTGTAAAAGTGTCGTTGACATAACAGTGCTGCTTTATAGTATTTCTGTTCCTGACTATTTGTTAATGATCAACATTTACAACATTAGTTTCAGGTTCATTCTGATAGCGGGCAAACATCTCCGCCAGAGACTCACCTTTTTCACTAATGCCTTTTTCAGTCAGAAACTGTTTATTATAGAGTTTTGACGAGGAGCGCTCAGCTAGATCACAGCAGAAAGTCACAATGGTTTTACCCGCCCCCATTTTTGCCGCCGCGTATAATGCGCCGGCTGCATTGAGCGCCGAACTGCTGCCTAAAACAAGACCATCAATCTCGCGAAGATGACGGGCGATAGTAACCAGATCCTGATCAGGAAGACTAACTGCATGATCAATTCTCGCTTCGCGAAAATTCTCCACACTGCGCATAATACCGATCCCTTCAGTGAAAGAACTGCCGCTGCTGACATATTGACCATTTTTAAGGTAAGAGTAAATTCCAGAGCCTTCAGGATCAATCAGCCAGGTCTGCAGGGCATGATGTTTTTCTGATAAATAACGTGAATTTCCGGCAATCGTGCCGCCCGTTCCTACCACGGATACTAATGCATCTATTCTGCCTTCTGTCTGCAGCCAGATTTCCGGGCCGGTGTTTTCATAATGTGCCTTACTGTTACTGATATTTTCAAACTGATCTGCCCACCAGTAATTATTATTTTCTTCACCAAGCCGTCTGGCTGTATGGTAAAAATGATTAGGATTAGCAAATGGACAAGCGTCCACCAGCATCAGCTGCGCATCATATAAAGCAAGCATCTGCTCTTTTTCAGGCGCCTGTCCCCTGGGCATAACCGCTAACATTTTAAATCCCATCGCTTTGGCAACCAGTGCCAGACCGATACCTGTATTACCCGCAGTACCCTCAACTATGGTCATTCCCGGCGTCAGTTTCCCACTGTGAACAGCGTCTTTGACCATCTGCAGAGCGGCCCGGTCTTTAATAGATCCACCGGGATTCTGCTGTTCACACTTCAATAAAATTTCGCAGCCGCTTAAATCAGAAAGGCTGTTGATACGTAACAGATCGGTATTACCGATCAATTCAGTGACGTTTTTTGATATTGAGGAACAATGCATAATTCATACACCTAAATTGAAAACAATATAATAAATACTAGGCGGATACAGTTTTAAATCAAGCCTGTTACCACCTTAGTATCTGCTGGTAATGCCTTAAGGAAAGAAATAAGCTCAGGCAGAAATAAGTAGTCGTTATTTACTTGCTTTGCTTCACCTTTCGCAGGCATTATATAAACTTTTTGTTAAGGGAAAACAATGACAACATCAACAAACAATTATCAGAAAATGATTTCCGGTCAAGAATATAACTGCCTTGATGCAGAAATAGCAGAGTTACGCAGCAGACAGCAGCGTCTGAATCGACAAGTCAACCAATCGCTCGAGGCTATTATTGATCCGCAGCTGCTGCCGCACAAATCTCCCAGCGCGATTGTGTCACTGCCCTTCTATGTCAGTTATGGCGTGCATATTCATCTTGCTGAACAGGTCTTTATCAACAGCAATGTCACCCTGCAGGATAATGCGCCCATTTATATTGGTGAACAGACAATGATAGGGCCTAATGTACAGTTTTATACCTCGGACCATCCGCTTAATGCTGACAGGCGGGTACAAGGAATGGAAACGGCAAAAGCGATTCACCTTGGAAGACGAGTCTGGGTAGGCGGCGGCGCTGTCATTTTGCCCGGCATTACAATTGGCGATGAAGCTGTTATAGGAGCGGGTTCGGTAGTCACTAAAGATGTTGCGGCCAAAACAGTTGTAGCTGGTAACCCGGCAAAATTAATTAAAACAGTGCCGTAAAAACCAGCTGAACAACTTGAACTTGTGCTAATCCTGCATATGTCCGGAAACAAAACTAGGATGATAACGACAATATTCCAGACATTCTTTCAATAAACTTAAAAAGTCACTCATGTCCCTATCTAAGCTGCTGTCCGGTAAAAACAGATGATAACCATAGGCCGTGGCTAGCTGTTCGCTCCTATGCAGCCAGGCCGCAACCGGTCCTTGGTAGGTTACATCATTAAGGACATAGGGATCAAAGTTGACTAAACAGTCATCGAATGTAATCTCCTCATTTTTCGCGGCTAAATTTAATAACTCCTGCTGTTCATGGAGCAGTTTATTAGCCAGCCTAGGAGAAATATTCTGCGCGATATTTTCCAGATTTTTCAACTTTATACCTAAGTAAGGCAGTTCTTTATGCTCACCTTCAATATCCGCTTTGACATCCCCAACACGAAGAATATCCTGCCAAGGCAGCAGCCAGTAACCAGAGCGGTGTACATAAACGATTTTTTCAGGATAGATAAAATAACTGATCTGCGGTTCTAAAATTTTAACAACACCGATGAAAGACACCAATAGACATGCCAATGAGAGTAATATTAACTGAATTTGACTTAAATCCCACACTAGCAGGTCGAATATCATACTGAAAATAAGTAATACACCTCCTAAACATACCAGAAATTGTTCATTACGTTTTGACTTAGGCCTTACCTTAATAACCTTTTCCGCTGTTCCTTCCGACATAATATATCCTCCTCACAAGCTTTCCTTTGCTAAATGAAAATGCCCTGATTCGGTGTTATATCAAAATAACAGCAAATTATTTTGCCCGAATATTATAGGGTTATATAAATTGTAGGAGTAACTTTGCAATCTCGCTAGTGAATTTATTGGGATATAGCCGCACGGACTAACAGAAGTAATTTTTTAACACAACACAATAGTGCTTTTGTAATAGTTGGTGAGAAGTCTTTATCCCCCTCACCATAAAGCTTAATGGCGTAGATAATCAGCTGCTGAGGTAGGTGTAAAGAAACTCAGTAATAGAAGTCATATCAGAAACTGTAATGTATTCTTCAGTGGTATGTACTTTTGCCATTCCCGTCGATAAATTAACGGTCTTAAGCCCTTTTGCATTAAAGATATTGGCATCGCTGCCGCCGCCTGTGGATTTCGGAAGTGCTTCAACATCGTTAGCAGTAAATGCAGCTTTAACAGCACTAAGCAGCGGATCATTTTCAGCAATACGGTAGGCATCATATGAACGGTTGGATTCTATCACTATAGCTGCGCCATGCTTTGCTGCTGTCTGTTCAAATAAATCCACCATATGCTCAACCTGAGCTTTTAACTTTTGATCATCAAGAGAGCGGGCTTCAGCTTCCAGATAGAGATCCGGCATTACAATATTTGTCGCACCGCCGCCTTTAACAAAACCAATATTAGCCGTTGTTTCATGATCAATTCGCGAAAGCTTCATTTGTGAGATAGCGTCGGATGCAACCGTTAACGCATTAATACCCTCTTCCGGGGCTAGACCTGCATGTGCAGGTTTTCCGGTAATGTTTATTTTCAGACTCTGCTGTCCTGGAGCCAAGGTGATAATCGTACCAATTGGGCCTCCGGAATCTAAAACAATTGCCTGTTTAGATTCTATGCGCGACATATCAAAATGCTGTGAGCCGAGAAGCCCGCCTTCTTCATAAACCGTAAAAGCCAGTTCAATGGTTTTATGAGCCTGTTTATCTGCCAGCAGACAGCGAACAGCTTCCATAATCGCAGCAATGCCGGACTTGTCATCTCCGCCTAAAATAGTATCGCCTTTCGAACTAATCACACCATCGATAATCTGCGGCTGTATCTCTTTGCCCGGCGATACCGTATCCATATGACAGCTGAGTAAAATACTGTCTGGTAAAGTCCCCTGCAGACGGGCATAAAGATTAAATCCGTTAGATATCTCAGCGGGGACCGCAAGCTGCTCAACTTCAAAACCAAGCTCAAATAACTGGGAAGCTAAAATTTGTGCAATCTCTTTTTCGTTTCCAGACTCACTGTTGATCTTAACAAGTTCAATAAAGTGGCTGATTAGTCGTTCCTGATTAATTCTGTTCATAAATTTCTCTTAATAACAAAAAAAATAACTGTAACGCAATTTTCCTCTGCTTACCTAGAGCAGGTCAAAAAAAGCGTTCTTGTGCACACAAAGCCGGCAATATTTACATTACTAACATTTTGATTTTAAAGACCGCGGTGCTGACTGCTTAATTCGGCAGCTGCGGAGCAGAAAGATCGCTCTGTTCATCATGGAGCTTTTCTTTTAAATACTTTATAAATACCTGGGTGCGCGTGTGCTCATATTCAAGCGTCGGATAATAAGCACAAACCGAACGGTGATCGGCAGTGATTTCCGGCAGTACCTGGACCAGTTCACCCGACTCAATCACATCTTCCAGCATCTTTCGGCTGGCCAGGAGAATACCCATCCCGCATTTAGCCCCGTAAAAAAGTGCTTCCGGATTAGTTGTTGCAAAATTCCCCCTTAAAGTAATACGCTTCCCGGTGGATAGTTTAACTTCCCTAACAGGCCTTTCTCCCCAGATCAGCATATTATGATGCTCTAAATCACAGGTGCTGCCGGGTATACCATATTTTTGCAGATAACTGGGCGAAGCGAAAAATTCCGCATGATTTTCGAAGAGTGAAACTGATTTGTAGCTGTGGCTGTTAAGCTGTTCAAGCTCGCGGCTGATAAATACATCAACATAATTCTCCGGCATCTGACCCGGCAGCGTCGTCTGCAGCTGTACTTTTATTTTTGGATAAGCCCGTAAAAACTCATCAAGATATTTAACGATAAATTTTGAACCAACAGCAATTGTTGCGCCTATTTTAAGTATGCCGGCCGGAGTCTGGTGAATAGAGCGCGCTTCATCGACTAATGACTGCCACTGATCCAGCTGCAGCCGGGAACGCTGGTAAAACAACTGACCTGCTTCGGTCTGATCAATTGAGCGAGTCGTTCGTTTCAGCAGCTGCACTCCGACCCTTTCCTCAAGCCAGTTTATGCGTTTACTGACAGCAGATCCGCTGGTATTAAGCTGATAAGCAGCGCCGTTAAAACTGCCCTCTTCAACCACTTTGATATAGCTGCGGACACAAAGCATCCAGTCCATAGGTAATCCTCGCTGAAAGTGAAATATTAATAGACATCATTAAGTCCCAGTGGGACCCAATGATGTTCCTATGCAGGTTATTATCATTTATATCGCACAAATGTACACTAACACTATGAATATAAAAACAACTAGCTTTAATAAAATACCACTCGCTCTGGCGATGATGATCATTGCAACCGGGCAGGTCGGTGTCAGTATATATCTGCCGTCATTACCGCTAATAAGCCATGAGCTGGCGGTATCACAAGCTGATGTACAGCTTCTGGTCACGCTGTTTTTACTCGGGTTTGGTCTTTCTCAACTGCTTTACGGCCCTTTATCGGATTCCATCGGCCGCCGCCCGGTCTTCCTGTTGGGACAAGGCATCTATCTGCTGGGCACCTTAGTGTGTTTTTTGATGACAGAGAGTTTCACTGCATTATTAATCGGCCGCTTACTGCAGGGGTTAGGTGCCGGCAGTGCTTCCGTGCTGGGACGCAGCGTAATACGAGACAGTTATCACGGCACGCAGTTAACCCAGGCTATGTCTTATATCGCCATGACAGCTTCAATTCTGCCGATTTTAGCACCGGTTATCGGCGGCTGGACGGCCTGGCATTTCGGTTGGCAGTCGGTATTCACCCTGGTACTGCTGTATCTGTGTGCGATTTTCACCCTGGGTTATTTTATACTGCCGGAAACCCTGCCTTACCAGGCTAAAAAGTTCAGCATAAAAAACACCCTCAGCGGTTACTGGAATTTATCCCGTAACTACCAGGTTATCTCTTCTGCAAGTTATAACTGGATAGGTTATTTATCCAGCTTAGTGTCAGTCTCTTTACTGCCTTTTCTGCTGCAGGACGGGCTGCATTTAAGTGCAGCAGAATACGGTCAAGTGATGATTATCCCCTCAGCCGGATTATTAATCGGCAGTTTATTATTGAACCGTTTAATTAAAATTATCTCAACCAGTCAGCTTATCTACATATCTGCCGGAACTATGATGTTTTCCGGCGCCTGGCTGATATTTAATGAGATGTCATTATTTAATATAGTCTTCGGATTTACACTGCTGGCCGCGGCACAGGGAATAAATACCCCTCTTTCAATCAGTTTACTGCTTGCGCCGCACACTAAGCAGGTCGGTGCGGTTTCAGCACTTTCCGGAGCGGTACAGATGTGCTTTGCAGGCCTTCTAGGCGGTTTCTTAATTAAATACTGGGTCACCAGTCAGATTAGCCTGGGTATTTTCTATTTAATCACCGGACTGGCAATTGCGACAGTATTAACACACAGCCGTATAAGAAATGCAAAAGTTAATAATGCAGTACTAGCAGCATCTGAAAAATAACCAGGGTAAATACAGCAGGCGGCAAAGTCACAGCCGTCTGTTATCTTGCTATAAAAGTACAGCTTTTCGGCCTGGTAATCCCCTCAGCTGCTCGTCATATTTTTCCATATGATAGTTTATCAGTTCCTGATCTCTTACCTCAACCAGCTGCTGTTTTACCACCTTAAAACCAAAGTGTTCAAAAAATGGTTTTGCGGTAATACTGACTTGAGCAAAATAGTGTTTTATTTTTTGTTGTTTACCCTGCGCTAGAATATGCGTCATCAGCGCTCTGCCGATACCTTCTCTCTGGTGAGCCTGATGGCAAAAAAAGTGGTCGATCAGACCATCATTCTGCAGATCGGCATAACCAACAATTTCACCGTTCAGCTCTGCAATATAAGGCTCAATATCCGTCATTCTTTTATTCCAGATAAACATATCCATGGAGTCCGGCGCCCAGGCCTTAAGCTGTGGAGTACTGTAGTCAGACTTATTAATAGTAAACGTCCGGCCAACCACACGTTCAATTTCATATCCAACTTGATTACAGTCCTCTAAAACATATTGAGGAGATTGGAATGAAACTGACAGCTAAAGATAAATGGACAAAATTAATTACAGAGCAGCAAGAAAGCGGCTTAACCGTTGCTCAATTTTGTCGTGATAACAGCCTTAACAGCAAGTCTTTTTATAACTGGCGGATCAAAATAACCACGCTTTCAGAAGCGCTGTCTTTTGTTAAAGTTCAATCCGCTTCAGCACCTGTTCCGATTTCAAAAAATTCGATTCAACTGCATTTTTCAAATACCTCCTTATCATTACCAGGCACTGTTTCACCAGTCTGGGTAGCCGCC
>NZ_KB906978.1 GCF_000381745.1 Psychromonas ossibalaenae ATCC BAA-1528 | reverse complement strand
TTTACAAAGATCAATTCCTCTTTAGCTCAGTTGGTAGAGCAACGGACTGTTAATCCGTGTGTCGCTGGTTCAAGCCCAGCAAGAGGAGCCACATTAAAACCCTAAGTTCTAGCGAACTTAGGGTTTTTTTTTTGTATTTAATAAAGAGAGTGTTTCTTTTTGCAAATATCCGGTACACTACGTACCCAATTCTAAACAGAGTAAATATAACTAAATGACCCTACTTGTGATCTATTTAATACTGGCAATCGGCATATCGTTTATATGTTCGGTTCTTGAAGCTGTATTATTATCCGTTACGCCTACCTATGTTGCACAGATAAGAGAGACAAAACCAACCGGCGCAGCTGTTTTAGAAAAAACAAAAGCACAGTTGGATCACTCCATTTCCAGTATCCTTATTTTAAATACCTTTGCCCATACAATGGGAGCCGCCGGTGTTGGTGCACAAGCTATTCGTATATACGGCGATAAGTGGGAAACATTAATCGCATTTTTATTAACGCTGGCTATTTTATATTTCTCTGAGATTATACCTAAAACGCTGGGGGCTACTTTTTGGCGTCAGCTTGCCGTACCGTCTGCTTATGTAATCAACTTTTTAGTTAAATTAGTTTTTCCGCTGGTGTGGTTGTCGACTCTCCTAACACGCTTATTCAGCGGTAATCGAAACGACTCAATCAGCCGTGAAGAAGTACTGGCGTTTACTGCGCTGAGTTATAAAGAGGGGGCAATCGCAACACAGGAAAACCAGCTTGTGGAAAATATTCTTAAGCTGCGCGAGGCAAAAACCGAAGATATATTAACTCCCCGCAGTGTAGTGCATGCATTATCGGAAATGATGACGGTTAAAGAAGCGCTGAGTGAAGAGCAGACCGCCTTTTTTACTCGTATCCCTGTCTATACCGAGGGTATTGATGCTATTTCAGGCGTGATTATTAAAGGCGAGTTGTATGAGTGTGAGCGTCAAGGTCGTGGTGATACTCTGTTAAAAGATATTAAAATGCCATTACACCGTATATCTGAAAGTTTTCCGGTTCTTAATTTACTTGATCTGTTTATTAAACGTCATGAACAGCTTTTTTTAGTAGAAGATCATTTTGGTCAAACAGCGGGAGTGGTAACGCTGGAAGATGCTGTTGAAACCCTGCTTGGACGAGAAATTGTTGATGAGAGCGATAACGTTGAAGATTTGCAGAAATTTGCTAAAGATAATTACCGGGACCGTTTACGTAATAAAACACAGAAGTCTGCTAAGTAATTAATTCTGCCTGTACCCCTGCCTCTGCTTAATCTAAGCAGAGGCAAACTCTTACCTTTAAGTTATCACTGCATTATCTGTACATTCTTTTTTAACTACCCCTAAAGTATTTGTTATTGTAATATTTTGTAACTATATGTATAGATGCTTGTTTAACAGGGCGGAGATAAGATAAGATCCTATAAATTTCACTGTTAATGGAAAGAGAAAAGAATGGATTCGGTTCAAAATCATGTAACAGCATTAGTAAACAGCGCAGACACACTCTTTATTTTACTGGGTGCGATCATGGTGTTTGCCATGCATGCCGGTTTTGCGTTTCTAGAAGTTGGTACGGTCCGCCATAAAAACCAGGTTAATGCTTTAGTCAAAATCATGTCTGATTTTGGTGTCTCGGCGCTAGTTTATTTCTTCTTCGGATACTGGCTTGCTTACGGGGTGACATTTTTCGACAGCGCCGCTGTATTAGCCGAAAACAACGGTTATGAGTTAGTTAAGTTTTTCTTCCTAATGACCTTTGCCGCTGCTATCCCTGCCATTATCTCCGGTGGCGTTGCAGAACGCGCACGTTTTAATCCTATGATAATCGCCGCCGCTTTATGTGTCGGTATCGTTTACCCTTTCTTCGAAGGTCTTATCTGGAACGGCAACTACGGTTTTCAGAGCTGGCTTGAAAACAGCTTTGGTGCAGGATTCCATGACTTTGCAGGCTCAATAGTTGTGCATGCTGTCGGCGGCTGGATTGCTTTTGCTGCTATTATCATTCTCGGCAGCCGTAACGGTCGTTATCGTGGTGGAAAAGTTGTTGCATTTGCTCCCTCAAATATTCCTTTATTAGCGCTTGGCGCATGGATTTTATCTGTCGGCTGGTTTGGTTTTAATGTTATGTCTGCGCAGGCGATTGAAGGCATCAGCGGTCTGGTAGCGATGAACTCATTAATGGCAATGGTCGGCGGCATTATCAGCTCCTTAGTGGTCGGCAAAAAAGATCCGGGTTTCATCCATAATGGTCCGCTAGCCGGGTTAGTCGCGGTTTGTGCCGGCTCTGACATTATGCATCCAATGGGCGCATTAGTGACAGGCCTGGTTGCCGGTGGACTATTTGTATGGCTGTTTACTTACGTACAGAATAAATTCACTAGTTTTGATGACGTATTAGGTGTGTGGCCTTTACACGGCGTATGCGGTCTATGGGGCGGTATTGCTGCCGGTATTTTTGGCCTGGAAAGCTTCGGCGGTTTAGGCGGAGTTAGTTTTATCAGCCAGTTAATCGGCTCGATAGCGGGTGTATTAACAGCATTGATCGGCGGCTTTATAGTTTACAAATCGGTTAATCACTTTATGCCGATTCGACTCAGCCAGGAAGATGAGTTTAATGGTGCGGATGTTTCGATTCATAAAATCGGCGCTACTAATTTAAATAATAATTAGTCCCTGCTTATTTATCATAGCAAGGCAAATAAAGGCTCGTGATGAAAATCACAGGCCTTTTTTATATATATAGAATTTATTGGGCTGTGAATAGATCACAGCTTTATAATTAAAATTATTCTTATAAAAGGAATCATGATTCAGCATAATTTGTTAGAAAATTCTTTTGTTAGTATTGGTCGGTTTAAAATTTGTATTTGGAGAGAAAAATGAAAGTAGTCGAAGTTAAACACCCGTTAGTTCAGCACAAACTTGGTTTAATGCGTGAAGGTGATATCAGCACTAAGCGTTTTCGTGAATTAGCACGTGAAGTATCAAGCTTATTAACCTATGAAGCAACTAAAGATCTAGAAGTTGAAGATGTTACTATTCAAGGCTGGGACGGAGAAATCGAAGTTCAGCAGATTAAAGGTAAAAAAGCGACGGTAGTGCCTATTTTGCGTGCCGGCCTAGGCATGATGGACGGCGTTCTCGAGCATATGCCGAGTGCAAAAGTAAGTGTTGTTGGTATTTACCGTGATGAAGAAACACTTGAGCCGGTACCGTATTTCTCTAAATTAGTCAGTCAGATTGACGAGCGTTTAGCATTAGTTGTGGATCCTATGCTTGCAACCGGTGGTTCAATGATCTCAACGCTGGATTTAATTAAAGCAAACGGCTGTACAAATATTAAAGTACTCATTCTTGTTGCTGCTCCTGAAGGTTTAAAAGCTTTAGAAGAAACACATCCTGATGTTGAAGTTTACACTGCGTCGATCGACAGCCATCTAAATGAACAGGGTTATATTGTACCTGGTCTGGGTGATGCTGGTGACAAGATCTTCGGTACAAAATAAAACAATAATAGCTCTACTGCCGCTGTCTTAAAACTGCTGGTTTCACCTGCAGTTTTTATTTATTGACAGCTTAAAGAACAGCAATACTGCCGTCCCATGATCTGGACTGCAGTATTGTTTTAACCTTTTGGAGAAAGATATGTCGACTAATTCTATGCAGGAATTAGATGCACAACCCACCCCGCCTATTGAAGATATCACCGCAAATTTAAATGTTGTACAACAAGCCCTTGCCGGCGCACAGATGCTGTTTGTTGCATTTGGTGCTTTGGTATTAATGCCGTTAATTACCGGCTTAGATCCTAACGTTGCTTTATTTACTGCGGGTATCGGTACCTTATTATTTCACTTAGTGACAAAAGGGCAGGTACCAATTTTCCTCGCCTCGTCTTTTGCATTTATTGCACCAATCGCATACGGAATACAAACCTGGGGCATTCCAGCCACCATGTCGGGGTTGTTTGTTTCGGGTGTCGTTTATATGGTGATGTCATATGCGGTTAAACTGCGCGGTGTTGATTTTATTCATCGTTTATTACCGCCGGTTGTGGTCGGCCCGGTGATTATGGTAATTGGTCTCGGGCTTGCGCCGCTTGCTGTGAATATGGCAATCGGTAAAGCGGGTGACGGCAGCTTTGTATTAATTGAACAGAATACTGCGATGATTATTTCGCTTTCTGCTTTGTTGACCACACTATTAGTATCAACCATGGCTAAAGGTCTGTTTAAACTGGTACCAATTTTCTGCGGCGTAATAGTAGGGTACACATTGTCGTTTTTCTTCGGAGTGTTAGATTTTACCCCGATTGCTAACGCGCCCTGGCTGGCTATGCCTAACTTTGTTGCTCCTGAATGGAACTGGCATGCGATATTATTTATGATCCCGGTTGCGATTGCGCCGGCAGTTGAGCATGTTGGTGATATCCTGGCGATTAGTAATGTAACCGGTAAAGACTTTGTGAAAAAACCAGGTCTGCACCGTACCTTGTTTGGTGACGGGGTTGCAACGAGTGCCGCTTCATTATTCGGCGGTCCGCCTAATACTACTTACTCAGAAGTAACCGGCGCTGTGATGTTAACCCGAAACTTTAATCCTAAAATTATGCGCTGGGCTGCTGTTATTGCTGTCTGCCTGGCTTTTGTCGGTAAGTTTGGTGCTGTACTGCAGACAATTCCGGTTGCGGTGATGGGCGGTATTATGATTTTACTATTCGGCAGCATTGCATCCGTGGGTTTAAATACCATGATCCGTCACCAGGTTGATCTTTCTGATGCGCGTAACTTATGTATTGTTTCAGTAACATTAGTATTTGGTATCGGCGGTATGGCATTTGGTTTTGGTGCTTTCAGCCTGCAGGGAGTTAGTTTGTGCGGGATAGTTGCTATCACATTAAACCTGTTATTGCCGAAAATGAAAGATTAATAAGCCTTTAACTTAATGAGTTAGTGTTTACTCTTTTTCTTGACGCGTTTTCATCGGGCTTTCTGGTATTAACCTAAGCAATTTAACCTGACAAACGCAGTATCTGAGAAATCGGATACTGCGTTTTTTTGTTTCTGAAACAAGGGATTTTATGTGTAATTGCAGGCTGCACTCTTTTTAAGGTGAACTAGACTTAACTAACAGACAGAATAACTGGAGGGCTGAATATGAAGGTTTTGCCTGTTTATTTACTGTTAGTTTCTATGTTTTATTCTTTTACTGCTTTGGCTGCCGAGGTCTGGGTTATTCCTGTACAAGGAGCCATCGGTCCTGCATCTTCAGACTATATTAGCAGAGAACTGGATTTAGCAAATAAGAACCATGCCTCTTTAGTTATTCTTAAAATGGATACACCCGGCGGTTTGGATTCTGCAATGCGCGATATTATTCGCGCCATTACAGTTTCATCAGTCCCTGTTGCTACCTGGGTTGGGCCGTCTGGAGCTCGAGCTGCCAGTGCCGGTACTTATATTCTATTTGCCAGTCATTTTGCTGTTATGGCGAACGCCACCAATTTAGGGGCGGCAACTCCTGTATCAATTGGTATTCAGGGCAGTAAACCCTCTCCGGAACAAGAACAAAAGGATAAGCCGTCACAGGAAACTGAGGAATCATCAAGCCCGCCTGTGGCAGACAATAAAAAAGTATCTGCAAAAACCAATATGGAAAAAAAAGTAATTAATGATGCAACGGCCTATATTAAAGGGTTAGCAAAATTACATGGACGCAATGAACAGTGGGCTGAAAAGGCAGTTACGGAAGCTGCCAGCCTAGATGCGCAGGAAGCTCTGGCCGAAAATGTGATTGATTTTATTGCTGATGATCTTAAGCAGTTAGTTAAACTTGCTGACGGGCGCAGAGTTTTAGTTAAGGGAGCTGAAACGCGCCTGGATTTAGATCAGGTTAATTTTGTTGAACGAATACCTGACTGGCGCTTTGCTTTTCTTGCCACAATAACCAATCCCAACGTTGCTTATATTCTGA
The DNA here is from genome assembly GCF_000381745.1 of Psychromonas ossibalaenae ATCC BAA-1528. GTDB lineage: Bacteria > Pseudomonadota > Gammaproteobacteria > Enterobacterales > Psychromonadaceae > Psychromonas > Psychromonas ossibalaenae. The sequence goes on along the minus strand of NZ_KB906978.1, from coordinate 107,643 downwards.
TGCTGATAGGTATCTATGGATTACTGCTGGAGTTTTATAATCCGGGCCTTGGTTTACCCGGCGTATTAGGCGGTATCTGTCTATTAATGGGCATGTATGCACTGCAGATGCTGCCGGTAAATTATGCTGGTTTAGCACTGATCCTGCTGGGAATCGCGTTATTAGCCGCTGAAGCTTTCAGCCCAAGTTTTGGTATTTTCGGGCTGGGAGGTATTGCAGCTTTCGCGCTTGGATCCATCTTTTTGATGGACAGTGAGATGCCTGCATTTCAGATCGCCTTACCATTAATTGCCGGTTTCTCCATAACCTCAGTGCTTTTTACTTTTGTCATTATTGGTATGCTGTTGCGGGTGAGAAGAAAAGCAGTCACTACCGGTGTAAGCTGCATGGTAGGACAAACTGCAGCCGTTGTTAGTAGTTTCAACCAGGGAGAAGGCTGGGTGGAAGTCGGCGGTGAAATCTGGCAGGCACGTTGTGCACAGGATCTGCTGGAAGGCCAGCTGGCGGCTGTTCAGGCCGTTTCAGGTTTATGGTTACAGGTAACTTTAATAACAGAGCAGGAAATTCAGCAGGCTGCGGATAAATAGCCTGCTGATTTATTTATAAGGAGGAAAATCATGATGATTTATAGCGTAGCAAGTATTGTAATTGTTGTTGTCGCACTGCTTATCAGTATGTTTAAAGTTTTACGTGAATATGAACGTGGTGTGGTATTTTTTCTCGGACGTTTTTATCAGGTTAAAGGCCCCGGATTAGTTATTTTAATTCCAGTTATTCAGCAGATGGTTAGAGTTGATCTGCGTACCATTGTATTAGATGTGCCGACTCAGGATTTGATCACCAGAGATAATGTTTCGGTTAAAGTGAATGCCGTGGTGTATTTTAGAGTTGTTGATCCTAAGATGGCGATTAACAATGTGGAAAGCTATTTTGAAGCAACCAGTCAGTTATCGCAGACCACACTGCGTTCAGTATTAGGTCAGCATGAACTTGATGAGCTGTTAGCTGAACGGGACCGTTTAAATAAAGATATTCAGGTTATTTTAGATAAGCAGACCGATAACTGGGGAATAAAAATAGCAACGGTTGAGGTCAAACACGTGGATTTGGATGAAAGCATGGTCCGGGCTTTAGCGAAGCAGGCAGAAGCGGAGCGGGTAAGGCGCGCAAAAGTGATTCATGCAACTGGCGAGCTGGAAGCATCAGAAAAATTAAAACAGGCCGCCTTAGTATTAAATCAGGCGCCGAATGCAGTGCAGTTAAGATATATGCAGACCTTAACAGAAATTACCAATGAGAAAACCTCAACCATTGTATTTCCGATACCGATGGATTTATTAGCCGCTTTAAGCGGGCAGGGCAAAGCTGATAATAAAGAAAATGAGTAAAGTCCGATAAATGCCTCTGCAGGCTTGTTATGTTTATGTATTTATTGTGATCCTTGTCGTTTGTGTCGGTCATTATTATGACTAAAACAACAGCTGTTCTCAGTTTAGTTTCTATACTCATGTGGAACTATTATGGCTAGACTGAGGATGCTATCTGTAAAGTGGCTGCCAGTTTTACTGCACCTGCATTTTGCTCCCGCTCGTGGATACTGGTTAATAACACTTCTGTTTTATCTCCATCACTGTGTTAATTAATTGTTAGATGCTGTGCATTGTTAGCAGATGCACTTTAGTAATAACCATCTGTGTCATAAGGGTATTTGCCAGGTACTGCTGGATCACAAAAGCACCGGCCGTTGATAACAAACTGGTAACTTTATTGATTGCGGTCAATTTATCTGCTGTAAATGAGTCTTACTATTCTAGTCGGGTATTCGTATGCTGTACAAAACATTGGAAGTTAAGTTATGAATTTTTCACAAGTCTATAAAGCCGCACTGCAGCTGCTGGTGTTATTCCTGTTTTTTATCAGCACCTCTTTTTGTGCATTTGCTCTTTTTGTCAGCCCGCCTAAAGATCCCGTTCCTTTTATCCAGGAAGCTTTTCCGCAGTTAACTAAAATTTCTGATAAACAAGGGGATCCGCTTTTATGGACTATTTATCAGGATTCGCAGATATTAGGTTATGCATTTGAAACCAATGATATCGCGAAAATTCCGGCTTATTCCGGTGAGCCGGTCAATATGCTGGTGGTCATAGATCCGGCTGGAAAATATGTCAGCGCAAAAGTACTCGAGCATCATGAGCCGATTATTTTGGCGGGTATTCCCGAGAAGAAACTGTGGGATTTTGTAGATCAGTATGCCGGTCTGCTGGTCTCTGACCGTATCAAAGTCGGAGGAAAGGCCAGTCAGGGGTATGTGCCTATTGACGGTTTATCAGGGGCAACGGTTACTGTGATGGTGATGAATTCAGGCATCACTAAAGCAGCCAATAAAGCGGCCTTGTCGTTAGGATTAATTGAGAAGCAGTCCGAGATTATTCAGCCTGTTTCTACGATTAAACAAGATGTCTTTGTCAAAAAAGACTGGCTGGAGCTGACGGGGGACGGCTCAGTCAGAAAACTGTATTTAACCAATGAGGCAGTCCAAAAGGCATTTGTCGGTACAGAAGCTGAAGATGTTGATAATGTGCCGCCTTCTGAAAATAAAGCGATGTTTGCTGAGCTCTATTATGCCGTTGCTGACATTCCTAGTGTAGGTAAAAACCTTTTCAGTGATTCGGACTATGTCTGGTTAACCAGGGACTTAAAACCGGGTGAACATTTAATTGTGGTATTCGGCAACGGGTATTCTTTTAAAGGTTCAGGTTATGTTCGCGGCGGTATTTTTGACCGTATTCAGGTCCATCAGAATAATAATGAAATTTCTTTTCGAGATTTAGACCATAACCGTGTAACTGATATTTTCAGCAGCGGAGCCCCGAAATTTAAAGAGATGTCGGTATTTAAAGTACAGGGTTTTCATGAATTTGATCCCGGTGCCGGCTGGCAGATAGAGCTGCTGGTACGCAGACAAACCGGTCCGGTTGACAGCCTGTTCAGCAGTTTTAAAGGCGGTTATGATGTTATAGCACAGTATGTGGATACGCCGCCTGCAATTTATCCTGAACCTGAGCTGACCTTAAGCCAGCAGGTCTGGCTTGAGCATCAGGTTGAAGTAGTCGTACTGCTTGCTTTGATTATGGTACTGATGCTGATTCTGTTTTTTCAGGATATTCTGGTTCGGCATCCCACATTTATGCATAACCTGCGTCATGGATTTTTAGCGGTAACGGTAATATTTATCGGCTGGTCATGGGGAGGGCAGCTTTCCGTAGTTAATGTATTTACCTTCCTGCAGGCACTGTTTAAAGGCTTCTCATGGGATCTGTTTTTATTAGATCCGGTAATTTTTATTTTATGGTCGGCAGCCGCCGTAACGATTTTATTATGGGGACGGGCTGTTTATTGCGGCTGGTTATGTCCATTCGGCGCGCTTCAAGAGTTACTCAACGTGTTTGCACGTTATATTAAGATTCCGCAGGTAGAGCTGCCATGGGCAGTGCACGAACGTTTATGGGCGATCAAATATCTTATTTTATTAGCGCTGTTCGGTATCTCCTTAGACTCCTTAGCGCTTGCAGAGCAGTTTGCTGAAGTTGAACCTTTTAAAACGACCTTCCTGCTTAAGTTCGACCGGGAATGGCCGTTTGTCGCCTGGGCGCTGCTGCTGCTGACAGTAAATCTATTTAATCGTAAATCTTTCTGCCGTTATTTATGCCCGTTAGGGGCCGCTTTATCGGTTTCTAACAGTGTGCGTTTATTTGACTGGTTAAAGCGCCGTCCTGAGTGTGGAACGCCTTGTAAGACTTGTGCTAAAGAATGTGAAATTCAGGCCATTCATCCTGACGGGGTAATTAATATGCGCGAATGTCATTACTGCTTAGACTGCCAGATCACTTATTACAATGAAGAAAAATGTCCACCACTGAAAAAATTAGCTTATAAAAACCGTAAAAAAGATGAGTCAGGGATAGCGATAAGGGAGGTGTAGTGCCCGATAACAAGTATAAAAACAATCATTAGAGATAGATATCAAGGAAGTATAAAGCAGAAGTTTATTGGTCTGCTAAAGTCTTTAATGAGATTTTTAATATCGAGTCTAGCTTTAGAAGTATGCGTAGTAATAAGGCGCTAGGTTAATCACAGTCATATACAACAACAGGATGGAGATGTAAGCATGAGTGAAGATAAAACGGATCTACCACAAGAAGAGACACTGCCGAATGCAGAAAGGCGTAAGTTTTTTGGTAAAACAGCTGCTATTGGTGTCGGGGTAGCCGCCGCACCGATGACTGCTGCTATGTTTGCATCGATGGCAAAAGCGCAGGCTGCTGAAGTTGACAATAGTCCTTTTGTCCATCCTGGCGATCTTGATGAATATTATGGTTTCTGGAGCGGCGGTCACTCAGGTGAAGTGCGTATTATGGGACTTCCATCAATGCGTGAGTTAATGCGTATTCCTGTTTTTAATATCGACAGTGCGACGGGCTGGGGATTAACCAACGAAAGTAAACGTGTTAAAGGCGACAGCGCACACCTTTTAGCCGGAGATTCTCATCATCCGCATATGAGTATGACTGACGGGCATTACAATGGTAAATACGTTTTTATCAATGATAAAGCCAACAGCCGTGTTGCACGTATTCGTTGTGATGTGATGAAAACCGATAAGATGATCACTATTCCGAATGTGCAGGCTATTCATGGTATGCGTGTACAGAAAGTACCGTACACAAAATATGTTATCTGTAACAGTGAATTTGAAATCCCAATGGATAATAACGGTAAATCTACGCTGGAAGATGTCAGTACTTACCGTTCTTTATTTAATGTTATTGATGCAGAATCAATGGAGGTTGCTTTTCAGGTAATGGTTGACGGCAACTTAGATAATACCGATGCCGATTACGATGGTAAATATTTTGCCTCTACCTGTTATAACTCTGAAATGGGCATGACACTGGGAGAAATGATTTCTGCTGAACGTGATCATGTTGTTGTATTTAATCTGGCTCGTTGTGAAGCTGCAGTCAAAGCGGGTAAATTTAAAACCTATAACGGTAATAATGTTCCTGTAATAGACGGCCGTAAAGGGTCTGATGTCACTCGTTATATCCCAGTACCAAAATCCCCGCACGGGTTAAATACTTCTTCAGACGGCAAGTATTTTGTGGCTAACGGTAAGTTATCACCAACGGTTTCAGTTATTGCTATTGATAAATTAGATGATCTGTTTGCTGACAAAATCAAAGGTCGTGAAACAATTGTTGCTGAGCCTGAATTAGGCTTAGGTCCACTGCATACCGCCTTTGATAACCGCGGTAATGCTTACACCACATTATTTCTGGACAGCCAGATTGCGAAATGGAATGTGGAAGATGCTATCAAAGCGCATAACGGTGAAAAGGTGAATTATATCCGCCAGAAACTCGATGTGCATTATCAGCCGGGTCATAACCATACATCTCAAGGTGAAACTCGTGATGCGGATGGTAAATGGCTGGTTTCACTTTGTAAGTTCTCTAAAGACCGCTTCCTGCCGGTTGGACCTCTACACCCTGAAAATGACCAGTTGATTGATATCTCTGGTGATGAAATGAAGTTAGTGCATGACGGCCCGACATTCGCTGAACCCCATGACTGCATGATCGTGCACCGCAGTAAATTAAAACCTAACCGTTTATGGAGCCGCGATGATCCTCTTTTCGCAGAGACCATTGCAATGGCTAAAAAAGACGGTGTTGATGTGATGAGTCAGAACAAGGTTATTCGCGACGGTAAAAAAGTGCGTGTTTATATGACTTCCGTTGCGCCTATTTTCGGATTAAATGAATTCAAAGTGAAATTAGGTGACGAAGTAACCGTTGTGGTGACCAATTTAGATATGGTCGAAGATGTAACCCATGGTTTTTGTGTGACCAACCACGGTGTACAGATGGAGATTGGGCCGCAGGCGACTGCCTCAATTACCTTTATCGCCGATAAACCCGGGGTGCAGTGGTATTACTGTAACTGGTTCTGTCACGCATTACATATGGAGATGCGCGGCCGTATGTTAGTTGAAGCCTAACAGCTGAGACATTGAAAAGTGAGCAGGCCTGCTGCTCACTATAAAGTTATACTTTTCTAAACCGGGTTCTTTGTTTTGCTGAGCAGTACAGAGAATCCGCCTTATTCAGGATACATAATCATTTGAATATAAAAACAGCTTTACTGACTGCAATATTAAGCTTGTTCCACTGTTTTGTTTCTGCCGCTGTGCTGCAGGTGGATAACGGTGATTCTCTGCAGTTAACATTAGACTCAGCATCAGACGGTGACAGTGTTATTGTAAATGCTGGAGAATATACAGGTAACTTTGTTATTCGCCATGCTGTTACACTTCGCGGTAAAGACAATCCCGTTATTAACGCTTTAGGTAAAGGTCATGCGCTTACATTATTAAATTCAAATATAAGCATAGAAAATCTTACTATCATTAACTGGGGCGATGATTTAACCGAACAGAATTCCGGTATCTACTCAGATAAAAAATCACAGAATATCAGCATAAAAAACAACAACTTAAAAGGTGACGGATTTGCTGTATGGGTACAAAGAGCAGACCAAGTTTTAATTGCAGACAATCGTATTGAGGGCAACCCGGCGCTGCGCTCTGCCGATCGGGGCAACGGTATTCAGTTATCCGTGGTAACCAATGCGCTGGTTGTCGGTAATAATGTCAGCTTCACGCGTGACGGTTTATATATCATCTCCAGCCAGGACAGTGTATTGCGCGGCAATACTATGCACGATCTTCGTTATGGTGTGCATTATATGTACTCTCACCATAATAAAGTATTAAATAACCAGGCTTACAATACGCGTGCAGGTTACGCCTTAATGAGTTCTAAGTATCTGACGGTGATGGGCAATAAAACCAGTAATAGTGAAGATTACGGCATGCTGATGAATTTTATTACTTATTCAGATATCAGCTATAACCATATTCAAGATGTATGGACCCGCCCGGAAAACAAAGTATTAGGACGTGAGGGTAAGGGCCTGTTTGTTTACAATTCTGCTTATAATACAATTAGTTATAACGTTATCAATACGACAGAAATTGGTATCCATTTAACCGCCGGCTCTGAAAAAGGCAAAATATTCGCCAACAGTTTTATAAATAATCCGGTGCAGGTTAAATATGTTTCCAACAGTGAACAGGAGTGGAGTCAAAACGGTATGGGCAACTTTTGGAGTAACTATCTCGGCTGGGATTTAGATAACAGTGGTACCGGGGATACACCTTTTGAACCCAATGACGGTATTGATAAGCTTATCTGGGTATATCCAGAAGCCAAGGTGCTGCTCGACAGCCCGTCCGTACTAATGCTGCGCTGGATTCAGAAACAGTTTCCCATTTTAAAACCATCCGGGGTTAAAGACAGCTTTCCGCTGATGTCTCAACCCGATTCTCAGGTGCCGTCACTGACCTCTTCAGTGATTACAGGATAATAAATTTATGAGTGAGACGATTATATTATTAGAGCAGGTCAATAAGCATTATCAGAAGATTAACGCGTTACAAGATATTGATCTGAGACTTGAAGCCGGAGAAGTGCTTGGACTATTTGGCCATAACGGTGCTGGTAAAACGACCATGATGAAACTGATTTTAGGCATTATTAAAGTATCTGCTGGAAATATATCGGTATTTGGTCTGGATCCTTTAGATAAACAAGCCTGGGCGAGCCGTAAAAAAATAGGTTATTTACCGGAAAATGTGAGCTTTTATGATCAGCTTAGCGGCACTGAAGTATTGACCTATTTTGCGCGTTTAAAGTCAGCACCGAAGAATCAGATTGTTGAGTTATTAGAAAAAGTGGGGCTGGCAGATGCGAAAGATCGTGCTGCTAAAACCTATTCAAAAGGAATGAGGCAGCGTTTAGGTTTAGCCCAGGCATTTTTGGGGAACCCGAAACTGCTGCTGCTTGATGAACCGACCGTTGGGCTGGATCCGAGCGCCACCCAGGAGTTTTACAGCAGCGTTGATCAGCTTAAAAGCAGCGGTGCAAGTATTATTCTCTGCTCGCATGTGTTACCCGGAGTTGAGCAGCATATTGACCGGGCAATGATTTTATCTGCTGGAAAATCGGCCGCCATAGGGTCGTTACAGGATTTGCGTGATGCAGCCCAGCTGCCGGTGTCGATTAAAACTAAGGGTATTAACGGTGCACTTAAGAACAATGCTCAGTTGGCTGGTTTTATGGTGGCGCATAACCATCTGTTAGTGCCTGAATCACAGAAGGTACAGATTATCCGGCAGTTAATGGAATTTGAAAATATTAGCGACATTCAGGTCGAAGCTGCTAGTCTGGAGCATATCTATCAGCATTATCTTGCAGATAATAAGCGCTCTATAGAGCAGGAGAGTAAACTATGACCCCTATTCTAGCTGTGGCATTAAAAGAGTTTCAGGACGGTATTAGAAACCGCTGGTTTATCTCTATTACTTTAATTTTTTCGCTGTTGTCGATAGGCCTGAGTTATTACGCTTCGGCTGCATCGGGACAGATTGCACCGCCTTCGCTGTCAACGACCATTGCAAGCTTATCCAGCCTGTCGGTTTTTATTATTCCATTAATTGCGCTGCTACTTTGTTATGACAGTTTTGTCGGCGAGCAGGAGTCCGGCACCTTACTGTTATTATTAACTTATCCAATCAGCCATGGGCAGCTGCTGTTAGGCAAGTTTTTAGGTATGGGCAGTATCATAACTTTAGCAACGGTGCTCGGCTTTGGCAGTGCTGCATTATTACTGGGTTTTAATTCCAGTTTTGCAGCCGTATTGCCTGCATTTTCACTGTTTATCTTAACTTCGATACTGCTTGGGCTGACTTTTGTCGGTTTTGCTTTTGTTATTAGCTTATCGGTTTCGGAGAAATCCAAAGCGGCTGGTTTATCGCTAATAGTCTGGTTGTTCTTTATTCTGGTATTTGATCTAGTGCTGCTGGCGTTATTAATCGGTATTGAAAACGGTGTTAGTCAGCAGGGCTTGGTGCAGCTGATGATGCTCAACCCGGCAGATCTGTTTCGATTGATTAATCTGGCGGCTTTAGATACCGGCGATGTTAACGGTGTATTAGCTGTTGCGGTTAACAGCAGTCATTCAGCGATGACTTTACTGCTGGTGATGCTCGGATGGGTAATTGCACCTCTGCTGGCGGCCATGGCTGTTTTCAGTAAAAAAACAATTTAATAAATTTCAACAATTGAATAAATCTTAAATCTAATATTAAAGGACTTAAAATGAAAAATTTTGTACGTTGTAAAACTGTTTTGATATTCACTTTTTTATCACTACTACTCGGCTGCAGTGAAGCTGATACACAGCAGCAGATGGTAAAGCAGGCTGCTGCTATTGAAAACAGCGATGAATGCCATCTCTGCGGCATGATTATTAATAATTTTCCTGGCCCTAAAGGTGAGATTTTTGAAAAAAGCGCCGAGCAGGCGGTTAAATTCTGTTCAACTCGAGATATGTTCAGCTATCTTCTACAGCCGGAAAATCAGCGTCAGGCGCAGCAGGTTTTTGTTCATGATATGAGTAAAACACCCTGGAACAAGCTTAATGACGAGTATTTTATCGATGCGCGTGAGGCATGGTTTGTGGTTGGTTCAAGTAAAAAAGGGGCGATGGGGAAAACATTAGCAAGTTTCAGTAGTCAGGATGATGCACTCGCTTTCAGTAAAGAATTCGGCGGTATGGTTTATCCCTTTGACGAGATCACTATGGATCTGTTGTAACCTTGAACAGAGTTTCAGTTTTTCCTGATATTTAAAGATTTTTTAGAACTACAAATATCAAAAAAGTGTAAAAATATTTCGGATCTTTACACTTTTTTGCTATTAAATTGGCGCAAATTTGTGCACAATATAGGTCGAATTTCACTCAGGTTCAGAAAAATATTTTCAGTGCCTGAGATTCCCATATTATGTGAGCGTTAATTATATCGTTTTAAACAATAAGGAGAATTGAACATGCATACTCTTCATAATATTCATACTATCCATACTCTTGCCATCCTACCTCAGCAGCAGGTCATTGATTCTGTTGCATTATTCAGTCATGAATTTAACAACCGTAATTTTGATTACATACGTTTTTTAACACAGCTGAAACAGGCTGTTGTAGAATCTCAATTTATGGCTGACCATGATAATTCGATGTGGATGCAGAGATGCGGGTGTGATTTTTTTACTAATCCAAAATTGTTTGTTAACGCGCCGTTAACCTATTTATGTGCTTTTTTGGGGGAGTTATTTAATAATTATGAAGTGAAAGAAATTCAGGAAAAAGTCGACGCATCTGTTATAGAACAAGCTTTATTACGCTTGAATGCCTTTAAACTGCACTAATATCACCGACAGTCGCATTCCAGTTTATTTACTGGGATGCTGATTTAAAGTCTTTATCTGTACCCTTATCTCCTGCCTTGATCTTATATCATTTTATCCGCCGTCTTTTTATTAAATCTTCTGATCTTCAGTCTCTTTTTATATAACCTTATTATGTGATATTCACGAGTATTAAATGATTTCATTCTATTTTTATCCGTTATTTGATCTATTCTTTTTTGATGACTATGACTTTTTTGATAAGGGAATTCGATGAGATATTTATATTTTAAACTGCTGGTGATTATATTTGTTTTTAGCGGCCTTAGCGGGTGCGGTAAAAAAGAAAAAACGGTTGAGGTACCTGATATCAGGCCGGTTAAAACCTTTGTGATTATGGACAGCCAGTATTTAGGGGCTCGTAATTTCCCCGGAGTGATTGGTGCTGTGCAGCATGCGCAGATTTCATTCAGGGTCGCGGGTAAGGTATATAAAATAAATGTTAAAGAGGGTGATCTGGTAGAAAAAGGCGATGTGCTTGCAGAGCTGGATCCTACTGATTTTCAGGTGACACTGAATAATAAAAAAGCGACCTTTGAGCGTACGAAGGCTGATTTTACCCGAGGCTCTGAACTGGTCAAAGACGGTTTTATTTCCAAGACACAATATGACAAAATGAAAGCTGACTTTACTTCTGCTAAGTCACTTCTTAATCAAGCCAAAAACGATCTTAAGTACACCAAATTAAAAGCATCGTTCTCTGGTGTTATCGGTAAACGTTATGTACAGAATCACGAAGAAATTCAGGCTAAACAGGAAATATTCAACTTAAATGATATTTCGCAGCTAGAAGTTAAAATTAATGTGCCGGAAAACCTAGTTAGAATGACCAATGAGGAGACTGCTGATTTTAAGGTTTTCGCTACTTTTCCCAATTCAAGTGATATTCAGTTTCCTCTCTCCTTAAAAGAGCTTGCAAAAACGGCTGATCCGCAGACTCAGACTTTTGAAGCAACTTTTGTTATGTCCCAACCGGATGAGTTGAGTTTACTGCCCGGTATGACCACTAGTGTAGTTATGCAGCATGGAAGTACTTCTGTAGCTGAGGCTGTCTTTTTATTACCAGTGAGTGCAGTAAAAGGGGCTTCTGATCTGTCGCCGACGGTCTTTGTTGTGGATCCAGAAAGCAGCACTATACAAGCGAGAATGGTAAAAGTAGCTGATATGAGTGGTTCTGAAATAAAAGTTATTGAAGGCATTAATATTGGAGATCGTGTTGTTACGGCTGGTATTGCATTTTTACGCGAGGGTCAGAAAGTGACTGTATTACCCGACGTTGAGCAGGCTGATCCGGCCACTGCGCCATAACTGAATTGACGGCATTTACTCACGGAGGCCGATTTAATGAATATTGCACAATACTCAATAGCGAACAAAGTTGTTACCTGGCTGGTGGTTATCATCCTGCTGGGAGGCGGATTTAGCGCCTATGATAAAATTGGTAAGCTGGAAGATCCCGCTTTTACCATTAAGGAAGCAAAAGTTATCACGCTTTATCCCGGGGCAACGGCTGAAGAGGTGGAATCTGAAGTTACCTTTCATGTGGAAGATGCTCTGCAGCAGATGGAGCAGTTAAAAGAATTAAAAATGACGGTTAATCGTCCGGGTTATTCTGAAGTAACTATAGAATTCCAGGATAAATATAAGCTAGATTCTATGCCGGCTATTTATGATGAGGTTCGTCGTAAAATTACTGATATGGAAAATAAACTGCCTCCCGGGGCGATGACACCCATTATTTATGATGATTTTGCTGATGTTTATGGTTTATTTCTTACCCTTTCAGGAGATGGTTACAGTTACCGGGATCTTAAAGACTTTGCAGATGTATTGAAAAAACAGCTGGTACTGGTTGATGGGGTACGAAAAATAGTTATCAGCGGGGAGCAGAAAGAGCAGGTCAATATCTTTCTTTCCCGGCGTAAATTAGCTGAGCTGGGTATTAACCCGGAGCAGATAGCCGCTGTGCTGCAGTCGCAGAATATTGCCAGCCCGGCAGGTAAAATTCGGGTAGAAAGTGACTATATTCGTATTCATCCGACTGGAGAGTTGAAATCAGTCGCCGCAATCGGTGAAGTACTGATTGCCAGCGGAGGTAAGCAGCTGATCCGCTTGAAAGATATTGCCACGATCGAACGCCGCTATATTGATGAGCCGAATATGCTTTATTATCGCAACGGTAAACCGGCTCTTGCCCTGGGGATTTCAATGCAGTCAGGTGTAAACGTGGTTGCGGTAGGAGAGCGTTTAACGGAACGATTTGCAGAATTACTGCCGATAACCCCGGTGGGGATGCAGATTGAGGCCGTTTACGATCAGCCCAGTGAAGTTGATAACTCAGTGAAAGGTTTTATTATCAGTGTTGTTCAGGCGCTGCTGATAGTGGTGGTCGTACTGTTGTTTTTCATGGGAATTCGTGTCGGTTTAATTATTGGTGCAGTACTGTTAATAACCGTAGCTGGTACTATCTGGATAATGCAGATGGCTGGTATGGAGCTGCAGCGTATCTCTCTTGGCGCATTAATTATTGCTTTAGGCATGCTGGTGGATAATGCGATTGTTGTTGCAGAGGGGATGCTGGTACGTATTAAAGGCGGCATGGATGCTTCGGCAGCTGCCGGGGAAACCGTTGACCAGACCATCTGGCCGCTGCTGGGCGGGACCATTATCGGTATTCTGGCTTTTTCCGGTATTGGTTTTTCAATCAGCTCTGTCGGAGAGTTTGCCGGCAGTTTGTTCTGGGTCATCCTGATATCCCTTAGTCTCTCCTGGTTTACTGCCATTACTACAACACCTCTGCTGTGTGCCATGTTTATTAAAGTTGATAAAAAATCGCAGGGAGAAGCGCCTAAAGATCCCTATGCCGGTATGCTGTTTCAGGCTTATAAAAAACTATTGTTAACAGCACTGCGTTTTCGTTGGATAACAGTGACGCTGGTTGTCACTCTGTTTGTATCTTCCTTGATTGGTTTTGGTTATATCAAGCAGGGCTTTTTCCCCGATTCTAATACACCGATGTTTTTCGTTGACGTATGGGAAGTGGAAGGTACGGATATTCGCGATACCCGGGATGATGCTCTTAAAGTTGAGCAGTTTTTATCAGCGCAGGCGGGTGTTGTTTCAACTACTACGGTTGTCGGCGGTGGGGCAACACGCTTTACGTTGGTTTACAGTCCTGAGTCTACGACCACCTCCTATGCGCAGATTATCGTGAAAACTGAGAATAGAGAGCAGATTGCTGCTCTGCAGGAAAAAGTCAGCGAATTTATGCGTATTGAGTTACCCGATACCGAACCTAAGGTTAAAAATCTGCGCATCGGGCCGGGACGAGATGCCAAAATAGAAGTTCGTTTCTCAGGACCGGATAAGAAAATACTGCGTGAGCTTTCCGAGCAGGCTCAGGGAATCATGTTTAAAGACAGTGATGCACGAGATATTCGCGATGACTGGCGTCAGCCGGTTAAAGTTATTCGCCCTGTCTTTAATGAGCAGGTTGCCCGCCAGCTGGGTATCAGTCGTAATGATATCACCGATGCACTGCAGCGGTCTTCTGTCGGCAGCAGTGTCGGTACCTTTAGAGACGGTAATCGTTTGTTAGATATTGTGCTGCGTGCACCGCTTGATGAGCGCGAAGATGTCGCTAAATTAAGTGATATTCAAGTGTTCAGTCAGGTGCTTAACCGTTCAATTCCAATGGGGCAGGTGGTTAGTCATTTTGAAACCGTATGGGAAAATAATATAATACGCAATCGTAACCGTGCACATACTATTATTGCCTCATGTAACCCTAAGCAGGAGTTAGCCTCTCCTCTATTTAACCGGTTACGACCGCAGATTGAAGCAATACAGCTGCCGTCGGGTTATATGCTTGAATGGGGAGGAGAGTACGAAGATGGTGTTAATGCTTCAGAGCCTCTGTTTGCAGCACTGCCCGGCGCTTTTCTGATGATGATAATTACCACTCTTTTACTATTTGGGCGAATACGTCAGCCGTTGATTATCTGGATGGTTGTACCTATGGCGGTTATTGGTATTACTGCCGGTCTGCTGATGACCGGCGGCGCCTTTGATTTTATGGCGTTATTAGGTGCACTGAGCCTGGTTGGTTTACTGATTAAAAATGCCATTGTTCTGATCGAAGAGATAGATCTGCAGAAAGAGCAGGGCAAAGAGCTGTTTCTGGCGATTATCGAGTCATCGGTTGCCAGAATGCGTCCGGTATTAATGGCGGCATCCACCACAATATTAGGGTTAATACCGTTGTTAGTTGATGTGTTCTTTGTCAATATGGCGATCACTATTATGGCCGGGCTTGGTTTCGCAACGATTCTTACCCTGATAATTATTCCTGTTTTATATGCGATTTTCTATAAAGCTGAATATAAGGAGATCGCATAGATCAGACTGAAAGCTGATCATTAGTGAATAACAGCACGCTTGTCCCGCACAGGAGTGCTGTTTTTTGTAATGCCTTTTACTAAACTTTAACTACTTTATTAATTTATCAATCCATGCTTTTTAAACAAAAATACAAATCAGGATTCAAAGCAGGTGTTCATTTTCCTGGATTGTGAGACGGATAGTGATTTCATGAGTTAATTTTGCTATTGTTTTGCTTTGTTTTTGTTTCTTTGCTGGTGCTGCATTTTATCTTAACCGGCAGTTATTTTTATAAGGAATTTAGTGTGTTAGCATTTTTTCTTGCCGATTTTAATCTTCCCTATTCGTCAGCATTAGCTATTGTGCTTGGATTAGCATTTATTGAAGGAGCGGGTTTAATTATTGGATTGAGCCTGGGCAGTTTACTGGATGACCTGCTGCCAATGGATCTTGATATTAACGCAGACCCGAATTTGCCGGCTGGCGGTTTAACCGCCGTTTTAGGCTGGTTATATCTTAAACAGCTGCCGTTTCTAGTATGGCTGCTGCTGTTTTTAAGCGGCTTTGGTATTGCCGGACTGACGCTCAATTTTATTATTAATCTACCGCTTTTTCTCTCTCTGCCGTTTGCACTGCTGGCTGCTGTTTTTATCAGCCGCTTACTGGGTAGACAGATTGCTAGAATAATTCCCAAAAATGAAAGTTCCGCATTATCGAATACCTCTTTTTCCGGAAAATTAGCCACTATTACTATCGGCAGGGCCTCTAAAGGTAATGCCGCTGAAGCGGTTTTACATGATGAATTTAACCAGAAGCATTATGTAATGGTTGAGCCGGAACAAGAGTCTCTAGTTTTTGAACAGGGCACTCAGGTTGTATTAATCGAAAAACTAAAAAGCAGCTGGACTGCCGTCGAATTTACACAATAACTACATTACACATAACTAAAATAAGGATTTTAAATGGAAGCTCTTTTCGGGGAAAACATGTTGTTTATCTTGACCATGACTGGTATTGGTCTGGTTGCTTTAATTACTATCGGTATAGTGTTTGCCAAGCTTTATGTGCGGGCAACCAAAGAGATTGCCTTTGTGCGAACCGGCATGGGCGGGGAGAAAGTTGTGAAAGATGGTGGTGCCGTTGTATTACCTGTTCTTCATGAAACTATCCCGGTAAATATGAACACCCTGCGCATCGAAGTTGAAAAAACCCAGAAAGATGCACTGATCACCAAAGACAGAATGCGTGTTGATGTTAAAGCTGATTTTTACTTAAGAGTTGCACCGCATTCCGAAGGCATCTCTATGGCTGCACAAACTCTAGGTACGCGTACTATGCGTGTCGAAGAGCTGAAAAAGCTGATGGAATCTAAATTTGTTGATGTACTGCGCGCTGTGGCTGCGGAAATGAGCATGATTGAGATGCATGAACAACGCTCTGAATTTGTGCAGAAAGTGCAGCAGAGTGTTATGAACGACCTTGAGAAAAACGGTCTTGAATTAGAGTCTGTTTCACTGACCGGCTTTGATCAGACCGAGCTGAAGTTTTTTAATGAAAGCAATGCATTTGATGCCGAAGGTCGTGCGCGTTTAACTAATATCATTGAGAAAAAACGCAAAGAAACCAATGATATTGAGCAGGAAAATCGCATTTTAATCGAGCAGCGGAATTTAGAGGCTGAGAAGCAGTCATTAACCATTAAAAAAGAGCAGCAGGAAGCACAGCTGATACAAGAGCAGGCGCTTGAATTTAAACGTGTTGATCAGCAGGCTGCGATTGTTAAGCAGCGTGAGCTTTGTGAAAGAGAAGAGCGTGAGGCGGAAATTACCAAGCAGCAGGCCGTTGAGTCAGCTGAAATTGAAAAAGCCAAGCAGGTTGAATTTCAAGAAATTGAAAAACGTAAAACGCTTGAGCAGGCGCGTATTCAGCAGCAGAAAGATATTGAAGTTGCAGAGCAGGACAGACGTATTGCGATTGCTGAAAAATCAGAAGAGGAGTCGGCTGCCCGGGCGAAAGCCGCTGACGCTGAAAAGAACAAAGTAGAAAAAGAGGAAGCGGTTATTACCGCAAAAGAGATTGCGGAAGCAAATCGTAGCAAAGAGATTGATGTCATCGATGCTAAAAAAGTCGCTGAGCGTCAGGCGGTTGGTATCACAGTACAAGCCGAAGCGGATAAACGGGCTGCTGAAGATAAAGCTTCTGCGGTGTTAATTGAAGCTAAAGCGACTGCTGATGCGAAAACACTGCAGGCGGAAGCTGATGAGAAAGTTTTAGCTGTTGAAGCGGAGGGGAAACGAGTTTTATATGAAGCAGAAAATAGTTTACGTGACGAGCAGATAGAGCTGCAGAAGGCACTGGCTATCCTGAAAGTATTACCGGAAATTGTAGCTAATTCAGTGAAACCTTTAGAGAACATTGAAGGTATCAAAATTTTACAGGGTTACGGCAGCGGTGCTGCTAATATGTCATCGGGTGCAGCTGGATCTGGCGGTGCGGGTACTGGACTTGCTGAGCAGATCACCTCTGCGGCGCTTAACTACCGTGCTAATGCACCAATGGTTGATGCTATGGTCCGAGAACTTGGCATGGTTGACAGTAAAGACGGGACACTGAATGATTTGTTAAACGGTAATAGTGCACTGATGCAGGATGTATTAGTCGGCAAAGAGTCAGAGCCTGTAGATAAAATTGATTTAAGCTAGTGCTAATAAAAGAATGCGGCAATGGTTAAGATAACCAGAACTGGCTCTTAATCTTCAAGCAGTATAGGTATAAAAAAAGGAACCTCGGTTCCTTTTTTTATGCGGACAGATAAGTTCTGTTAGGTAGAGTTGTTTAACAGAAAAACAGTCAGTTCAGTCTCATTCGACAAATATCTGCATCTCTTCACCGATTTTTTTACGCATTTCCATCAGTTTTTGGGCTGTCTGATGCTCTCTTGAGTCTTCTTCATTTTCCGGGATCCATTCTGGAATACGCACTGCCTGACCGTGTTCATCGACAGCGACCATCACCACAATACAGTGTGTTGTTAAGCGTCGGTTTAACGATTTAGGGTCACAGGCATTAACTTCCAGTGCAATATGCATTGATGATTTTCCGGTATAAATGACCTTAGCTTTTACTTCAACTAAGCTGCCGACATGAATCGGTGATACAAACCGGATACCACCTGCATATGCCGTAACACAATAACGTCCGCTCCAGCCGGCTGCGCAGGCGTAAGCCGCTAAATCGATCCATTTCATCACTGCACCTCCATGCACTTTCCCGCCAAAGTTTACGTCTAGAGGCTCTGCTAAAAATCGTAATGTGATTTCTCTTTGTGGTTTATCCATTATCTGTAATTCCTCGGCTGTTACCTAAGTGATTCAAGCTTCTGTCTTAAGTTCTGATTAAAGGCGGAAGATCTATGATGCTCCATTTTTCCAGTTAAATTCTAACAAGGTTGTAACAATCTTTATACAAAACTTTTGATGCAGATAGCTCCCCTCTAAGACCGATGGCCTTTTATATTCATTTCACTTTTCCATTGGGAACGCTCTCATTACCCCAAGTAAAGCAAAACATTTAATAGTCAAAAGATCGTATTTGCAGGTCATTTGTTGTACAAAACAAAGATCTTAATCACATTTAACTCATAATGCGCTTGATGAAACGGCTTAATTATTTAAAACTCCTTTTTGCAAACGTTCCCAAAAACGTGCTTTGATGCTGCCAAGGCGGCAAATTAACTAAGAAATGGAGATCTATCATGAAAAGAAGTCTATTATCACTCGCTGTATCTGTTGCTGTTACTTGTTCTAGCGCTGTCTGGGCGGAAGGAAGCAACACTGAGTTAGAGCAGAGAATTGCTAATTTAGAACAGCGTCTGGAGAAATCAGAAAAAACAGCTGATCAGGCCTTAAACAAAACTTCTGCTTTTGAATTTCACGGATATGCACGTGCTGGTTTGTTAATGAATGACAACCTGAATGGTGCGACTGGTACCGGACCGTATATGACCGCAGCCGGTTCTCTAGGCGGGGCGGTAGGCCGTCTGGGATTAGAAGATGATAACTATGTTGAAACAGTGCTGGATCATAAGAGTCAGAAAGAAGACGGCTCATGGTCAAAATACCGCATTATGCTGGCAGACAGTGTTGAAACAAATAATGAATGGACTGGTTCTGAATCACAACTGAATGTACGCCAGGTTTATGCGGAAATCGGTAATTTATCTTCATTCAGCGGCGCATTTGAAAATGCTTCTCTATGGGCTGGTAAACGTTTTGACCGTGATAATTTTGACATCCACTTTTTAGACAGTGATATTGTTTTTCTTTCCGGTACAGGTATCGGTCTTTATGACGTGCAGCTTGGTGAAGACTGGAGAGCTAACTTCTCTGTTTATGGACGTGATTTCGGTGCCATTGACAGCTCAAATACAGATGTTGAAAACTATATTGCAACGATGAATAACCGTATGGGGGCATGGCAGTTGATGTTGAGTGCTATGACTGCCACTGATAATGAAGAAAGAAGTGCAGGCAGTGCTGATACAGGTTTTCATGCAATGCTGGCTTACCATGCGGACAGCTTCTATGGGATGAGTGACGGTTTCTCTAAAACGGGCGTGTTAGCTGGCCAGGGATTAGGGGCGGAACTGAAAGGTATTGGTTCAAACGGCAGTCTTAATGAAGATGCTAACGCAGTGCGTCTGTTCAGTTACGGTGTAACTCGTTTTGCAGATAACTGGCGTATCGCACCAGCTGTTTTAGCTGAATATAGTCAAGATCGATTTGTTGAAACTGATGAGTTCATGTGGGCAACAGTTAATGTACGTCTGGCGCAGGAGCTAACCAAAAACTTTGAAATGGTTTACGAAGGTTCATACCAGTATATGGATCTGGATAACGGTACAGACAAGGCTGACGGTAGTTACTACAAAGCGACTATTGCTCCGACCTTTAAGTTAGATACCGCTGCTGGTTTCTTTGAGCGTCCTGAAATTCGTCTAACGGCTTCATATATTGACTGGAGTGATGAGTTGAATAACTACTCTGTAAGTGTTGCCGACGGTGCAAGTACTATGGGAGAGGGTGGTGAATTTGTCGCAGGTATGCAGATGGAAACATGGTTCTAATTAAGCGCAGTACTGCGCCTTATCCGGCGCAGTAATCCTAGTTTGATAAAGTTAGTTGGTTGTATTCTTTTACGGCGGCCCTGAGCCGCCGCTTTTTGTTTTTATTTTTTGTATTAAAGTTAAATGTACTGCTTGCTGTCTGACATATTGCTGATTAACGAAGCCGGCCTGTTTATTCGGAGAAAGTGATGAATTATACCAAAGTCGCCAGTCAGTTGATCGATATGCTTGGTGGTAAAACTAATATTAAAGCCCTGGCTCATTGTGCGACCCGCTTACGTCTTGCTGTGCTGGATGAATCACTGATTGACGAAAAAGCCATAGAAGATCTTGAAGGTGTTAAAGGTCAGTTTAAAGTCGCCGGTCAATACCAGATTATTTTCGGCTCCGGTATTGTTAACCAGGTTTATGCGCAGATGGCCAAACTAACCGGCCTGGAAGAGATGAGCACTAAAGACGTGGCTTCTGCCGGAACTGAAAAACAAAATATTGTGCAGCAGGCAGTTAAAGGTCTGTCAGATATCTTTGTACCTATTATTCCAGCGATTGTTGCCGGCGGTCTGTTAATGGGGATTTTTAATGTATTAGCTGCACCGGGGTTATTTATTGACGGCAAATCTCTGGTTGATGCCAACCCAGGGCTCGCCGATCTAGCCGCTATGATTAACACTTTTGCTAATGCACCTTTTGTTTACCTGCCTATCTTATTGGCATTTTCAGCCAGTAAAAAATTCGGCGGTAATCCGTTCCTGGGGGCTGCATTAGGTATGCTGATGGTACATCCGGATCTGCTTAACGGCTGGGGATTCGGCGGCGCCAGTGTTTCCGGATCGATTCCTGTGTGGAATATCCTGGGTTTTGAAATTCAAAAAGTGGGTTATCAGGGCTCCGTTCTACCGGTATTAGTGGCTGCCTTTATTTTAGCTAAAATTGAAAACGGCCTGCGTCAATTTATTCCTTCCGTATTAGACAATCTGCTGACCCCGCTGCTGGCTATTTTTATTACCGGTGTGATTACCTTTACCATAGTCGGTCCGTTCACCCGTGATATCGGCTTCTTATTAGGTGACGGTTTAAACTGGTTATACGATTCTGCAGGTTTTATCGGCGGCGCACTGTTTGGTTTTATCTATGCACCTTTTGTAATTACCGGTATGCACCATAGCTTTATCGCCATTGAAATACAGCTGCTGGCGGATATTGCTCTGACCGGTGGTACATTTATTTTCCCTATTGCGGCTATGTCTAATATTGCTCAGGGCGGTGCGGCATTAGCGGTCGGATTCAGCTGCAAAGATGCCAAAACCAAAGGTATTGCTATTCCCTCGGGTGTGACAGCGCTGCTGGGGATCACTGAGCCGGCCATGTTTGGTGTTAACTTAAAACTACGTTACCCGTTTATTGCCGCCGTTATCGCAGCAGCATGCTCAAGCGCCTTTATCACCCTGTTTAACGTAAAAGCTGGAGCATTAGGTGCTGCCGGGCTGCCGGGTATTATTTCAATTCGCCCTGAAGATGTAATGCCTTATATCTTCGGGATGCTGATTTCGTTTACTGCCGCATTTGCCTTAACGCTGCTGTTAGGTGCACGTGCCGAAGCGAAACAAAGTAAATAAACAATAAAAATGTTAAGCAGAAGCACAAGGTGCTGCTAAGGAGAATAGGAATTGTTAAATGTAAAAAATGGATTTAAAAATTCACAAAAATTGACCCGCTGGATCACATATGTACTTTGTGTACAGATAGTGACTGCCGTTTTAGCGGTTATATTCGGTGTATTAGAGTACCAGTTATTATCAGCTTTTCAGGACGGTATTTATACTTCTCTGGAGCAGGCTTTTGCTGCTGGTGAAACTGTCATTGAACTACTGCAGGGCATAGGTATCTTTTCTCTTGTTGCCTTTATTAGCTCTGCACTGTTAATTGTGCCGTGGATATATAGAGCAAATTATACTGTCCGCCAGCTTGGCGCTTTGAATATGACTTATACGCCTGCCTGGTCCATTGCTTATTATTTTATTCCTGTGTTTAATTTATGGAAACCCTACCAGGCAATGAAAGAGATCTGGCTGGCCAGTGCAGATTATCAGGATGACACTTCCAGAAAAGTAAGTGCTGTACTGCCTGTATGGTGGGCTCTGTGGCTGACATCGAATATGCTAGGCCAGTTTATCTTCAGGTTATCAGCAGAAACACAGACCCTGTCTGAATTAATTAATTTAAATATGCTGTCGCAAGTTTCAAATGTGCTGGATATTCCTCTGGCGATAGTGACGCTGCTGATGATAAACAGCATTGAGTCTATGCAGAACCGCTGTAAGTAAGCTGTTTATTTGGACGGCTGCGGCCGTCTCTTTTCTTGAGTCTCCTTCTTTTCCCCCCTAATGCAGTCTCTGTAAAATACTGCAGTGTTCTTCTTTACGCCTTTGGTTTTACCTTTGTAAAATACCGCTGTATTTTTCCTGTTTCTGCTTCTCTCTTATTAAAACTGTTATGTTTTGTTTTATTAAAGGACAGTTTTTCCTGCCTGTAATTCTCTGTTAAAAACGGAAGCTGTCGCTAATATCTGCTGAATAATAAATCTGACGGGGTAGTGCGGGAATATTCGCAGAGGATTTTCACTTATTATTCGGCAGGAGAGTTTTTTAAAATAGTGGTATAGATAAAAAATAGAGCAGAAGCGGGTTAGAGGAAGTGAATAAAGTTAATAAAGGGAGCCTTGAGTCGTCGGCTCCCTGATTATGGCTGTTAATCATTCAGATAGCAGCTAAGCTCAGTACTTAAAGGCAGTGCGGTCATTGCTCCTTTCTGCGTGGTGGCTAAAGCACCGCAGCCGTTGGCCCATTTTACGGCATCACGAATGTGTTTGATGTCGTGCCATGAACTGCATTGTGCAAGATAACTAATTAAGCCGCCGACAAATGCATCTCCAGCACCTGTCGTATCAACTGGTTTTACTGCTTTTCCGGCAATAAGCTCCCGTTTACCCGGAGTAATGACTAATGCGCCTTTTGCCCCCTGAGTAATTAAGATAAGCCTATTCTGGTAGTGTTTGATAGCCTCAAGTCCTGCCTCTATGGTTTTTGTTTCCGTTAAAAACAACAGCTCGTCATCAGAAAATTTAAGCACATCAGCCATTGCAGCTGCTTTTAATACCACTGATTTTATTTCACTCGGATCTGCCCAGACTTCATCACGCAGGTTCGGATCAAAACTAATAAATCCGCCTGCTTCTTTGATCCGGCACATTGCCTGAAAAGTACTGCTGCGGCTGGGTTCATTAGCAAGCGCAATAGAGCAGACATGCAGCCACTGATTTTCTGAAAAAGCCGGGATATCAGCCGGCAGCATAAACTGATCGGCACTGGGTTTAACCATAAAGGTAAAACTGCGTTCACCTGTATCATCTAAATCAACAATAACTGTAGAAGTACGCTGCGCTTGATCAAGCCGCATAAAATCTGTATTTACCCCTTCGTTATTCAGTGTTTCTTTCATAAAGCGGCCGAGCGGATCCTGCCCGACACGACCGAAAAATGCGCTGTCTCCGCCTAAGCGGGATACAGCAACTGCCACATTAGCCGGCGCACCGCCTGGACATTTTAAATAACTATTTTCACCATCTGGAATTAAATCAACAACGGCATCACCGCTAACCCAAACTCTGTTCATGAGATTTCCTTTGTTTTGTATACACAAAAACCAGTAATCTGCATTACTGGTTTGGTTATTATAATAATTGAGATTATGCTGAAGCTTGCTGCATCTCTTTTACTTGTTTTTCTTTTTTCGCTTTATCGCGGGCACCTAATACTATGGTTAGTGCAAATGCCACTGCGAATGAAATCAGCATGCCGAATACGTAAGGCATTACATCTTCAGGACGAATTGAGATAATGCCCGGCAGACCCGCCGCCCCTAAGGCACCGGCTTTTACATTAAACAGGGTGATAAAGGCGCTTGAAGATGCCGCTGCAATAATAGCCGCAATAAACGGATAGCGCAGTTTTAAGTTCACCCCAAACATAGCCGGCTCAGTAATACCCAGCAGCGCTGTCACACCTGACGGAATGGCAATACCTTTAGTTTTAGCATCTTTACTGGTAAATCCTACCGCTAATGCCGCGCCACCCTGAGCAATATTAGACATAGCTGCAATAGGGAAAATAAATGTACCGCCGGTCACTGCAATATCTGCCAGCAGCTGTATTTCAATAGCGATAAAGCTATGGTGCATACCGGTAATTACAAAAGGTGCATAGATGAAACCAAACAGTGCGCCGCCTATAAAGCCAGCTGAGTCGTATAACCAGTTTAGACCGTCACCTAAAAGGAAGCCGATGTCACGGGTGAATGGACCGACTATGGTAAAGGTAATCACACCTGTAATAAAAATAGCCAGCAGCGGGGTCAGCAGATTGTCTAATACAGATGGAATAAACTTACGCAGACCGTTTTCAACTTTCGCTAAAATAAATGCCGCCACTAATACCGGCAGCACTGAGCCCTGGTAACCTACTTTCTGAATTTCAAAACCCAGAATGTTCCATACCGGGATATTACCGGAAACAGCAGCGCCGCCGAATCCCCAGCCGTTAAGCAGATCCGGATGCACCATCAGCATACCCAGTGCAGCCCCCAGGAACGGATTACCACCGAATTTTTTACTGGCTGAAAATGCCAGTAGAATAGGAAGGTAAACAAAAGGCGCATTAGCAAAGGTATTAATCATAGCTGCCAGATCGGCGAGTCCCGGGTTTGCATCAACCAGTGATTTACCGTCAATAAATAATCCTGGTGCCACTAATACATTAAACAGACCCATTAACAGACCACCGGCAACAATCGCGGGAATAATCGGTACAAAGATATCTGACAGACCTTTTACCGCCTGCTGCACAATGTTCTGTTTATCAGTTCCGGCAGAAGCTACGTCTTTGGTACTCATCTCTTCCAGGCCGGTTAGTTTTGCCATCTGCGCATAAACCTGGTTAACAATACCGGAGCCGAAAATAATCTGGTACTGACCGGCAACTTTAAACTGGCCTTTAACACCTTCAAGATCCTCTATGCCTTTCTCATCAATCAGTGACTCATCTTCCACTGCCAGACGTAAGCGGGTAGCACAATGGGCCAGTGCTTTAATATTGTTTTTACCACCAAGCATATCGATTAGCTGGCTGGCGACTTTTGGATAATTCATAACTTCTCTCCTAGTGAACGTATCTATTCCTTTAGCTGCAAAAATGACATTTGGCACTCCTTGGGAACGTTTGCAGAAATGAGTTTTAAACAATTATTTCGTTTCTTCAAGCGCATTATGGGGTAAGTGTGATTTGTATCTTCTTTTTGTGTGATAAATGACCTGGCGGTGCGATCTTTTCATCATTGAGATGGTGAGTTTTGTTATGATTACTGCAAACATTCCCAATAACTAGGAAACAGCTCATGGCAGGACTGCATGAAGTAGCAAAATTATCAGGAGTATCGAAATCTACGGTCTCCCGCGTGATTAATAATGAATACGGTGTAAAAGCAAGTACCAAAGAAAAGGTGCAGAAAGCCATTGATGAATGCGGCTATGTTGCTAATCAGGTTGCCAGAGATCTTAAATTACAGAAAACTAATCTTATCGGCGTGATCGTGCCGCGTATGTCTTCCAATGCCACAGCCAAAGGACTGGACGGTTTAAGCTCCGTTATTGAACTGGCGGGCAAGCACGTTTTACTGGCAAACAGCCAGCAGGATAACGAAAAAGAGATTGAATATATAAAGCGCTTTAATCAGAAACGTGTTGAAGGAATACTGCTTTATGCAACACACCTGGATGAGGCGCTGGTAAAAGCAATTAAACAGTCTGCTGTACCGGTTGTGTTAATCGGTCAGGACGGATCGCTGTTTAATATCCCCAGTATTATTCATGACGATGTCGGGGTTGGGTTTAATGCAGGACTGAGGCTGCTTGAAGCCGGGGCATCGAACATTGGTTTTATCGGCGTAAACAGCCAGGATATCGCGGTTGATCAGTGTCGTTTTCAGGGGCTGACGCAGTCTCTGCAGCACTCCAGGCAGATTTCTGCTCTGTTCCACAGTCGTGGTGAATTTACCATTGAATCCGGCTATCAACAGACCAAACAGTTGTTATTAGACTGGCCGCAGTTAGACGGTCTATTTTGTGCGACAGACCGGATAGCAATCGGCGCTATGAAGGCCATCTCGGAAGCGAATAAAATACCCGGTAAAGATATTAAAGTGCTTGGCGTCGGTAATGACGAGCTTGGCCTGGTGTGTACTCCTAGCTTATCAACATTTAACTATGCCTTTGATTTGTCTGGGAAAAAATCAGCTCAGGTACTGCTGGATTTAATTGAAAATAAGCAGGCGGACGTTAGTAAACTGGTGATGAGCTTTGAAAATATCTTTCGTCAAAGCTGCTGATCTGCAGCAGAAGAATACTACTTAGATCACTTTTTGACTGTCCTCACTCAATATTAGTGCGGTTATTTTCTCGCGGCTATTGCAAAGTCAGTCGCTTTTACATATCTTGGGAACGTTCCCGTTTTTATTGGCTGTTGCAGGTGGTGTATGTTCTTATTATCAATTATTGAAGAGTGTGGTGGTATTAGTAATGTGGTTCGTATTCTGAATCCGGATTCTCGACTTATTGTGGAGGTTCGGGATGTCGATCTGTTATCCGCTCAGGCAAAACAGCAGACTTACAATGAAACTCTCAAGCAGCTTACCTATAGTAAAAATATCGCTGCAGATAAAAAAGAATTAGAGCTGCAGTTATTACAAGCCGGGAAGCTGATTGCTGCGCATCAGTTACAGGACAGCGCCCCTTATACTCAGGAAGTTGATTGTGAGTTTCGTCCCGCCTGGCATATCTCTCCGCCGCAGGGCTTATTAAATGACCCCAATGGTTTTATTTATCACCAGGGGGCATATCATCTGTTTTACCAGTGGTACCCCTATGCCTGTGTGCATAAAGATAAGTACTGGGCACATTTAACCAGCAAAGATTTAATTAACTGGGAACGCCAGCCTGTTGCTTTAACCCCGTCGGACTGGTTTGACAGTCATGGTGTTTTCTCCGGTCATGCTCTGAGTCACGAAAATCAGTTAATGCTTTTCTATACGGGTAATGTGCGTATTGATGAGCAGAGAGACAGGCATACTACGCAGTGTTTAGCCACTTCAGAGGACGGTATTAATTTTACTAAGCACGGCCCGGTTGTTCCTGAGCTGCCGCCGGGGGTTACTGCCCACTGCCGCGATCCTAAGGTTATTCGTCATAATGATCATTGGTTAATGCTGGTAGGTGCACAGCGTGAAGACAATATCGGCCGTCTGGCTGTTTACCAGTCAGAAGACCTTAAAAACTGGACATTTCTTACTCTGTGCGGCGATGAGTTAGGTGACTTTGGTTATATGTGGGAATGTCCAGATTTTTTTACTTTAAACAATCAGGACTTTATTGTTGTCGGGCCTCAGGGCATTGAGTCGGCAAGTCCGAGCCATACTGTTGCGCACCATAACGGTATTGTTAAAGCTGAATTTACTCAAAACGGCCGGGTGTTGTTATCTGATTTTCAGAATTTAGACCATGGCTTTGATTTTTATGCACCGCAGTCCCTGCAGACGCCGGACGGACGCAGAATTATGTCGGCCTGGATGGGCCTGCCCGATGAAGTTGATCACCCCAGCTCTGATAACGGCTGGATACATCAGTTAACGGCGCTTCGTGAATTAACCTATGAAAACGGCAGGCTGATACAAAAGCCGCTTAAAGAGCTGCAGAAGTTACGTTTAAAGCCCGTTAGTGTGCCCGCACAGGCAAAGTCTTTTGATTTAGAAAGTAAAACCTTTGAGTTAAAAGTGTCAATGGCCTGGGGAAGCTCGCTGCGTTTACACCAGTCGGATCTGGGATATTGTGAAATTCGCTTAGATAAAGCGGCTAAGACTCTGTTTTTAGACAGAGCGAATACTCTGATCCGTGAAGGGGATACTCTGCGTGAGTTAGCCCTAACTGATTCAGAGTCGGTGCAGTTACAGATCTTATCCGATAACTCCTCTTTGGAAATATTCATTAATAACGGTGAAGCGGTTATGTCGGCACGTATTTTCAGCACGGCTGATGCCACTAAGTTCAGCCGGGAAGGGCTGGTTGATATAGTCGACTGCTGGTTATATTGAAGGAGAGAGAATACAGCTGCTGTGTTGTGAAATATACGCCAGCAGGCGTGTATTTTATCTAATTTCTGCCTCTTGCGTCACTGATACTTAAATTTGTAAATCTAATATCTTTCTAGGTAATAAAATGATCTGTCTTTTTATCTAGAATGGTATAAGTGTACCGTTTTATTGTTGTAATTCTCTTACAGTAAACTCCCCAAACCCGGACAGCTTGACGATACGTTTAACCCAATTTCGGCTATTCGCGCCTATTTATTCGGTTAAGTCACAAATCATAATTTAAACTCTCTTTTTTTTGATGTTATTTTCACATTGTATATTAATATCTATTTTATCTTCTGCTAAGTGGATTTTAGTTGTTAGCGAAAAGCACAGACTGTATTGAGAATAAACAGAACGCCCGGCGTGACGGCTATTCGAACCTATTGAGATTGAGATAAGGAGTTGTGATGAGATCTGCTATAGCAATTATTCTGCTGTTGATTTATCTACCGTCCGCAGCTGCAGATCATATAACTATATTCACTCATAATTTATCCGGGCAAGCAGAATGTGAACAGTTAACTTGCAAAGGAAAGCTGCATCAGGGCAAAAGAAGTTTTTATGTTGAAGTTATCAACGAGCTGACCAGTTACCTGCACTATGACAATAGTATGCGCGAGGTATCTTTTAAACGCGGTTTACATAACGTTCAGCGCCATGACAATATGGTTTTTTTTGCAGTACAAAGGACTCCTGAAAGAGAAAATACCGTGAAATGGGTTGGTCCGATATCACAGGCAGAAGATTATTTTTACGAATGGCAGGGTAGACCTACCGGAATACAGAAAATAGAGGATGCGAAAAACCTTAGAGTCTGCGTATTAAACGGATCGGTACATGATTCTTTGTTGTCTGAAATGCATTTTACTAAGCTCAGCAGAAATTCAAGTTATAGTAACTGTTTTAAAATGTTAAAGCTCAATAGAGTCGATTTAGCGATTACATCGAATGATACCCTGCAGGATAAATTAGCGGAAACAAATATCCCGCTTCAGTTAGTTCGACAGACATCAGTACTAGTACTCTCGGGTAATATCTATATTGCGCTGTCGAATAATATTTCTGATCAGGAAGTAAATAAATGGAATTCTGCTCTGCAGAATATAAAAAACGCCGGAAAATTCGATGAACTGACAGCCTTGTATCTTAATCCTTCCGTAAGCAGGCATGACTTTTAAGGGCAGAAAAATCCCTCCTGTCTTAATCGATATTCTGTGATTCTGTATAAATGCGTTACAATATCCGCTCTTTTTAATTAAGAATGACTATGAGTAAAAAACCTGATCGTAAAACAGCCATGCTCCATATTATTGAAATGGTTAAAGATGATTTCCCTTTTGATGATCCGGACAGGCAGATATGCGGCACAAGCTGTGTCGGCTGCCCTAAAAAATTACTGGAGTTAATTGAAACCGAAATTATGCATTGGGAGTCAGTTATTGATCGGGGAGAGGTGCCTGACTTTGGTGAAATATCCCGCTTTGCAAAACTATGTAAAAATGTACGCCGTGGTTTAGTACGTAATGGTTTAGTGGAAAAAGAGGCTGCACCACTCCGGAATTAAGCTGCCGATTTTCATTCCTTAACTTATTCTTTGTTAATTCCCCGGTAAACTTTATTAAGCAAATGAGAGTTTGCCTTTGTTTATTTGCCTGCGGCTTATTTTTGAGAACTATAATTAGTTGTGGTTGCATTCAGTCTGTTATTTTCATCGGATTAGTTAACTTTAAACGACTATTAATGGAGTGGGTTATGGAGGGTTTTAAAATTAAGACCATCATTATAACCTTTATATTGGTTGTTATTTTAAGTAACTCATCACATGCTTTACCCGTCAGCAAGAATCAGAAGCCGATCAAAATTATTATTAATGATTGGTCTAGCCAAATTGTTCTCGCAAAAATAACGGGTGAGATATTTAAAACACTTGGGTACAAGGTTGAATATATACAGTCTTCATCTAATGATCAGTGGTTTAGATTGAAATCAGAAAAATTACATCTGCAGGTTGAGGTTTGGGAAGGGACCATGGCTGTTAAAGCTAACCAGCTTCTTGAAGCGAAACGCATTATTGATGCAGGAAATCATGATGCTAAAACTAGAGAGGAGTGGTGGTATCCAAGTTATGTTGAAGAGTTGTGCCCGGGGCTGCCTGACTGGAAAGCATTAAACAATTGTGCTGAGTTATTTGCAACGCCGGAAACAGCCCCAAAAGGCCTCTACCTTGGAGGTCCATGGGAAAAACGTGATACGGTTAGAATTAGAGCGCTGAGCTTGGATTTTAAAATTATCAGGGTAAAACATGGTGATGATTTATGGCTGGAATTAGAAAAAGCGATGGCTAAAAAACAGCCGATTGTATTATTTAACTGGACTCCTAACTGGGTCGATGCCCGCTATGATGGTAAATTTATAGAGTTTCCTGAGTATACGCCTGCATGTGAAACTATTCCCGAATGGGGGAAGAGTAAAAAATGGTTATGGGACTGCGGTAATCCTACAGATGGATGGTTAAAAAAAGTAACATCTGTCAATTTTCCGAATGACTGGCCTTGCGCTTTCAGTACCTTAAAAAATATAAATTTTAACAATGAAATGCTTTCTGAAATAGCTGCGTTTGTGGATGTGAACAGTCTGAGCTACGATGAAGCCGCGAAGTTATGGATTAACAGTAATCAAAAACTCTGGCGAAGCTGGATACCTGTCAGCTGTGAAAAGTAAATATATCGAAGATGCAGGGATCTGCATCTTCAGGTAGTTTTGGTATCAATAGAAATTATTATAATCTTGTTGCGGCCAGTGTTGTGCCGAAACTGATAAAAAGCCCGCCGCTGATATAATTCAGCCACTTAGATGTTTTAGGCGTAGTCAGCAGTGTTTTCAGTTTTGTTGCGAACAGGATAACCACTAAAAACCAGCCGGCAACCACCAGCGCCTGAACCAGACCTAAGATCAGGCTTTGTTCTAATATATGCTGGGGTGAAATAAACTGAGGGAAAATCGACAGGTAAAACAATACAATTTTAGGATTAAGCAGATTAGTCAGTAGTCCTTTGTAGAAACTACCGGCCAGAGACGGGTTAATATTACCTGGATCGGTTTTCAATTTCAGGTTCGACATCCGTAAGCCGTTTCTAATATTGCTTAGCCCTAGCCATAGCAGATAAGCGACACCAAACCATTTAAAAATATTAAATGCGAGGGAAGATTGTGCCAGCAGCAGGCTTAACCCCTGAGCCGATACAAAAGCATGAATAATAAATCCTACAGCTACACCTAAAATATTAATAAAGGCGAGTCGCCGGCCTTGAGCTAAAGAGGTGTACAAAATAAGCAGTGCATTGGGGCCGGGAATGACAGCCAGTAAAAAAACGATGCCGGCAAAGGCAATCAGGGTATCTATGGTCACTCTTTAAACTCCAGTAATTTATTATACCCATGTTACCTCAAGATGCTTTGTCAGGCTCGAGATTGCAGAGCAGAGCAAGGCGCAACATGAGGTAATGGTTACTCTCTTTTCGATTGTTGCAACGTGGGGCTGGTTTTCAAGCTCAAGCCCCGTAGGGCAAGGCAACTTACACCAATCTGCGTTATTATAAAATCTCTATGTAGAGTAACTATAAAAGAATTAAAGTCTTTATCTTAATTCTACCGAAAGAGGATTAACGTAGTTAATCACTCGAAAGGTTCAATTTTATGCCTAGCATCTCGGCACAATTTGCCTTGCTGACTTTGCATCTTGAAGTATCATGGGTATATGCACAGCGGTATGCAGTTTTAAGCGCTGCCGGGTGAAAATATAACCCGGCAGCATCAAGTGTTCAACTGCAGACTTTAATAATCCGCTTTATGTGCACTGTATAAGGTTTGTGCCGCCAGCCATAGGTCGCCGATTTTACCGTTACCTACGGGGCTGCCGTCTATTTCAACAACCGGTGCAATCTCTTTACTCGAGCTGGTTAACCAGACTTCATCAGCGTTAAAGACTTCATCCATAGTGACAATGCGCTCTTCAACTTTAATACTGCTATGGCGGGAAAGAATATCAAGCAGCATAAAACGTGTAATGCCGGGTAAAATCTGATTATCTAACGGCGGAGTAATGACCATGCCATTTTTAACTATGTATGCGTTGCATGCACTGCCTTCGGTCATTTCATTATTGTTATTAAACAGGATGGTTTCATTGTAACCGCGACTGAAACCGTGCTGAAAGTGCATTACATTACCTAAAAGCGCCGTTGATTTGATATTACAGCGCTGCCAGCGCAGATCTTCTGTGGTTGATACCTTATAGGTTTTCGCTTTACTTTTATCAGCTATGCTCGCCGCCGGAATCTCAAAGGCAAATGCGTAAACAGTCGCGGGCAGATCTTCAGGATAAGCATGGAAACGCTTAGTATCGGCACCGCGGCTGATATGCAGATAAATGCCCAGATTGAGACCGTCGTTTTTTTCAATAAGCTGCTCGCAAATCTCCCGCCATTCTTGCTGTTCTCGGCTGCAGTTTATGCCGATTAACTGCAGGCCCTCATTTAAGCGCTGGATATGCGGTGCAAAACCGACCAGCTTACCATCGTAAGAGGGGATCACTTCGTAAATACCGTCTCCAAATAAAAATCCGCGGTCCATTGGAGAAATTTTAGCTTCCTGCATCGGCAGATATTCGCCGTTTAAATATACAATGCTCATAAATAACCTTTTGAGTAGCCCGTCTGATTGTTTTGATTGTATATCATAGGGAGTCGCGCGGCTTAAGCAACTTCGCATTTTGTTAATTACTTGCTGTTAAAGTATTTATTGATTTATCAGGTAGTTAAGGAAGACATGGTAGAAGTGATTTTCTCGGACCTAGTGACAGTCCGAGAAAGAGCGCTAGTCAGCCGCGTTGAAAAATTTTCTTAATAAGTGCACCAGCTGCTACGATTAGAAAGATGCCGAATTTTTTAAAGAAGATCAGACCCATGGCTAAAAATCCGGTTTTTGCCAGTACTTTTCCGGCAACCAGCGCACCTAAGCCATAGGCGGCCATCTGATCAACTTGCGGATCAAAATTTTCATATTTGGCTTGCGGTTCAAATTCAGCGAGTGCTAGAACCGTATCTAACTCCGATTCAATAAGTTGTTTCTGGTCAATTTGAGCAATAAAATTAAGCACCAATACGCCCTTTCTGCCTAATACTCTTATGTTGTAATTAAGTGTGTTAACCGTTTCATTACCAAATCTGATTTCTTTAGCCCAGTGCAGTTTATGGCTCTGTGCATCATAAAAAGGCGCTGAAGCCCACCCTATCAGCTCAACTTCTTCATAGCCCTGATTAACGCGTTCTTTACTAGCATCGGCCGTATCGTCCTGCATCTGTTCTAACAGATCTGCATAATCAATATTATCGGCGTCTTGAACGGAAACATAACCGTCTTCTTCATATTCGATGGTGACTGCCCATGAGCCCATATCAAAGGGGGTCATTCCAGCAGGAAATAACATACCCAGGTTGTTTTCCTGAGGCGGGTTGCCCCAGACATCAACGAGTATTTTATCGGCATCGGCCGGGCTTAAATAATAAAAATCATCGGGAACATTTAATACAGCTGCTGCGCCCGGTAGTTTAATTTCTCCGGTTAGAGGGTTTAAAGAATCTAAGATTCCGTTTGCCCATGCAGTGTACTGCTGCTCTTCGCTAAGTTCGGTTCCCGTGCCGGCAGCGACACCAAGAGGCATTAATATTAATAGTGAAAAGAGCAGGTGTTTAATATTCATCAAAGTTCCTTTTTGATCTATTTTAAGTTGACTGGGTTGTGGTAAAAAAGTCATTGTAATAGCTGTTTGTATTTTTATGATGATGCATGTCAATTTTGCGTGATGTTTCTAATGTAAATATCAATTAAAAGTGCCTTTCTGATTGTTGTGACAAAAGAGGGGGCTGGGAGTTATGTATGAAAACTAGAGGGGATAAAACAGAAAGAAGCGCTGCTTTTTGCTGTAATAACAGGAAAAGGGCGCTTCTGCTGCTTAGTTAATAATTTATAAACTGCGTGGCTTTGCTATTGCAGGGCTATCTATGCTTGGCTGTACCTCATCGGAATTAAGCATGTAACGAGCCAGCCAGGCGGTGATCGGAATGGTTAATACAATGCCGATACTGCCGGCAAGTGCATGAATAATACTTAATGAAATAACCGGGCTATTAAGAAATTGTGTGATGGGCATATTTAATCCCCATACCATCATGATGGTTGTCAGTGAACTGCCGGCAAATGCAAGAATCAGTGTATTGGTCATTGTTCCCATAATGTCGCGGCCTATATTCATGCTTGAGCGCATAAGTTGTGTCGGTGTGAGTTTGGGATCGGCGGCTTTAAGTTCGTTATAAGCGGAAGCAATAGAGATAGCGACGTCCATTACTGCGCCAAGTGCCGAGACCATAATAGCGACGAACATTAACCAGCGTATCTGGATAGGCTGGGTTGCCAGATAAATAACATCTTCACCTTTATCAAGGTAGATACCGGACAGATTCGCGAATTCACCGAAAACTTGTGCCATGATACCTGCTGCAATTACGCCTAGCAGGGTGCCGGCCATGGCACAGAAGCTCTTTTTGTTATAACCGGAAACTAGAATAAAGTTAACAACAATTTTTAATCCCATCAGCACTATGGTGATCAGTACAGGATTCCATCCTGCAAAAATAGACGGGATCAAGACACCAATAACTAATGCAGCGGTAAAATATAAAGAAACGACTGAGTTTAATCCCTCTTTTTTGCCGAAGGATAATAATAGTAGTAAAAACGCCAGCGACATCCAGTAGATGGCTGGCGAACGTTTATGATTGTATGCCCAGTAAACAGTACCGTTATTGGCTGTTTCCCGGATCATCATAATAAAAGTGTCACCTTCACCAACCAGTACATTATGTTGACGACTGATTGGGTTCTCGACTTCAACAACAAGGCCTTGTTTTTCACCTTCTAAAATTCTGGCTGTAAATACCTGCCTGCCCGTTAAAATTTCTGGAACTTTAGCATCGGGGGCTAGGTTATTTGAGATGATATTCACTACTTCAGCATCAACGAATGTCTGCTCAAGGGGCGATTTAGGTCGAAAAGATTCACTCAGGCTAGGAGAAAACTGAAAAATCAGTGTCGAGATAAGGGTAATAAACAGAGCAAATCGGTAGGTTCGAAACATATATATCTGGTTTCCAAATAAAAAATAATATAATAAAGCCTGGGGGTAACTTATTAGATTACCACCCAGGCTTTAAATCAGAATGAACAATCAAAGTGTATTACTAAACTCTGATTAAACACCGATTATTCAGGTACACAACCAGCATCATCTTTGCTTGCATTTACGAAATATGATGTAGCATCATTCAGATTTAATGAGTTGATAATACCTGGGTATTTAGGGTTACCAGCATCAATTGTGATACAAATTTCTTTTGCTACAACCTGATCCCATAAATCTTTTGCCGGGCCTGCTGTAGTACGAAGATCCTGCATTGTTTGATATTGTTTGATTTCCCAGTTTTGGTTATCAAAGTCAGCACTATTAACACCACCAGTGGTTATAACATGCTCAGTCAACATATCACGGATTGCATATGCAGATTCATTCACTGAGTCATAGAATACATCAGCATCGGATGCCCAGCCATATTTCTGAACTTGCGATCCTAAACGATAACTGTTCACTGCGACTTTATAAACGGCAGTTTCATCAAATGGTTTACCATCAATTTCAGAGATCTCAATGCGGCTGCCTTCATTAGTAACTGCATAGTTCTCATCCATTGCCAGTGCATCACCGGTTAGATCTACAACAAATGTAACCGCACCGTCAAACTGGTCATAGTTATAAGCTTTAGCACCTTCTCTGAATGATACTGTTAGATCGCCTTCTTCATACTGATTAAAGTAAGAGTAAGACCATTCCATGTAACGTTTCAGATTTTTACCCGTCATATTTACACCGAGTAACTTATTATCGTATTTATATAGGTTAGTTGAGTCTTTTTTAGCGTACTCAGCACCATCAACGAGGTTGGAGTTATCAGAGAATAGAGAAGCTGCTGATATAGTCGCACCTGATTTTTTCAGCTGGATCTGATTGATAAAGTCCATTAACGGGGTATCAACAATTTTCGCTTTATGGATAGTTGTATATAAGCGACCAGTAACAAGGTTATTTACTTCACCTGTCGCATCATCTACGCCTAAACCACGTGTAAAGTCACCCGAAACGGTGCCGATAACTTCTTGAGCATCAGCTTTAGAGATATCATCAACATATTGGAATTGTGCTTTTAACCCTTCGTGCTCAGTGACACCCACATATTTAGCGACTTCAGTAGAAATATTTTCTAATGTTGTATCAACCATCACCCATTTGTCATTAGCATTTTTCTTCAGTTTAATGTCAGCACGAGCCAGTGCAGACCCCCATTTTCCAGGCTCCATAATTTTCACACTTTCAGCACGGTTATCTTCGTTATATCCGACAAGTGTTTTATCTTCAGCTCCGCCTTTACCATCAACAGAAATATCAGTTTCTTCGCCTGCTTTATCTTTAGCGATACTTTCGATATAGGTAGCGTGCTCATGGCCCGCTAAGATAACATCAAATTTATCAGCCATTGCCGCTGCAATGTCACGTACACCTGAACCACCTTCTCCACCACGACCTAAGTGGAAAGCACCAACGATAACATCAGGGTTATATTCGCTAATTAACTCATCTACAGCTGCGCGGGTAGAAGTTAGTTCTTCATCAAATTTTAGGCCGGCGAAGTGACTTGGTGCAGACGCTTCCCAGTTTGGAACATTAGATGGAGAAACACCCACAATTGCTACTTTCGCACCATCAACTTCAAAGATTTGGAAGCCGCGGATGTAGTTGGCACCATTTGATTCCCATTTGATATTACTAGAAACAACAGCTCCGTTAAAGTGACCTAGATTACGATCAACAAAAGCGCGTTCAAAGTTGAATTCATGGTTGCCTGGAACCCATAGGTCAAAATCTAATGCATTTAGCGTTGATACAACAGGGTGAGTAGGGTCATCATTAAATAGTTGTGCAGAGTTACCCTGCACCGTGTCACCGATATCAAGCAGAATCATATTCGGGTGATCTGCTTTTTCGGTTTCCAGCAAGGTAGCAATACGTGTTAAACCAGCATCAGAGTCTTCGCCGTCAATCGCGTAGTCATAACCGAAAATGCGGCCATGAAGATCTGATGTAGCCCCAATGCTGATCGTTACTTCATCAACAGGCGTATCCGTTGTACTTTTAACGATAATATCTGGCGTATTGCTTAATGTTTTTCCTTCAGTTGCAACGGATGCATAACCATTGTCAGTAGTGACTGTGACGATTTTATCGACGACTGTTTCTTCAACGACGATTTTTTCGTTGGTGATAATTTTTTCATCATCTGAACATCCGCCTAACGCGGTAAGAACAGCTAAACACAGCACACTGCGGTTTATCATTTTCATTATAAATTCCATCTTATTGATTATAAATACAGAGAAAATCTTATTAACCCTTTTAAATTGGGGTTATTTACCGAATGCAAGTGTAACGAACTGTAACAATTGTGCAGTGATGTGGTTCACGCTGAATACCGTGTTTTGACTATGTTCTTGTGATTTAGCTCTAATAATGAATTAAATGGCAGCGTTTACAAGGGGCATATGTTCATAGTTCGTCATATGTCACCATCAGGTAAACGGTTTGACAGAAAAGTGCAGAGACGTGCTTAAACAGTTGTGTCGAAGAGTGACATTTTAGGGCAATATTAGATCGCAAAATCAATGCTGTCGGCAGTATGATTGTTGATATTATCTTTAGTCTTAGCGCTGGAAATCCGGTTGAATTTATCCGCCCTGCATATAAATGCATCTACAATAACCGGATCAAACTGTATACCTTTCTGCTTAAGGATTTCATTCACGCTGTCCTGGTGCGTCCAGGATTCTTTATAGGGGCGTTTCGATCTTAGTGCGTCATAGACATCGACGACAGTGACAATCCGGGCAGAGAGGGGGATAGATTCACCACGCAAACCACATGGATAACCTGTACCGTCCCATTTTTCATGGTGGTATAAAGCAATATCATGAGCTAAGGCAAGGTAGCTGTTACGTTTGAATATGTTTTTGTAATCATTATTCGCAAGGCTTAAAGCGCTGCCGGCAACGGTGGTATGAGTTTTAATGATCAAAAATTCCTGCTCGGTTAATTTTCCTGATTTAGTTAAAATTTCTGAGGGAACTGCTGTTTTACCAACATCGTGAAGCAGGCTGGCTAATTTCAAATCTTTTACATAGTTTTTGTTGTTTGATAGATAATTTGAATATGGGGAGTCTTTAAGCAGCTGCTTAGCCAGCAGTTCAGTATAACATTGTATTCTTGTTAAATGAGCACCGGTTTCGTTATCGTAATACTCTGCTAAACTGGCCAGCGCTGTGATGGATATTTTTTGAGTAACAGAAATGTCTTTGGTCTGCTCGTTTACCCTTGTTTCTAATAATTGCTTGGCTTCAAATAACTGCTGCTCTGCTTCTCGGCGCTGCAGTATCTGCGTGCTGACTTTATTGAGTATTAACCCGACGCTTAGCAGCAGCAGTAGAGAGAGCAGATAGATAACGGTTAAGGTTTTTGCTACTAGCTGGTCTAAAGCGCTTTTTCTTGTTGAAATATCGTAATAAATTTCCAGGGCGCCTTGGAAATTACCCCTGTCCATCACCGGAATATAGATTTCGGCTACATCTTTGTGAATAATGCGGCTTTCTAAGCTTTTACTTCCTTTCTCAACAATTTTGGAAAAACGCTGCCCATAAATGACTTGTTTTAAAAAATAATCATTTTTGTTGATCGCGCCAATATCTTCAGCATCTGTGGAAAAAACAACTTGGCCCTGTTTATCAAAAACCTTTAGTTTGTCTAATTTTAAATGCTCCTGCGCATATTCAATTTTTTTACTAAGCTCCGCAGTGAATAATTTAGCTGTTACCGGGTAAGGTGAATTTTCATTTGGATTGATATGCAGCAGATGAGAAGCAAGATAATCTGCGCTTCGTGCTGCTTCTGTTTCAATATTATTTAACAGCAGATTTGAAAAAAACGGCATTACATAAAACTTGCTGTAAGCAACTAGGGTAGCTGTAATGGAAAAGCAGATCAGGTAAACCAACAATAACATAGGGGTTTTGAATATATTCAGGCAGCTGTGCGTAGAAAAAAATTTAGTAACCATGGCGATTCCTTATCCTGAACTTTCTATTAACACTAGTCTTTAATTCCCCAAACTGCTCAAAAATAAGTTTCTACTGCTTTAGCCGCTGAAGGGGGGATTAAACCGCTGCATAAACAAGCGAAAAGAACGGTTGCTTCAGGGGAAATACAGCTTTATTTAATGGTTACATAAAGGGGAGTTTAGCAATAAATACAAATGGTCAGTAGGTTGTGCTTTTTCGGTTGTTTGAATTTTAAATTGCTTAGTAAAATATCACTTATTTTTGATTGCCTATAAAGTCAGAGGCACTGCCTATACTGGCACAAGGCCGAGGGTAAACTATAATCTTCTTACTCCTTAGCCATTGTGATCGACTATAAAAATAATGGAGGACCGGGTATGAAGCTATGGAAACTCTTTCAGATATTTATCACAACATTTTTGTTGTCCCATTCTGTGTTCGCAAAAGATAATAAGATTAGAGTATTTACCTGGGAAGGATATGTCGAAGCACAGGAAGTTCAGGAGATTAATCGAATTTTACTGCAAAAAGGTTACGGCTATAAAATTGAAGTGATCCGGCCATGGGCTGCCGGGCCGGAGCAGATGTTTGAAGTATTGAGAAAAGGAAAAGCTGATATCTCTTTTCTGACGCTTAATTATATTAATATGCAGAGCCGAAGAATAGGCAAAATTCTGCAGCCGATTAATATTAATTCACCACGTCTCCCAAATTACAAAAGACTTATTCCTGCTTTAAAAGATATTCCGTTTGGTATGCACAAAGGTCAACATCTTTATGTTCCCTGGGGCGGAGGTGCATACGGTATTTGGGCCAATATGAGTGTGTTAAAAGAGAAAGAACTGCCCGTTTCGGTGAAGGATCTTTGGAGCCCTAAATGGAAAGGCAGATTGTCACTTACGGCAGGGCAAGTTCAGCCAAACATCTCCCTTGTTATGCTGGCACTCGACAAGCCGCCTTTCTACCTGAATGATGTTAAAAGACACGAGCTGCAGCTGTTAACGACGGTGAACAGTGAGATTCAAGTAAAGACCAATCAGCTGTATGCTAACGTTGGTCACTTTTGGGACGCCGGGCCAGATTTCAGTAAAAAAGATCTGGTACTGGTATCTTCTTATGGTATCGGCGCTTCTGCTGAAAACAGGCAAGGGGGTAAGTGGAAACTACTGCCGTTAATAGAAGGTAATACCGTCTGGCTGGATACCATCAATATCCATAAAAGTGTTAATGGTAGAAAGCTGGAAGCTGCAGAGATATTTATCAATTACTGGCTTGGGGCTAAAGTACAAAATAGAGTGGTTAATGATCTGGGCATGGTGAGCGCTTCTCTGGATGTTAGTAATCCACTGCTTAGTGCCGATCCCGATTTTTTTAAGCAGGGATTTTTTTGGCCGCCATGGGAAAAACAAGCAGATAATGTAATGCGCAGCATTTCAGATAATGCCATGGGGAAGTGATTCATCTCCGCTAAGTCTCTGGAAAAATTCACAGGCGAAAAAGCTCAGCAGGGAATATTCACTCTACTTCAATTTGAAGTAGAGTGAATATGACATTTAAATAAATGCAAGTTTAGCAATAAACACAATGGCCAGTACGTTCATGCCGAAAGAAACATCCTTGGAGCGGCCGGTAGCATGTTTGATAATTGCAAATGATAAGAAACCTAAAATAATGCCGTCTGCAATGGAATAAGTAAGCGGCATCATGATCGCTGTGATAGCTGCCGGTACGTAGTCGGTAAACTCATCCCAGTTTACCTTGCTTAAGCTGCCGACCATTAAGAAAGCAACATAAATTAAAGCACCTGCAGTTGCATAACCAGGAACTATTTGTGCTATCGGCGCAAAAAACATGGCAGCTAAGAACAATAAGCCGACAACAACGGCGGTTAAACCTGTACGTCCGCCTTCTGCAATACCTGCGTTACTTTCGACATAGGTAGTCACTGGAGGACAGCCGACAACTGCACCGGCAACACTGGCGAGACTGTCAGCAGTAAGGGCTTTATTGAGGTT
Organism: Psychromonas ossibalaenae ATCC BAA-1528; assembly: GCF_000381745.1. Lineage (GTDB taxonomy): Bacteria > Pseudomonadota > Gammaproteobacteria > Enterobacterales > Psychromonadaceae > Psychromonas > Psychromonas ossibalaenae. The sequence continues at coordinate 66,181 of NZ_KB906978.1, read as the reverse complement.
TTTAATTTTGCCGTCTTTATTATAAAAATGAGCACTGTCAGCAACACCGATCATAGTTCCGGCAGTATCAAACATATTTACAAACAGGAAAGCTAAAATAATACTAACCATAGAAACATCAAGTGCTCCCATCACATCCATCTGCATAAATGTTTTTGATAAACCGGTCGGCAAAGACACTACCTGTTCAGGCATTGTAACTAAGCCCATCAGAGAGCTGATAGCTGTGACAGCAATAATACCTATCAGTACGGAGCCGAAGACTTTACGTGATGCAAGTACTGCAATAATAATGAAACTTAATGCGCCTAATACTACCTTAGGATCATGAAAGTCGCCCATGGTAACGAGTGTTGCCGGACTGGCTGTGATAATACCGGCTGCTTTTAAGCCGATAATGCCGAGAAACAGACCCACACCTGCGGTCATTGCATAGCGCAGGCTTGTTGGGATGCTGTCAATAATCCAGCCGCGTAATTTAGTCACACTCATAATGACAAAAACCACACTGGAGATAAATACCGCGCCTAACGCGACCTGCCAGGAATACTCCATGCCTTTTACAACAGCAAAAGTAAAGAAGGCATTCAGGCCCATACCCGGTGCTAAACCGACAGGCCAGTTTGCATAAAGCCCCATAAAGATACAGCCTATAGCCGCACTTAATGCAGTGGCAACAAATACCGCCTGGTAGTCCATACCAGCGATTGACATGATATCCGGGTTGACAAAAAGGATGTAAGCCATAGTAACAAACGTTGTGATACCAGCAGTTACTTCAATTTTTATATTAGTATTGTGGGCTTTTAATTTGAACAGCTTTTCCATTAAGGATGCAAAAGCGGAGGTTTTGATAGACTCTGTGTTAGGTGTAGATTGACTAGCCGTTTCCATGGGGATAACTCACTTTTTTTTCATCACCTTCAAGAGATCTCCTAATTTTTATTAGGAAGATAAATAAAGATGACTGGTCGTTTAATAAACAGTGGTCGCTCAGCAGAAAAGTGGAAAGTTCTGAGCTGACAAATTATTAAATAACCCGGGTTAAAATTAGGTAAAGATTACCTGTTATTTATTCACATTTGTGAATGGGCGGGATTATGGGGCAATTCGACCAGGATTGAAATATATTTATGTAAAAATCATGTTTTTGTCATAACTCAGTGAAATGTGAACTAGAGAGGTCTTTTTTCGGTCTACTTTCTCCCGCAGTAATGCTTTATTCCTCCATTTACACCTGCGCCTAAATCGAGCGCCTAGATAACAGAATTACTAGGGCCTGTTGATCTTTCAAGGTTGTTTTTGCAACAGTTTGCTGGCTATTTGTACAAGGCAGAGTCTATGTAGTGTAGTTATTCTACATAAATAGACGATAACACAGTAGAAATTGTCAGCAAACGTTGCCCTTCGGGTTCATCTCAAAGCGTTTTGCTCTTTGTTGAACGAAATTCACTTAGATGACTAAGCTACATCTCGTTCGTCGCGATCAAAACGCTTTTAGATAGAACAAAAATTAACCGGCAAAGTTCAACAGGCCCTAAAAGCCATTGTCTTCATACAAACCTGTACAAACAGGTACCAAGACATACACAAAGAAGTGCAGTATCAACTTATAATCCCCTGCTTCAAAACAGTCAGTCAATATGACTCTCTTTTAATCCTGCAGGATCATTTTATTATGCTGTCAAATAACGAAAATAGTCATTTAGTCACTACAAAGGATATCTCACAGTCTATTTTTAACTCCCCGGCACCCTATAAAGCGATTGCTTCTCATGCTTATCCTAACAGCCTAAAGAACCAGCTAAAATGTCGACTGCGTATGAAAGTGCACAAAAAAAGTACCCTTGATGTACTTGAGCTTTATCAGGAACAGCAGTTAGAGTTATTTGTCTGCCGTTACCCTGAGCAGCTGGTTAAGCATCTTAGGCCTTATTTTTCAGTTGTTTCAACGCCTGTGCAGCGTATTGAGATAATGACCAAACATTATCAGTTATTAAGGCTGCGTCTTGCCCATTGGATTCAGCCGGCTTATTTAGAAGAAGGACTGTTAATTACTGATTTAGATGAAGAATTTTCTCTAGTTATTAAATTTGAGCCGACATTTCGCCGTGAAGGTGAACTGACATTGTCGGTGATAAACCGGTCTGGGCAGCGTGTCTACAGCTGCGCTTTTGTATTTAGCGGCAGCCGGCGGCAGTGTTCAATTATTATGACGGCAATCCAGGGCCCTGAGCCCAGTATTGAAGAGCCGATGGCTGTTGTTCGTGACTTAACAAAAGCTGCACATGGTTTAAGGCCAAAACCGCTGCTTATTACAGTGATGAAAGTTATTGCTAAAGCGCTGGGAAGTGAGGAAATATACGCCTTATAAAGCCATGCGCATGTTTATAATTGTCGAAAATACCGTAAGAAGTTTTTGCAGATAAAATTTGATTATAATGCCTTGTGGCAGGAGCATGACGGCAGACATTTTGACCAGACTATGATGACGCTGCCGACATCTCTGCAGTTACGCGCAATTGAAGAGGTTAAACGCAGCCGGCGTGCTCAACATCGCCGGCGCTATCTATGGTTGGAGGAGCTGGCGAAAAAGACTGCAGTACTTACCCGCTGTGATTAATGAAGATATGGGCCGGCTTTTATTTATTTTTCTGTAAATTCAAAAGTAAAATCCCAGTCCTGTGGGGGCGGCGACACTTGGAAAATAGCGATACGCTGCCGGTATATTTGACAAAATTCACTGTCTTCGATTAGCGCTAATTGATCCAGCTGTTCAAGCGCTTTCTCCCATTTCTGAGCCCGGTAAGCGCTTAACATAGTGCTGCATATTTCAACTTCTAGCCACTGTGGCTGGCTGATTTGTGATAATAGAGCGACTGGTCTGTAAATGGCAACGGCATTTTGTTTACCTTTTACCCGAACCCGGTCAATCTCCTGATAAACAAAGCTGTCGGCGGCAGTTCGGGTTGATTCACTGACTAAAACCGGTAAATCATAAAATTTAGTCAGACCTTCTAGTCTTGAAGCTAGATTAACATCATCACCGATAACGGTGTAGTTGAGGCGGTCCGGCGATCCCATATTTCCCGCAACGACCCGGCCGGTATTTAAGCCGATGCCAATTTTTATTGCCTTGCCGAATTTATCTTTATTTAGTTTCTGCAGTGCCTGATTCATTGCTATTGCCGTGGCAACGGCATTATGTGCGTCATTACCGTGGTTAACGGGGACACCGAAAAGCGCCATAATGGCATCACCGATATATTTATCAATAACTCCATGATTAATCTCGATAACGGCACTCATTTTGGTTAAATAAACATTTAACATTGTTAATATTTCCTGTGCTGGCGCACCTTCACAAAGGCTGGTAAAGTCCCGAATATCGGAAAACAGTATGGTCGCTTGTTTTTCTTCACCGCCTAATTCTATTTTTCTACACAGAAGCTCCTCTGCAACTTCTTTGGAGACAACTTTTCCAAGCAGGTTTCTGACTTTTTCTTTTTCTTCGAGTCCTTTTGCCATCTGGTTAAAGGAGCCGGCCAGCTGGCCGATTTCATCTTTCTGCTCAGTGATGATTTTTGTATGGTAATCACCCTGTTCAATCTTCTGCACGCTAAGCGTTAGGGCCTTAACCGGCTTGGTTACTTTCCTGGCAATAAACAGTGCGCCCAGCAAAGAGAGAAGCAGTCCGAACAGCATTAATATCTGTAATGTCTGTCTGAGCCTTAAGTAAGGTTTTAATGCTTGATCCAGCGATCGCTGCAGCATGGCGAAAACGGTTTTATTTTCTGCCAGCTGTGTGTATAAAACGATATATTCTTCGTCATCAAGAGTGAAAGTCTGCCCCTGATTAAAAGACAGTTCCTGCTGTTTGTTTTTACGCATTAAGCTGCCGGCTTTATCTTTATCAAGCGTGCTCCGGGTAAGTCTCCACTGCTTACTGTCGGAGGAAACAAAAAATGAAATTTCGCTGTTGATCATCTGCTTAAGGTCATCTGCCACCTGCTGGTCGATCGCAAAACCTAATAATATCCAGGCGTTAATATCAGGGGAGAGGTAAGGCACAACGATTATCTGAAAAGGCAGATTCTCGATCAGAACAACAGCGGTCGCTTCGGCGTAATCATTCTGCTCTGCTCTTTCAATCAGCGCCGGCCAGGCGACTGTTTCGCTTGTTATTTCAGGACTGCGGGTATCGGCGATGATTTTTAAATCTAAATCGACCAGTAACATAATGTCGGCATCTTCTATGCGCTGTAGGTGATTCTCCAGGGCGGATAAAATTGTAGGCCGGTCATCAGAATAAAATGCCGGTTTAAAAGCATAATCAGAAGAAATCAGCCTGGCGTGCTGGAACAGGTTACGTGTTCTTTCTTCAATCAGCCGGTTAAATACACTTGAGCCGACCTGCAGGTTTTCTTTAATAACCTGCCTGGCATTACGAATGTTCGCATCATTAACTGCTAAAAAGACGGTCAGCTGCAGCAGTGCCAGCAGCGCAACAAAGAAGACAATCAGACGGGTTTGGAAGCGTTTAAACTGCATAGTCATATCGGGGCATGATTAATCGGAGTAGCGGCCGAAGCGCGTTTTCATTTTTTGTCTTTTCTTGATTAACTGCTTGAGCTGTAGTCTGATTTTGACGGTTTCAATAGAATCCTGCTGCAGTTTAATCTCACGGGAGATAAGTGTTTTTTTTAAGCGCGGATGCCAGAAATCAACTCGATAGGTTTCTTCCGTTAGCTCCTGAATTACAGCAGCCCCTTTTTTGTCGGTTAACGCGGCGAAAGGAGTCTCACTGATATAAACGTAACCGCGCATCCAGTCGTGAATATTACAGCCTAAAGTAACCGTGCCTTCGCTGTTAAATTCGACCGGTGGTGCCGTACTGCCTTCATATAACGGCAGCTCAAACTGTTTCGCTTTAGAAAATGAATAAACGTGATGCCTTATATTGTCTTTATTGGGAAATTTGACTGACGAGCCTTTGCTGATTATGACTACACGGGGAACGTATTCTTTATTGATCTGATCGATAATTTTTGTCTGTTTAACGATTTCAACTTTAGAAAACAACGGAGTTGCAGTAATAACCGCATTTTCCACGGGTTTGTTCTGTTGATCGATCGCCTGAATCTTTAATACTGCCGCCTCGACCGGGCCACCGACAGTAAAGCAGAAAAAAACAGTTAATACTTTGCTTAGCAGCTTCAGGCTGCGGTTAAAAAACATTTAACCTCCCAAAAAATTTAGTGGAGACTTGTCGAGTATAGGTCAGATTGACGGATTGAGAGGGAACTGTCAGATACTTAGCCGGCCCATTTATTATGGAGCTGCTAACGGGTATGGGGAAGCTGCTGCGTGTTGTACAAAAAAAAGACCGCCTCTTGGGCGGTCATTGGATTTAACGGTGTTTTTAGCTTAAAGCTTTAACTCCAGGTTAAGCTGCTTATCGAAATCAGGAAGTTTGATGTGCAGCTGTGTACCTCGCTGTTCAAATTTCAGATCGCCTAAGTTTGAACTAACCCTCTTAATTTTCTTATCTGAAGGCAATATCCAGTTGATAGTATTGATGGTTAATTTACTGCCTGCCGTGCGCGAAAGAAGCACTTGTTTGTTTTTACTGTGCAGCTGAATCTGCTGGTATTTTCCCTGCTGATAAGCACTGCTGGCACCGTCATCGTCATACCAGGTAAACTGCTGCTCACCAAAACCGAATATTTTTAAGCTGTTTTCTTTATTGATGCTCTGCGGAATCAGCGCACCTTCTTTGGCAAATAACGGCAGAGTGAGAATCTTATTAATATATAGTTCCTGTTTGAACCATTCTCCTTGAGAAACTACGCGCTTTCCTGAACGGAAGTCATACCAGGTGCCTTTAGGCAGGTAGGTGGAGCTGTCTTTCTGTCCTTGTTCAGCAACCGATGAACCAACCAGGAACGGACCGACCATTTTTATATGACCTAGGTTTTTAGCCTGCTGATCATTAGGGTAGTAGTACTCTAGAGACGGGAAAAGCGGCTCTGCCTGCGAATAAGCACGGTAAGCTAATGAATAATAATACGGCAGCAGCTCATAACGTAGTTTAATGCTGGCACGGTTACTGTCCATATCACCGATACGATCCGGCGTCGTTTCTTTGCAGTTACACAGGTTTTCAGTGTGTGCTCGTACCGGCACTTCATACAGGCTTGAATAGGCAAACCACTGCGTATACAGCTCATCCATGGCCTGCTCTTTAGTCTGCTCCATATCTGAGTTGAGCAGTGCTTTGCGGTGGAAACCGCCGATGTCAGAGCCGTAATAATCTAAACCTGACCACATCATGTGTGTCTGCTGCGGCATTTGTGCCGCTAGAGATGCATAATCACTGCCGATATCGCCAGACCAGATAACCGCGCCTAATGCCTGCATACCGATGCCGCCTGAGCGGGACATCATAAACGGACGTTTTTCAGGATTATTACGCTGATAACCGTCATAAATACTCTGCAGCCAGATCATGTTAAATGAATTATGAATCATCTCATGATCCAGTCCGTCACCGTATTTGAAATCAGGGTTATGCATTTCCGGCTCACCAAGATCGGTCCAGTGACCCGTTACGCCAGCATCAACCAGCGCCTGGCGGCGGTAGTCATGCCAGAAGTTACGGCCTTCCTTGTTGCTCCAGTCCATCATGCCGCCGTGTCCCCACCAAGCACCTTCCTCGGTTACATCCAGGCTGTTACCCTTATTATCATGAGCAAGAAAACCGCGTTTATCCAGCTCCTTATATTCATCCAGGCCCTTACTGATATAGGATTCTTCGATCACTATCATGTCGATATCAGCTTTCTTATAGGCTGCAATTTTATCGGCAGGTTTAGGAAAGTTTTTCAAATCCCAGGTAAGGCTGCCCATCTGGCTGTTCGCATCTTCAGTAATGCCGCCGAACCACTGCAGGTCCAGTACCGCACCGCTGACCGGAAAGTTGTTCTGTTTTAGTGTCGCTATTTTATCATCAAGTTCGGCCCAGTTTTCATAGCCGTATTCTGACACCCATAAACCAAATGCAGATTTCGGCGGAAGCAGAGGAGTGCCCGCCATCAACATGTAGCTGCGGCGAATATCGGCAAGGGTCTTACCGGTAAGTACGTGTATTTTAAAATCACCGCCTTCTACGCTGAGCTTATAAGGCGCTTCACTAAAGTCCCAGCTTTGCGGGTAGCGGTTATCGAGAATAAGTGCAAAAGGCTGCTTATGTGCGCTTTCAGGAAAATCAAAATATGCAATCGGGAATAGTGTATTACCATTGTAGCCGCGGTTAAATCCGCTCATGGTATTTTTACCGTTACGTGTATCACCCAGGCGGTTTGCCGTAGTGACACCCGGATTGACAAACTCCTGCCCCAGGCCAAGTATTGAGTCAGCATCGGTTTTTAAATAAGCACTTTTACTTTCACCGTTCTGTGAACCGGAGCATAACTCAAACAGCTGCACATTTTGTGATGCTACCTGCAGGCACTGGTTACTAAAAGTGGTTTTCAGCTGCGGGGTTTTATTAAGCTCTGGTAACTGCAGCCAGCTTTGTTGAGTAAATGCATTCTCATCCTGCTGATAATCGCCGTCACTGATAACCAGACTTAACAGCGGGTTTCTTGCTTCAATGCCGTAGCTGACAGCCGGCATTTCGGCTTTGCCGGTTAATGTCTCTGTCATTGCATGCTGCTTGCCTATTGCTGTTTCTAACGCACCTTCAAACTCGGCGCGGTTATTAAATACAACATTACGCAGTGTTTTTAAACTATTCTGCTCTTCTTTGTTTAACTGCTTGCGCAGTTTGAATAAAGTCGCACCATTAAGTTTATATGTCTGTTCTTTAGCCAGCCATTGAATATCAGCCCAGCTCTGGGCGCTGAATAATAAGGTTAAAAATAATACAAAAATACGCATGACACATTCCCTGTTAAAATTTTGTTTATTTATTAAATGTTATACGTCGAAAAGATAATGTTTTTGCACCTGGGGTTCAAGATAATTTGGCTCTATCATCATGTTTTTAAAGATAGTTGTGAGCTGGCTTTGCTCTTGTGGAAAAGGCCTATAAAGGGGTAAACGTTTACCCCGTGTGGTGCTGGTGGTTATATACAGAATGCTCACTGTGAGGCTTAAATGAAGCCTTTAATAAACAATTTAAGCGTTCTTTCTGGCAGGGTAAAAGGCTTTGCTTATAGTGACTTGAATCGCTGTGGCGATAAATCGTTGGCGGATGTAAACGCTGACATTGTTTATTATATTTTCTTCGCCGTTTTTTCTGCACTTATTATATTAAGAGCAGCAAAACATATTGATCACAAGGCACCCTTTGAGATCTATACTGAAATACGTAGCACATTTCCAAGTTGAACACCGCTGACATTAAGTTCTGCTGAAAGGTTTGGCTGTTCGGCCTTGCTATGACTCAGCAGAAAAAGGGAACAGTTAATGAAAGGGTTAAACAGCACTATAAGCAGTATGACTTATATCGTACTGCTTATTACTCTGTTATTAAGCAGCGTAAAAAGCGGTAACAATATAACCATTGTTATTGCCACTACACTTGCAGCCGGATCTGCAGCCGCAGGCTGGTGAACTGTGCGATGTTGATATTAAATTTATTTTAGTTCCCTGGAAGAGGGCGCTTCATCTTGTTGAGCACGGCGGTGCAGATGCCGCATTTTCTTCCAGTTATAATACAGAGCGGGCTGTTTATGGCGCTTATCCAATGAAGGACGGAAAACCCGATACCTATAGGGCTATTAGAGGTTACTTTTACCTGTTATTTACTCATAAGGTAAGCGATTTAAAATGGGATGGTAAAGAGATAACCGGGGCGAGTAAAAAAATAGCAGTAGAGCGGGGCTCGGCAGGTGTTGATATCGTGAAAAACCTCGGTTTGAAGCCTATTGAGTTTAATAATGAACATCAGATGCTGCAGATGTTATCCGCCAGGCGGGTGGACGGCATGGCAGCTATTGAAGGTAACGCTAAAGCAGTGATGAATCAGCACCCGCTGCTGGCACGTCAGATTGAAATACTGCAGCCGCCGCTGAAGTCAAAGCACGGTTATCTTATGTTCTCTAAAAAGTTCTATTTTAAGCACGCAGAGTTGACGGAGTGTATCTGGAATGCCGTTGGTAATATACGTGCTTCAGCAGAATATAAGGCACTGGTTAAATCCTACAGCGCTGCAGAATCAAGTGATTAGGATAGCCGAACTGTTGTAATCACGTCCGGCCTTCATATGGCTTAATATTTTTTATACTGACGTGATTCATTCTGGATCCTGTTAACCATCTTGCCGAAAGCTTTGTCTTTGGCGCGTTTTTCTGCAAGGGTAGCGCTGTTTAACGCCTGTTCACGCATCAGCTTTTGATAGCTGTTTAAACGGCGCGCTGTTAATGCCCCTTCTTCAATAGCCTGATGCACAGCACACCCTGGTTCACTGTTGTGGCTGCAGTTGCTAAATCGGCAGCGTTCTGCCAGTTCAGTGATTTCGCTGAAGGTATCACTGACACCTCTCTCACAGCTGCTTAGCTGCAGTTCACGCATGCCAGGCGTATCCAGCAGCAGACCCCCTTGAGGCAGCCATTTTAGTGCTCTGGAAGTGGTGGTGTGACGTCCTTTGCTGTCGTCTTCGCGAACAGCAAAGGTCAGCTGAGCTTCAAAGCCCATCAGGCCGTTAACCAGGGTTGATTTTCCTACACCTGATGAGCCTAGAAATGCCAGTGTTTTCCCTTGACTGCAGTAACCGGCCAATTCCTGATTCTGATCTGGATCTAAAGCATTAACGGCATGCACCATTATTAGCGGATCTAAAGCCTGAACCTGGCTGCGTTTAGTCTCTACATCGTCACATTGATCGGCTTTGCTGAGCACGATCACTGGTTCAACCTGCGCTTCTTTGGCTAAGGCGAGATAGCGCTCTATGCGGCTTAGATTGAAGTCGTGATTGAGCGAGCATACTACCAGCAGGGTATCGACGTTGGCAGCAATCAACTGAGTAGCAATTTTCGATCCCGGCGCTTTACGCTGAAACAGGGACTGACGTTCCAGACTGCGGTGCAGTTTGAGCAGATCATCGAACAATACCCAGTCACCCACACAGAGACGCTCGGCATTGGAGGACTGAATCAGGCTGAACTGTCCCTGTTCGCTGAGCACCACCACGCCGCTGCGGTGCTGTTCAACCACCCGGCCGATACGCAGCTCAGTGAGTTCATCTAAAGTCAGCTGCTGTTGAAAAAATGGGCGCCATCCCAGTTGAGCTAATGACGGTATTGAATTCATAATGCGATTCCTAGGAACGTTATAGATATTGTAAGGGCTGGTCGAAGCTGCTTTACGATATCAAATTTAGTAAGCTTATTTAGCAGTAAAAGCCATTCTTAACATTATATCTCCGCTGTCCGGCCATATTTTTTCATGTTTGAACTTAAAACCATAACGATCATAAAAACGACGGCCTATTGGATTTTCCTTAAAGACGTCAACTTCTAAATCGCCATGCAGTTCTTGAGCTTTATCCATTAATGCTCTGCCGATACCATTTCCATGGTGATTTGGATCAACAAAAAGGCCGCCGACTTCATTATTGATTAAAGCAATAAAGCCGACCATTTTTTGATCAATAACTGCGATCCATGTATCAGCATTAGGGATGTATATAGTAGGGATCTCACGGAGTCCTTGTTCAAAAAAACTCTCTGCCATAAAAGAGTGCGCTATTCTTGAAGCACTCTCCCATATAGTAAGTAAATCTGATAAATCTTGTTTCTGATACTGTCTTATTTCTGCTTTCATGGTTAATTGTTCTCTTTCATTTATACGTTTAACTGGCAGTTAAATACCTTAACTCTGAAGATAGATATTAATGATAGTTCTATAGAATTGATTGAAAAAAAACGACAGTTTTCAGAGCTTATTTGTTAGGGGCTGATTCTAGTTTTGTTCAAAATCGCCATAAATATCAATGACTAAATCGCGCTGCTTGGCATATTCTCCAGGTGTTGAACCAATGGTGCTTTTAAGATAACGAATTAAATGCGGCTGATCACTAAAGCCGAATTCGTAAGCGACATTTAGCCAGTCTATATCCTTTTTTTGATATAAAGACTCCAGCATCGCTTCCAGTTTATTCATGGACTGACACTGTTTTAAGGTAAGTCCGGTGACACGTAAAAAACTTCGTTCTAGAGTTCGTTGTGAGCAGTGCAGTAATTCGCCTAGATTGGAAATAGGTGTGTCCGCTAACAAGGAAAGCGCATTACGGCATAGTCTGCTGTGTTTATCTTGAGGCCTGTTCAGCAGCCAGGGCATTAATAGTTCATCCAGAGTATCACGACAGCTTTCAGGTTGAAGCTCTGCCTTAGCCAGTATCTCTGCCGTACTAAATAACTCGGAGTTAAGCAGGGCATTTATATCAACATCTGTTACCTGATCCACAACGGGCTGCTGCGGTGTGATATTTAATGAATACAGTGCACCGATGTGAAATTTGATGCCTAATATTAAAAACGGCCGGCAATGATCCATTTTAAATGTCTGACAGTGAGGGAATAACCAGTGACTCCCTTTTCCGCTTGCAGACATTGCCGCCTGCTCATATTGATAGCTCTGTTCGGGGGGCGCAATAATCAAATGAGCAGCCGGATCTGGGTTCAATTTAGGATATTGATGACTGTCGCCGCTGTGTTTTTTCTGTATAAACCAGTAGCAGTCAACATACTTGGCTACGTTCGGGTTTTTAGGTGAATGAATCCAGTTTTTCATTTGTAGTCTCTGGTTGTTAATGGCAGATTGGAGTTTCCTTATTTAATACTCTGCTTACAAGTGATAGAAAAATAACAAGACAGCGGCTGCAGGATTGCTCTGCAGCCGCTGTCTTGCGATGTTTTCTTATTAAGTGTACATAGGCACAAGCAGCATAGTACCTAAAACAACAGTGATTAAACCGAACAAGACAGGAACGGAAGTACGTTTGACCACTTCAAAGGGACTTATTTTAGCCATACCTGCTGTTGCGACGATAACCCCGGATACCGGAGAAATAGTACGGCCCAGATTTGATGCCTGGAGCATAGGAATAATAAGGTAAGCCGGACTGAGGCCTAATTTCGTGGCCAGAGTCGGTGCAAGTTCTACAAATGCATAAAACGGCGCGTTACCTGAGCCCGTTGCTATCGCCGCGACAACCGTTATTAATGTCAGTAGAATCATTAATGCAAAACCGCCAGCCCCGGCTGACTCAGCCAGACCTATCAGGTTATCAATTGCGCCGATTGACATTAAGCCCTGTGCAAACACACCGGCTCCGATCAGCAGCATTACCACACCTTTAAAGGCATCAGCCATGCCTTCGTAACACACTTCTAACCCCTCGAGTGTTTCTTTACCGTTAAAGCGTCTGCTGAAGTATTCAACAACTACGCCGATGAAAATAGACAGTACAACAATTGTGTAGATATCTAATTCAAGGCCGGGAATCGTTTTACCATTGAAAACAAAAACGCCGACGATCGGCAGAAACGGCAGAATAGAGTAGTAAGCTGGTGCCGTTATTTTTATATGAGAAACATCCAGTTTCTCCATTGGTGTATTTTCTTTTTTATCTAAATACTTATTCCAGAAGAAGGCTGCCGCCGCCATCACGATAATTGCACTGATTGATACCGGCAGTACCGTTTCCACCGAGAATACATGCAGCGGTATACCCGATTTCTCAGCCGCGATAACCACGTCACCCGATGTGGGAGAAAGTATAATCGCCGCTGGTGAGGCACATACTGCTACGGCTGCCGGGCGTGATATGCCCATCGCGGTCATCATCGGGAATAAAGTCGCCATTAACAGCACACCAAGACCCGTTGCTGAACTCACTGCTAAAGACATTAGGCAGGCAACGATGTAAGCCGCGACTAATAATACATAGGGGGATTTAATAAATGCCAGTGGATGTGAGAATTGTTTCACCACAACATTGTTTGCACCGATATGTGTCATGTAGGTTGCAAAACCGCATAACAGCATGATCTGCATACCTAAGCCGCCGCCGCGGTACTGCAGCATGTATTTTACAAACTCCAGCGTATCTAAGAAGGCGCTACCCGTCGATGCGACATTTTCCGGCAAAACCGTATGCCCCATAAATCCTGTGATGATTAATAAAAGCATACCTGCACTCAGCAGGACTCCTGCCGGTTTATACTCTTTAACGATGAAATAGCCGACGACTATTGTGACCACCAGGCCAATTAATAGTTCTAACATAAAAAAACCTTATTATTATTGGATTTTATATGATGTTGATTTTTCTGTAAGAAATCAATTTAATTGATTCAATATTATGTGATCCGCCAGTAACTTATAACTAGACATTTTGGAGGTCGGATTTTTATGCTGTTTTATCCATCAAATCAAGATGATAAATGCTGTACTTTTCCTTTGTTCTGTTAATAAACTGTTCTTTATCTTTGGCTGATAGACGAAGCCGCTGCTAATATTGTTCCCGTTTCTTTATGCTGTCATCTTAAAGAAGAGATTCTTATCGGTATGAATTTATATTCGGATAACAGGCCGTATTTATATGAGTAGAACAACAGTGTTCGGCAGCAGAGTACAGAAACAATCCCCCTGCCTGAGAAGTACAGTACCTGTTTAGCTGGAGTTTGAATCATTGGCGAGGATCTCCTCGACTGGGATTAGATGAATAAAAAAGCTCAAGCAAAGGCTTTTGATCCTATACTCAACTCAAACGCCTCTTCAATTTAAATTAAAGGAGGGCTGAAATATGTTTTGGGTTAATTCAAGAGTAAGTTCATTGATAGTCATTTTATTTATGACCCTGTTTTTTGCCGCCGCGTCCGCAGCAGATCCGTTTGTTGGAGAGTTTTCTTCCTATGCTGATGACGATAATTATTCTATAACAATTAAAACACCGGTAAACGGCTACTATCATGGAACAATAAGTATTGACGGTGAAAAAATACCGCTGACGGCCAATAAGTCAGGAAAGTTTCTGGTCGGTACGATCAATGATTATGGCGATATATATCAGTTTACCGTTGTATCGCGGGCAGATGGTTCATTTCTTTTCACCGATGAGGATGGAGAATCACTGATATTCAGGCCTCGAGGGCAACCCCGTGCTGGTGCATACGCAAGTCCTGATTCTTCTTCAGAGCAGGGCGCCGCCGTCCCCAAAAGTGATACCGGGGCAGTTTACATAAACCGGAAAAAACTCTCACCTGATAAGCGAAATGCACTGGAGTCTGCATATCAAACCCGCATTCAGAGCGGCCGTTACTGGTATGATAATATTTGTGGAGCCTGGGGGGTAGAAGGCGGACCGACAACAGGATTTATTCTGGCCGGACTGGATCTTCCCGGGCCGATGCCGGCTGATATCTCACAGGGTGGAACAGGTATTTTCATTAACGGTCGTGAGATTCATCCCATGGATCAGCGCGGTCTGCAGCAGCTCTTTGGCGTAACCTATAAAGGTTATTACTGGCTGGATGCTCAGGGAAACCTGGGGCCGATCGGTGGCTATGCCATTGTTAATATTGTTAATGCCATACAAGCAGCACAACAGCAGCAGCCTAGTGGTTCGGTCACTCATGGATACGGTTCGTCCTATGGTTCTCGAGGCACGTTATCCAGCGGGGGAATGTATTCCGGTCGTACCGCAAGCGGCAAGTCAGTATTCTGGTATCCGGGAAAATAGATGGAGAACTCCTCTAATAAAGCTGTAAACAAGGCATGAAACGGAGGTTAATATGTCGCAAAACGAGTTCGAGCGTCCGGAGCACTTTGTTGTTGATATGCAGGGCATGAATGCTGATACGGCTGAATTCATGTGTGATAATCATAAAAAGACAGATGTGCAGACAGTGCTGGCTAAGGCAGTGTTAAACGCTGGTGAGAGTCTTGGTCTTTCGAGGGAAGTTATAGCTGATATTATAGGTAAAGACTTTACGACCCTCTCCTGCTGCGGTATAGATCCTAAATCTAAAGCAGGTGAACTTAGCCTGCTGTTAGTACACTGCTACCGCTCTCTTTACTCGCTAATGGACGGGGATGTAGGAGAGATGCAGCATTTCATGCAGACCGCTGATAAGACCACAAACAGTATACCGAATGAGCAGATAAAAACGGCCGTCGGCCTGATTAGTTTCAGTGCATTATTAGATGCAAAAAGAGGTAATGCTCATGAGCTGTTAATTGATATGTTTGAAGACCTTGAGTTAGCAGCCGTTGAAGAGAGTGAAGATCAGCTTGAAATCGAGGTTGATGAGGATGATATTTAGAGGTGGTGCCTTTCGCTGAATGGAGAAAGGCTTTTCTGCGCTTCAAGCTCCGTGTTAAACGCCGGCAAAAAATGAACCCGTAATAAAAGAATGGTTCAATTTTAACCTGCATCAGAGCTCAGGTACTTATTCTTCCTGCTGTTACACGGCCGCTAATTTCAGACGGCTGTGCTCGGAAATGCTGGCTCCGCTTCGACTAACGGCATTAAGAACTGCCTGTAGAGAGGCGCTGACTATATCATCACACTTGGCGGCTGCGCAGTAGCGCGCACCTTGAATGCTGAGCTGTACATAAGCAATCGCTTCGGCCTGTTCATTTTCAGCGCCCTTTCTGCTCGGTAATGCATGTTCGTTATAGTCGATTAATACAATATCAGTGTCGATTGATGCACTTAACCCTCTGACAAAAGCATCCAGTACACCCTTACCTTGACCATCAATTGTCACCGAACCCTTAATCCCCTGGATCTGTGCCTGTAATATATCTTTATTACCTTGGCGGTTAAGGCTGTAGCTGTCGACAGCAGCTGCTGTCTGTGGTGCTAAATAAGTCTTAGAAAAAATATTGTGAATAACAGCTGATGAAACTTCACTTTCACTATTTTCGGCATGCTCTTGTACATGCGGACTAAAATCAACCTGCATCCAGCGAGGCATCTGAATACCGTAGTCCTGCTCCAGTACATAGGCCACACCACCTTTTCCGGACTGGCTGTTGATACGAATAACCTGCTGATAAGTTCGCCCTAAATCACGCGGGTCGATCGGCAGATAAGCAACCTGCCAGTGTGCCTGCGGATCTTCGATTCGTTGTGCTGCATCAATCGCCATACATTTGTTAATTGCATCCTGGTGACTGCCGGAGAAAGCTGCAAAAACTAATTCACCTGCATAGGCATGACGAGGGTGTACTGCTAATTGTGTGCATCGCTCAACGGTTGCAATAATACGGTCCATATCAGAAAAATTTAGTTTCGGATCAATGCCCTGACTGTATATGTTCATCGCCATGGTGACTATATCCATATTACCGGTACGCTCGCCGTTGCCCAGTAATGTACCTTCGATTCGATCCGCACCGGCTAATACGCCCAGCTCTGCAGCCGCCACGCCGCAGCCGCGATCGTTGTGAGTATGCAGGCTGATAGTCACTGACTGACGATGACTAATATTGTCACACACCCATTCAATCTGGTCGGCATAGACGTTAGGTGTTGATGTTTCAACCGTTGCGGGTAAATTGATAATGACCTTGTTGTCAGGTGTCGGCTGCCAGACGTTAATAACGGCATCACAGACTTCTAGTGCATAATCCATTTCGGTGCCGGTAAAGCTTTCCGGTGAATACTGGAAGAACCACTTTGTATCTGGCTGCGCGGCAGCAAAATTTCGCACCCATTGTGCACCTTGTACGGCGATGGCTTTAATTTCATCGCGGGATTTTTTAAATACCTGCTCACGCTGCACCGTTGAGGTAGAGTTATATAAGTGCATTATGGCTTTTTTCGCACCTTTTAAAGCTTCAAAGCTGCGTGCGATTAACGGCTCGCGTGCCTGCGTTAATACCTGGATAGTGACATCGTCTGGAATTAAATCCTGTTCAATTAACTGACGAACAAAATCAAAGTCAGGTGCCGATGCCGCGGGAAAACCGACTTCAATCTCCTTAAAGCCCACATCAACTAACAGTTTAAACATATCAAGCTTCTGGCTTGGACTCATAGGTTCAATAAGAGCCTGGTTACCATCGCGCAGATCAACACTGCACCACTGAGGTGCCGCTTCAATAATTTGATTAGGCCAGCGTCTGTCTGTTTTCTGGACTGGAGCATAGGCGCGGTATTTTTTATGATTAAAACTAG
The DNA here is from genome assembly GCF_000381745.1 of Psychromonas ossibalaenae ATCC BAA-1528. GTDB lineage: Bacteria > Pseudomonadota > Gammaproteobacteria > Enterobacterales > Psychromonadaceae > Psychromonas > Psychromonas ossibalaenae. The sequence goes on along the minus strand of NZ_KB906978.1, from coordinate 48,984 downwards.
CGTGGATGTTAGCGATATTAGACACGAGTCATTTCCTTTTAGAGCCTTGGCAGCGGAGATGTTTAGAGGAGTGAATTAGCGAGTTGGTTCACCATTGTAAGGGTATTACCGCCCGTTTCCGGTTAGAAACTTCGCTCGCTATCCATGTGTTAACTATAGAACGAACGGCGTAGAGAGTGGTTGCAAAGTAACTCTAATTTCGAGTTGTTTATGCAACAACTCACTAGTAAATGTGCTATTGTTGGTGAAAATGACCATGTAGGTGAAATAGTATGCAGGAAGTAATCAAATTAGACCGTACTGATAAGAAAATTCTTAAGCTGATGCAGGGGAATGCGCGTATCAGTAATCTGGAGTTAGCTGATAGTGTTGGTTTATCACCAACCCCCTGTTCACGTCGTGTTAAACGTCTGGAGGAGTCAGGATTAATCGATAAACATGTCACTTTATTGAAGCCCGCGGTACTAGGCTTAAAATTGACTGCCATGATTGGTATTTCAATGGACCGTCATACGCCGGATCGTTTTGATAACTTTGAACGTGCGATTGCCGCTTTACCCGAGGTACTGGAATGTTTGATTGTAACCGGACAGACGGCTGATTTTTTATTAAAAGTGGTGGTGCGCGATATGGAACATTACGAGAAGTTTCTACTCGGGCATTTAACCAAGTTAGAAGGGGTTACCGGTGTACATTCCAGTTTTGTATTGAGAGAGGTAGTCAAAAAGACCGAACTGCCGCTGGATTAAGTGATCTGCTGTCGCGGCGGTACGGCCGCACAGTCAGTTTCGCCGTAAAATTGTGTTATATAAGGTGCCTGGACATCTTCTCACTGCCGACAAACTTTATACCAAGCACATTTCTTCGGGCTAAATAACTATCAATGTTCCGGGCTGTATACCCGTTATCATTCAAAATGCATTTATCAGGAGCTCACTCGGACACCAGAACAAGGCGTAATATGAGTGAATGGTTGCTCCCTTGACGATTGTTACAACGCAGTGCTGGTTTTCGAGCGAATTCCCCATAGGGCAAGGGGGTAAGTAAGCATCTTCGTTGTTATAAAACTTCGATTTAACCCGTTAGATCTTCAGTTTCATGCCTAGAATCTGCTCACTTACCGGCTTGCTGATTTTTGCATTTTGGATGGTAACGGGTATAAAGGCATTTAATGATTTCTTTGAGCCATTTTATTTTGGGGTTGTGACTATTGCGTTTGTGCCAGATCATAGTGAAAGGAATGATCAGCTTTTCCTGGAGCTCTTTATCTACAGGAATCGGCAGGCTGACTAAATCCGGATGCATGTGACGGATGTAATGCTGACAATATTGGGGAGCTGTAGCTATCATTTTGTGTCCGGATTGAGCAGCCATAAACAGGGACTGTTCAAAGCTTGCCATGGTCAGGGCTATTTCGCGAGTCTGCCCTCGTTCCATCAGAACTTCATCCAGAGCCCATGTCTCACTCTTTTCCCAGATAATATTAATATGAGGGTATTTAAGAAAAGTATCTATGTTCCATTCTTCCTTCAACGCAGGATGATCCTTGTGCAGGTATACCATAGGTAAATCGGAGAACAACACTTCAAAGTCAATAAAATACGGCAATAAGTCTAGTGACTCTTTAGAGCGGGGATGACTCTCTCGACCGGTAAAACCTATATCCGCTTGTCCGCAAATAATAGAATCTAGCGAGTCGTAATCCCAGTTGCGTACTGTCACTTTCGCATCTGGATATTTCTGGTAAATACGCTGTGTTAGTTCATTAAACATGATCAGCAGCAGCGGTGACTCCATTGCTAAATTGAAGTGAATGCCTTTGGGGGCATCATCACCATGTTTGCTGAGGATCTGGTTGCCTATCTGCAGCCAGTCTGAAAGTTCCTGCTCCATACTTTGGGCAAGGGGTGTCGCCCTGAAACCTTGAGGAGTTTTGACAAACAAAGGATCATCAAACCAGTCTCTAAGCTTGTTGAGTGATTTGCTCACCGTTGAAGGCGTCACATTTAACTTTTTGGCGGTTTTCGATACGCTCAGCTCTTTCAATAAAAGCTGCAGGGTGAATAATAAATTCAGATCAAGGCGTGCTAGCGATTTCTTCATTTAAATTACTACGTATTGGAGAGTTTATTAATTGTATTAGAGCAAGACTAATAATACCACCGACAGCCAATATAATGATCAACATATGCAAAGCGCTAACGCCAAGCAGACCCATCAGCCAAATGTAAAAACCTGAACTGCACACCTGAGCAATTCCAAGTACTGAACTCGCCATGCCGGCGCGAAGAGAGAATGGGCCGAGAGCCTGACTCATAGCTACGCCGAAGCCGATAGAGAATCCGGCGCACAACAATCCAAAACCAGTTAATTTTAATGAGTTACTAAATTCAAACAAATCAGAGAACCCTAATACAGCGGCCGCAAGGGCAAATAATAGCTGTGCAGAAAACATCAATGTTCGCTGCTTAAACAATGACAAAGCAAAGGGTGCTGAAAATGAGGCAAGCATACTTACTAAAGCAGTTAAAGCCATAATCGATGAATACTCTGCTCGACTAAAGTCCATCGTGCCCATAATGAGCATCGGAGAAACGTTGACGTAAGTGAGAATAGTCGTTACACCTATTGCTGTGATAATCAGTCGGCTGATGAAAAATGTTTCAAAAAACGATTCTTGAGGCCTTTCTTTCCCGGCCGTTGAATGCTTATGTTCTTTCTTATTAAATGTTACCGGTTGATGTGGTTTGCTTTCTTTTAAAATGAAAATTGACAATATACAGACCAGCAGCCCCATGCCGGCCATTGTCGTGAATAGACTTGGCCACGGGAATTTAAGCATGATTAAATGGCCGATTACTGGTGCGATAACCGGAATGATGCAGGTAATACCATTAAGCATCGACAGTACTTTTGCACGGCGCTGGTCGTCGAGCGTATCACGTAGAATTGCAAACGCTGTAACGTAGCAGGAGCCGGCTCCAATTCCCTGAATGAATCGAGCAATGAAAAAGGTTTGACTGTTTTCTGCTGAACCACCAAGCAGGGACGCTAACAGAAATATTGCAGCTCCGACAACAGCAATAGGTTTACGACCTATTGCATCAGCAAGTTTACCCGCAAACAGCATAGTAGCCGCCATACCTGCAAGATAGATAGAAAATGCCATGTGGAGTTGAGATTCACTTGCATTCAAATCCAGCGCAATTTGTGGTAAACCGACAAGATATAGGTCGATAGCCGTGGGATAGAGAAGAACAAGTGCAAAGCTGCAGAGAAGATATCGAAACATAAAAACCCCGTTAAAGTGATGCGGGGATACTAGCAGTGAAGCCGTCTATCTGCGAGTTGCTGTTATGACAACAGATATTTCCTTTTACGACATACTGCTGAGTCGTTTCGGGACACGAGCCGACTTAAAGATATGACTAAAAGTACAGCCGGATTTATCGACACAGGTTTCCCCGCTAAGACCGGATAATCCAAGCCGCAGCAGGACTTGCAGCGTTTTTTGATGTTTACCATAGAGGGGCATATTTAACGATAAAAATGAAGAGAAATATATGAAAACTAACTCGCAAAGGGGCATATATGGAACCCCTTCATCAAATAAATAGTTTTTGGTAAAGGGCATTTATCCTTCCTATACTCTCTGTACATACAACTCAGGCTCTATATTAGTATAAATTAAGGAGAGCAGTCATGAGCATCCTTTTTACAATTGGATTTATTGTTACAATTACCTACTACTTAATTCAGTTTGTCCGGCAAGAGGCAGTCGAAGAGTTTTATCAAGAAGCCATTATTGATATTGAAGGCCGCCTGGACTGGGCTCACACCCGCTCATCTTATCCATTCGGCATGAAAGCTCAAATTGATACATCTCACAAACTTTTACATCAAGCTAAAAGTTTATGGCGCGGTAACAAATACCATCAGGCATATCGTGTTGCCCGCCAATCCCAAGAGGCTATTGATAAAGCGCAGAATATCTACATTTCGGCTGCTGTAAAACGTCGACAGGCTGGTGAGAATACAAACATAAAATAAATATGTGCCTCAGAATGCCTCTGCTAGTAAAAGTCCCATGCTCACTTTTTCCCTACTCCGAGCTAGAAGGCTAAGTCGAAAACGCCCCATAGCAGCCCATCCCCCTAGATATATGTGGCCAATATTACTTAGCCACTACAGTCCGCACATAAAAATACGATTGCAGGCGGATCATATTTATCATTCAATCAAAGATTATGGTTGTCTAATCTTTTTTGTAGTTATCTGCCGGGAGGTTCAAGCTCTCAATAGTGATGCCTACTTTTCATCTGGACTTTGGTGTAAGTAAGCCTTTTTAGCCAATTGTTGATTTTGTGTGTTATCTTTCATGTTTACTTTATAGTGTAAGCCTGCTTTCGCCAGCATATGTGCTGCTACGGGAGCGGTGATCAACAAAAACATGCTTATCAATGCTTCTTTAAAGTTTACATGGCCAAGTTGAACGCTGAAAAATATCATCGAAGCGATCAGGATACAGCCGACTCCTAAGGTGCTGGATTTAGCCGGCGCATGCAGGCGGGTAAAATAATCAGGGAATTTTGCTAAGCCGATAGAGCCAACTAGCATAACAATACTGCCCAGCACCAATAAAACACTCACCACCGCTTCTAAAAATACAGTCATCTATCTTCCTTATTCGATAATATCGCCGCGCAATAAATACTTACAAAAGGCCGAAGTACTTACAAAGCCAAGCAGTGCGATCAATAACGCACCTTCGTAGTAACTGGCCGAGCCTTGGTAAAGCCCTAACAAGATGATCAGTGCAATACTGTTAATGTACATGGTATCAACGGCAATAATTCTGTCAGGTGTAGTAGGGCCAATGATCAAGCGCCAGGCATTTAGGGCTAAAGCACAGCAAATGAAGCCGCAGGCAGTCAGTATAGCGTAACTTAACATCCGAAAATCTCCTTCAAAGGCGCTTCATAACGACGTTTGATAAGGTTAATTAACTGCTGCTCGTCTTCAAGATGCAGCACGTGTACATACAGCCATTGCCTGTCATCCGACAATTCTACACTCACTGTACCAGGAGTTAATGATACACTGCTGGTAAAGATGGTGAGTGGCAAAGGCTCATTAATGGCTAACGGCACCGCAATAAAAGCCGGCCTTAAACTACGGTTACTCTGCAGTACGCGCTTCGCTACGTCGTAATTAGACAGCACAATGTCAAAGAGTAAACGAAACGTATACCTCAAAACTGTGAGAGGATTTTTTGCTACCGGTTCTTTCTCACTGAGCGGTGCGACAATCCAGGGGATAACAATGGCAAACACCGCGCCTAACACCATGTGACCACGACTAAAATCATGCAGAATCTGCCACACTAACCATAGCAATATACTGTGGTAAGGAGTGGGGAACCAAATAAACTTACGCACTTTATCCATTATTGGCTACCTCATTAAGTTGCTGCAGGCTTAAACCAGCTTTAAGCTGCTCTGCCGCCAATTGCGCAAAATCGCTCACTGCCCCTCCAAAAATCACCATCAAAGGCAGGATCCCTACCAGTAAGCCAATAGCTAAATATTGAACGGGCTGACCTTGTAAGGCGGTGTTGTTTTCGCCGTTGGTTCGCCAGAACAATGCAGTGCCGGCCCGTGATAAAGCGATTAAAGCAATCAGTCCTGCGCCTAATATTAGCGGCCAGACCCAAACTGCCTGGCTTGCTTTGGTCACTGACTGCAAAATTAAAGCTTTACCTACAAAGCCTGACAGCGGCGGCATACCAATTAAACCTATCGCCAGCAAGATAAAGATAAAGCCCAAAATTCCTGCCTGCGGCATTGTTCTTGTGGTGACAAACCGGTCTTCCGCTTTACCGCGCTGCTGCTGAATAACCCCCGCCAGCAAGAACATAGCGGCACAAGCTACAGTACTATGCAGTAAGTAATAAATACCAGCTGCAGCGGCCTGTACCGTATTCAAGCTGATGGTCACCAGCAGAGTACCTACTGATACAATCACCAAGTTACTACAAAGCACCCGCAAACTTTTGCTAGCCAATACAGAAACAGCGCCAATAGCAATGGTTAATAAAGCTATAGGCCATAACCACGGCAAGGCGATATTAGCCAGCTCACCGGCCTGGTCGCCAAACATAACGCCATGCACCCGCCAAATACTATAAATACCGACTTTGGTCATAATTGCGAATAGCGCGGCCACTGGAGCACTCGTACTCGCGTAAGCTTTTGGCAGCCAGAAATGTAGAGGCAGCATTGCTGCTTTCAGACCAAAAACAGCCAGTAACAATAATGCCCCTGATTTGGTAATCAGTAATTCGTTACTCGAAAGCAGCGGAATTCTATCGGCCATATCGGCGAAGTTAAGTGTGCCTAAAGTGCCGTATAAGGTACCTAACGCAAACAAGAACAGCGACGAGCCAATTAAGTTAAGAAATACATAATGGATGTTAACCTGTATTCGCTGTTTACCTCCACCATGCATCATTAGTGAGTAGGAGGCAATCAGCAGCACCTCGAAAAACACAAATAGATTAAACGCATCGCCAGTTAAAAATGCACCATTAATCCCCATCAACTGGAACATAATCAGCGGGTGAAAAAAGGCGCCGTTTTTATCTTCGCCGGCGCTGGCATACAGTGTGACCGCTAAGCCCAAAACAGCACTTAAGCAGACCATTAACACCGAGAAGGCATCTGCCACTAATATAATACCAAAAGGCGCGGACCAGTCTCCAAGAGCATATACTTGAATACCTTGGTCTTTAATTTTGAACAGCAGTACAAACGCAACAACAACCATTAAAATACTGGCGGCAATGGTCAGTACTCTTTGTCTGGCTAACGAGTTATTTAAGCTTGGGAAAAGCAGAGCAACAGCCACGAAAAACGGTATTAAAACCGGAAAAATAACTAAATGATCAAACAAACCCATTAGGATTTTTCCTCCGCAGCCAGGCGGTCGAAAGGTTCCGTACCGTCTACGTGGTCATTCCCCATGTCTGAGCGTCCGCGCATTGCTAGAATTACCGCAAAGGCAGTCATGGCAAAGCCGATAACAATAGCAGTAAGCACCAGGGCTTGCGGTAAAGGATCTGCGTAATTTTCACTGCCGTTAAGTACCGCTGGTGCACCTATGGTTAATCCGCCGCTGGCAAAAAGAAACAGGTTAACAGCGTAGGACAACAAAGTGAGACCAATTACCAAGGTAAAGGTATGGCCGCGCAGCATTAAAAAGATGCCGCAGGCACTCATGAAGCCGACACACACGGCGTAGACTAGTTCCATTACCTTTCTCCTTCTCTGATTCTTTCTTTAGTGGTTAGCTTGCCTAGGCTGGCTAATATAAGCAGGGTTGCGCCGATTACTGTAAAGTAAACTCCTAGGTCAAATAGCAATGCACTGGTGAGTTCAAATTTACCTATCCAGGGCAGCGATACATATTCAAACCAAGAGGTTAAGAACGGGCGGCCAAACATCCAGCTGCCTAAGCCGGTTAATCCGGCGGTCACTAATCCAATGGCGATCATATAGTGGTATCTAACACTCACACGTTTAACCATCCAGTCAACACCATGTGCAAGGTATTGCTGAATTAAAGCAATTGATGTAATCAAACCGGCAATAAAACCACCGCCTGGTAAGTTATGCCCGCGCATAAAGATATAAGCAGAAATGAGCAGGAACAGCGGCAGCAGGCTTTGCGATACAACCGAGAGTAATACAGGGTATTTATCTGTTGCCCATGGGCGCCCATCATGATCTTTAGTGCGCATCGACAAACGCATGCCGGCAATTAGCTTGTGAATACCTAATGCGGCAATGCCAAGTACCGTAATTTCACCAAAGGTATCAAAACCACGGAAATCGACCAAAATAACGTTAACCACGTTAGTACCGCCGCCGCCTGTTTTAGCATTTGCTAGGAAGAACTCAGAGATACTATCCAAAGGATGGGTCATTAAGGCAAAACAAATACTGCCGATAATACAGCCGATGAAAGAGGCTACCGCCAAGTCGCGAACAAAGTGATTAGGACGACTTTTATCGGTGGGGGTATGTTGAGGGAAGAAATACAGCGCCAGTAATAACAAAATCACCGTTACAATTTCTACCGAGAGCTGGGTAAGGGCTAAGTCGGGTGCCGAGAAGTAAGCAAAGGTTATCGACACAACTAAGCCGACTAACGACAACATTAATAAAGCAATCAGCCGGTAATGGCTCCAAATTACGGTTGCTAGCGAACCTGCTATTAATAAAACAGCAGCTACAATGACTGCGCCGTTTACTGGGGTGCCTGGCAGGCTTCCTCTCGTGGTATCTAGCTCTAACAAGGGAGGAGCTATTAGCAGTAAGGCGAAGAAACACAGAAGAAAAGCATAGCGTTGTAAGGATCCCGTCTCCAATTTTGCAGTTACTTTCTGCGCCCACTTCACGCTGCTCTGAATATAACCTTCAAATTCAACTTTCGCGTCAATATCCGGGAACTTACCTGCAAATTTAAATAAATGTTTACGGTTCAGGTAAATGGCTAAACCACCAACAATCGCCAACCCGCTCATCATCAATGGAATGTTAAATCCATGCCAAAGGGACAAATTATACTCAGGTAGAGGATGATTTAGCACCGCCAATGACGCACTACTGAGCAGTGGACCAATAGTGTAATTAGGAAATATACCGACTAACAAACAAATCGCGACTAATACTTCAACGGGAACACGCATATACCGCGGCGGCTCGTGCGGTGTTTTGGTTAACCCCTTAGGCTCACCGTTAAAGAAAACATCATGAATAAAACGCAGTGAGTAAGCGACTGCAAAAGCACCTGCAATCGTAGCTAATACTGGAATTAACCAAGACATCGCCCCTAAAATGCTTTGATCTAAGGTTTCAGCAAAGAACATTTCTTTAGATAAAAAGCCATTGAGTAAAGGCACACCAGCCATCGACGCCGATGCCACCATCGCTAACGTGGCAGTGATAGGCATGTATTTCCATAAGCCGTTGAGCTTACGCATATCTCGAGAGCCTGATTCATGGTCAATAATACCAGCCGCCATAAATAAAGATGCTTTAAAAACGGCATGGTTCATGATGTGAAACACCGCGGCAATAGCTGCTAATTGGGTATTTAAACCCAGTAATAAGACAATCAAGCCAAGATGACTAATTGTCGAGTAGGCTAACAAGCCTTTTAAATCATGTTTAAATAATGCGGAATAAGCACCCAGTAACAAGGTGAATAAACCAGTTAGCGAGACTACCACAAACCACACTTCCGTACCCGCTAATACCGGGTAAAAACGAGCCAGTAAGAAGATGCCCGCTTTCACCATGGTGGCCGAGTGCAAATAGGCACTTACTGGCGTAGGTGCCGCCATCGCGTGGGGTAACCAAAAATGGAATGGGAATTGTGCGGATTTAGTAAATGCGCCAATTAAAAATAAACCTAAAATAGCTAAGTAATAAGGGTGTTGTTTGACCAGTTCCCCACTATTTAGTACGACGTCTAAATCGTAACTGCCCACGACCTGGCCTAACAATATTATCCCGGCTAATAGCGCTAAACCGCCGGCACCTGTGATGGTAAGCGCCATTCTGGCGCCTTTACGCGCATCACTATTGTGTGACCAAAAACCAATCAGCAAGAACGAGCTGATACTGGTTAATTCCCAGAAAAACCATAGCTGCAGCATGTTGTTTGACATAACAATGCCGAGCATTGCGGTCATAAACATAATTAAGTAGCAGTAAAAACGCCCCATATGGTCTTTTTTAGACAAGTAGTAGCGAGCATATAAAATGACCAGCAAACCAATGCCCAAAATCAGTAAACTGAATAATGCAGACAAGCCGTCAAGGCGAAACGACAGCGCCAAACCTAACTGCGGGATCCACTCAATGCTCCGGCTAAAAGACTGTCCTGCAAATACCGCGGGCAAGTCAAGCAGAATGAAGCAAAGGGCTAAAGCCGGCAGTATCGCGGTCGCCAGCGTACACACACTGCGGCTGAATTTATTGGTTAGTAAGGGAACAAGAATCCCTAACATGGGTAGAAATGGTACCCAAAAATAATGCATTTCAGCAAAACTCCGTTAGCTAATTAGTTGGTGTTTCTGAACAAGAGCAGTAATTAATTGAATAAATATCAATACGTTGATAAGTCTAGTCTACATAAGTTACTGATTAATTCATATATTTGTTTTGTCACTTGAACTTAGCGCTAGTTAGGCGGCTCTTGTTTAATGTTGTTGACGGGGGCCTCTGGTAAACGAGCTGCACAGAATCTATGTAATAATTCTCCTGTATAATTCATTAAAAATCCAAAAACAGCTCCGATAAATAATCCCAAAAATGCTGAAGACCATTGCCCATCGGCAGAAAAGATCGCTGCCGCACCTAAAAAGGTACCCGGTATAAATTTAAGGAGACTAAACTTAGCCTGTATACACATACAAAACGCAAAAACAGCGGTGGCTGCATAACTTGCAAAATCTGTATCAATATAAGTGGAAGCTGCAATAATTAATATTGCCCAGACTGCACCGCTAAAATTGGTTAACCAAACCTGGACAAGTCCTTTTCTGCCTTTATCTGTAGAAGCAAAATAGCTGGTTGCCCCTAAAAAAGCCAGCCAGCTTGCGATATCAAACAGGCCTGTAAACCAGACTAACAAACCGGAAAGGATACCTGTGCTTATGGATAATGCTAAAAGTAAGCTCATAGGAGAGTCCTGAAATTATTTAGATGAGAGGTAGTGAGACAGATCATACGGAGGAGGGGATTGTATGATCTGTTTGGTGCTTATATCTAAAGAGCTGAGAAAAATATCAGCTCTTTAGGTTTTTAGCTTAAATATCTTCAGCACGAATCTGACGGTAAACATCAGGTGTTGCAACGTAAGGCTCACTGCCGACTTTAATCGCTTCAAGCAGGGCATCTGCAGCTTCTTGCCACTGTTCTTCATTACGCGCATGAATAACTGCTAATGGCTTCTGGCTGTCTGCTGTTTCACCTAAACGGATGAACTGATCAAAACCAACGGCATAATCAATCTCATCAGTTGCAACACGACGACCGCCGCCCATGCTGACCACTGCCATACCAATCGCTCTGGTATCCATTGCAGAAACGATGCCGCTGTTACTTGCGTAAACTGGCTTAGCGATAGGTGCTTTTTCTAAATAATCGGCATAGTTTTCAATAAAGTCTTTTGGTCCGCCAAGGCCAGCAACCATTTTACCAAAACATTGTGCCGCGCTGCCGTTATCTAATACAGTCTGCAGTTTTTCACGTGCATCAGCACTGTCTGTTGCTAAGTTGCCTAATACCAGCATTTCAGCACAAAGTGCCATGGTAATTTCAAATAGACGCGGGTTTCTATATTCACCCGTTAAAAACTGTACCGCTTCACGTACTTCTAGCGCATTACCCGCAGAAGAAGCTAATACTTGGTTCATGTCAGTTAGAATTGCAGTGGTTTTTGTGCCTGCACCATTTGCTACACCAACAATTGATTTAGCAAGTTCTTCAGATGCTTCAAAAGTAGGCATAAAGGCGCCTGACCCCACTTTTACATCCATCACTAATGAATCAAGTCCAGCAGCCAGTTTCTTAGAAAGAATCGAAGAAGTGATCAGTGAGATACTGTCAACAGTCGCCGTAATATCACGAATTGCATAAACACGTTTATCAGCAGGTGCGAGGTCGCCTGTCTGGCCGATAATCGCGACACCTGCGTCTTTAGTCACGTCACCAAAAACGTCATTAGTCGGGGTAATGTTATAACCTGGGATCGACTCTAGTTTGTCTAAAGTACCGCCCGTATGACCAAGTCCACGACCAGAAATCATAGGAACAAAACCACCACAAGCAGCAACCATTGGACCTAACATTAAAGAGGTTACATCACCAACACCACCCGTTGAATGCTTATCTACAATCGGACCGCCAAAATTCATATGGTCCCAATTAATCACCATACCAGAATCACGCATCGCACAAGTAAGGGCAATACGCTCAGGCATGGTCATTTCATTGAAGAAAACAGTCATCGCAAAAGCACCAGTCTGACTTTCTGAAATGGTGTCGTTTGCAACTCCCTGAATAAAAAAGTTGATCTCTTCGGCGGTCAGTACTTGACCGTCACGTTTTTTACGAATAATTTCTTGTGGTAAAAACATGCGTATCTCCAAACTCTTCATTGAGTTTTAATTGTAGAATATGTGTTGTTGATTTCCCTCTTCGTTTAAAAAGAGGGTAAACGGGAAATATTGGAATTTCTATCTAAAGCAGCTGCCTAGTAAGCTGCTGAATCCGCTTTTTCAGATGTTAACTCCAACGTGTTAAGCAGGTTAGTAAGCAGGCTTGATGCACCAAAACGATAATGCATGTTATCTGCCCATTCACTGCCTAAAATCTTATCTGCCATGGCTAAGTACTGCGCAGCATCTTCGCTGGTTTTTACGCCGCCAGCAGGTTTAAAACCAACGGTTTTTGCGACATCCATTTCACGAATTACGTTCAGCATAATTTCAGCCGCTTCTGGAGTTGCGTTAACGGCAACTTTACCCGTAGAGGTTTTAATGAAATCTGCGCCTGCTTTAATACAAAGTTCTGAAGCAAGTTTAATTAATGCCGGCTCTTTCAGCTCGCCTGTTTCAATAATCACTTTAAGCAGAGTGTCACCACACGCGGCTTTACACTGTTTAACCAGCTCAAAACCTACTTCCTCATTACCGGCGATTAGTGCGCGGTATGGGAAAACCACATCCACTTCATCTGCACCGTAAGCAATAGCCGCTTTAGTTTCAGCAACTGCGATATCGATATCATCGTTACCGTGAGGAAAGTTAGTAACAGTTGCAATACGTACTTCCGGCGTACCTTGTGCTGCTAGTGTTTTTTTAGCGATAGGGATAAAGCGCGGGTAAATACAGACGGCTGCCGTTGTGCCTGCTGCTGTTTTTGCGTTATGGCAAAGATCAATTACTTTTTGATCCGTGTCATCGTCATTTAGTGTAGTTAAATCCATTAGTTTAAGTGCGCGTAAAGCAGCTGCTTTTAAATCAGACATTAATTGGCTCCTGTATCTACGTTTGTAGATGATAATGTGTATAGAATAAATGATGTGATTAATACTACGCCCGGATAACCAGTCGATATATAGGGTTTTGTAAAAGCATTGTTGCTGTATGGAAAAGGTGGGAGAAAAAAAGAAGCTGAAAGGCTGAAAAACATAAAGGCTCAATTTACTATTTGAGCCTTTTATTCACTGATTAACTGTTTTTAAGCCAAGGGGCCAGCGAGACATCCCAGTAGGGGGGGCATTCAATACTCTCTTTTAAGAAAGAAATCACGGCATTGAGCTTTTCAGGAAGGTGTTTTTTGCGGGGATAAACGGCATATACAGGTAATTCTAAATTAGCTTTCCAGTCAGGCAGTAACTGGACTAGTCTGCCTGTTTCAAGCTCGTCTGATAACAAGTAAGTCGCAATATAGCCGATACCGTGGTCGGCAATAACCGCATCCCTTACGGCTTCAGAAAGGTCAACGCAGTAGTTCCCCGAGACATGAACCGTTAATTTTTCATTATTTTTAATAAACGGCCAGTGGCTATAGTCTCGTGTATTGCTGTGATAAGTAACACAATTATGATTCAGCAAGTCTTTGGGGTGTACGGGCGTCGGGTGTTTTTCAAGGTATTTAGGAGATGCCGCCAGCACAAAGTGACCATCGGCTACCCGCTGTGCAATATAGCCTTCATTTATATTCTCATAAGTGGTAATCCATAAATGAATATCTTCATCTAACATATCAATCTTCCGATCTGTGAGGCTGATCTCAAAATTGATTTCGGGATGTTTTTCCTGCAGTTTGTCTAATACCGGAATGACATGCAGTGTGCCGAAAGAGCGAGGCAGGGCGAGGCGTATGGTGCCCGACATCTGCGCAGTGGCATCCATCATTGCTACTTCAGCATTTTGAATGGTTGAATGTAACTGTGCGCAATATTCTGCATATTCAATACCAGCATCAGTCAATGCCAAGTTGCGAGTGGTTCTTTGTACAAGTTGAACCTTAAGCTCAGATTCTAATAGAGTTAGTTGTTTACTGACATAAGAAGTAGAAACGCATAGTTTTTCAGCTGCTTTGGTGAAACTGCCGCTCATTTTTAAAGTGTGCAAGATAAGCATCTGATTAGCTCTACTTTGCATATTCGATTCCTTAAAGTCTAAAAATACTAAAAATACTAAAAATACTAAAAACACTAAAAATACTAAAAACACTAAAACGGCTATATTACAAAATTAATAAAGTGCACTCTAGCTAAAAAATAGTTTCCACACAGAAATAATCATAATCCCAAGCTGATTATTTATACATTTTTAAATGTAAAGCCTGGTTATGTAATCGTTGAGTGACAGCCGCTGTAAATTGAAGTTTTCTGAGGCGTTTTAGTGATATGTCTTAACCATTATTTTATATTGTAAAAGCAAACCAAATACCTTTGAAATTCAATTTTCTAACCCAGCCGTTACCTGCCGGATTATATTCCACTTAGTTAAACTCAGAGTTATTGATTTTAGCAGAGCTTCACGTTTCGGGGCGAAAGTGTGACCCGACGGAAGCTCTAAATCATCCAGTTTATGCTGTTAAATCTTTCATTAAGTCTTCAAGCACATCAGCCTGCTTATTAAGCTGCTGTACCTCTGAAGCTGACTGAGTGATCATTTCAGCAACTAAACGCGACTGACTGCGAACCTGCTCGACATCGGAGGCGATATTATCAGCAACCGCTCCCTGCTCTTCTGCTGAAGCTGCAATTTCAGTGCTGCGATCCGCAATGTATTGATTCTGCTCTGATATCTGCCTAATGTCAGTGCTTACGGTACCCATATGTTGTTCACTCGATTCAGAATTATTGACGGTTTGATGCATTACCTTCATTAACCCCTGGCTATTGCCCTGCAGTGACTCTATCATTTTCTGGATTTCAACCGTTGCTTCCTGCGTTCTACCCGCTAGTGTACGCACTTCATCGGCGACAACCGCGAAACCACGACCTTGCTCACCAGCACGCGCTGCTTCGATGGCTGCATTTAATGCCAGCAGGTTTGTTTGTTCAGAGATAGAGTTAATGGTCGTCACGACATTATCAATCTGTGCAGCATCGTTATCCAGTTTTTCTACTGCATCGGCAGCTGAGCTGATTTCAGAAGCTAACAGCTTTATCGCATCAAGCGTTTGGTCGACATGCGTCAGACTCTGTGTTGTTGTCTGCGTGGCTTCGCTGGTTTGGCTGGAGGTGCTTTGTGCGTGACTTGCGACTTCACGAATTGAGCTTGCCATCTGCTCGGTTGCACTGGCTAGGGAATCTATGCGTTCCTGCTGCTGGTTAGACAGCGCTTCATTTTCGTTACTGCGTTGACGCAGCTGCGAACTAATTTGCTGGATCAGTGCGATTGCTTCCTGCGTTGCCTTCACCAGCTGTTGTTCACGTTCAGATACACGGTCAATCGTCTGTGCGATTAGATTAAATTCATTTCGGGCCGGCGCATAACCAATACGGGAAACCAGATCGCCATCGGCAAGACGGCGTAATGCATCGTAGATGTTAAACAGTGCTCCGCCCATAAAGGTCATAATGTAATAAAGGGATAGCGATATGAGTAAACATGACACTATGATAATACTGGCATGACCAATATTAAGCGTACTGAGTAAGTTTGGCTGTTCCTGAGTTGTTAAACTGTAGCCGGCATCCGCTATCACAGTTGTATTAACACCCTTTGAGCCAGCCTGAATACTGCTGCCGGCAAGGATGCGTGTAACATCGCTTTCAGTCAGGTTGGACTGTGAAATCAAGTTGGCAATCGTATTCATGTTCTGTTGTAACAGCTGCTCCTGCTGACGCTCTGAAGCATCCATTAATGCTAAGCTGACCATGATGATTGCGAGGAGGGGGGTAAAAAAGAGGAATAAAAAATTTTCTTTTATTTTTACATTTACCAAGTATTTATCAATCCAACGAAACGCAACTTCTTTCATTATTTCCACTTCCTTATTACTGTCGCTATTAATGACTCCAGTTTCAAACGGAGCCTATCCTTTGATAAGGCAATAATAAAGATAAAAACAAAGAGTTCAGTGATAACGGTCGCACTAACTATAGCGCATTGTCCTTAGGCTTTTAAAAAGCAGCCGGGCTCTTACTTCATGTATCTGTTATGGCTGAGTAATATTGGCCATAAATTTGTAGGTTTCTGAGGCGCAATGGAGTACATTGCGAGATGCCGCACGGTAATTTATATGGCTAGCTTCATGGGAGAAAGCGTGTATCTGTGGCAGGGCTGCAACATATCGTAAGCATAACACTAGACTATTCTCTAATTCGTCCGAGTCATGAAATTAAAGCCATATGGCTACAAGCCTACTGCTTCACAGGCTTATTCTTATTCGAAAAAAGTTGTAACTTCCCGTCTTTGTTTAATAAGTACAGATCAAAGTCATTTGCTAAAAACAGGCTGCCACTATAGTAGTTTGCCGCCTCATTTTCAATATCAGCAATTGATGGTGATGAACTCTTATTTCTACAGTATCTGGGACTAAAATGTGTGAGGATTAAGTTATTTATCAAAACTTCTTCGGCAAACTGAGCGATAATCTTAGCTGTACTATGCTGGGGGGCCTTGCCAACTTTCAACGAAATATCTTCAGTATAGGTGGCTTCATGTATAAGCAGATCTGCACAGCTGGCTACATCAGTCAAAAGGTTTGGTGCATCATTATCTCCAGATACAATAATCTTTCTTGGTTTTCTATCTGCTAATATATAGTCAGAAGCATTTATTTTCCTTCCATCAGGAAGCATTTGGTTTATACCTTTGTGAATTTCTCCCCAACATGGACCCGCCTTGATACCGTCTTTCTGCAGTTGGGCTATATCTAATTTGCCTTGGATTTTCTTTTCGCAAAAAACATAAGCGTAGGATGGAACACAATGAGACAGCTCTACGAACTCAACATCGAAATCATTGCCGGCGGTATATTCTTTGCACTCTTCTACACGTATAAAATTGATCTTATAAGATAAACTGGACTTAGAAATTCTTTGCGTATTTTCGACAAAATCTTGTATGAGTGCGGGAGCGATTATGGTGAGGGCAGTGGTTCTTCCCGCCAAAGATGCGCTGGCTAATAACCCGGGCAGTCCATAGCAATGATCTCCATGAACATGGGTGATAAAAATAGATTCAAGCTTATTTAAACTGAGTTTTGTATGCAAAATTTGATGCTGAGTTGCTTCTCCACAATCGATTAAACTCCATAATTTGGAGTTAGCCTTTTTTACTGCTACTGCGGATACATTTCTTGATTTTGTCGGTGTACCTGCTGAGGTTCCTAAAAATATAATTTCCATTGTTTAACCGAATTTTAATTTTTAGCCAGCTTATCATTTTTTGTTTTTTTTAACTGAGAGGTGACTTTATAAAATAGAATCAGGGATAAATTGAATAGTAGCTCTGTTTTATGATCAGCTATTCTCTACATTGCCCGTCGTTTTATTAAGTTTTGCTGTAAAACGTTTATTTTATTCGAATTGATATAATTGCCTTTATACGCAATAAAGACAGTGAGCGTGAAATGATACCTGTAAATAACTGAGACTAATCTAACTGCTGTTTTTGGCCATGGATATTGAAAAATGCGTGCCGTTACCCAATGAACTTTTGACACTTATAGTCCCGTTTAAATTATTCTCTATGAGCTTCTTAACTATGTAGAGCCCTAAACCGCTGCCACCTTGACCACTTCTAGTTGAATAATACTTGTCAAAAATTTTATTGAGTGATGATTCGTCGAGCCCTTTGCCGTCATCTATCACATTTAGAATAACTGCGTCATCTGTTTCGCTGGCAACGAGTTGAATACTGCCGTTTTGCCCTTCTGAAAAGGCATGTATTAAAGCATTACTGATTAAGTTAATTAGTACCTGAGATAAGGCGCCTGTTTCAGCAGTAAACACGATTGGTTTTGCGCATTCAATCTTCAGTGTATGCGCGCTGCGTTTAAACTTGGGAAGTAAAATATGCTTGATATCATTTAAATATGTACTTATTACAAACTCAGTTTTAGTGTGGCTGAATTCTCCGACAACGATCTTTTTAAAGCTGTTAACCAGATCAATAGCGTGACTTAAATTGGAATTAACAATATCAGAAACTTCTCCTGACATTTCAATGAAATCGGTAAGATTTTTTTTGGAAAGACGATTCTCGTCGAGCTGTTTCACCATGGTTAAACGTTGTTCATCTAAGGTACTCATCGCTGTATTCATTATGCCGAGCGGTGTAGCCACTTCATGAGTGAGTTCGCCCACTAACTCTCCAATATGGTTAAATTGTACAGCGGTTTCCAGCTGCTCATCTTTTAGACTGCTCATTTTTTCTAATTCAATATTTTGATCTCTTAAGGTGCTGATAAGTTCGTCACGCAAAGATATAAGTGCCTGCAGCTGCAGATGCGTATTGACACGAGCTAAAATTTCTTCGTGTCGTATTGGTTTTGTTACGTAGTCAACCCCTCCTGCATTAAATGCCTCAACGACATCACTAATGCCGGCTTTGCCTGTTACAAAAATAACCGGAATTTCTTTGACATCATTCAGCGATTTTAAACGTCGGCAGGTTTCGAAGCCGTCAATGCCCGGCATCATGACATCCAGCAGAATAAGGTGCGGTAAAAACAGGTTGGCGATTTTAATTGCCTGCTCACCGTCTACTGCAAAGGCAATTTCAAAGCCCTCTGCTTCTAGTATTTGAGTTAACAGCTCCAGGTTTTCTTGTTTGTCGTCAACAATTAATATTTTACTGCCTTTAATAGTGACGAGATTATTGTTCATATTCAATTTCCTCTAATGCTTTAACAAGGCCTGCCATATCGAAATTATCTATAAACAGGATAAGATAATCAGTATAAATTTTGTTTTGCGGTCTTTGTACAGCAATGTCCGATAAAAGCTGTTTAATATATGATGAACGATTGATTGAGGCTGATAACTTTAAATCATCTAACATTTTTCTGGACAATATAAATTCTGACAAATTAATATCTTCCTGTTTTTTATCAACCTTTTTAGCTGGTGTCTGCTGCTCTTCTTTAACAAAATCGTCAGGAAAAAAAGTTATTAAACTATTGAATACTTCTGAAAATGAAAATGGTTTGGCAATAAAAAGGTCAAAACCAATGGTTAAATAGTGCTGAATTTCATGAGATAAACTAAAAGCGGAAACTGCAATACAGGTTAGCTTGTCGTGATTGAGCTCTTCTCGAATAATTTTTATCGCATCATCACCACGCATGACCGGCATTAGCAGATCCATATAAACAATGTCAAATGTTTGTTTTTTGATTAACTCAACAGCCTGCAGGCCGTCTTCAGCATAGGTGACGTCAATGCCGCAAGAAGTGAGTACGCTCCCTAATAGTTCACGGTTTTCAGCAATATCATCAACACATAACGCGCTGAATTTTCGATTTTTAATTAATCTAATCTGTTCTATTTCAGGAACACTTTGTCGTGCGTTTTCTTCATTACCGCGTTCTAACTCGATGCTGAAGGAAAATGTTGATCCTTTGCCTAGCTCCGACTGCAGTGTTAATTTTCCCCCCATCATTTCAATATGTTTGGTGGAAATAGTCAGCCCTAAACCTGTTCCGCCTTTTTCTTCACCGGCGGCTCCCTGAGAAAAATTGCGAAACAATTTTTTCTGCTCTTCATCAGATATACCCGCGCCTGTGTCGATAATTTCAAACTGGTAAATATTTGCTGACGGTTGATTTAAAACTAATGTAATTGAACCCTGGTCGGTAAATTTGACTGAATTTCCCAGCAGATTAATTAAGATCTGGCGGAGCTTTCCCTCGTCTGCGCGTACATAGACAGATTGATCAGTGTGGTTGATGAAATTCCAGTTAAGCTGTTTTTGTTCACAGCGAAACTGAAACATTTGTCCTATATCTGTTAATAGTGTCACTAGTTCAAAATCGATTAATTTCAGCTGCGCTGCGCCCGCTTCTATTTTTGATATCTCAAGAATATCATTAATAATTCCTAATAGATGCTGACCTGCTTTGGCTATTTTATCCAGGGTTGTTTTCTGCTGACTGGAAATATCCGTACTGCGTGTCAGTATCTGCGTGAACCCTAATATTGCATTCATTGGTGTGCGTATTTCATGGCTCATATTTGAGAGGAAACTACTTTTAGCCTGATTGGCCTGCTCTGCCCGCTCACAAGCTTGTTGAAAATCAAGAGTACGCTGTTTTACCTTCTCTTCTAAACCAGCATTCACATTTTCTAATGATTCTTTTAAGCTGATATTATTAAAAATAATCTCGATATTAGTTCGTAAATTGAACAGCAGCAGCGTTTCTTTCTCTTCAATGGGGTTGTTGTATGTTAACAATAAATAATAATGCTGCTTTTGATCAGTTTTGCCTATATATAAGAGTGCATATTGTCCATCAATAAAGCTGGGGGGATTTTCAATAGCAAAACTATCGCTAAGTTTTTGATGGAGTTGTGGGGAAATACTGCTGGCGTTGTTTTTTTCCATAAAAGATTGACGGCAGCTTAAGTCTTCGCTGTTAAAACAGACAATATTTACTACTGTTGGAGTGCTTTCAAACTTTTGTACTAACGGCAGCATCTGTTCGGTACTTGCTGATATTTCTGCAATTAATTCAGTCGTCGATTTTTCGCTCATTAACTCAGAAGAACATTTAAGCATTTTATCTAATGCTACCCGCAAAGACTCAGAGTTATCTAACTCCTGATAGGAACGTAGAGCAGAAATGATAGTTGTTTTTAATTTTTTACTGGTTAACTCTGTTTTGGTTTTATAGTCATTGATATCGTAGCTCGTCATCATTTCTGATTCAGCAAAGCTCCCTGGCTG
Organism: Psychromonas ossibalaenae ATCC BAA-1528; assembly: GCF_000381745.1. Lineage (GTDB taxonomy): Bacteria > Pseudomonadota > Gammaproteobacteria > Enterobacterales > Psychromonadaceae > Psychromonas > Psychromonas ossibalaenae. Next base: position 27,995 of record NZ_KB906978.1, on the reverse strand, counting down.
TCCGGTGCGTAAAATGATGCGTACTTGTTTGTTTTTTAGATCTTCGCGAATGTACTGGGCAACTTCTAATCCCGCATTTTCTGTTTCCATGACGACATCTAGAAAAACCAGGGCAATGTCTTTTTCCTCCGTGAGCATCAATTTAGCTTCACCACCTGTGTAACAATGTAGAAACTCAAGCCCTCTTCCTTCAAATGTTAAAGATCGTAAAGCAAGTAATGTTACCTGATGAACAGACGGTTCATCATCAACCAGCATTATTCTCCATGGTGGTAATGTGGATTTTTTGTTTTTTGTTTCACTTTCATTTTCATCGCTCAAAGCGAAAATTTCATCGTTTTCTAGCATGTTTGTCATTTCCCTAAAACGTACCATCAAGTTTAGGAGAAGATCATATTTTTTCTAGGTTTATACTCGTTATCATTCCGGATGCAAAAATCACCCTGTGTGAGGTAAACAGCTTCTAGAGGTGAAGGATTTTCTTTTTAAATAAGCAGCATCTGTTCTAAGGCAGTTAGGAGACGAAAGCACCTTATCTACTTTTTCTTAGACGCCTAAAAATACGGAAAAATGTCTTTAAACACGAGTGTATGTTTAAGAAATTTTGGCTGTTTATTTTTCGAACAACGCTTGACTTACAATATAGATTCTATAAAGTGCTCACCAGCAGGAAAGAAAGCCTTTTGTTTACATTCTTCATTCCGTTGTATTATTACTAATACCTCGCTTTGTAGTTTTTAAGTTCCAGTCTGTTTTTACGCTATTCAGGCCTATCAAGGCAATCTAACATTAAAATTTCAGGATAATATAATGTCTAAAGTTCAAGGTACAGTTAAGTGGTTCAACGAATCTAAAGGTTTTGGTTTCATCGAGCAAGAAAATGGTCCAGACGTATTTGCTCACTTCAGCGCTATCGCTAGCGAAGGTTTCAAAACTCTAGCTGAAGGCCAAAAAGTAGAATTTACTGTAAGCCAAGGTCAAAAAGGCCCGAACGCAGAAAATATCGTAGCACTTTAATCTGCTGTGATATTTTAGCTCCTAAACAGAGCTGAATTAAGATTTAATAGAATGGTAAACCTTTGCGGGTTTGCCATTTTTTTTGGCCCGTCAAATTATATCGCAAAGGGCATCGAACGCCTGTCTAATCCCAACTTCGTAAGTCTGCCTTGATTCCTTATGTCTGAACGTTATGTAGTGCCATATTTCTAGAGTCTGATGTTTTCTTTAATATTATTATTTAAAATAATAAAATGCATAGGCATCAAACTATTACCATTTTTTTGAAACCGAATATTAAAAAGAGGTCTGCAGCATTTTATGTAACCGCTCTAAGGCAATCGGACTCGCTTTTAGTGTTATGCGCATACCATCTTCATGATACTGCTCATCTATCACCTGCATTTTACTGTGAATTTCGCCCATAATACCACTTGCTGTATAAGGTATATGAAAACAGGCTGGGCACATTTTCTTTTCCAGGAAATTTTGAATTTCCTGATGCACTAACGCGATATCATTTTTGTCACGCGTACTGATCTGCAGCGCATCAGGGTATTGCTCTAACAGTGTTAACTGCTGCTCTTCGCTTAAACAGTCTACCTTATTCAGCAGTAATAGTTTGTTACTAAAATCGATATTTAACTGCTGCAATACATGGTCAACAACGGTTAATTGAGAGGTAAAGTTTTCGTCCGATGCATCAACCACGTAGAGTAATAAGGTCGCATCTTTTGCTTCTTCTAAGGTTGAATGAAATGATGCGACTAAATCATGAGGCAGCTTTTTGATAAAACCAACGGTGTCTGAGATTAAAATTCGTGGTTGTGTCGGCGGCTGCAGGGTACGTACCGTGGTATCTAAAGTAGCAAATAATTTATCTTCAACTAAAACTTCTGAGTCCGTTAGGGCGCGCATTAAGGATGATTTACCGGCATTGGTATAACCCACTAAGGCCACGCACAACTGCTCGACACGGCCACTGCGTCGACCCTGCATCTCTTTCTGCAATTTTTTCAGTTCACGTTTTAGGTCGGCGATTTTATCGCGAATACGGCGGCGGTTAATCTCAAAGGCACTTTCACCTATCCAGCGGCCTTTCTGGCGTTCGCGATCGCCGCTGTTTTCATCACGTAATCTAGGGGTTAAGTAATTAAGCCGCGCGATCTCGACCTGCAGCTTAGCGGTGCGGGTACGTGCATGTTTACTAAATATTTCGATAATAACGCGGGTACGATCGTAAACTTCTACCCCTAATGACGCTTCAACATTACGTAATTGAGTTGGACTCAGTTCGCAGTCAAATACCACCACATTAGCCTGTTCTTGAGCTTCTGGTATTGCTAATAACTCGCTTAATTCGGCCTGATCAAATTCTTCGGAGTCAAATTCAATCTGCGCTTCATCCTGCAAAGGTGGCTCATACTCACCCGTTAACGCCGCTAACTCTTCTAGTTTGCCAGAGCCTAATACTGACAGCTGTTTGGTCGATCTTTGCCGCTGTGTTTTAGCCGCCAGCACAGAAAAACCTAAGGTATTCACTAAACGGCCTAATTCAGATAATGATTCATCCACTTCCTGCTGGCTAACATCAGGCGTGCGAATAGAAATTAATAAAGCGCGGGTAACAGACTCTTCTGTTGTTGTGATCGGCATATCGGTGCTCATTGCTTAAAGTAATATGAGATGCATCCTACGCGTTTGTGCTTAGCTTATATACGCATTTCGAATATCTATTACCAGCAAGCGGTGCTTTACAGCTGCTTTTATCCACAGTTTATTGGCCGCATGGCGCAACTAGGAAATGTAATGGTAGAGTCATAATTCCTTGCTGCAGGTCAGTGAGCTGCTATGGGGGGCGAGTTGGTTTTCTAAGTCGGAAAGAGGCATAAAGTGCCTTAGATTTTTAGGAGCGACACTAAATAAAAAAGGCTTGATACTGCTTAGGTGTGACGGCTAATCGTTTTTTGAAGTTTCTCTGCAGATGACTTTGGTCTGCAAAACCTAGTAAATGGGAGGTATCTATTAGTGAATGGCCTGATTTAAGCAATCTTTTAGCCTGCTTAATGCGTTCATCTAACTGGTAAGCATGTGGAGATAAACCATAGCTTTGTTTGAAACTGCGTATTAGGTGACAGCGGCTTAAACCTGATTCTTTTGCTAAGTCTTTTAACGAATGATTTATATTTAGCTGATCCGATATAAGTTCTTTTACTTTACGGATATTCACTGAATCATTTTTTTCGGGATTTTTAATTAAAAAATACTGCTGCAGATATTGAATCAGCAGACTTTCTGCTGCGAGCGGATTTGCCTCATTCAGCAGGCTGGTAAATAAAAGTTGAAATTGCTGATAGGATTGTGGAGAGCGGTTTAAAACCTCCGAAAACGGCTGGTAATCTATACTATCAATATTCAGCATTTCGGACTGTAACTGACCAATCCAGTTTGTCTGCACAAACAACATTCGATATGACCAGTCACCGGCCATGGGGTTACATGAATGAATATCCGCAGGATTGATGGTGACAGTATCACCAGCACCAATTCGATTACGTTGATTTAAATTATGATAGTCTGCAATACCTGAATCAATCACACCAAATGAAAACTCATCATGAGAATGCGCGTGATAACAAGCCGTTGATAAAGAAGCTTGACGAATTTCAACAAAAGGCAGCACCTCACTTTTTTTGAAAAATACGGTTTTATCTTGTTTCATTAACTGCCTCTATTATTGAATGAATAGTATTGAAACCACTGTTCCGCTCAACATCAATCCCATCAAAATATTAAAACCTATCTGACGCCTTGTCGTTGATAAAAGACTTCGAATACTATGGCCGGCAGCGGCCCAAGTCGAGACACCAAACAAGCATAGCGTAAAAGAAATGATACAAAAAATTAATAAATAAAGCATAGATTGTGCATGAACTGTGACAAATAAGCTAATCCCCGACATTGAAACTAACCAGGCTTTAGGATTTAAACCTTGTGCTAATGCTCCTTCAATTAATGAGGGGGGCTGTTTTGTCTCTGTCATCTTCTCTGATCTCAGCGGCACCGCTGCTGCAATTTTATAAGACATGTAAAGTAGAAATGCACTGCCTGCATACTGCAGTGTATTACCTATTTCAGGGAACAGGGTTAACCATTGATTTAATCCAAGACCAGCCAGAAGTACTATCAAGGTATAAGCGATGGCTGCGCCAAGTATATGAGGAATAGTTCGTCGAAAACCAAAGTTAGCTCCTGAGCCGGCAGCAATAATATTAACCGGGCCGGGAGATATCGCACCAATCAAAGCAAAAATAAACATAGGCATAATCACTGTTATCATAAACACCTCGTATCAATTAGAAGCCTGACAATATACACAGTGAACAATAGAAGTTATTGAACAAAATTGCTGCTGGAAATCCGTTATTCAAAATTAAATTAAACAACAATGCGGCTCACAGAGGAATTAAAGGTAGATAGACTAGCGTCTTACTTTTGCTTCTAACTCGCTTAGGGTCTTTTCCAGTTAGTTTTATAAATTGAAATGGGCTTATATTCCCAGTATTTTGATCGATGCAATATTTTATAGGGTTAGCTGCTTTTGTTATTTGAGCGTGCTTCGGGATATAACCGTCTTGTAACTTTTGCGCTGATATCTGCTGCTATTATTTGATTTCAGCTTGTCGGTTCTGCCGCCTAACATATCACGGCTCCCGACAGGCCAAACCAGCAAAGGAGATTACTCGTCTAACTCTCTACTTCATTATCTATTGCTTTGATCACTCGGCACGGGTTACCGGCAGCAAGCACGTTAGCTGGAACGTCCTTTGTCACCACAGCGCCTGCACCGATCACCGTGTTATCACCAATGGTGACACCGGGGCAGATAATCGCACCGCCGCCGACCCAGACGTTATTGCCGATTTTAATCGGCAGGCCGAATTCGACTCCTTCTTCAACCCGGCTTTTTACGTCTAGCGGATGACCTGCGGTATAGACCTGCACATTCGGCGCAAACATGACGTTATCACCAATTTCGACGGTGTTGACGTCCAGTACTGTGCAGTTAAAGTTGGCGTAGAAGTTTTCACCGACGATTATATTGCTGCCGTAATCACAGTGAAACGGTGGTTTTAAGCTGGCCTGACCTCTGGCGTTAGGAAGCAGAGTTTTAATTGCCTCTTTCCACTGATCACTGTTGGGCAGTGACTTATTCAGTTTCTGCAGTGTTTTACGGCATTGTGTGCGCTCTTCAAGCAGTTCTTTATCCCGTGCCAGGTAAGGTTTACCCGCCAACATCTTCTCTTTTTCTGTTTTCATTTCGCAGCCTTTGATTTATTTGTAAGTCATACTGGTTTTTCTTGGTTTACACGGTAATTTCAAGTCGATTTCCTTCTGGATCGAGGATCAGGCTTTCGTAATAACCGTCTCCAGTCCAGCGGGGGCCGTCTAGAACCTCATAGCCGTCGGAGATAAATTTTTCTGTTATCTGATTTACCTTATCTTCAGAGCCAACCGAGAATGCTAAATGTGCCATTCCGATAAACTGGCTGTAGACATTCACCGGCAGCATTAATACTGAATCCATGTTCATTAGCTCTATACGCGGTCCGTCCGGCAGAGTTAAAAAATAGGATGAAAAACCCTTAGCTGGATTTTCATATTTTTCATTACTTTTAGCATCGAAATAGTGTTCGTAAAAATACTTCATGGTTTCCAGTTTCTTACACCAAATAGCTACATGTTCAATTTTCATTCCCAGCTCCGCATTTGTTTGTGAATCTCTATCGTAAAGTGATAATAATGAGTTCATATAGAGAATGGCTTCTGCCTCAATTCGGTTTTTTGCTGTGAGTGCCCGTGACGAATAATGCTTCGTTAATGCATTACCCGGCTTAAGATTAAATATATTTTTAACTGCTTGTAACATAAGTATGCCCTCTGTTGTATTTATAGTTAAATTATTACTGTAAATAAGGTATAAAAAAACAGAGGGTGTATTATTGTTTTCTTCCTATTATATCTGTTTTCTCCTGTTTTCACGCTTGATTCTCATGATTGAGCTGAAACACGGAAGTGTTAATTGTAGAAAGGTGCCGGTTTTGATTAAGGATAAGTTACTTCGTTATTACGCTTGGGTAACTAAGCTGGGTATAAAAAAAGAAATACTTATTACTCTGCCAGAAGTGGCGGAGGTTATGTTTACCAGTACAAGGCATTGTCGAACCCTGTTAAAGGAGATGCACAGCCTTGGCTGGTTAGAGTGGGCTCCCAAAGCTGGTCGTAATCAACGCTCCAGGCTCTATCTGAAATACAGTCTGGATACACTGAAAGCAGATCTGGCCCGGGATATGATCTCAACTGGAAAATATGAAAAGGCATTGAGACTTATCGACAACGACCAAACTTTGTTTGGGCGGCTGCTGCAGAGTACCTCAGGAACAAGCCGGCGCGAAGGGCGTCTGCATATTCAATTAACCTACGGTCGTCCTTTTTCAGCATTACTGCCTCATAGCCTGCTGCGGAATAGTGAACGCTTCCTATTGCGGCAGGTATACTGCTGTCTAACTCAGTGTGATGTTAATGGCCATGTTACAGCACAGCTTGCACATCACTGGGATTATAATGAAGAAGACTATTCTTGGCGTTTCTACCTGCGCCCGCAGCTTTCTTTTCATAACGGAAGTGAAATTAATGCTGTGCAGATAGCTGAATTATTTAGTCAGCTAAAAGAATTAGCGGGATACAAGAAAGAGCTGGCGCATCTGACAGCTGTTTCAGTCTTAAACTCTCTTTGTGTGGCTTTTCAGTTAAACCAGCCGGACCCGGGGTTTGCCGGACTCCTTGCTGATATAAGGTATTCTATTCAGCCGGTTTCTCAAATTTTATCATCAACAGTAATAGCCGGGAGCGGCGCATTTCAGGTTCAAGAGTGTTCTGAGAAACGGCTGCGGTTACAGGCATACGATAATTATTACGGCTGTCGTGCGCTCACTGATAGTGTCACTGTTTGGCAGGTACCTTCAGCAGACCCTAGCTCATATGGCAAAGCGGCTATTCAGGCGAATATTGATCTTAGAAAAAGTATTACTTGTTCGAATTACCTCTCGATTAGCGGTGAACATAAGAAAACTGAAAATGGTCAACAGACGAAAATAGAAGACGGCTGTCTGCTTATGCTGATAAACCATCAAGCTGACCTTTCCCTGGCACAGCGTAAATATCTAAGTCAACTTGTTGCTGCTGATAAGCTGATGGCTCAATTAAGCAGATCAAATAATCAGGTCGAGGCTGTTCCTGCTTACAATTTGTTTCCAGGATGGCTAAGAACCATTAATACAACAAAAACAGAACAACCGTTGCCGAGAAAGCTAGCTATTGCAGTATTTCAGCATCAAGCTTTGCTGGAATGCGCCGAAGCGATAATTGCGCTGCTTAAACAAGCGGGTGTTAACTGTCAGGTTAATGTTTATTCTTTCGATGAGTTTCATCAAAAGGCCAGTGTAAACGAGCTTAATGAAGATCTTATCCTGACCAGTCTGAGTTTAGACGATAATTATCCTACCTCTGCATTTCGCTGGCTGCTGTCTAATCCTGTACTGCACCAGAGCTTAACCTCTGACGGAAGCACCTGGCTGCAGACTGAGTTAATCAATATCCGACAGAAAAGCCTTTTGACAAACTATCTGCGTGAACTAGAGCCTCTTGCTACTGCCATGATCAGTGAACACTGGTTATTACCGATGTTTCACCACAGACAGACGCTGCGTTTTGAGGGGATCCTAAAAGGGGTTTCTATGAATGTCTGGGGCTGGCCGGTTATTCAGGATGTCTGGTCTGAAGATTAAATGATTCTGCTTATTTCGGGGGCTGGTTATTAAATTATTCCCTGAAAAATCTAAACTAAAAGGTATGGATGTTTGCTTTTTACACTATAAAAAATTAATGCGACATAAGGAAATATGATGCGCTGCACCACTATTGATTATAAAAAGCGCGTTTGCCGTGCTATGAATTTTATTAGCCAGAATCTAGAGCGAGAGCTGTCTTTGGAAGAAATTGCTGAATCAGCTTCTTTTTCTATGTTTCATTTTCACAGAATTTTCAAGGCTGTTGTTGGTGAAACGGCTGCCGGCTTCACAAGGAGGCTGCGTCTTGAGCTGGCTGCCAACCGTCTTTTATCCAAACAACTTGATGATATCACTACGATAGCAGTGGATTGCGGTTTTTCTAGCTCACAAAACTTCGCTAAGGCATTCCGCCAGCATTTCGGGATGACACCTTCAGAGTATCGTAAAAGCAAGATTGGAAACAGAGACAGCAAAAATGAACACGCATTATCCCTTCAGGCAACATATGATTCAGACACTGTTTTAATGAATTTGTTAAACAATGAAAGGAGAAATACAATGAACGCTGAAATCAAAGAAATGCCGGAATATAATGTTGCCTATATACGCAAGCTTGGTCTTTATAGTAAAGAAACATGCGAACCTGCATTCCGTGAACTGATGCAGTGGGCTGGTCCAAGGAACTATACGGGGCCGGGCAAGGTACTGGCTATCTATTGGGATAATCCTGATGTTACTCCTGTAGAAAAGTGCCGTTTTGATGCATGTATCGTTGTTCCAGAAGGGACTGTTCCAGAAGGACCTATTTTTACCCAGACCATTAACGGCGGCCCCTATGCCGTATGTCATTTTGAGATGAAGCCTGACAGCTTTCAGCAGGCGTGGGAGGATGCATTTATATGGTTTTGCGACAGTGGGTACGAATGTAATGACCAGCCATGTTATGAGCTGTACCACAATACCCCAGAAGAGCACGCTGAAGGTAAGTGTATATTTGATATTTGTATTCCCTTGAAACGCAGTATTTAATTTGTTAGTTGTCTAATCGTTATTGAGGCTCTATTAAATTAAATACAGCCTCAATCAGATTCTGGTTAAAAACAAAGATCTTCCTGCCCCTGCTCAAGCAGATAGTTTTTCAGCAGCTGGTAGCTAAATTTATTGGCATATCTAATAGGCCAGCGTCCACCCGCCTCCAGAGAGCCGCCGTGTTGATGTAGAAGTTTTACAATTTCGCAGTAACCCTGCTCCGCAGCCGATAATAAAGCTGAATCCAGATCCGTTTTAGCGGCAGTTTTATTCTCCAGCAGCTTTTTACATAAGAGTAAATAACCGCAGCCGGCTGCCTGCTCGAGTGAACTGTCAGAACTCAGCTGCCAGTTAAGGATTTCCTGCTCTTCTACGGTGTTAAAAGCAGCAGTTTGAAATTTACTTGCCCCCGCTGCGGTGAGACTGGAGGCGCACCGGATAGACTGCTGTTTATCGAACCCGCCTAATTTATTGTGCAGTGATTTGAGCAGATCAAAGTGCTGGTAGACAGCCAGACGATCGATTAAAGCATCTAAACTATTTTCAGCGCTGCTGTATTCAAGTTCAATATCTGGATGCTGGAAGATCGCTTCGATACTGGTCGGCTGCTTTAGGCGTAATAGCATAAGCACTAACCCTGAGGGTAAAATAACTCTTTCAGCAGGTGTAATATAATGCAGCCAGGGAAGCCCGTCTATTAGCGATAAGGCAACCATAACTGCTCTTAACTTCTCAGTATCAGGCGGAGGTGATTCGATGTAAAGAGCCCGCAATAGTGTCTTGAATTCATCACTCAATCCAAGCTGGCTTTCCAAAGTATCCCCCATAAAGCTGTCTTTCTCGTTAGTTAGTTTTTTCCAGTTGATATTTGCAAGAGAGCCTGTGCATAAGTCTTTTTCAGTGAATAAACCAGATTTCAGCAGTTCCTTCATCAGTTGAGTGTGTTCTATCGTCAGGCAGCGCAGCAGTTCTTCTGCACTTAACTGTGCACGGCGAATATAATCGACAGCCAGGTCGACTCCGGCAAGTGTAAATATAGTGCGGTGCAGCGTATCTCGACTGCAGAAAATAGATGAGCCTAAGTCTGTTATAAATTCAGATTCCAGCAGAGAAAACAATGATTCTCGGTTATCAAGCTGCCAGCACTGTCGACTCGTTAGATTATCAACCATGACAAATTCATCCCAGCTGAAACTGGAAACGAAATCATGATGACCGTCTTCGCAATAATCAACGACCGCTTCCTGCGGATAGCTAACCCGATGCAGGTATATTTGCCCGGGCTGCCAGTGATTAAAAACAAACTCTGCCGTTAACGCTTTGAATAGTCCCTGCGAGTCTACTTCTGGAACCTCAGAGTGAGACAGATGGTAGGCAGTAACAAGGTTTTCTGACATGGCCAGTCCTATGAATTTGATGTAACTTCTAACTTCTATTAAAGCTTAATCCATCAGCACAAGCAATATTCAATTCGCAGAGGATTTCGCTTCTGTTAATGTCGTCGTTGTTTAATACAGCGGCGGTCGCCGCTTCTCAATTTCTTGCCTTCAACAGGATACTTGTGCCTGAAGCTGATATGCTTTTCTTCTTTTGAACAAGCAGGGCGGAACTAAACAGTATGATAAACAGAGAGAATAATCCCCATCGACGCCTTGTGGAGCCTGACGACCTGGTTCGTTTTGCCGATGAGCTGTTAATTGGAGCTATCGGGCCTGGCGTGAGATCCGTGTCGACCGAAGTGCAGGGGGATCGGGTACGCTGGCGCTGTATTTTTGAAAGCTATCAGTCGATGAAGCAGGACAGGCCGCCGCTTGAGGAGATCCAGGGCAGGCTGCAGGGAATATTCTACTGGCACGCAAAGGTCGACGGGGAATACCTGGTTATGTCCAGAGAAGAGGAGATGGCGCATCTTGGGCGTCTATTGTTTCTGCGTCGTGAGGTTTAAATCATGAATAAGTTGTTATCTACACTGGCGACTGTTGCTTTGTTATGGACTGCACCTGCCGGTGCATCGGATCTGGTTTCATTTGAGCCTGCCTGTCGTTCTCATATTATCCATCGTTATGAAGAAGTCAGCCGGGATTACACTTATCTTGAATTTTACCGCAACCCGCAGCCCTGTCGCCTTCAGGGGATTATCGGCGGTGAACATCAGACCTTTATCAATGTGATTGGCTTTACGGGGGACAGGTATTCGGTCTCTTTGATCGAGAAAGAGGACCACCCGAGTTTCTCTATTTCTGGCGATGGAATCAGGGTATCCGCAGCGCCTGAAAGCAATGAAAAGATAGTTGAAATAGAAGTGATGGAAACCTTTTTCAGCATCGCCGTTTATGCTTACCCTTACGGTGAATACCAGATGACCATTAAAAAACTTTAAACTCAATTATCAGCAATGGAGATAAAATGAACATTAAAGCAGTACTATTTGATATGGACGGTCTGATATTTGATACGGAAGGCCTGTACAAAAAAAGCTGGCAGCATGCCGTCAGCGAGCAGGGATTACAGCTGAGCGATGAGTATTATAAAAAGTTTATCGGCGTGCAGGACGCCGGCTGTGAACGTCTGCTGCAGATGAAATTTGCACAGCAGCTTGATATGCCTCGCTTCAGGCTGGCCCGGGACAGGATGCTAGAGGCCGAAATGGACAAGGGTATTGCATATAAAAACGGCTTTAAAGAATTATTTGCCGTGCTTAAAAGCGCACAGCTGAAATGTGCTCTGGTTACCTCCTCAGCTTTGCCAAAGGCTGAACATCACTTTGCCGGCAGCGGTTATATATCTCAGTTTGATGCGCTTATTACTGCAGAAAAAGTGGAAAACGGCAAACCGGCTCCGGACTGTTATTTGATGGCCAGTGAACAGCTTGGTATTGCTGCTGCTGAATGCCTGGTGCTGGAAGACTCCAATAACGGCATGCGGGCAGCGCTGGATGCCGGCTGTTATGCTGTTATGGTTCCAGATCTGCTGCCGCCGGATGCAGATGTTGCCGAGCGGGCAGTAGCTGTGGTCGCCAGTCTAGCGGATGTTGAGCAGTTCCTTTAACAAAGGGGGGGCTTAGTGCTGTAACTCGCTTCTTGGAAATAGGAAAATCCGCTTGAACGAACTCAGTTTAAGCGTTGATCGATCAGCTGATAATAACTGTTGGCTTTCATTCCATAGATAATCTGAATGTGATTCTTATCGACGGGCACAACCTCAATTGCTCCATTTCTTTTCAGCGCTGCTGTGTCAATGATCTCTGCATTCAGCAAGGTTAATCTTAGTCTTGTTGCACAAGCGCCGGCATCAGAGATATTTTCTAGCCCGCCTATAGCCTGCAGAATATCATCTACCTCTTGTGTACCAAGCCTCTAACTCAGTTTTCATACCTGAATGATTACCTTTCACAGAGCTAATATATAATCCGCTTTTTGCTCAATTATTTGCTTTGCTATTTTTTGGCAATCCATTGCATCGAGTTCAATAATGCTATTTTCTATATCAAGCATGGTTAATTGTTCAGGAACAGCAGTGATTTCATTCGTTTTAGTATCAACAGTAACTTGCCCTAAAACAAGCTGGTGTTGACAACTTCAAGACGCTAACCGTCTGAAGTGCGCTTTTCCCTCTTTTGTTGAGAAAGAGCATCTCGCAGTTTTACCATCAACCGCAATGTCACTACAGTCTGTTTTTTCCACAAGAGAGGAAATTCATGCTTGAAAAGCTTGTTCAATTTCATCTGCTTTTAAACGACAAATTACACGAGCAATTGTGTCATGCCGAGGTATCCCTGCTTCAAACGGGCGATACTGGCGAAGCCAATCGAGTTTTATTTGTCCGAAGTTTTCAATATCTTCTCAGCCTTCTGAGTCAGACATAACAGCACTGATTGCCAATAAAAGAATGTCGAGCAAATTATGCTACTTGCAGGAAAAGTTCAATTTATAATGATCTTGCCGTACCCAGATTGTAATCATTACTTACAAACAAGGCCGTCTGGAGGCATAGACTGGAAGGGACCTGTCTATGCTTGTAATAAACGAAAAAATAAAAGAGGTATTGGTGCCGGCGCTCGCAAATAGTTTATGTCAATTCACAATGATACGGCGTTTTAATGTAGTCGTTAATCCTAAGTTATCTATGACTTGATATTCAATCTCAGTAGTATTCGGCTTTTGAGTATCGACCTCTCCTGACACAACGAGCTTATCCGTAATATCACCATAACGTTCACTACTTACTGTTACATTATATAGAGGGTCAAATTCTGCTCCAACGCTGATTGTGATGGCGTTAGCACCATTAATAACAGGATAAGAGCTATAGTCTTTATTTTTTTGAGCTTCATATAATGAACGAGGGTATACATTATCGTTATTTATACCTTCAATATATCGCCATTCATCAATGATATCTTCTGGTGAGTTATTGATTGTAACCTGCTCATTTTTATCGTAGCTTGTTATACCAACATATAACATTTTGGGATGGCGTCGATAACAATCGGTATGCTTTTCAAAGGGACCATTATAGGCACTACTTGTATACCAGCAATAATGATATAACCCATTACCTTCACCTTGGTCATTTCCTTTTGAAACATTCCATAATACATTATATTGACCTGAAGATGCGTTACCACTTTTTCCTCCTGAACTGGCTATTTTTGTATTTGATATATTTTCTACTAAATTAAAAGTTGAGAATCCACTGTGAAAGTCAATGCCAGCACCAATTACTCTATTGTAATCAGAAAGGTTTGAGATGTTGCGAACTACATTGCCAGAAGAATAAGTGTTGAATGAAAGTAAATGATTACGTCCTGCATAATTGTTGACATCTTCAATTAATGAATTAAAAGAGTTATATAGCCCCATGCTATGGTGTCCAATTGTACCATAGACATCAATATCTCTTATTGTTACATTTCGAGAGCGGTTAACACTTATGTCTAATACTGTATTTTCTATGGTAATGTTTTCTGCCCAACAATCTTCAACTGCAGAGAACTGCACTCCACCAGTGTCATACCCACCCTCGGTATATGATCCGTCATGTATACTCTCTATGCGAACATCGCGAATACCACACTCTTTAGTTGTATAGTTATCAATGTATACCGCGGCTCTATTTTTAACGGTAAATGCTCTAGGGACCGGGATATCTATTTCAATAGCGTCATCATGAACAGCTGCGATTTTGCGATTAATCTTAATTGGCTGATAAGCTGGACCGGGTCTATTTAGCTCATCCAGTCCATCACTATAAAGCGGGTATAAAGCTTCTCTCTCAAGATCGAAATCATTATCACTAGGTACTCTAGGTACTTCCCAAGCATGCATTAATATTACTATACTATCCCCCACCACAGGTTCGCTGAGAAAACTCAATGGGATATAAGTGTCTCCTGCTTCTATATCTGATGTTAACCAATTAACTCTAGATGTTGAGTATTCCCCACGAAAATTGACAGTATGAGGGCTGCGTACGCTATCGTGCAGCTCGCTGCTTTTATTCGCTTTCTTCCATTGCTTTATTGTTGTTCCATTAGATCCACTTCCTACTCCTTGAAGTACTATATTACTATGACTAACTTCTATCGCATGTCGAAGGGAAAAATCACTTCCGTCATCATGAATATTTAAATCATATTGACCTTCCTTAAACTGGACAATACCACCACCATTATCTTGAGCTTTATTTATTGCTGCTTGTATAGCAGGTAGGTCATCATTACCATCGTTTGGGTTTGCCCCAAAATCATTGACATTAAAAACGGGAAGGTCGATTTCTTTTGGAATATTGCCCCCATTCTGATAACCAGTTTGACTCCAATCATTGAGCAGGTAAGCACCATCAATAGATAAACCGTCGATATAAGAACGATAAAGAGGGGTATATGTTTTACTATGGATAGGCTTAGGATCAACAGGTGGTTCAGAAGGGCACTCTGCCTCATCCCAGAACCAGGAGTTTGCATTTGGGATTTCCCATATTCCCGGACTGTTTTTGGCTATGAAGCATTCGTCTTGATAAGAAACCATTTCACCATTTTCTACTTTGGTTTGCCCTGGTATAAAGGGAATAACATCACCAGGTTCAGGAGCGGGGAGGGCGTCTGGGCATTCTGTTTCAGTCCAGAACCAGGTAGACTGGGGACTTGGGGTTTCCCATACGCCGGGGTTATTTTGAGCAATATAGCACACCCCCGCATAAGAGGTCATATCACCATTTTCAATTTTGGTTTGTCCAGGCACAAAAGGTGTCACTGAATTGTCGTCTGCAGATGCGCAGCTGCTGACTGATATAGTGACGGCTGAAGAAAGCAAAGCGATTGACACTACTTTTTGGGTAAACGTCATAGTTTATTAGATCCTTGCGTTAAACAACGAAAAGTGTTTATTTTGGCTGTTTAATTAAAATTATATTTATGCATGTATGTAATTACAAAAGCAAAGGTAATGAAAACAAGCGATTAATGGAAATTAAGTCTCCTTATTTAAGCTTATTTAAGAAAAAGATACGGGCGTTGGGGTATCTGAACTGGGCTAACCAACCGCTGTCTTAGCGTTTTTATCAAGGGGGGCAAGTGATAAAGCAGCTGCCTGTGTATTTGTTAGAAAGCGGTAATTTTAGAATGACTGCCTAATTCAGAAGCAGCTGAAAAATGACTAAATTGATATTTACAGATAATTATTTGTTATAACTAATATTTTATAAAAAAATGCCAGTCAGTATAAACTGACTGGCATTTTCAAGTGAAAATATTATTCCTATTACCCTTTACTGCGGATTAAGGCCTAAATTTCTCAAGACTTTCATGAAGTTATCACGACGCTCTTTAACGTTATGAACGTCACCTGTATCACAAGTCAAATCTGGACAGCCGCGGTTAACGATACCAGATACGTCATCAATAAATTGACTACCTTTCATGCCGCCGTCTACATACTTTTTAAGTTCTTCGTAGTAATCCCAGCCTGGGTGTTGGCCGCTTTCATTATCGTAAGCCTGCACTGAATTTACCCAGAAGAACAAGCCTGCAATCCACTTTATTTCTCTATTTTCTTCAGAGCTGCAAATTAGCCCCGGGTTTGAACAGAAATCTAACTGAGCATATAACGGGCTCTCAGGTGGAGCGCCAACGGTAATTCCGTCAATCGTTTTTCCTATAGTATCAGGGTCAACGTGTGAGCGTCCCATGAAGTGGTTAAGCGTACCGAAGTTTTGACGACCTGTGGTTTGAATAACACCACGGCCCCACCAGCCACAGCCTTGAACGCTATCTTGACTACTGCCGTCCCAGATAAAGCTGCCGGCCTTTTGACCTTCATATACTTGACATTCATTACGTTCGTAGACCTGCTTAGAAGTATCTACTGCAGTTGGCACGTCATTACAGTGACCATTGTTCGTCCAGCGCCCAACGTGACCGTTAACAAGCAGGCCCTGCTCATCAAGTACTGCATCCGGGGCTGCAAAAATTGGAGCCGGTGCGCCGTACCATTGAGCATGAGTCAATGCACTTACTTCCATCTTCTCGTCGCGAGGGCAGGAGTAAGGGTGGTCTCTACCTGTTTCTGGATTAAATCCGTAATCAGCATATTTCTGATCTAACTGCCCGCAACTTGCTGTCATCGGGTAGTCTGTTGGTGCGCCGTATTTTACTTCAGCCCAGTTATTCTCGTCACAGGCATTGTAACGAATAGTTTCCTGCATGCTTTGTGCTAAAAATGCAGCAATAGCCACTTTTGCGTATTTAGCATTTGTTTGATCGTCAGCACTTTCATCTATTAACCAGAATGTATCTCCAGCTACACCAATGTTGTGCATAGAGTTTAAGCCGGTTAAAAAATCTGCCCATTTATAGACTGTTGATGGAATCCACCCTGATGTCGGCGTTTCGAAAAGGAAAGCATCGTTATTCATGATTTCTTCTGCATCAGCTAATTCACGGTTCAGTGATTCAATAACAGTTAATGGACCATCGTGTACATTCTCTCCGACATAATACAGCGGTACTTTAGCGCTTTGATAGCGTTTAATTTTATCTGTTAAGTCTACAGTATCAGTGTCGAACAAAATCGCGAATATATTGCTGTGAGCCGCTTTACGTATATTACTCTCACCAGCAGTATTGCCCATAAAGTAAGCGGCAGCTTGTTCCGTTGGCACTGAAGACAACATTGCAGGTGCCTCAACATAGTCTGTAACTTGTTTTACATATTCCAAAGCGTTGTGCCACTGGCCGCTTGATAAGGCGGCAGAATCACTTGACTTAGAGAATGCAATAAAGTCAGCTTTTGTTTTACCTTCATAAAGATCGAAACTGCCAAGCAGGTCTGCCGTTGCTTTAGATGCAGCCTCCCATACAGACCTTTTGCCTGAGTGAGTTCCGTAAGCAAAATTACCAATGCTTAAAGACCACCCGAAAGTCGCTTTAGGAGCAAGCGTAGACATTACTAAGTTATGAGCTTGAACCCAGCCTTGCGCATCGTCGCTTAGTGCATTGATATCGTCGATGTCGATGCGGCTGCCTGTGAAGTCTACAGCTTCAGTTAAGGCTTTTATAACAGCAATGGTGCCCAAAGAGGCGCCTTTATCTTCGGTTATATTATCAAGTACATTGCTGCTGATAATTACCGATGAAGAGCCGGCATTTTCTGCTGTCTCAATCAATTCGACAAAAGCAGTGGTTAATTTTCTGTCATCAGACAGCTCTTCACTATTGAGAGCCTCTAATGTAGCCATATCAGGCGCGTCTGAAGACGGGCCGGCTGCAACAAAATCACTCGGCCAACCGTTGACCTGCAAATCCACGGGATCCATAGGGTTTGGTAACGAAAGAAGCGGAGCTGTACCTGGGTCTGTACCATCACAGTTTAGGTGATGCTGCCAACTATCATCACTACCTGGAACTGAAGTCGTCCAGTACTTTGCAGAATGCGCTATGTTATCATGAACCATGATATCGCCGGTACCTGCATGTGTCTCGTTAGTCCAGTCAGGGTAAACGTTGAACTCATCACATAAGTCCCTCGGTACTTCTGGGTCTGTTGGCGGGGTTCCTGGTTCCAGTGGTACATCTGGTTCACCTGGATTATTTGGTCTTCCAGGATAGTCAGGATCATCAGGATCTGTTATTGGTGTTCCAGGTTTTCCTGGGTCTACTACCACTGGCGGAAGCGGATCAATTTGTGGTTGTGGTCCAGTGCTTGGATCATCAACCGGTGGCGGATCAATTTGTGGTGGTAGTCCAGTGCTTGGACCATCTGGGTCATCAACCGGTGGATTAGAAGGGCACTCTGATGCATCCCAGAACCAGGAGTTTGCACTTGGGGTTTCCCATGCACCCGGGCTGTTTTTAGCTATGAAGCATTCGCCTTTATAAGAAACCATTTCACCATTTTCTACTTTGGTTTGTCCTGGTATAAAGGGAATAACATCACCAGGTTCTTCAGGATCAGGATCAGGGTCTGGTTCTTCAGGGTCAGTATCATCAGGGCAATCTGTTTCAGCCCAGAACCAAGTGGCTTGTGGACTTGGGGTTTCCCATACACCGGGGTTATTTTGAGCAATATAGCACTCACCCGCATAAGAGGTCATATCACCGTTTTCAATTTTGGTTTGTCCAGGCACAAAAGGGGTCACTGAACTGTCGTCTGCCAATGCGCCACTGCTGACTGACATTGCGACGGCTGAAGAAAGCAAAGCGGTTGACACTGCTTTTTTGGCTAAACTAAGTTTAAACTTCATAGTTTATTAGATCCTTGGTTAAACAACGAAAAGTTTTTATTTTGGCTGTTTGATTAAAATTATATTTATGCATATATACATACATGTAATTACAAATGTATTTATGTAATTACAAAGGCAAAGATAATGAAAACAAGCGATTAAAGGAAATTAAGCCTCCTTATTTAATCTTATTTAATAAAATTAAGGAGGTGGGTCTTGCCATTATTCTGAAATATAGTTTTCTTTATCTCTGCTTAGATAAGGATTAACAGACTGAATTATTCAGGCGGAGAAAAACGGATGAAAGCAAGGAATTAACTTCAGTAACCCGCTATTGCAATTACAAAATCAAAACGAGGTTAGCATCCACACGGCAGGAGCATTATAAATTGAGCATGCGTGGGCAAGCATGCTTTCAATGTGGATTTTCAATTTCTTGTATTTTGCGAGGGGGATTATTCGGTAATATTTTTCATATGGTAAGCTGTTATTTAATAATTAAGAAAGAATACCGCAAAGATCATAAATTAAATTCTCTTGGTATAATCATCCTGTACAAGGTCTACATGGACGGTTGAACTGCACGAAATTTAGGCGTTATTGGAACAATGACGAGACTAGCCAAATGATGTATTGCGCTTTATGACAGATATTGCTGTGCTGTTTACCAATGACTAAGGCGACAACTATATCTGGATGAGCAAAGGTCAACAGAAAATTTCAGATTGCTTTCGCAAGTATGCAGGGCACAAATGTTTGTTTGCTCTGCAGTTATCTGTCGGCCTGCAGAAAACTGGACGTTTCTGCAGGCCAGGCACTAGAAATGCGGTCAATACCTCACCTTCTTGCTATCGATGAGGCTGAATAGTTAGATTTTTTTGGGATATGGAAGGTACTCTAAACCAACTTTTTCAAGTTCACTTACACTAGCGGTACATGAAGCCAGCAGTGCTTTATCATAATATTCTTGCTCTATATTGCCGGACTGAAAATCCATAATATTATAAACAGATCCACCGATACCGGCAGGCATGCTTTCACTCCAATAATCAGACAAGACTGGCCAGGCAAACTGAGATGCGATAATGGAATGAGACTGCCAATCAGTAATCGTCGTCCAGCTAGAGACTCCAGCAAACTTAGCATCCGCTAATTCTTGGCACCAGCCCTGATACTGAAGCCAATCGTGTTCAATGCCGCCATTTTCTTTCTGCTGAACTGCAGCGTAGATAATATTTTCTTCAGTTAGTGTCGCACGATATGTTTTTCTTCCTGCACTTAAGGGCGCCTCGATATACCCTAAAGCATCCATTACAGCAATACTGGGTGGTGAGGTAAGTAGTTGATCTGTATTAGAAGGTGAGCTAGCTACTTTTAAACACTCCCCCTGGTTACTTCCTTTTACAGTATCGTTAACAGCGTGATTACACATTTCAATCCAACCTAAAACATCGAAATAAAAATCACTTTCAAAGATCTCTTCTTCATATTCCAATGAAGCAGTGACAGTAGTACTAACCGAGCTATTCAAAGGAAGTGCTCTCGCCGTTACAATACCTTCGTTTATTTTAGTAGAACCTTCGCCGAATTTAGGTTCGGCCTCATTATAGTCCCAAGCCGCCAAATGAGAAACGTTATACTCTCCAATAGACGTGTCTACCATAGCTTTCAGCTTAAATGATTCATACGCTTTAAGTTGTACTGGCTCAATATAGCCCCCTTCTGCTTCAATATATAGGGAGTACAGTGTCGCCGGTTCAACTGATAGAGATTTAGATGTAGTTAAACTGCCGTATTTAGCGTTCAAAGCATCAGACCCATTAGATAAACCTGCAAGTTTGATTTGATTTTTATCTGACAGCGAAGAAATATCAATAATACTGTCTTTTTCTGATGACCATTCAGTATCATTTGTTACATTGACACTCGAACCATCAATATAAACCGCATTGCTTTCACAAACCGTAGACAGTCCTTTGATTATTAAGTCGTTTTCACATTCAATCTTAATTTCGACTATAGATGGTGCCGGCTCAAGCGGTTTTTCTTCATTGTTATCATTACATCCAACTACTGCCAAACACACAGTCGTTAATAATAGTATTTTCTTACACACAAATAATACCTTTAGATTAGAGATATGGACAATACACGCCCAGAAATATTTATAAAAAAACCGAGTATTAAATACTCGGTTTGATAAACACAGTATTACACTATGTTATTTTGCTTCTTCCCATGCAGCTGATTGATCTGGTCTTTCACCTTGAATCCACCATTTAGCTGTGTAAGTTACACCGTTATAAAGCGCTTGATCACCACTGTTATAGACTTTAGATGCACTCCATTCTTTAGTTGATCCATCATCAAAAGCTTCCCATACATCAGCTTTGCCAGGTACGTCGCCCTTTGTCCAGTACTTCGCAGTGAAAGTATCACCAACAGCGAATTTAGTGCTTTGAGTTTGTCGAGAATCTTCTGTAACGTAGGTCACTGAATCTCCTGTGTTGTAGGTTTTTGTTGCGCTCCATTCTTTAGCTTCACCATCATCTTCCTCTAAGCTTTCCCATACATCAGCTTCGCCAGGTACGTCACCTTTTGTCCAGTACTTCGCTTTATAAGGAACACTTTTGTATACAACTGTATCATTAGCGTTATATACAGTCTCAGCATCCCAAGTTGTTTCAACTTCTGTTACCGTGATCGTTTGTGATATTGTATTTTCAACACCAAATACGTCAGTCACTTTTAGCGTTGCTTGATACTCACCAGCTTCATCAGCATCGAATGTTGCCATAACGACTCTAGTATCACTAACAAGTACTTCTTCACCTTCAAATGTTACCTGCCACTCGTGGATTAACTCATCAACCAATTCATCTGTAGATGTAGACCTCATTTCAACCGTTGCACCGGCTTCAGGAGTATCAGTTAATACTTGAAAAGATGAAACCGGGGCCTTATTAAGATCAGCATCACCAATAACCGTTGTTGTAGCGCTCATGGTGTCTGTATTACCAAACTTGTTGGTAACCGTAACATCTGCCGTAACATGATATTCTGGTTTATTGACTAAAGATGAAGTATCTATCACTAATTGGCTTTGTAGGTCAGTGCCGTCGATTATTTCTGCATACTCAGATGAAGTTGTCCACTGGTACTCAAGGTTTTCATCCGCTTTATCTGCTGCGTTTGCAGTAAAGCTAAATTCTTTATCTAAATCAGCAAAGTAATACTTCTCGCTGTAAGTAATATCTGAAATTTCAGGAACAGATTCATTGACTTTCAGCGTATAATCTAAGGTATCTGATACGTTGTCACCTTCATTTAATTCTACAGTCAACTTGAAGGTAATGTTCAAATGTGCAGCCGGTTCTTCAGCAACATCAATACTAAAGGTTGTATCTAAATTATTACCATCTTTAATCGCTACAACGTTCTTGTCTATGCCATCAGCACTAACTACAGTCCATGTTGTCGATTTTATATCAGCTGGTTCGATACCTGAAACTTTAGCTGCTAGGTCATAATTACCTTCAAGCACAAAAACGCCTTGTTGATCAGAGATGATAATCATTGGACGCTGGTCATCGAAAGTTAACTCTGAACATTCAGCTTCAGTGATATTAACACCACAACTAGCAATAATATTTGTCATATCAAAAGCTTGCTTATCAACTTCATAACCAAGGCCTTCACGTGCAGCATTTAGCATCAGGCCTTCATCCGGGTCACCCATCCAGTTAAAAATACCACCTAAGTTATGCTTAAGTACATATTGTGCTTTTGTATATACCGTTCGAGGTGTATCAAGTGATAGGAATAAGTTATTGCTGTCATTATACAAAAAGTCTGCATTAGCGAGTTTATCTGTATAAAGCTTGTAGCCGTTTTTACCCGCTAATTTTGTATTTTCATCAACATCTAAATAGTTAGCTACTACGTCATTAATTTGAGACGATGCAGATTCAAATGTACCTGCTGTACGAGGGTTTGGTGTAAATGAACCTAATAATGGGCTAGGTTGAACCTCACCAGTCGCAATGGCATTACGTGTATAGTTAGCGTAACCAAGTTGAATGTTTTGTGATGGTATTCCTAAATCATGAATCATATATTGGATAGCATGATCCGCTGACCACTTACCCTCTGCTGATGAATATAGGTTAGTATGATGGTTCAGTGTAGCATCCCATTGGCCAAAGAAATCGTAGGTCATTAGGTGAATCGTATCTACACCTGCATCGACTAAATTATCAAGTTTAGCCGCGTCAATTTTATCGTGTGGTGCACCAGATGCGATAGCAATTTTTACATCAGAACGGTCGATCTTATTTAGTGCTTGACGTAATTCTGCAACGAACTCTGCATAGTTGCGCGCGTCGTTGATCGGATCAAATACATTTAACTCCGCGCCTTTAATACCTGGATATTCCCAGTCAATGTCAAGCTGGCCAATAAACGGATAGGCTTTAACAAATCCAATTAAACTATCTAGGAAAATTTGACGATTTTTAGGTTGAACTGCCTGAGATGCGACATTAGATAAAGACCATCCAAAAATACTAATACCAATACGAGTGCCTTTTTCTTCGTGCAATGACTTCATCACGCCGAGCATACCGTTAGGGTTTGGGTCTAACCAATCAGCTTCATTATAAGTCTGATCAAGAAATGGTTTATGAAGATCTGCATAAAAATCTGTTGAAGTTAATTCATACTTCTTCAATCCAAATTTATTACATGCCATTTTTATACCTTGGATACCGCTCGGTACGGTTGGGTCGCCGAGTTCAGTACCACATAAACCAAAAAATGAAAGTAATACAACATCATTTTTTGCTAACTCTTCTAAGTTAGGTTCAAAACCTTGCGTGTATTGTGTCCAGTTAGACAGGTATGCACTGACCTTAGGAAGGTCTTCATTTTTCTTATAACTATTTGAGTATTTTGCATAGTTAGTAGAGTTTATTTTAAATAGAGAGTTGCCTGTATTGGACTGGGAATTGCCTGTAATAGACTCCGCCATTGCAAACTGAGCAGTCCCTAGTGTAGACATAACGAAAGCAGATACTATCGCTAGTTTATGTTTCTTATTTAGCATATATATTCTCTTTTTTATTGATTAAAATCACATACATCACGTAATGTATGTGGCGATAAAATTAATAAAAAAACGTAATTAAAGGAAATTAATCCCCCTTAATTACGCTTATTTAAGGGGGATAAGAAACGCAATAATGGAGTCAGGCCTGGATGCGGGTAAGCTTAATTAAAAGTGATCCCCCCAGAGCTGCTGGAGGGACTCGCATAGGTTTAACCGTGACAACGGTAGGTATCTTCTTTGCTCGACCAAGAGTAATTAAAAATAAGTAAGCCTCCTGCTCTGCTGGAGGACTATCTAGCTTAAGTTATTGGGTTCAGAAAAGGTAAAAGAGCCATATAAATAGCCCGCAATGAAAAAGAATTTCACAGGGCAGGGTTTCTGGGTAAGAGATTATCACGTTTCAATCGTGGTCCGGGATGAAGAAGTAATCAGAAATTATATCAGGCACCAGGAATAAGAGGATTTCAGAATAAATCAGCTAAATTTGCGGTAATGCCACAGCACCTCTAGGTGATATGCAAATTAATCCGCTTTGAGCTGCTCATAAAAATCAAGCCTCCGGCTTTGCCGGAGGTAGTTGACTAATGACTCTCTCTTATAGTTATGTTGCCTCAAGATACTTTCAAGCATTATCCCGGATGCCAGAGCAAGGCAAGCTGCACTCATCTTCGTTGTTATAAAACATTAATGTAGAGTGACTATGTTAATGTTTTATGCTTAGACGATAAACGCAGTTTGGCTTGTTGATTTTGTGTCTTGAAGTATCACAGGCTGAGAATAATATCGGCAGAAGCTAAGCCAGCCGATTTAACCAAGTTATTATTATAACCTTTCCCAGGCGGCACTCCACCAATGAACTGAATCTGTACCTGGCGCATTGTGTGGTTGACCACACCAACCAACCTGTAAACATTCATACGCGGCACCATCAACACCAATTACACGATCACCGGTTTGATACGGGTAGTTGTCTTGATAAAGTGGATATTCTCCGCCTGGTGGTGTTCCACTGTCGTCTTCAGTCAACTTAACATTAAACACCTGCCTCTCGGTAAACTGCTGTTCTGAACCATCATCAAACTTACCAAACACTTCGATAATGTATGTTTCAGCATTGAGGTTAGAAGCTGCCAATTCAATAGCCGCAGAACCATTAACTAGGTTCTCTTTAGATGCCAATACTTCACCACTCAGCTTAAGCTCCGCAAACAGCGTCACTTCACCCGTTGTTGTGACGTTAAACGGAATAGATACTGCTCCTGCTTCTAATGCATAAGATTTTTCAATCCCAGAAACAGAGATCGTTGGTGCTACGATTGGTGGCTGCTCACCATCACATTCAGCATTACCAATCTTCTCCCATGGGCCCCACTGCTCAGCACCTGGGGCATCATTTTGTGTCCACCACTTCGCACTCCACAGGCCATTTTGGTAAGTCGCCTGATCACCCGCGGTGTAAACTTGCTCGCCAGACCATTCATTTACACACTGCTCACCATCATCAGCAAGTACCTTTATTGAACTCGCACTTTCTGTCTTCAGACCGTGTTTATTTTCCACTGTTAGGAATACATTCACCATATCTTCACGGTCGACAACAGGGGCTGTGAACTCAATAATTGCACCACCACTGGTCACATTAAATGGAATATCATCTGATACACTCCAATCATATTCGACGGTACTTAGATCACTATCTTCAACGATGGCTTGAATTTTCACACCTTGTTGACCAGATTGAATATGGGTTGGAGCATTCATCAATACCACTGGAGCTGCAGGTGCATCATCAACCATAGCAGAAATCAATACTTGATCTTTATCTGTTTTGCCATCAGAGTCGGCAACTGTCAATTCAAATGAAAATTGTGTATTCGTTTCAATAGGTGGAATAGTAACCGTCGCATATTTACTATGCTGGTTAACGATTTTTAGCTGCATCTGACCAGAGAACTGTTTCCATTCATAAGAAGCAATATCCCCTTTCGACAGCTCCGCCGAAAGAGTTACTTCAGTACCTTCCGTTGCATTGACTTGTTGATCAACACCTGCGTTTGCTTGCAACGGGATCACTGGTGGTGGATTGCCGCCATCATCAATCACTTTTACATCAAAGTGTTTTTCCACACATTTAACGTAGTCACCTTCAACAAATGCGGAGTGACCCAGTTGATAACTGACTAAGTGACATTGATTTTTACCTACCCAGCTTTGCTCCCAAAATAGATTAATGGCACCGGCACCATCTTTATCAAATGCTTTCATATCTTTACAGCCAAGCGGCTCTAGTGAAGCACTATCTACATCAAGATAGTTTGCATACTCTTTAAAGTAGCCTATTCGGTTCACAGACTGTGGCTTTTCAGCCCCTTGACCACACTCAATACCACCGTTGATGATTTGAGTCGTTGCACCAAAACTACGAGTCAGATTATTTTGATTATCGTTTTCATTAGGCTGCCATGTCCCATCTATTACATGCAGCATACTCGGTTTAGGCGGCTGAGGGTAAATAAAGAAGAAAATAGAGCTTGCTAAGTTTAACCAAGTATCTGCAACTAACTCTGGGCTATTCAGCAATGTTTCCACATCACCGTAGATAGACTGTGAGAAAGGGCCGTAGTTATAGTTGTAGCTTAACTGTTTGGCTCCACGCCCGAAATAGCTCTTATTTGTACCATCGGCAAACTTGCCGCATGGATAAGCTTCACCCGCCCATCCTGTGCATTGTGTATAAGCATTTCGAGTTTCTTCGGTGTAGGTCATTTCACGTAGATGGTATAAACCTTGACGCCATCTAGGGTTTTCAGAGTGAATATTATTTCCCCCTGTTTCCTGAGTAAAGTGAGCAAATACCGTGGCTAACGACTCTCGACAGATGCTTTCACTATTCTGGCCACCAGTATAGGTATCACAAAATGCAGGGTACTTTCCGACCGCTTTTAAAAAGTTTTCATAGCTATAAGCTGCATTTCTTTCTGGAAATAGAAACTCCCAGTCTTGCGTGGAAATAATGCTTTCAACACGTTTAACGTTTTCAGGGTTAGAATCATCACCGCTCGTGATCTGTTCAACAATCCTGTTGTCCCGAGTTTCTACTGAATTACGAGAAACTTGAAAATAATCATTCTGTTTTGCAATTTCAGTATCCTTATCAGCCATAGCCTGACTGAGTGGCAATTCTACTGTTGCAAAACTACTTGTACTAAATAATACGATAGTCAAAGCACTTAATTTAAAGTGACCTTTCATGCTTACTCCTTATAAAGATATACAATTACTGCGCCATACGCGATTTTACAAAGTGAGGTAAAATATTGAAAAAGGTATATTTCAACCTTATTTCATTGTCATTAAATAATAACAAGACCATTAAAATCAAATGGTTAAAGAACGGTATCATTTTAATATATTGTTGAACAGACAATGCTAAAGGGAAAAATAATGAACTATTATTGATCACACTTTTCGGCCAGATTGACTCATTTATAAAGAAACCAAAGAAAGAAATGGTCCCCAAAAATAGGACACGATCTTAAGTGATTAATCTGTTTTAATAATTAGCATCGCTGCTAAGGAAGATAAAATTTTATCAGAGTTAGTGGAGATGCAATTTAATTGACTGGTACAGCCGTAAAATACTGCCTTCAAAACTGTCTAATACGATGGATAGTCAGTTTTGTTTAAGTGTGTTAGATGAAGCAGCACAGCGCTATGGTAAGCCTGAAATATTCAACTCAGATTAAGGTAGTCAATTTATTAGCAATGAATTCACCGCCAAATTAAAAGCGCACGCTATCCGGATTCGTATGGACGAAAAAGACTGCTGGGTAGACAATGTGATGATCGAACGATTTTGGTGGAGCTGGAAATATGAAGCGGTATATTTAAAGGCTTACGAAACACCACAGGAAGCAAAACTTGAAATTAGGTAAACGTCCGGCCAACCACACGTTCAATTTCATATCCAACTTGATTACAGTCCTCTAAAACATATTGAGGAGATTGGAATGAAACTGACAGCTAAAGATAAATGGACAAAATTAATTACAGAGCAGCAAGAAAGCGGCTTAACCGTTGCTCAATTTTGTCGTGATAACAGCCTTAACAGCAAGTCTTTTTATAACTGGCGGATCAAAATAACCACGCTTTCAGAAGCGCTGTCTTTTGTTAAAGTTCAATCCGCTTCAGCACCTGTTCCGATTTCAAAAAATTCGATTCAACTGCATTTTTCAAATACCTCCTTATCATTACCAGGCACTGTTTCACCAGTCTGGGTAGCCGCCTTG